>NZ_AUMC01000003.1:0-600000 GCF_000443995.1 Bacteriovorax sp. BAL6_X
ACTAAATTTTTGCTTAAATTTTGGGGGTGATTTATCAATCACCCCTTTTTGTGCTCAATACATTAAATTGACGCGTAAAAAATATATGGCCTAGCGTAAAAATAATTTGACAATAGGCCCAAAAAAACAGTAAAAGTCAGGTTCAACTTTTAAAATTGATAATAGGATGAGTATGAAAGCTTCTAAGTTAAGAATTAAATTACGCGCATATGATCACAAGCTTCTAGATAGCTCAGTTGATGAGATCGTACAAACAGCTAAAGAGACAGGCGCAAGAGTAGCGGGTCCAATCCCATTACCAACTGAAATTAACAAGTTTACAGTTCTTAGAGGGCCTCACAAAGATAAAAAATCTCGTGAGCAGTTCGAAATGAGAACACACAAAAGACTAATTGATATTGTAGATCCAACTCAGCAAACTGTTGATAGCCTAATGAAGTTAGATCTATCAGCTGGTGTTGACGTAGAGATCAAGTACTAGTATAAACGAAAAAAATTTTTATTATTAACCATGCATGCATCTCTTGGAGAAGAGTGATGCTGTGGAGGCAAAATGACAGAAGAAACTCAAGCAGTTGAGACTACTGCTACTGTATCGCTTAACACTATCTATGGTGTAAAAGCTGGTATGACAAGAATCTTTGATGAAGCTGGGAACCACGTTCCAGTAACAGTTATCAAACTAATCCCTAACAAAGTTACACAAGTTAAAACTTTAGACAAAGACGGTTACGAAGCTTACCAAGTAGGTTACTACGAAAAAAGAGAGAAGCTTGTTAATAAGCCAACTCAAGGTCACCTAAAAGCTGCTAACGTTGAAAATAACTTTGTAAAATTTGCAGAAGTTAGAACAGAAGGCGTTGATGCTGCTAACTTAGGTAAAGATCTATCTCTAGAGTCATTTGAAGCTTCTACATATGTTGATGTAACAGGAACATCTAAAGGTAAAGGTTTCCAAGGTCAGATGAAGCGTCACAACTTCAAAGGTGGACCTGCTACTCACGGTTCGAAATTCCACAGACGTGGTGGTTCGATCGGTAACAGAGCTACTCCTGGTAAAGTTTGGAAGAACAAAAGAATGCCTGGTCACATGGGTTGTGACACAAAAACAATCCAAAACATCAAGGTTGTTGAAGTTAATCAAGATAAAGGATACATGCTACTTAAGGGATCAGTTCCTGGTTCAAAAAATGGTTTTGTAAGAATCGCAAAAGCACTTAAGAAGTAATAGTAGACTGAGGTAATAGTTATGAGTGATGTAACAGTATTAAATGCAAAATTAGAAGAAGCAGGAAAGCTTACTACAAACGTAAGTCTTACTGCTGAAGATATTAACGTAGCGGCTGTACACCAAGTTGTTAAGGCTACTCTAGCGGGAAGAAGACAAGGTAATGCTTGTGTTAAAGGTCGTTCAGATGTTAGCGGTGGTGGAGCTAAGCCTTTTAAGCAAAAAGGTACAGGTAGAGCTAGACAAGGTTCAATTAGATCGTCTCTTATGGTAGGCGGGGGAACTGTTCACGGTCCAAGCCCTAGAAGCTATGTTCAAAAAGTTAACAAGAAAATGGCAAAGGTTGCAATTCAATCTGTACTTGCTGACAAACTCCAAGCTGGAAAGTTGACAGTAGTAGATACAATTGAATCAACTGGAAAAACTAAAGATATGTACGCTCTATTAAATGGTAAGGGTTTACTTCCTGCTTTAGTAGTAACTGCTGATAAAAACTCACCAGCTCTTAGAGCAGTGAAGAACTTACAGTGGGGTAAAGGGATGGCCGTAGAAGGTTTCTCTGTATACGAAGCAGTAAAATTTGAAAACCTAGTTATCGAAAAGAGTGCATTAGAAACCCTATTAAGTAAGTTGGTGTAGATTATGGCGACGTTAGAAAATGTATTAAAGAAACCACTTATCACTGAAAAGACTTCTGTTGCTACAGATAACGAAAACCGTTTTGGTTTCGTTGTAGATCTTAAGGCAAACAAGCATCAAATTAAGAATGCAGTTGAAGCTCTATATGATGTGAAAGTTTTAAATGTAAAGACAAACATTACTCCAGGTAAAGTTAAAAGAGCTGGTAAGGGTGTTAAAAAGACTAGTAAATTCAAGAAAGCTTTCGTTCAATTAGCGGAAGGTCAAAAGATTGAATTTTTTAAAGGTGTTTAACTAGTTAGCTGAGGAAATTATGGGTATTAAAAGATTTAAACCAACAACTCCTTCACTAAGAAAGATGCAAGTCGTAAATAGTGATGAGTTAACAAAAGGTGTAAAGCCAGTTAAAGGCCTTACAGCTGTTAAGAAAAATTTTGCAGGTAGAAATAACGCTGGTCGCATCACTGTTAGACACAGAGGTGGCGGTGTTAAGAGAAGATACAGAATTATCGATTTCAAAAGAAATAAAACAGATATCCCTGCAACTGTTCAAGCGATCTCTTATGATCCAAACAGAACTTGTAATATTGCACTTATCGCATACCTAGATGGTGAGAAAAGCTACATTTTAGCTCCTCTTGGTCTAAAGGTTGGAGATAAGGTAATCGCGTCTGCAGATGCAGATATTAAAGTAGGAAATGCTAAGAAGCTTAAGGACATTCCAGTAGGTACTCTTGTACACAATGTTGAAATGTATCCTGGAGCTGGTGGTCAGCTAGCACGTTCTGCAGGTTCTTACGTTCAAATTATGGCAAAAGAGGGTAAATTCGCACTTCTTAGAATGCCATCAGGTGAACTTAGAAAAGTTGAAGTTAGTTGTGTAGCTACAATTGGTCAGGTTGGTAATCTTGATCATGAGAAACGTAACATTGGTAAAGCTGGTCGTAAAAGAAAGCTTGGTTTTAGACCAACTGTTCGTGGTGTTGCTATGAACCCAGTTGATCACCCACACGGTGGTGGTGAAGGTAGAACTTCAGGTGGACGTCATCCAGTTTCACCATGGGGAACACCAGCTAAGGGTTACAAGACAAGAACTAATAAGAGAACTGATAAGTTCATCGTTAAGAGAAGAAAGTAGTAGGAGATTAATATGGCCCGTTCATTAAAAAAAGGTCCATTTGTTGATATTAGCTTAATGAAAAAAGCTCTACAAATGCAAGAAGAAGGTAACAAAGGTAACAAAGTGATCAAGACATGGTCTAGAAGATCGACAATTGTTCCTGAGTTCATCGGACTTACTTTTGCCGTTCACAACGGTAAGAAATTCATACCGGTTTATGTAACTGATAATATGATTGGACATAAATTAGGTGAATTTGCACTAACTAGAACATACTTTGGTCACGGTGCAGATAAAAAAGCTAAGAAAAGATAGTTAAGTTAGAGTTGAATAAGGAGAAGGTCAGATGGCCATTACAGTTAGAAACAGTAGAGTTGGTATCGCACCAAGAAAAGTAAGACAGGTTTGCGATCTAATCAGAAAGAAGAAAGCTTCTGAGGCGCTTAGAATCTTACGCTTCCAAGAGAAGAAAGAAATTGCACTTGTTTTAACAAAATTAATTAATAGTGGATTAGCTATCGCAGCTGATTCTGAAAAGTATGACTTAGATAACCTAGTTATCGGTACGATTAAAGCTGACGAAGGTCCAACTTTAAAACGTATTCAGCCAAGAGCTCAAGGTCGTGCGTTCAGAATTAGAAAAAGAACTAGTCACATAACAGTAGAACTAAAAGAAGCATAGGATAAATTATGGGACAAAAAGTACATCCATACGGTTTTAGATTAGGTTATATTAAGTCATGGCATTCAAACTGGTTTGCTAACGATAGAGAATACGGTGAGACTCTTCACGAAGATCTAGCGATTAGAAACTATATTGAAAAGAACATGAAAAATGCTTCTGTAGCTAATATCGAATTATCAAGAACTTCAAACCAGGTTAAGGTTACTGTTTATACAGCTAAGCCAGGTGTTGCTATTGGTAAAAAAGGTGCAGGAATTGAGAAAATTAGAAACGACCTTAAGAAACTAACTAAAGGTACACTAATCTTCAATATCGCAGAAGTTAAGAGACCAGATGCAGAAGCTAAGTTAATTGCGGAAAACATTGCAGGTCAGCTTGAAAAACGTGTAGCTTTCAGAAGAGCAATGAAGAAAGTTATGCAGTCAGCATTCAGAGCTGGTGTTAAAGGTATCCGTGTTAGAACAGCAGGACGTCTTGGCGGAGCTGAGATGGCAAGAGCTGAAGGTTATACAGAAAGAAAAGTTCCACTACATACTCTTAGAGCAGACATTGATTACAATACTGCTGAAGCTCACACTACATACGGTGTTATCGGTGTAAAAGTTTGGGTTTACAAAGGTGAGATCTATAAGTAGTCGGAAATTCATTAGTGAATTTATTTTATTGAGGTAAATATGTTAAGTCCAAAGAAAGTAAAGTGGCGTAAGCAGCAGAAAGGAAGAATGAAGGGTAAGGCGAACCGTGGAAATACTATCACGTTCGGTGAATTTGCTATACAAGCCCTATCATGTGGGTATATAACTAACCGTCAAATTGAAGCTGCCCGTATTGCAATGACAAGAAAGATCAAAAGAGGTGGTAATGTTTGGATCAAAATCTTCCCAGATAAGGTCCTTACTAAGAAGCCGGCTGAAGTTCGTATGGGGAAAGGTAAAGGTTCTCCAGATTCTTGGGTTGCAGTAGTAAAACCAGGAAGAGTAATGTTTGAAATCAAGCACATCGATCCTGAGCTAAGTAAACAAGCACTTAAGCTTGCAATGTATAAACTACCTGTAAAGACTAGAATTATTTCTAGAGAGCAGCAGGAACTTTAAATCGTTAAGAGGAAGTTATGCAAAAGTTAGAGTACAAAGATATAAGCGGTTTAAGCGGTAAAGAAATTGATGCAAAAGTAGTTGAAATGAGAAGAGCTATCTTTGATATCAACATGTCAAAAACGACAAGTGGAATCGAGAAGCCTCATGAGCTAAAACTTGCAAAAAAGAATATTGCTAAATTATTAACAGCAAAAAATGCTAAAGGTGAGTAACCATGAGTACAAATACGTTTAAGAGAAAGCTAGATGGTGTAGTTGTTTCTGTAAAGAATGAAAACACAGTTGTTGTGAATGTTGCTAGACGTTTCAAGCACCCTGTTTACAGCAAATTCGTTACAAAAACTAAAAAGTACCACGCTCATAACGTAAGTTTAGAAGCGAATCTAGGTGACAATGTAACAATTATTGAAAGTAAACCTTATTCAAAACTCAAAAAGTGGGAACTGTTAAAGGTAAATAAGTAGGGCTTGATAAGCCTATTTTAGGAGTTAGTAATGATCCAAATGCAAACTAAGTTAGAAGTTGCTGATAACTCTGGAGCTAAAGAAGTAAAGTGTATCAAGGTTCTTGGTGGTTCAAAAAGAATGAACGCGAATCTTGGTGACATTATTGTTGTAGCAGTTCAGCAAGCACTACCAGGTGGAAAAATTAAAAAGGGTGATGTTAAAAAAGCGGTTATCGTTAGAACAAAATACCCTATTAGAAGAGACGATGGTTCATACATCAGATTTGATAAGAACAGCGTTGTAATACTAAATAATAACAATGAACCAGTAGGGACACGTATTTTTGGTCCTGTTGCGAGAGAGTTAAGAAACAAGAGCTTTACGAAGATCTGTTCTTTAGCGCCAGAAGTTCTTTAATCAAAGGTTCAGTGAGGAAGTTATGCAAAAGCTAAAAGTTAATGATAATGTTGTAGTTTTAACAGGTAAAGACAGAGGCAAAACTGGTGAAGTTAAGAAAATTAACTTCAAGACCAAAGTTGTTTATGTTGGTGGTGTTAATCTAGTAAAAAAAGCAATTAAACCAACTCAAGAGAACCCAGCTGGTGGTATCGTAGACATCGAAGCACCTCTTAACATCTCAAATGTTGCTGTTGTTAGCCCAAAAACAAAAAAGGCTACAAGAGTAAGGATTGAAGAAAAAGATGGTAAGAAGGTTAGAGTCGCTGTGTCTTGTGGATCAGTACTGAGTTAAGGATAGAGGCAAAAATGAGCAGATTCAGAAAACTATATAATGACGAAATTAAAAATAAAATGACTGAGAAGTTTGGTTATAAGAATGTTAACCAAATTCCTAAGCTAGAAAAGATAGTAGTTAACTGTTGTACAAGAGACGCAGTAACTAACTCTAAAGTTGTTCAGTCGATTGTTAACGATCTTGGTACTATTACTGGTCAAAAGCCAGTTGTAGCTAAAGCTAGAAAATCTGTTGCTGGTTTCAAGGTAAGAGAAGGTATGGCCTTAGGTGCTAATGTTACTCTTCGTGGTGATAGAATGTACGAATTCCTTGATAGACTTGTTAACATCACTCTTCCAAGAGTTCGTGACTTTAGAGGTGTTTCTTCTAAAGGATTTGATGGAAAAGGTAACTATACTTTAGGTTTAAAAGAGCAGATTATTTTCCCTGAAATTTCTTACGATCAAATTGATAAAGTAAGAGGTCTAGGAATCTCAATCGTAACTACTGCTGGAAACAACGAAGAAGGTAGAGAACTACTAAACCTTTTTGGTATGCCTTTTAACAAGTAATTGAGGATAATGTAATGGCTAGAAAAGCGAAAATTGAAAGTAACAAGAAAAGAGCTAAGCTTGCTGAAAAATACGGTACTTTAAGAAAAGAACTTAAAGCTGCTATTATCAACGAGAATCTATCTGATGAAGAAAGATTTGAAGCGATGATTAAGCTACAGAAGCTACCAAGAAATTCAGCTGCAATTAGAGTTAGAAATAGATGTGAATTAACTGGGCGTCCACGTGCTTTCTACAGAAAGTTCAGACTATCAAGAATTCAATTTAGAGAGTTAGCACTTAGAGGAATGATCCCTGGTGTAACTAAGTCAAGCTGGTAATGGTTGAGGAGACGAAATTATGATGACTGATCCTATTGCAGATATGTTAACAAGAATTAGAAATGCAATTAATGCTGGACACGATAGAGTGGAATTTCCAGCTTCAAAAATGAAAGCAGGTGTTTGTAAAGTTATGAAAGACGAAGGTTATATTCGTTCATTCAAAATTATTGCAAAGAGCCAATCAGATATTAGAATCAAAGTATTACTTAAAGACGACGCTATCGTAGGTCTTGAGAGAGTATCTAAACCAGGTCTTAGACAGTACCGTGGTTATAAGGACATCTCTAGAGTTATTAGTGGTCTTGGTACTTCAATCCTATCAACTTCTAAAGGAATTATTTCTGATAGAGAAGCGAGAGCGACTAAAGTTGGTGGTGAAGTAATCTGTAATATTTGGTAGTAGGGAGCGAGTAATGTCACGTGTAGGAAAAAACCCGGTAGTAGTTCCTGAGAAAGTTCAGGTTACAATAAATGGTACAAATGTATCAGTTAAAGGACCTAAAGGTGAGCTAGAGTACACTTTCAATGATAGAGTGACTTTTGCACAAGAAGGTAATGAGATTAAAGTAAATCCAGTTGATGAGTCTAAAAAGTCTCGTGCAATGTGGGGAACAGCAAGACAAATCGTTTTCAATATGGTAACTGGTGTTACTGATGGATTTGTTAGAAAGCTAGAGTTCAACGGTGTTGGTTATAAGGCAGCTGTTAGTGGGAATACACTAACTCTTAACCTTGGTTATTCTCACCCGATTGACTATGTTCTTCCTGAAGGTGTAGCAGCTAAAGTTGCTGGTAAAGAAATCGAACTTACTGGTTCGAACAAAGAACTAGTTGGATTTGCTGCTGCAAAGATCCGTTCATTCAGACCACCTGAACCATACAAAGGTAAAGGTGTTAAATACGCTGAAGAGACAATCGTAAGAAAAGCTGGTAAATCTGGCGGTAAGTAATAAATAGTAGCCTGAGAATGGCCCGCAGTGAGGGCCTAGGGTGAGGAGTTAAAAATGATTAGAAAGCCTTATGGTAAAGCTGGTAAAGCAAGTACAGCTAGAAAAATTAGAAGAAAACTTGCTATCCGTAAGAAAGTTAACGGAACTGCTGAGAGACCTCGTCTATCAGTTAACCGCACAAACAAGCACATCACTGTTCAAGTAATTGACGATGTTGCTAATAAGACACTTTTTAGTGTTCAAACTTATGGTAAAAATGCTGTTGAAGGAAAAAGCAATGTTGCTGGTGCAACGCTAGTTGGGACAAAACTTGCTGAAAACCTAAAGTCTAACAATATTTCAACTGCTGTATTCGACAGAAACGGACTTAGATACCATGGTGTAATCAAGGCTGTTGTTGAAGCTGCTAGAGAAAATGGAATTCAAATTTAGGAGTAAGTGATGACTGAAGAAAATAAAAGCGTTGAAAAAACAGTAAAAGCAGAACCAAAGAAAAGACAAGCTTCTAAAAAAGCTCCAGCGAAAAAGCGTCAAGCAAACTCTATGGATGTTGAATTAGAAGAAAGAGTTGTTGCTGTAAATAGAGTTGCTAAGGTTATGAAGGGTGGTAGAAGATTTTCTTTTAGTGCACTAATGATCGTTGGTGATAAAAATGGTCGTGTAGGTTATGGACTTGGTAAAGCTAAAGAAGTACCTGAAGCAATCAGAAAAGCTACACAAGCTGCTCAAAAAAGCATGATCTCTGTACCAGTTGATGCAGGAACTATTCCTCACACAGTACTTGGTGAATTTGATGCTGGTAAGATTCTATTTAAGCCTGCTGCGGAAGGTACAGGGGTTAAGGCTGCTGGTGCATGTCGTTCAATCCTAGAACTTGCAGGTGTTAAAGACGTACTTACTAAGTCTCTTAGAGGTAACAACCCACATAACATCGTTAAAGCAACTTTTGACGCTCTTAAACAACTAAGATCAGTAGAAGAAGTAGCTAAAGTACGTGGAAAAGAAGCTAAAGGCTTAAGAATTAAAGGTTAATTGAGGTTGATATGACAGCGAAAACAATTACAGTAACATTAAAGAAAAGTACTATTAAATGTACTGAAAAGCAGAAAGCTACAGTAAGAGGACTTGGTCTAAGAAAAACTGGAACTTCAAAAACTTTAGAAAACACTTCTGCTGTTAGAGGAATGATCAAAAAGGTAATTCACCTTTTAGACATTCAAGAATAAGCAGAATTAGTTGATTAAGAGGTAAATATGTTAACTTTAAATAACTTAAAAAGTCCAAAAGGTGCACATAAGAATATTAAGAGAATTGGTCGTGGACAAGGTTCAGGTCAAGGTACTCAAGCTGGTAAAGGGCACAAGGGTCAAAAGGCTCGTGCTGGTGGCGGTGTAAGAACTGGTTTCGAAGGTGGAGCTATGCCACTTTACATGCGTCTTCCAAAAAGAGGTTTCTCTAACGCACCATTTAAAACTGTGTATGCTGAGGTTTCTCTATCTACACTTGAAGCTAAATTTGATAACGGAGACGTTACAAAAGAAGCTCTTATTGAGAAAGGTATCCTTAAGGGTGCAGACAAAAGACGTCCAGTGAAAATTCTTGCTAACGGAGAGCTTTCAAAATCGTTAAATTTTGTTAATATTGAAAAGTTTTCTAAGGGTGCTCAAGAGGCAATCGAGAAAGCTGGTGGAAAAATAGCAACAAAATAGATAAAAGGATCGTCTGATGTCAAACGCTCAAGGAAAACTTGAAGAGCTTAAGAAAAAAGTCTTTTTTACTTTTTTATTATTGGTAGTATATAGATTGGTTGCGCAAATTCCTGTTCCAGGAGTTGATGCGCAGGCAATCTCTTCTTATTTTGCGGAAGCCGGTGGAGGAAGTCTTTTTGACCTAATCAACACTTTCAGTGGTGGTGCCTTCAAACGTTTCTCGGTTTTAGCACTGGGGATTATGCCGTATATCACTACTTCAATTATCTTTTCTCTTTTGGGAGAGGTTATCCCTCAAATCCAAGAGCTACAAGAAGACTCAGAAGGTAGCAAAAAAATTCAAAAGTGGACTAGGTATGCAACAGTAATTCTCTGTTGCATACAAGGTTACTCGATGGCCGCTGTATTTGAAACATTTGTTTCACCAGGTGGAGCAAGAGTTATCCCTGAGCCAGGTATGCTTTTTAGAATTGTAACTATGATCACTCTAGCGGCAGGTACAATGTTCCTTCTTTGGCTTGGTGAGAGAATTACTGAATTTGGTTTAGAGAATGGTGTTTCTCTGATTATCTTTGCTGGTATTGCCGTAGAGCTGCCGTCAGAGGTTATTCAAAAAATTACACTATTTAGAAACGGTGAAATGGGAGGTTTAGAACTTCTTACTTTTGTGGCCGTTATTATTGTTGCATTTTTTGTTGTTGCATTTATTGAAAGAGCGTTTAGAGCTGTTCCGGTTCAATATGCAAAGCGTGTTGTTAATAATAGAGTTTATGGTGGTAATCAAACTCTTCCAATGAGAGTTGATACAGGTGGAGTTATGCCTCCAATCTTAGCATCTTCTTTATTAGCAGCTCCTGCAACTTTTGCTACATTTGTACCTGCAGATAGTGCTTTTAAGCCATACTTTGATACAATTCAACAAAGTTTAGCTCCAGGACAATTATTATTTAATATTCTATTTGCAACTCTTATTGTGTATATGACATATTTTTATGCACCGATCCAATTTAAAACAAAGAAGATCACAGAGATGTTACAGAAAAATAATGCTTTTATTCCAGGTATTAGACCGGGTGATAAAACTAAAGAGTATTTAGATACATTGTTGAATCGTTTATCATTCTTTGGTGCTCTATTCTTAATTGTAGTTTGTATTGTTCCTTCGTTAATTACAGGTGCTCAAACTAGATTTGGTGGTACATCGATGCTAATTTTAGTTTCTGTATCAGTTAGAGTTATGATGAATGTTCAATCGTTTATGTTTGCTGATAAGTATGAAATGTCGTACAAGTCTAAAGGCAAATATAACGGTAACAATAGAAGGTTCTAGTCCATGGCACCACAACTAATTTTAATTGGAGCTCCTGGATCGGGAAAAGGTACTCAAGCTAAGAATATCGTTTCTGAGCTTGGCTACAAACATGTTTCTACTGGTGACTTACTAAGAGCTGAAGTCGCAAAGGGTTCAGATCTTGGTCGTAAAATCAAGGCCGTTATGGATTCTGGTGAACTAGTAAGTGACGAGTTAGTACTAGATCTTCTCAAGGCAAACTGTGCAGTAGAGAAGTCGACATATATTTTTGATGGTTATCCAAGAAACTTAGTTCAAGCAAAGGATTTAGATAGTGCGCTACTTGGTGGTGTTAAATCTAAAGCGATTTACTTTGATATTGCGCTTGATACTTTAGTTGATAGAATTGTTAACAGACGTGTGGCTCCTGGAAGTGGAGAGATTTACAATCTGAAAACAAAGCCACCTAAGGTTGAAGGTAAATGTGATGTTTCAGGTGAAGACCTTGTGCATCGTAAGGATGACAATGAAGACACTGTAAGAACAAGAATGAAGGTCTTTACAGATAATATTGAGCCTGTTCTTGAGTACTATGAAGCTCAAGGACGACTTGTTAGAGTTGATGCAACTAACGGGCTTGATGAGATTTTTGAAGAAATAAAAAAAGTAGTTAAATAATTTAATATATAAGTAATTCGCCTTGCAATATGGCCCTGAGTCATATATAAGCAATTACTTTAGGTTTTTAATATATGAGTAATCAGGAAACGATTGAAGTTGAAGGTGAAGTTACTGAACTTTTACCAAACACAAAATTTAAGGTTAAATTACCGAATGGACATTCTGTTATTGCCCACATTAGTGGAAAAATGAGAATGCACTTTATTAAAATTTTACCTGGAGATAAAGTACTTGTTGAGATTAGCAAGTATGACTTAACGAAGGGCCGAATTACATATAGAAGTAAAAAACGCTAGTGTAGAATTTACGAGGTTGTTATGAAAGTTAGAGCATCTGTAAAGCCGATGTGCAAAGATTGTAAAGTTATTAAAAGAAGAGGCGTACTTAGAGTTGTATGTAAGCAACCTAAGCACAAGCAAAGACAAGGTTAATCATAGGAAAGGAGTGTAGCTATGGCGAGAATTCTTGGTGTTGATATTCCTAGAAATAAGGTAATGAAAATTGCCCTGCAATCAATTTACGGTGTAGGACCGAAGGTTGCTAAGGAAGTATTAGAAAAAACAAACATCGATTTAAACAAAAATTCAAACGAACTAACTGAAGAAGAAGCAAACGAAATCAGACTTCTTCTTGAAAGTGAGTACACTGTTGAAGGTGACTTACGTAGAGAAGTTGGTCTTAACATTAAACGACTAAAAGACTTAGGTTGTTACAGAGGGATCAGACATAGAAAAGGTCTTCCTGTAAGAGGTCAAAGAACTTCTACAAATGCTCGTACTCGTAAGGGACCAGCTGTTGCAATCGCAGGTAAGAAGTCTATTAAGTCAATGAAGTAATTGTTAGGAGTTAATGATGGTTAAGAAAACAGCTTCAAAGAAAAAAGTTAAAAAGAATATTTCGAGAGGTATTGCACATATTCAATGCTCTTTCAATAATACAATCGTTACGTTTACTGACATGAACGGTAACGCTATTTCATGGGCATCTGCTGGTCAATTAGGATTCAGAGGGTCTAAGAAATCGACTCCATTCGCGGCACAGATGGCTTCTATGGAAGCAGCTAAAAAGGCTATGGAGCACGGACTATCTACTGTTGAAGTTAGAGTTAAAGGTCCGGGTGCAGGTAGAGAAAATGCTGTTAGAGCATTCATCGCTGCAGGCCTTAAAATCACTTCTGTTGCTGATAGGTCACCAATTCCACATAATGGATGTCGTGCACCGAAAAGAAGAAGAGTATAATTTTATAGATTTATATTAAGGAGTTGTCTGTGGAAACATTTACAGCAAAAAATTGGACAGGAATGATAAGACCAGTAGCTTTGGAAATGGATAACGATAAGCTAACTAATACTTATGGTAAGTTCGTTGCTAAGCCACTAGAAAGAGGTTATGGACAAACTCTTGGAAACTCTTTACGTCGTGTACTTCTGTCTTCACTTCAGGGTGCAGCTATTGTTGCAATCAGAATTGATGGTGTTGAGCATGAGTTTGGTACAATCAACAACGTAAAAGAAGAAGTTTCTGAGATTATTCTTAACCTTAAAGAAGTTCACTTTAAGATTAAAGATAAAGAGCAAGTGACTCTTACTCTTGAGAAATCTGTAGAGGGTGTTGTTACTGCTGGTGACATTTCTGAGTCTGCAAATGTTGAAGTTTTAAATCCAGAGCACGCTATCTGTAACCTATCAACTGGTGGATCTATTAAAATGGAACTACTTGTTGCTAGAGGTAAAGGATACGTAACAGCTCTTGATAATAAAGAGTCTTTTGATCTTCCTATCGGTTGGATTTATCTTGATTCTCTCTTCTCACCTGTTGCACGTGTTAACTATACAGTTACAAATTCACGTGTTGGTAAGAGAACTGATTTTGATAAACTTACTCTTGAAGTTTGGACTAACGCAGGTGTTGAACCTTCGGATGCAGTAGCTTATTCTGCGAAGATCCTAAGAGACCAACTTGCTGTATTCCTTAGCTTCGAAGATGAAGAAGAAATCACAAGAATGGAAACTAAGCCTAAGAAACAACAAAATACTGCTAATGCAGCTCTTTTAAAGCCTGTTTCTGAGCTTGAGCTGTCTGTAAGATCTGCAAACTGCTTGCAGAACGCAGATATTAAGTATATCTATGAGCTAGTTTCTAAGACTGAAGGTGAGATGCTAAGAACTAAGAACTTTGGACGTAAGTCACTAAATGAGATTAAAGAAGTACTTTCTCAAATGGGACTAGGTCTAGGAATGAAAGTTGATAGCATCATGCAAGATCTAAAAGAAGAATAAAAGTTGTTATAAGTTGAGGTAGAGATATGAGACATCAAAAACATAAGTATAAACTAGGTGTAAGTCCTTCACATAGAGTTGCAATGGTTAAAAACCTTGCTTCTGAAGTTATCGATCATGGTATGATTAAAACTACTCTTACAAGAGCTAAAGCAATCAAGCCAGTTGTTGAAAAATTAGTAACTCTTTCAAAAAATGATACTGTTGCTAATAGAAGACTTGCATTCAAAAAACTTAATGATAAGAATGCTGTAAACAAGCTATTTACTGAGCTTGGGCCTAAATTCAAAGAAAGAAATGGTGGTTACACTAGAATCATGAGACTTTCTGAGAACAGAGTTGGTGACAATTCAAAAATGGCATACATTGCATTTGTTGATTAATTTTTAATTCGAATGAGATAGTATAAGCCCATCATATTAACGTATGATGGGTTTTTTTATTTAAACTTTTCCAATATATCTATGAGTACATCATCTAAAGTTTCTATTATTTTTATTATTGTTGCTATTACGCTGGGATATTCTATTTACCATAAGAGTAAAGTAGACTCTTATGTGGATGAAAGTCGTGATTATATTCTCAAATCACTACCTAGTGTTAAACTTGATAATTTTGCTGACAACTCCGAAGTTGAGCTTCAGGACTTAGCACGAAACTCTAATGGTTTAGTTGTTCATTTCTGGGGAACTTGGTGCGCTCCTTGTGAAGCCGAATTTCCAGAATTTGTTGAATTTGCGCGCAAGTTGGAAGAGAAAAACGTAAAAGTTGTTTTCATGGCCGTTAAAGATGATGACATGAAGATTAAAAAATTTCTAAAAAGATTCAATAACTTACCATCTAATTCACTTGTGATACATGATCAAGCAGGTATCTCTATGAGTAAGTTAGGTGTTGTAAAGGTTCCGGAGACTTTTGTCTTCAATTCTAAACTAGAGCATAGAATTATGTTTAAAGGTCCACAAGATTGGAAAATGGATTCATATTTCATACGTGTTCTTAGCTACTTAGGCGTAAAGTAAATTAATAATATTTCTTTGAATTCGTCTATTTTTTTATCATTCATAGTTAAGTTTTATTAAATTCTGCCGAAAAGTTTTACAGACTTTGCTTTGGCCTATCATTTTTTGTGCCAAAGAATTAAACATCGGAGAATAAAAATGATCAACTGGAATGAATTAAAAGGACTTCATGTTATTTCTAAGCTCGAAGAAGTAATTCATAAGTGGTTTGGTGTAGAAGTTTTCTATGCTGATAATCATTTTAAGATTAGAAGTTCACATACAGATAAGGATTATAATTTTAAAAACCTTTTCTTTGAGACTCAAATGTCACTTCCACACGGTTATGATTTTGTAACGGCCGATGTAGAACGATTTAGTGATGAACTAAGCCAATCAGGTGAAGTTGTGATGATCTTTGATTCATATTTCCCAGGTGTTAAAATGATGGGTACTAAGATTGAAATTGAAGGTGAGTACCACGGAACCGTATTTGCTTTTCCATTCTTAAAAAGTACATTTACAGAAGCTGAAGAAAAAGATCTTGTAACAGCACTAGTTGAGCATGGTGCTTCTCCAGAAGCAGCACAAGAATGTGTAAATGAGACAAGAAGATTATTCCCGAGAGAAATTGAATATTTAAAAGAATTAGTTGAACTAGTGGCCGGTGAAATTTCAACATTTCATCATGAAATATCTAAGCGTGAAGAAAGAATTCATATGCTTAATTCAGAGCTAGGTGAGAAATTTCGCTATCACAATATGATTGGTAAATCTAAGCAAATGCAAAGGATTTACTCGCTACTAGAACGTATTTCTACGAGTGAATCATCAGTTCTTATTCAAGGTGAAAACGGTACTGGTAAGGAACTTGTTGCTAAGGCAGTGCACTTTGCTTCTCCACGTAAAGACTCTCAGTTCTTGGCTGTGAACTGTTCTGCATTCAACGAAAACCTTCTTGATTCAGAATTATTTGGTCACGTTAAAGGATCATTTACAGGAGCACATAAAGAGAAATCTGGTTTATTTGAACTTGCAAATGGTGGAACACTATTTCTTGATGAAATTGGGGATACTTCACTTTCAATGCAGGTAAAACTTCTGCGTGTTCTTCAAGAAGGTACTTACCTTCCAGTAGGTGCAGATTCACCTAGAAGAACAGATGTTCGTATTATTGCGGCGACAAATAAAGACCTTAAAACAATGATGGCAAAAGGTGAGTTTAGAGAAGATCTTTACTATAGAATTAATGTTCTAAACGTAAACCTTCCACCTCTAAGAGATAGAAAAGAGGATATTCCTGTATTAATGGAGCACTTTCTTAAAAAGAAATGTGATGAGTCGGGTATGCCAATGAAATCATATTCTAAGAAGTGTATGGAGAAAATGCTAGACTATCCTTGGCCAGGTAACGTACGTCAACTTGAAAACGAAGTTGAGAGACTTGTAGTTCTTGCTGGTGATGATAAATCAATTACTCCAGATAACTTAAGCCCTCAAATCCTTGATCATGGTGCAGCTCCAGTTGAGTCAACTAGAGGTGTTAATACATCAGGAAAGCTTAAGGATGCACTAATGGAATTAGAGATTATTATGATTCGTGAAGGTCTTAAGAGATGTAACTTCAACAAGTCAAAACTTGCTAAAGAACTTGGGATGTCTAGGGCCAGCCTTATTATGAAAGTTGATAAGTATGGACTAGATAAGCGTGCGAAAGCAGGTAATGAATAGATAAATCACATCAAAATAAAAAGATAGACACTTTTAGGCCCTCTTCGAGGGCCTTTTTATTTATATTTCCATAATTTCAAATACTTAACCCCTCGAAAATAACGCAACGTGAATGGGCAAATTGTCTTTTAAGGGTGTAATATGCTCGGACAATTAATTACATAGAATCTCGAAAGAGAAATTGGTGGAGGGGATGTATGTCAACAACCAGTGAAAATATATTAGAGCAAAAAAGAGCTCTTTTAGTAGACAGAAGAATGCAGGCCGAGCTTGGTGGTGGTGAAGCGAGAATCGCTAAGCAACATGAGCAAGGTAAGTATACTGCAAGAGAAAGAATTGAAAGACTTGTTGATCCGGGTACTTTCATAGAGTTTGATAAGTTTGTTACACATCGTTGTGTGAACTTCGGAATGGAAAATAAGAAGTTTTACGGAGATGGTGTTGTTACAGGTATCGCAGAAATTAACGGACAGAAAATTGCGGTTTACTCTCAAGACTTTACTTGTTGGGGTGGAGCACTTGGTGAAGCTCATGCAAGAAAGATCTGTAAGATTATGGACTTCGCACTTGATAACAGAATTCCTGTAATTGGTATTCAAGATTCAGGTGGAGCTCGTATTCAAGAAGGTGTTGATGCACTTGGTGGATACGCTGAAATTTTCTACAGAAACGTAAAGGCTTCAGGTGTAATTCCTCAGATCTCATTAATCATGGGTCCTTCAGCAGGTGGAGCTGTTTATTCTCCAGCTGTAACTGACTTTATCTTCATGGTTGATAAGTCATCATACATGTTTGTTACGGGTCCAGATGTTATCAAGACTGTAACTCATGAAGAAGTAACAAAAGAAGACCTTGGTGGTGCAACAGCTCACTCAGAAAAGTCAGGTGTATGTCAGTTTAAGTGTAAAGACGAAGACGAAACATTTGAAAGAGTAAGAGAGTTAATGAGCTATATCCCGGCTTCTAACTTTAAAAAGCAAGCGCCTAAATATACTTCGGATCCAGTTTATAGAGATAACTCTAAACTAAAAGAAGTTGTACCAGGTAACCCTAAGAAGCCATACGATATGAAAGAAGTAATTCTTGATATCGTTGATGATGGGCACTTCTTAGAAGTACATAAAGATTATGCAAGAAATATCATCGTTGGTTTCGCATCAATTGGTGGAATTAAAATTGGTATCGTAGCAAATCAACCAGAAGTTCTAGCTGGTGTTCTTGATATCGATTCATCTTGTAAGGCTGCTCGTTTCATCAGATTCTGTGATGCTTTTGATATTCCTATTGTTTCACTTGTAGACGTTCCAGGTTTCTTACCAGGTACAGTTCAAGAGTACGGTGGGATCATTAAGCACGGATCTAAACTTCTATATGCATACGCAGAAGCGACAGTTCCTCTAATTACTTTAATTACAAGAAAGTCTTACGGTGGAGCTTATGACGTTATGGCATCTAAGCACATTCGTTCAGACGTAAACCTTGCTTATCCAACTGGTGAAATTGCAGTTATGGGAGCAGAAGGTGCAGTTAATATTGTATTTAGAAAAGAACTTCAAGGCCTTGAAGGTGAAGCTTATGATAAGAAGAAAGCTGAGCTAGTTGCAAATTATGAGAATAACTTTGCTAATCCATATGTTGCAGCTGAAAGAGGATATATTGATGCTGTTATTCTTCCTGAAGAAACAAGAAAGCGTCTATATGAATACCTAGTAGTTCTTAAAGATAAGAACGTTGACCGTCCAAAACGTAAACACGGGAATATTCAATTATGATGATCAGACAGCCAAAGAACATGGAAAGAAGAGTACTAATTGCTAACCGTGGAGAAATTGCTTCACGTGTTGCAAAAGCTTGTCGTGAGCTTGGGCATACTGCGATTGGTATTTACACAGATAATGAACCACAAGGGACTCACTTACAATTTTGTGATGAATGGGTATACCTTCCAGGAAATACAAACGCTGAGACATACCTTAATGTTGAAAAGCTTGTAGCTCTTGCAAAAGAAGTAAAAGCCGATGGTGTACACCCAGGTTACGGTTTTCTTTCTGAAAATAGAGATTTTGCAAATGCTCTATCTGATGCAGGTATTACTTTTATTGGTCCACACGTTGAGGCCATTAGAGTTATGGGTGATAAGGCAACATCTAAGAAGCTAGCAAATGATGCTGGTGTTCCTACTGTTCCAGGTACAGATCACGCTGTTCCAACTGTTGATGAAGCGGTTGAGATTGCAAGTAGAATTGGTTATCCAGTTCTACTAAAAGCTGTTGCCGGTGGTGGTGGACGTGGTATGCGTGCATGTAAAGATGAAGCTGAAGTACGTGCTCAGTTTGAAGCCGTAGGACGTGAGTCTATGGCAGCTTTCAATAACGGAGATCTTTTAGTTGAGAAACTAATTGTTAACCCTCGTCACATTGAAGTTCAGATTCTTGCAGATAAGAAAGGTAATACTTTCCACTTTTTTGAAAGAGAGTGTTCGGTACAAAGAAGACACCAGAAGATTATTGAAGAAGCACCATCTCCATTTATTGGAACTGATGAAGAACTTCGTCAAAGTGTTTGTGAAACGGCAGTTAAGCTTGCTAAGGCAGTAAACTATGACTCAGCAGGAACAGTTGAATTCATCATGGGTGAAGATAAGCAATTTTACTTCCTAGAAATGAATACACGTATTCAAGTTGAACACCCAATCACTGAAGAAATCACAGGAATGGATCTTATTGTTTGTATGATCCAAGCTGCTTTTGGTGATGAGTTAGGTATTCCTTCTCAAGAATTCATCAGAAGGTCAGGACATGCAATTGAGTGTCGTATTTGTGCCGAAGATCCAATTACAATGCTTCCAGCTCCAGGTCTTGTTACAGGTTTTGAAACAAACTTCCCACAAGGAACACGTTTTGATCACTGTCTATACAAAGGACTTGAGGTAACACCTGATTTCGACCCAATGGTTGGAAAGTTAGTTTGTAAGGGAATTGTTCGTGATGTTGCTGTTAGAAAAATGAATGCAGCTCTTGATGGATTATTCATTGAAGGACTTAAGACAAACCTTCCTCTGCTAAAAGAAATTATGACAGAGAAGAACTTTGTTGAAGGTCACTACTCAACAGCTTATATTGGTGAAATAGCACCTCAGAACAACGTGAAGACAGACCTAGATCATATTAAACTTTATACGATCATTGCTGGTTCTGAAGCACGTAGGATGGGTATCTAAGATGAGAACATATTTAATTAATGATAATGAAGAAGTAATCGTTGATTTAACAAGAACTAAAGTTCACGATCACAGCTTAGTTGAGTTTGATTTTTCTACATTAAAAGAAGGCGAAAGAAACCTTCATGAAACGATGTGGTTAAGAAAGCTCTGTGGCCAATACTTTATCTCTAAGGATAATAAAACTTGGAAAAAGATCCCAAGACAAGATCTTCCATCAAGAGTTGTGAATGTTGATAAGGTATACTCTTTATTTAGAGGATATAAGCCTTCTGGCTTAGGTGGAGCTGACGCTGGTGAGCTTCTTACTAAAATGCCAGGTAAAGTTGTTAAGATCAATGTTGAAGTTGGTCAACCTGTTAAGGCCGGTGAAACTCTAATTATTCTTGAGGCCATGAAAATGGAGAATGAGATTAAGAGTGGAATTGATGGTACAGTTAAAGCAATTCACGTTAAAGAAGGGGACGCATTAGAAGAAAACGTCCTCATGTTAGAAGTAGAAGCATAGGACGCAAGTCAAGGAGAGCAAATGTCTTTTAATAATGGACAAGCACCAAGGAATGACTTCGAAAAAATGAAACAAGATTTAGATAAGGGGCTCAAGTTACTTGGCCCCTTTTTTGTATTTATTGTTTTAGTAATTTTCGGATACACATCTTTTTATACTGTTGAGCCTGACGAAGAGGCCGTGGTAATTCGTCTGGGGAAGTATATTAATACTAATACTCCAGGTCTTCATTTTAAAATTCCATTTGGAATAGATGAAGTTATCAAGGTTAAGGTTAAAACAGTTCTTCAAGAAGAATTTGGATTTAGAACAAAGAGCACAAGATCTCGTCGTTCGTCTTACTCAGGTGACAATTTTGATAATGAATCTCTCATGTTAACGGGGGATTTAAATGTTGCCTCAGTTGAGTGGGCAGTACAATATCAAGTAAGAGATCCATTTAAGTTTATTTTTCAAACAAGTGAACCAGTTAGAAATATTCGTGACATTTCAGAATCAATTATGAGGAGAGTTGTCGGGGATAGATCTGTAACAGATGTATTAACTGTTGGAAAGGTTGAAATTGAAGCTGATGCAAAGGTTTTAATGCAAGAAGTGATTGATAAATATGATATGGGAGTTTCAATTATTTCGGTAAAACTTCAAGATGTTAATCCACCTCAAGTTGTTAAGGCTTCATTTAATGAAGTTAACGAAGCAAAACAAGAACAAGAAAAGGCCATTAACGAAGCAGAGGGTGCTTATAATAAGGTTATTCCTGAAGCACGTGGTAAGGCCGAGAAAATGGTTTCTGAAGCCGAAGGTTATGCTGCTGCACTTGTGAACCGTGCAGAAGGGGATGTTGCGAAATTTAAGGAAATTCTTAAAGAATATCGTCGCGCTCCAAAAATTACAAAGAAACGCCTTTATATTGAAGCAATGGAAGGGCTTTATAAGAAGTACGATAATCTTACGATTATTGATCCAAAGGTTAAGGGACTTCTGCCGATTTACAACCAAGGAGCTAAGAAATGAATAAAGTTGTAACTCTGATTGTTGTTGTTTTTATCGGTTTAATTTTAGGAAAGCAGTCACTTTTTATTGTTAGTGAAGGTCGACAAGCAATTATCACTGAATTTGGTAAACCCGTTGGTAAGCCGATAACAGATGCAGGTCTTCATTATAAGAAACCTTTTGTTCAAGATGTACGCTTTGTTGATAAGCGAATTCTTAGCTGGGATGGTTTTCCAAATCAGATACCTACAAAAGATAAGAAATTCATTAAAGTAGATACAACGGCAAGATTTAAAATTATCGATGCTCTTAAATTTATCCAAACTGTACGTAATACTGAAGGTGCAAAAAAGAGAATTGATACGATCTTAGACTCAGCAACAAGAAATGTAATTTCATCTCATGATCTTGTTGAGGCCGTACGTAATTCTAATGCAATTATTGAAAAGTTAAATACTACTAAAGTTGATGTTAACGAAATTGAAGAAGAAATAACTGGTGATATTGAAGATGTAAACGTTGGTAGAGAAAAATTATCTCAACTAATTGTAAGTAAAGCCGATGGAGAGTTAGAACAATTTGGTATTCAACTTATTGATGTACAATTAAGACGCATTTCTTATGAAAAGTCAGTAGAACGTAAAGTATACGAAAGAATGATTTCAGAACGTCAGAGAATTGCACAAAAGATTAGATCAATCGGAGAAGGTGAAAAGGCCAAGATTGAAGGACGTTTAGTAAAAGATTTACAAACAATTCAATCAGAAGGTTATAAGAAGTCACAATTGATTAAAGGTCGTGCGGAAGCAAAGGCTTCAGCAGTTTATGCGAAGGCTTTCTCTCAAGATCCTAGCTTTTTTGAGTTTGTAAGATCTCTTGAGGCATATAAGACTTCAATTAAAGGTAAGACTAAGTTTATAATTTCTAATGATAACGAATTTTTAAAATATTTGAGGTAAGCATTGATTGAATATGTAATTGCTGAAAATCCAGATGATCGCGTATTACAAAAAGTTTCACAGGCTCTTAATAATGGAGAGCTTGTGTGCTTACCAACTGATACGAGTTGGGTCGTTATCGCATCTCCTTTTAGTAAAAAAGGAATTGAAAGAATTTATAAATATAAGAATGCTCCAAAATTAAAAGCATTTTCACTCTTATGTGATTCTATATCGATGGCCTCTGATGTGGCCAATATTGATGATGGTGTTTTTCGCTATATTAAGCGAATTATTCCAGGTCACTATACGTTTATATTTAATGCCAATAAGAAAATTACTAAGGCCGTTGCTGCAAACAAAACTGATCACGAAGTAGGGATCCGCTTTGTTCCATCTACTCTTATTAGTCGACTACTTGATATACATGGAGAGCCAGTTTTATCGAGCAATATTGATTTAGATAAGTTTACGCCATCTCTCTCTTCTTATGATGATTTATACTCATATATGATTGAAGAATCATTGGCCGGAATTATTTCACTCATTGTTGACCCAGGAGAGCATGAGTTTGTAGGCTCATCAACAATTGTAGACTTCACTAATGGTGAAGCGGATGTCATTAGACAAGGCGCAGGCATCCTTTAAGTTACATAAATATTTATAGTTAAACTTTGGAAATCAAAAAGTTAGTTTATTATTTGCTAAATAAGATTTGAATTAATTTATTTGCAGCACTAAGAGGTGTTTCAACTTCATTTAAGATATTGTCATTTAGCTTTGTCCATTCTGACTGAAGAGATGGGTTGGCCCTAACCTTATTTTCAAGTAATTCATTAAATAGTTTCTTAAGCCAGTCTTGATTCTGTCTTTTACGTTTTAGCTGAATTTTTTCTTGGTTTTCTTGGTAGATTTTTTCAATTAATTCCCAATATTCTGTTACGCCTTTATTCTCTAAGGCGGAGGACATCATTACATTTGCGCCGATTTTTTGCTCTGTTTTAATCACGCCAAGAGCTGACTTATATTGAACCATTGTATCGTGTGCTTTTTGTTTATTATCACCATCTGCTTTATTGATAACGATATTGTCACAGAGTTCAATAATACCCTTTTTTATTCCTTGAAGTTCATCACCTCCACCTGGAAGTAGAAGTACTGTGAATAAGTCCACAATATTTGCAACATCATACTCGGACTGACCGACACCAACTGTCTCAATAAGTACAACATCATAGCCTGCAGCTTCACAGGCAAGCATGACTTCTCTCGTCTTTAGAGCTACTCCACCAAGGTTTCCAGATGAAGGAGTAGGGCGAATAAAAGCATTTTTTTCTTGGGCCAGCTTCTCCATTCGAGTTTTGTCACCTAGAAGGCTTCCTCCACTTAGGGGAGAGCTAGGGTCAATGGCCAGGACTGCAACCTTTAGCCCCTTGTCAATTAAATGAAGTCCCAGGGATTCGATAAATGTCGACTTACCAACCCCTGGTGTTCCAGAAATACCAATACGAATAGAATCTCCAGTTAATGGAAGAATCTCGTTTAATAATGATTGAGCTTCTTTTTGATGCTCGCTCTTCTTACTTTCGATTAGAGTGATGAATTTAGAAAGTGATCTAATATTTCCACTTTTTAATTTCTGGATATCTATTTGCATTACTTTTGGGCCTCTTTGATTTTAGTAATTACATCTTTTGCGGCTTCAGCAATCGTAGTTCCTGGCCCATAGATACCTTTAACACCAGCTTCATATAAGAAGTCGTAGTCTTTTCTAGGGATTACTCCTCCAGCAACAACGATGATATCTTCAGCATCAAGTTTTTTAAGCTCTGCAATTAGTTCTGGAATAAGAGTCTTATGTCCGGCCGCAAGTGAAGATGCTCCAACGACGTGTACATCATTTTCTACTGCTTGCTTTGCGACTTCTTCAGGAGTTGAGAAAAGTGGAGAAAGGTCAACATCAAAACCTACATCGGCATAAGCTGTTGCGACAACTTTTGCTCCTCGGTCATGTCCATCTTGTCCCATTTTTGCAACTAAGATTCTCGGACGACGTCCAAAATCTTTTTCGAATTGGTCAATATCATTCTTAATACTCATCCATTCCTCATCACTTTCAAATGATTTACCGTAAACACCTGAAACAGTTTTAGTATTTGCATTGTAGCGTCCCCACTCTTTCTCGAGAGCGTAAGTTATTTCCCCAACACTACAGCGGGCTTCCATTGCTTCAACCGCAAGCTCTAGGCCGTTTCCATTACCAGTTTTAGCATAGTACTCAAGCTTGGCCATGCATTCACTAACTTTTGCTTCATCTCGTGATTCACGAATTTCTTCAAGTCTCTTGATTTGCTCGTTAAGCACTTGAACATTATCGATTTCAAGAACTTCAACATGGTCTTCTTTTGTAGGTTTGTATTTATTAACCCCTACAATTACATCTTCGCCGCGATCAATACGTGCTTGCTTTAGTGCTGCAGATTCTTCAATCTTAAGTTTTGGAAGTCCCGTTTCGATTGCTTTGGCCATGCCACCAGCTTCTTGAATTTCCTTGATTAGGTCACGTGCTTTATCAGCAATCTCTTTTGTTAGAGTCTCCATCATATATGAACCACCCCAAGGATCAACTGTATTGGTAATACCAGTTTCTTCTTGGAGGATGATTTGAGTATTTCTTGCAATACGAGCTGAGAATTCTGTCGGAAGCGCTATTGCTTCATCAAAAGAGTTTGTGTGAAGAGATTGAGTTCCACCGAATACAGCGGCCATTGCTTCAATTGTTGTACGAATAATATTATTATATGGATCTTGTTCCGTTAGAGACCAACCAGAAGTCTGACAGTGAGTACGTAACATCTTAGATTTAATATTCTTTGGTTCATACTCTTCTACGATTTCTGACCATAGAAGTCTTGCGGCACGAAGCTTTGCAATTTCCATATAGAAGTTCATCCCAATACCAAAGAAGAATGAAAGTCTTGGAGCAAATTGATCAATCTGCATCCCTGCCTTAATTGCAGTATCAATATATTCTTTTCCATCTGCAAGTGTATAGGCAAGCTCTAGGGCGGCGTCAGCACCAGCTTCTTGAATGTGGTAACCAGAAATCGAGATTGAGTTAAACTTTGGCATATTATTCGAAGTATATTCAAAAATATCTGCGATAACTTTCATTGAAGGGGCCGGAGGGAAGATATAAGTATTTCTTACCATAAACTCTTTTAGAATATCGTTTTGAATAGTTCCTGAAAGTTGGTCAAGAGATACACCTTGTTCCTTTGCTGCAACGATATATCCTGCTAGTACTGGAAGAACGGCACCGTTCATTGTCATCGATACCGATACCTTATCTAGTGGAATGCCATCAAAGAGAACTTTCATATCTTCAACAGTATCAATGGCCACACCAGCTTTACCAACATCACCTTTTACTCGCGGGTGATCTGAGTCATAACCTCTGTGTGTTGCAAGATCGAAGGCAACTGAGACACCTTGTCCACCTGCGGCCAGTGCTTTCTTATAAAAATCATTCGATTCTTTAGCTGTTGAAAATCCAGCGTATTGACGAATCGTCCACGGACGACCTGTATACATCGTTGCTCTAGGCCCTCTGATAAATGGGTCCATTCCAGGCATCGTGTCTGTAAGGTTATTATTTTCAATATCTGCTTTCGTATAAAGGGCCTTCATCTCAATTCCTTCCGGAGTTTGAGTTACTTTAATCCCTTTTCCTCTTGATTCTTTTTCTGCTAGTTCTTTCCAAGTATCTAACTTACTCATTTATTCTCCTTCAAACCATTTTACTACAACGTGATCAATGCCTGCTCTTTGGGCAGCTTCGATTCCTGTAGGTGAGTCTTCAAAAATTAGACATTCATGTGTTTGAGCTTTAAAAAATTCCTGGGCCAATAAATATGGAGCAGGATTAGGCTTTGAATAATCTACTTCTCTATCTGTAATAATTTTTTCAAAGTAACTATCTAATTCACAATGTTTTAAGATTGGATGAGTCACTTCATATTGACTTGCTGTCACAAGTGCAAGTCGAGCACCACTATCTCTTAAGCGTTTTAGTAGCTCCTGAATATTTCTATGTCTTATATTACTTGCGTCGGACTGGCCAATGAGTTCAACCAATGCTTCATTTTTCCTTATGAGATATTCTTCTAGGCTATTAAGGGCCAGTGCTTCTTGAATCATTGGAAAAACCTCGCCATCAGACATGCCATAGGTTTCTTCCATTGTTGGTATTTTCTTTCCATTACACAGAGATTTAACAACTTCATAGTGAAGAGGCTCACTATTTAGGATTGTTCCATCCATATCAAAGAAGATATAAGGTCTTGTTTTTGCAATGGCCAAAATTTCATCAATAACAGTGCTATCTAAAACACTGAAATTACTAAGCTTATTTCCGATCGAATTCATTCCAACTTTATACCATAAAAACCTAGGAATTTGTTTCGTTGTTGTTTTGCGTCATGAGATTAAGTTATAATTTATAGATACGGAGGAGATTGTGAAGAAACATACGACCAACATTTCTCTTGAACCTTCACTGCAGGCTTATTTCTATGATGAACTGCATCGTATAAATCTTAAAAGGCAAAACCCTTTACCTCAGTTATCTATCTTTTATTCTTCCTTAGTGATGGATAAGTTTGGACTTTCTCAACACTATTTCGAAGAACAAAAAGATGGAAGATTAAAAGAGAAGACGCTTGGGCTAAAGCTCTTACAAACTGAGCACTTAAGTGAACGTGAAAAGAAAAGAGAATTACGCGATATTGCAGATACAGCATTATTTCTATGTGGATATTTTTCTAATTCAGTTAATGAGAAGATTATTGATTTAGGATACTACTGTGAAATTGGTAAAACTGCATATCAAAAACTCGACTGTTATCAACATACGTTTTACGACTTTGATGGTTTCTTCAAGGAGCTCGCTTCGCAGTTTTATGACATCACAAATTTGATGAGTTTACTGCAAAGCGATTGCTACTTAAATGAAGAACAATACTTGCTCTTTACTAAGGATGTATCGTAGTTGGGATACTATTATCGATAGTTTTTCCAACAGTAATTGTTATCCAATTTTGTTTTAAAACTTTCTTGATGATTTTTTGAAAGTCTTCATATTTAAAGTTTCTAATTTCTTCATTTGATTTATAGAAGTAATCAACGCCAAGGCCATGAAGAGCAGGAACAGAGTAGACATTTGCGTAGTCATCATTAACTTGTAGATTAAGTTGATTTTGTCCATCAATCATCATCTTGATGCGATCAAAGTCCGATTTAGAAAGACCTTCTTTTTGGAGTTTAGATAAGATGGAATTGATAGCAGTGATTGCTTCAACTGTTTTATCATGACCGCTGGCCATGTAAATTCCCCAGTATCCAGCTTCGAGGGCATTCATATGAATTGGCTGAGCAACATAACAAAGTCCTTTACGATCTCTAACATCCACAAAGAGTTCTGATGATTGGCCAGATAGGTGAGTTGTTAACATCTTGAAAACAACGTTTTCTTTGGCAGTAAGTTTTTTTGTTTGAGTCGCAATTAGAATTTGAGTTTGTTCACGATCAAAATCAATATGTTTTTCAACCGTCTTAATAGGAACAACTTTCTTCGCTTCCTTCTTCTTTCCTTTCCTTGGCCTTAGCCCTTCAAAGTAGAATTCTACTTTCTCTTTTACTTCATCTAGTGGAAGGTCTCCACAGAAAGTGACAAGCATCTCTTTCGTTTTTAAGTTCTTTTCATGAAGCTTTGCAAGGTCTTCTTTTTTTATTGATTTTACTGATTTTTCAGTACCGATAGTAGAAAAGGCATAAGGGTGACCTTTAAATAATAAATTTGTTGCCTCGTTAAAGCAGTGTCTTGTTGGATCTGACTTATTTGCCTCAATCGTTCTAAATATTAATTTCTTTTCATGAGCAAGGAATTTAGCTTGAAATGAAGGAGAAATTAGTGACTTGAAAAAGTGTTTTGAGAGGTCAGAAAAGTATTCACTTTGACCATGCATCGTCATTCCGTATGCGTTCTTTCCTGAAAAGTTATTGAACATTGTCGACTTATTGTCGAGATCTAGCTTTAGCTTCTCATAGCTAAGGCCTTTGTATCCCTTTGTCAGTTGAGAGCTCATTAGACTATAGATACCATTTGTTTTAGTGGATTCATCAGCAAGCCCACCTTTTAAGTAAGCGTGCATCACAAATGTAGGTGTAATAGCGTTATAGCGATAAAGTAGCTTGATTCCCGGTTTGATTTCAACAATTTGAGTAGCCGGGTCATACTTGGATTTTGTCGCTTTTATTGTTTGTTCTTTTTGGTTCTTCTTAAGCTTTGCAATTTTGTTCTTAAACTCCACTAGCTTTGGTTTAAAGTCTTGTGGCCTTAAGTCATTTGGAATTTGTAAACTTAAGTGAAGTGAGCGTCCAAAAATATCTGAGTACTTTTTATTAACCTCTTTAAGGCTAGTTTTTTTAATCTTGTTTATGAACTCTTGCTCTATTTCAAGGTCCTTAGCTCCTGCGTAGCTACTTCCTAGAGAGAAGGCATAGGACTCTAAAGATTCTTTCTCATAAATTTTAGCCGCCACATATTGGTTTTTAATTTTTTTAATATCATTTTCTTTTAGGCCAACAGTTGTAGCTTCTGAGATTGTCTTCTCTAGCTCATGCATAACTTTTTGGTAATTCTCTTTTGGGAAGTTGATTCTCAAGAAATGAATTCCTCCATCAGCAAAGAACATCGATGAAGAAGTACAGTTATTTGCAATTGTATTATTTAAAACAAGGTTCTTATATAGTGGAGATGTTTCACCATATCCAAGGGCATTGTATGCGAGATCTTCTCCTGCAGCACCTTCTGACTTCATTGGAGGACATTCAATGGCCATTGTTAGTTGGCACATACGAACGTCTTTTTTATGTATTTCAATTGTAGACTTCTTATGGAGTGAAAAAGATGGTCTCTCTGAAAGCTTACCTTTTGGAAGCTCGTAACTTTCGATTGTTTTAATATATTTCTTTTTGTTTTTTAAATCACCAGCGACTACTAAGAATGCATTCGCATTATTGTAGTGGTTATTTCTGAACTCAATTAACTGTTTTTGTGTGAAGTTCTTAATTGTTTGTTCATTTCCAAGAATAGGGTGTGCATAGCCACCATTAAAAGACATTTCTTGTATTCTTTGAAAAGAAAATTGACCAGGATTATCTTGGCTACGACGATACTCTTCAAAAACTACTTCTCTTTCAGGAATGAGATCTTCTTGATTGAACATAGGGTTAGAAACCATATCCATGATGATATCAATTGATGTATTAAAGTAAGCAATTGGCGAGTTTATATAGTAGCAAGTGTAGTCAAAAGAAGTGAAGGCATTGACTTCTCCACCAAATGACTCAACATCGTGAGCGATTTTAGCTCCAGGTCTTTTTTGTGTACCTTTAAAGAACATATGCTCTAAGAAGTGTGCGATACCAAAATTTGATTCATCTTCTAGGGTTGATCCTGCACGAAACCAAATTTGTACAGATGCACTTGTATTTCCCGGAACATCAACAAAAATGACTTCCAAACCATTATTTAACTTTTCTATTTCATATTTCATTTACATTGCCTTTTAATTTTAGGTATTTGTTAATTATAGTCTGGGTTACAAAAAAATAATATGGAAGAAATAAAGTCGTTATATATCCATTTCCCGTTCTGTCGTCACCTCTGTAATTATTGTGACTTTTTTAAGTCAATTAAAGAGAACGATGGGCAACTCGATGATTTCGAAAGACTCTTTGCAGATATGTCTACAAAGCATAAGTCGATTCTAACTAGTCATGGCGCTACTCTTAAGGAGTTAGAGTCTCTCTATATTGGTGGAGGAACACCTAGTTTATGGGGAAGTCGTGGAGCATATTTCTTAAGAGATTGGTTGTCTGACAATAAGATTTCTTTGAATGAAAAATGTGAATTTACTCTTGAGGTAAATCCTGGGGCATGGACGGAAGAAACTTTGAGTAGTTGGCGAAGTATCGGAGCGAATCGCTATTCTTTAGGTGTTCAATCTCTAAACCCGAATTTCTTAAAAATTATTGACCGCGTCCACAATATTGATGACGTCCACGAAACATTAAAATACTTTAATAAAGGAAATTATAATTTCTCTGTGGACTTTATGATTGGCCTTCCATTTTCTAAAAAATTCAATCGCGATATTATAGCTGAGCTAACTGAAATTCTTACGTATAACCCAAGTCATATAAGTCTTTATATACTGACTGTACCAAAGCATTATAAGCACTATGATGAATTACCAGATGAAGAGTGGATAAGTGATGAATATATTAAAGTCGCTAACTTCCTTGCTATCAATGGTTTTAAACACTACGAAGTATCAAATTTTGCTAAAGCAGATAAAGCATCTATTCATAATTTAAATTATTGGAAGATGGAATCTGTGGCAGCAATTGGTCCTTCTGCAACAGGTTATATCAAGAATAATCGATATCGCTATAAGTGGAAAACTAAAGGCGCCGAAGTTGTCGAAGAGAATCTTAGTGAAGACGAATTTCAAATAGAACGGCTTTATATGAATTTACGCTCTAGTGTTGGCTTCCCCGTTAGAGATTTTTATTGGGGTGATCTTGATGAGCTTGTTCAGTCACTAAAGTCGCGTGGATTGGTCATGGCCAGACGTGATTATTTCTATTTAACGTCACGCGGCTTTCTTGTTCTAGACTCAATTATCGATGAAATATTTAAAATAAATAAGTAATTTCGGGGATTTGTGAAGTAAATTGAAAAAAAGTCATTGTGCAACGTTGACACTGGGCCAAAGAATACCATCTTTAGGATAGAGATAAATTTAAAGAGGTAGTTGAAATGTCTGAAACTCACGTTAATGAAGAAAATGAAAAAGAACTAGGGCCTGAAACTAATGCAGAAACTCAGGAAACTTCTCAAGTAGAAGATACGGAAACTGAAAATGAAGTTTCAGAAGAAATGAAAGAGTTAATGGAATTTAAAGACAAATTCTATTATGTAGCAGCTGAGATGGAAAATCTTAAAAGACGTCATGAAAAACAGCTTCAAGATCAAATTAAATTTGGGACTGAAAAAGTAATGATGGGCCTTTTAGATGTTGTTGATAACTTAGAAAGAACTCTTCAGGCGATTGAAAGTGATGAAGATGATAAGGTTAAAAATATTTACACTGGTGTAGATATGGTTAAAAACCAGTTTCTTGAAACACTTAAGTCAAATGGTTTAGAAAAAATTGAAACAGAAGGTAAGGTTTTTGATCCACACTTTCATGAAGCAATGGCCCAGATGCCAGCAGAAGGAAAAGAAGATCAAGAGATCGTGCAAACATATCAAAACGGTTACTCACTAAACGGTAGAGTGATTAGAGCAGCAAAAGTAGTAGTAGCAAAAAACTAATTATATAAAGGAGATTATAATGGGAAAAATTATTGGAATCGACTTAGGTACAACTAATTCATGTGTTGCCGTTCTTGAAAACGGTAAGTACAAAATCGTAGCAAACGCAGAAGGGCACAATACAACTCCATCTGTTATTGGTTTCGCCAACAACGGTGAAACTCTTGTAGGTCAAGTTGCAAAAAGACAAGCTGTAACAAATCCTTCAAAAACACTTTATGGTATTAAGAGACTTATTGGTCGTAAATTTAATACACCAGAAGCAAAGTCATTTGCTGACGTTGCTCCATTTGAAATTTTTGCAAATGACAATGGTGATGCATGGGTAAAGGTTGATGGGAAGGCAATGTCTCCTCAAGAGATCTCTGCAAAAGTTCTTCAAAAGCTTAAGAAAGCTGCAGAAGATTACTTAGGTGAAACAGTTACTGAAGCTGTAATTACAGTTCCAGCATATTTTAATGACTCTCAAAGACAAGCAACTAAAGATGCAGGTAAGATTGCAGGTCTTGAAGTAAAAAGAATTATCAACGAACCAACTGCTGCGGCACTTGCTTACGGACTAGAGTCTAAGCAAGATAAAAACATTGCAGTATTTGACCTTGGTGGTGGTACTTTTGATATCTCAATTCTTGAGATCACTTCAGATGGTGTATTCGAAGTAAAAGCAACTAACGGTGATACATTCCTTGGTGGTGAGAACTTTGATGAAAAAATCATTAACTTCCTTGCTGAAGAGTTCCTAAAATCAGACGGAATCGATTTAAGAAAAGACCAAATGGCACTTCAACGACTTAAAGAAGCTGCTGAAAAAGCTAAGCATGAGCTATCGAATGTTAACTCAACAGATGTTAACCTTCCATTCATCACTGCAGATGCTTCAGGTCCAAAACACTTAAACGTAAACCTTTCAAGAGCTAAGTTTGAATCTCTAATCGGTGATCACTTAACTGCACTTGCTAAGCCATGTCTAACTTGTCTTGAAGACTCTGGCCTTGAGAAGAGCGAAATCGATGAGGTAATTCTTGTTGGTGGTTCAACTCGTATTCCAGCTGTTCAAGAAAGAGTAAAAGAAATCTTTGGTAAAGAAGCTTCTAAAGGTGTTAACCCTGACGAAGTTGTAGCTGCAGGTGCTGCAATTCAAGGTGGTGTTTTAGCTGGTGACGTTAAAGACGTTCTACTACTAGACGTAACTCCACTAACTCTAGGGATCGAAACTCTAGGTGGTGTTATGACTCCACTAATTGAGAAAAACACAACTATTCCATCGAAGAAGTCACAAACTTTCTCAACTGCTGTTGATAACCAACCAGCTGTTACAATTCACGTATGCCAAGGTGAGCGTGAATTTGCTAAAGATAATAAGTCACTAGGACGTTTTGATCTAAGTGGTATTGCACCAGCTCCAAGAGGAGTGCCACAAATCGAAGTTACTTTTGATATTGATGCTAACGGTATCGTACATGTTTCGGCTGTAGACAAAGCAACTGGTAAATCTCAAGAGATTAAGATTACTGCTGGTTCAGGTCTTTCAGATGAAGAAATCGAAAGAATGGTACAAGAAGCAGAAGCTAACAAAGAAGCAGATAAGAAAGCACGTGAGATCGTTGATACTAGAAACAATCTAGATGCACTTATCCTAAGCTGTGAAAAAATGATCAAAGACAGTGCTGATAAAATCTCTGAAGACGATAAGTCTAAGTTAGAAGCAGCAATCAATGAAGCTAAAGGTAAGCTTCAGTCTGAGAACCTTGATGAATTAAAAGCAGCTCAAGAAGCTCTAACGAACGCTTCTCATGCAATCGCTCAGCAAATGTACCAACAGCCAGGTGCTGAAGCTGGTGCTCAGCAAGCTGGTCCAGAAGCAGATGCAGGTGCAAATGCGGGATCAAATAAGCAAGACGACGATGTTGTTGATGCTGACTTTAAAGAAGTTTAATTAAAAATATAGAATTGAAGGGAGCCCTGTGCTCCCTTTGTTCGTTAATAGAGAATTAAAAATATGAGTGATAAAAGAGATTATTACGATATTCTAGGTGTCGCAAAAGGTGCTGATAAAGCTGAAATTAAGAAGGCTTATCGCAAGATGGCCATGAAGTATCACCCTGACCGTAACCCTGATAACAAAGAAGCTGAGGCAAAGTTTAAAGAGGCTTCTGAAGCAGCAGAGATTTTACTAGATGATGGAAAACGTCAGCGCTATGACCAATTTGGACACGCTGGTGTAAATGGTCAAGCTGGTGGCTTTGGTGGCGGTGGCTTCCAAGGTGGATTTGGTGACTTCGGTGATTTAGGTGATATTTTTGGAGATATCTTTGGTGACATGATGGGCGGTGGTGGCCGTGGCCGTCGTGGAAGACGTCGCACAGGTGTTCCTGGTAATGACCTACAAATGACTGTTAGTGTTTCATTTGAAGAAGCAGCATTTGGTGCTAAAAAGAAAGTTTCAATTAACAAAGAAACAACTTGTGAACCATGCTCGGGCTCAGGTGCGAAGGCAGGGTCTGAACCAACGACATGTGATATGTGTCACGGAGCTGGTGAAGTTCGTCGCCAACAAGGTTTCTTCACTGTTGCTTCAACTTGTCCAAAATGTCAGGGTTCAGGAACAATGATCAAGGATCCATGTGGAACTTGTCATGGCCAAGGACGTAAGAAGAAAAAAGTTGAATTAGAGGTAACGATTCCTGCTGGAATTGACCATGGACAGCGTTTAAAACTTACTGGTGAAGGTGATGCTGGAGCACAAGGTGGACCTAATGGAGACCTTTATATTGTTGTGGATGTTAAGGAGCACGAAATCTTTAAGCGTGAAGGTTTCAATGTTCTCTATACTGTACCAATTAGCTTTTCACAAGCTGCCCTAGGTGCTGAGGTAGAAGTCCCAACTCTTGATGGTAAGGTTGTTGTAGATCTTCCTCCTGGTACTCAGTCTGGAAAGAAAATGAGACTTAAGGGGAAAGGGATTCAAAAGCTTGGTGGTTATGGAACAGGTGATGCAATTCTAACTGTTCATGTTGAGACACCGACTAAACTGTCTAAGGAGCACAAGGAATTACTTGAGCAACTTGCTAAGCTAGAAGGAAAGCAGTGTCATCCAATGAGTACTGGTTTTATCGATAAAGTTAAAGAATTATTTAGTTAATTCAATATATACGCGGGAGACTGAGTGAATCAGTCTCCTATGTTTATAAAATCCTAATATTTCTCCTATTTTCATCTATCTATATTTCAAATAAAATAGACCATACAAAACTAAAAAAGGTCGACTATGTTTAAGTATATTTCTCTAATTTTAATCACACTTCTTGTGAGTTGCGGTGGTATTCAAATGATCAACCGAGATACTTCACATCTTTATACTGAAAAGTTTTTAAAAGACTTTGATGTCGCTAAAAAGAGCTTTGTTGATGGAAATAAGGAATTGGCACTTGGTCAACTAAATGCAATTCAAGATGCTAAGTTAAGGCCAGCTGAGCTTGCCACTAAGACAAATTTAATTGGTGTTATAAATTATTCAAACCAAAACTATGAACAAGCAATTTTTCAATTTAATCTAGCTTTAAATAGCTCAGGTGAAGATGGCCAACTAAATGCTCAGATTAAACTTAATCTTGCGAGCAGTTATTATAAACTTGGTGATTTAGAAAATACTTTTAAAATTCTTGATGGAACTGACTCTAGATGGCTTTTGAATCGTGACTTAGAGAATTTCCATAAATTACGCTACCGCGTTTCAAAAGAACTGGACTTCCAATCAGTGGCACTTGATTCATTGCTTTGGTTAAACTCTGGTGCCAATACTGTTGAAGAATTAAAAGTGAAGAAATTTTACGGTCAACTTGTTACTCAGTACTTCATTGTTGATCAAGCGGAACGTGTACGTTTAGTGCAAGATTTTAAAGAAGGAAAAGATTTTGCTTGTGCCTATCTTTCATACTTAGAAATAGAACAATTAATTAATCAGGGAAATAAAGGAAAGGCCCAAGAGGTTGGGGACTGGGTTAAGTCTCAGTATAGTATGTACCCTGAGGTTGTTGGCCTAGTTACAGCACGTTTTGAAAATTTAAAGAAATATAGCAAAATTAATCTACGATCAATCGGAGTAGTTCTTCCACTAACTGGTGATAAAAGCAAGTTTGGAAAGAGAGCTCTTGCTGGTATTGATCACGCTGTTCGTAAGTATAATGAACAGAATTCAACGAAGCCAAATTTTCAACCAATTCAAATTAAGATATTTGATAGTATGGGAAGTGCAATTGTTGGAAAAGAAAAAGTTCGTGAAATGATTGAAAGAGAGAACTCTTCAATTATTATAGGTGGACTCTTAAAAGATGAAGCAAAGGCACAATATGAGGCAGCAAGAAAATACGGTGCATTCTTTATTTCTCTATCACAAATTTATACAAGCAAGGATGATAAAGGACACTTACTAATTGAGGTACCTGGTTCAGTTGAGTCTCAAGTGTCATTATTATTTTCTGAGAAATATCTTTCAAAATTTGGAAATAAAGTATCAATTATCTATCCAAATACAGATACTGGTTATTCATATGTTGACTCTGCATGGAAGATGGCCGAGAAGGCCGGTGCGGAAATTGTTAGTATTCAATCATTTGATACTAATCAGACAGACCACAGATCAACTGTTGCTAAGATCTTAGGCCTATACTTTACCCGCGAAAGACAAGAAGAATTTGAACTTCTAAAATCAGTTCATAAATTAGAAGGTAACACTTCAATTAGACGTGTACAGACTTTAGGGCCAATTGTGGACTTTGATTGGGTTCTGTTACCAGCAGCTCCTAATGATGCCCTACAATTGATTCCATCTTTTAACTATTACGATGCATTTAATGTAAATTTAGTAGGTGGCCCAAACTGGAGATCAAGAAGAATTTCAAGAGAGACTTCTAAACTAGGCAAGCTGTTCTTTGTGGATTCTGAGGTACCTCAGGGGGATTCAGGATTCGTTTCTAGTTATCAGTCTCGCTATGGACAACGTCCTGGTGTCGTCGAAATTCTAGGCTTTGAGGGGATGGCCCTGGCAGCTAATGTATTATCGTTAGGAGATTTTACAAGTCGCGATGAACTTGAAAGAACGCTGGTCAATGCGAAGAAAGTTGCAGGAATTACAGGATCTTGGAGACTGGAAGATGACGTGTGGATGAAGGACATGAATCTCATGAGCTTATATCGCGGTCGTTTGAATAAAGTAAATTTGACTATTGAAAAATCTGTTGAAAAACCAATTGAAGAGGAAGTAAGTAACTGACGCTAATGCGCCAGTTATATTACTTCTTAGCAGCGTTGATTCTGCGTAAAATTCTTGCTTTTTTCTTAAGTTGAGCTTTTTTCTTGCTCATTTTAGCAATAGTTTTCTTTCTACCTGCACCCATAATCTTTCCTTTTGCGTAGTGTTAGAAAATAGTCTGGTTATACTAAAAAAAAATATCGATTTTGACAAGGGCCAAGTCATTTTTATAGGTATGCGCGGTGCTAAATTTATTATTAATGGTTGTCAATAAAATGACCTAAATGGTACATTTTACATATATAAGCAAACGGATTGCTAATCAAAAGGTATAACGGAATGTGCGCTGCAAAGAAAAAAGTGGCAGCTAAGAAAAAAGCTGCGAGCAAAACGACTAAAAAATCATCAAAAAAAGTTGCTAAAAAGAAAGTAACTAAGAAAGCTACAAAGAAAAAATCTGTAAAGAAAACTTCTTCACGTAAAGCAAGTTCTCCTACACAAGCTAGTTTATCAACTGCATTTGTTGATGAACTTTCTCTTAATACAAAATCAAAGTCTCCAGAATTAGGTGCTAACCTAGAAATGAAAAAAGCTGCTCTTAGAGCACGTCGTATTCACTGGAATGAAGATAAGCGTAAGATCGCAATTGATATGCTTGAGCGCTACACAGGTCACGACTTTAGAGACTTTCAACAACAAATTATTTTAACTAACTTTCACTACTACGTAGAAAGATTTAATGCCCTTCTAGATGACCATGTTTATACACAAGGATCGGCTTTTAAAGCTTCAAGTTCTAAGAAGGCTAAAGTAACAATTATTGAATTTGGTGTTGGTGCTGCAATGGCCGCTCTTATTGGTGAGCTTATTTCAGTTATCCATCCAAAGGCCGTTCTATTCTTAGGTCTTGCAGGTGCTGTTCACCCTTCTCTTAAAGTTGGTGATTTCGTACTGCCTATTGCTTCAATTAGAGCTGAAGGTGTTACTGAGCACTTTCTTCCTAGGGAAGTTCCTGCCCTTCCAACATTTAAAGTACAAAAATTCGTTTCTCAAATATTATTAGAACATGGGCATGATTACCGTACTGGAACGATCCACTCTACAGATTATCGATTCTGGGAGTTTGATGATCGCTTTAAGGAACGCTTAATTGAGCAAAGAGTTTTAGCTGTGGAAATGGAAACAGCCGCTCTTTTTGTATCGTGTTTTGTAAGTAAGGTTAATATCGGAGCATTACTTTTAATCTCTGATTGTCCAATGACTAAGGATGGTATTAAAACGAAGAAGTCTGCTAAGTCGGTCTTCAAGAAATATACAGATATTCACATCGAGCTAGGTATTGAAGCAATGGCAGACATTGCTGACCGCGGTGAGAATATCAGACACTATCATTGGTAAAATTTTATAAAGGAATATGAAATGTTAAAGCAATTTTTTAATTTCTTCTCAAATGATCTAGCGATCGATTTAGGTACAGCAAATATTCTTGTTTACGCTAAAGATAGAGGAATCATTGTAAATGAGCCTTCTGTTGTAGCTGTACACCAAGGTTATAAAGGTACTGGTTCAAAGGTACTTGCTGTAGGTGCTGAAGCAAAACAAATGCTTGGTCGTACACCTGGGTCAATTCAAGCTATTCGTCCTATGAGAGATGGTGTAATCGCTGACTTTGAAGTAACAGGTGCGATGCTTAAGTACTTCATTCAAAAATCACTATCAGGTTCAAAGCTAGTAAAGCCAAGAATTATTATCTGTATTCCATTTGGTATTACTCAAGTTGAAAAACGTGCAGTTAAAGAATCTGCTGAGCAAGCAGGGGCACGTGAAGTATATTTAATTGAAGAACCAATGGCAGCGGCAATCGGTGCAGGACTTCCTATTACTGAGCCATCTGGAAATATGATCGTTGATATTGGTGGTGGGACGACTGAAGTTGCAGTCATTTCACTTGGTGGTATCGTTTACTCTCAATCTGAAAGAGTGGCCGGTGATAAATTTGATGAAGCAATTGCTTCATACATTAAGAAAAAATACTCATTATTAATTGGTGAAAGAACAGCTGAACAAATCAAAATGTCGATTGGTAATGCTTATCCATTTGATGATGAAGTAAGAACATATGAAGTTAAGGGACGTGACCTTGTAGCAGGTGCACCTAAGATTATTGAAGTTACTTCTGATGAAATTAGAGATGCTCTTTCTGATCCAATCGCAGAAGTTGTTGAAGCAATTAAAACTTCATTAGAAAAAACACCTCCTGAGCTAGCGGCCGATATCGTTGATAACGGAATTATTCTAGCTGGTGGTGGTTCACTTCTAGCAAACCTAGATGTTTTAATTAAAGAAAGAACTGGGCTTCCTGTAGCTCTTGCAGAAGATCCACTTACTTGTGTTGTTCGTGGGTGTGGTAAGGCACTAGAGTCAATTGATCTTTTAAAACAAGTAGCGACTCTATCATAAGTCGAAGACAGGTTTACAATTGAATTCTAAAAATCTTTTTATCGAATTAGAGCTCTCTGATATAAAACTAAAAATCAGGGAGCTCATTGCCACTAAGAGTAAATTAAAAATTTGGACGAACTCACAGCAAGTTGCTTCTGTTGAGATTTTTGCCATTGAAGAAGATACTCTAATTATTGATGATAATCATTCTCTTGATGGTGTTGTGATGGCGAACTTTAGTCTTCGCTATATGAGCTATTTTTTTAAGGGTATTATTAATAGAGGTAAATTAAAAATTGATGGTAAGGTATATCGAAGTGAAAGAAGAGCAGATATGAGATTTAATGTTTCATATATGACGTCTTCATACCTCTACTTTGATGCAATTGAAGAAGATCTGCCATCAGCACAAAACGTTCTTCACTTTAATAAATCGAAAAATAAAGAAGACTCATTCATTAAAGATTTCACTACATCAATGAGTGACTTTCCTGAATTAAGAGGTGCTAAGTTAATTGATATCTCTACAAATGGTGCTTCATTTGTTATGTCTCTTCAGGACTTCAAAAACTTTTCAAATAAGAAGTTCTCAATGGGGACTTTAGTTTTAGAAAAGAACTCGTATGATGTCTCAAATATCCAAAAAGTTTACGATATCGATTATGTGAACTTTAGACTTGATAATATTCCAATGAAAAAAATTGGTATTAAGTTTGAGAGTAATAGTGAACTAGAATCGTACCTACAAGAGCTTGATGACAAATCAATAATTTTAACTTCACTTGATGAGGAATTTAATAAGTATATTAATCAAAAAATAGAGGAGTAGTTTATGTTGCGACCTCTTGGTGTGCTTTTTCTATTCTTAGTTGTTTCATGTAGTGTTCTAGACGAGGATCTGAACGATCATCTAACGGCATCTACTAACCAATATAAGCAATTAGAAGTAAGTGGCGAATACCTTGTTGATACGATGTCTGGTTTTAATAAGGATCGCGAATACGTACGTAAAACACAGATTATTTCTCCTGTTAATAAGTCTCAAATCTATGAAAAGACAATCGTCATTTCGAAGCGAAAGAAAATTGCTAAAAAATTATTCTTCTTAGTACCAATAAAGTATGAATCAACATTTTATTTGAATAACGATATCTACACCGTAAGTGGAGAGATTGACTTAAAAAGAAGAAAGATTCTCTATAATTTAAACTCACCCGAATATAAATGGCTGGGACAACGTGAATACGACGTCCCTCAGGAAGTAAAAGCAATTTGTTTTTACTCATCGATCATTGAATGTGCAAAAGTATCAGGGTTTATTAAGAAGGCCATAGAGAAAAAAAATGGTGATATGAATTTTCATATTCTTTGGGAGAGTTTTCCTTATTTTCAAGAACAATACTTAAATATTCCTAAAGAAATCCTTTCAGAAGCAAGATTGAGTTTTGATGATTTTGATAAAAAAGGAAATTATCGCTTTCTTTTAGCCGCTGGCGGCCAGGAACAAGTGTATATATTAAATAAAAACTTAGATGTTGTGGGACACTACTGGGCATCCCAGGGCCTATCAAAAGAGTTGGTTAAATGAAGTTATTCTTAAAATCATTTTTTACATTATTTTTTGCAATCACAACGATATTTTTTGCCTTGAGACTTACTCCTGGTGATCCAGTGGAAAGATTACTTGGGCCTGAGGCCAAGGTCGAAGAGATTCAAAAGTATCGTGCTGAGCTTGGACTTGATAAGGGACTGGTTGAGCAGTACTTTGATTTTGCAAAAGGAATTATCACTCTTGACCTTGGAATGTCTTTTTTTAAAAAAGAGTCAGTAGTTACTCTAATAAAACAAAATTTGCCACCAACACTTGTATTGGCCTTAATTTCAATTTTAATATCGACTCCAATTGGAATTGGAATCGGTGTTGTTTCTGCTATCAAGAAGTCGCAATTACCAGACACTACCATACGTGTGATTACATTGACCTTGTTGTCATTTCCAATTTTCTCATTGGCGCCGCTGCTTGTTTTAGTTTTCTCAATTAAACTTGGGATTTTTCCAGTTTCTCAGTGGGAATCTGTCATGCACATGGTGATCCCTGTGACGACATTAGTTCTTCCTCTATCATCTGTTATCGTAAGAGTAATGAGGAATAAGTATCTTGAAGAAGAATCCCAATTATGGGTTTTGGTTTTAAATGCAAAAGGACTTACGAATTCGGCCATTATTTATCGTCTTGTTAAAATTTGTATGCCAACTATTTTAAATGTTGTTGCTATTCAACTTTCTGTAGTTCTGGCCGGTACTGTTATTACTGAAACTATTTTTGATATTCCGGGACTTGGCTCTCTTTTATTTGAGGCGATTAATAATCGTGACTACCCACTCGTTCAAGGAATTATCGCTTACTCAACAGTTATATATATGCTTGTTTATGTATTAGTTGATTACTTAAATGAAAAAATTGATCCAAGGATAGGTTAGTGAGAAAGAAGAAAATAAATAATGAAATGATCTTCGGTGGCGTTATCCTTTCAATTTATATTGTATGGGCCTTGCTTTGGTTGTTTGCGAATGGTTTCAACTATACACCTTCAAGTATTATCTCTCATGAATTGTTTGCTCCTTTTTCGCAGAACTATTTTTTAGGTACGGACATCAATGGAAGGAGTCTATTTAAAGTTCTAAGCGTTGGTCTTATTTATACAGTTGGAATTTCACTCTTAATTAGTTGTAGTGCGTGTGTAATTGGTATTGTAATAGGTTACTTATCTGCAATCAAAATTAAATTTGTTTCTGAAATAATGGATATGTTTACTAACTTAATCTTTATTTTCCCTAGTATTTTACTAGCAATTTTAGTCATGTCATTTTCGGGACAATCTTTTACTGGATTAGTACTGTGTCTAATTTTTACATCTTGGCCTGGCTACGCTCGTATTGCTCGGGGAGAGACAATGCGAGTCCTAAACTTAGGCTACGTTGAAAGTGCTAGAGCAATTGGTGTAAGTGAATTTCGTTTATTTTATAAGTCAATTTTACCAAGTATTGTGCCAGTTATTTCCATTCACTTTGTTCTTGGAATAAGTGGAGTTATAATTAGTGAGGCTAGTTTAGGATTCCTTGGATTGGGGGCGAGTGAATACTCATGGGGAGCAATCCTTGCAATGGCAAAACTAGTTCTTTTAGAAGCACCACATGTTGTTATTGTGACTAGCTTACTAATGACTGGTTTGATTATTTCACTAAATCTCTTCGGTGATGGCCTAAGAGATTATTTAGATCCAAAACTCAAAGGTAAAGGCAAATAGATGAATAATATATTGGGGCAATTGTTTATTACAGGTATTAGTGGTACGCAATTAACAGCAGAAGAAGAAAACTTTATTCAAAAAGAAAATATTGGTGGAGTTATTCTGTTCAAACAAAACTATGAGTCACCTGCCCAACTAGCAGAGTTAATTAATAATATTCAATCTTTAAGAGATAATTACCCGCTTTTTATTGCTACTGACCATGAGGGTGGAAGAGTACAAAGATTTCGTGAAGGCTTTACAATTATTCCTCCGATGTTAGATGTTGCAAAGACTGATTCTCCAAAGCTATGCTTTGAAATATCGCAATTGATGTCTAATGAGCTTTTAAGTTGTGGTGTAAATATAAATCTTGGCCCAGTTTGTGATATTTTTACAAATCCGAAAAATACAGTAATTGGAGATCGTGCTTTTGGTGATAATGCGGATGATGTAACGAAATTTGTTTCAGCTATAATTCGAGGCCAACAAACTAGTGGGATTATGTCATGTGCGAAGCACTTTCCTGGACATGGGGATACATTAGAAGATTCTCACTTTAAGCTTCCAGTCGTAAATAAGTCTCTTGAAGAGCTCAGAGCAAATGAATTTATACCATTTGTAAAAGCGGTTAAAGCTAGAGTCGACTTTGTTATGATGGCCCATTTAAAAGTGGATGCGATTGATCCAGATAATATTTGTACATTTTCAAAAAAAGCTTATGAAATAATTCGTGAGGAACTGCGCTTTAAGAAAGTAATTATATCTGATGATATGGAAATGAAGGCCATCTCTGATGAAATTTCAATTGGTGAAGCAGCTACTAAAGCTCTTAGTGCCGGTGCAGATATTATCGAATACCGTTCATTTGCTGCATGTCGAGAAGCATATAATTATGTGAAACAGGCCCTTGAGGCCGGTGATATTGATAAAGTGGATATCTCACAAAAATACGAACGTGTTCTAGAGCTTAAGAAAAAATACCTTTCAAATTACTCACCTACTTATATTCCAGACGTCGCTGGTAAGGTGGGAACCAAAGAGAACTTATCTATTGTTGAGCAGGTTAATCAAGGTTAGCACATAGGGCCAATATTGCCTCTAACTGCTTGAAATCAATTATTTTTGATATTCTTATGTTATGACTAAAGGTCTCATAACTTCTTTATTGTTTTACATGTTTACGTTGCTCGTTGCATTCGATGCAAATGCGCAGAGCTATGCAAATTATTCAAAGCGTGACCATGCAAACTTACTTGATGAATCTTGTAAAAAAGGAAATCAATCAAGCTGTTTTGAGCAAGGACTTCTTTATCAAACGTTTACTGATAAGAGCTTTAAACAGGATGGTATAAACTACGCCTCAGAAGGAAAGAAATTAATTATTAGTGCCTGTGATAATGGTGAGCAAAATGCTTGTGACTATAGAAAAGGTGCTGAGTTATTTGAAAGTTCGCAACTTCTCATGTGGGCCGGAATTATCCTTATTGGAATTGCCGTCTACATTGTGACGCAAATGATGTTTCAAGATAACGAATCATTTCAAGCGGCACAAAAACTAGAGGAAGGCGGCTCTAAAAAAACTGATAACGTTAAGAAACACGGTTTTGTTCTCCAATACTCAAGGCCTTTCTTTAAACGCTATATTTCTCCAATTGTTTCCTCGATGAAGAGTAAGAAGAAAATTAAAGAGAAGTATAAAAGAAAGTTAGCAAGTGCTGGGTTAACAGAGGACATGTCACCTGAAGATTTCTTTGCCTTTAAGTTATTTCTTATCATTGGTTTCCCAATAATGTTTTTAGCAGTAAGAGAATTTACTGAAGCAGATTGGAAGCTATCATTAATACCAGTCATGGCACTTGTGGGATTCTTATATCCTGATATTTGGATTAAAGGAAAGATTGAACAACGCCAAAAAGATATTATTAATGGTATGCCATTTTCTGTTGATATGTTGGCCCTTTCTGTAGAAGCAGGATTAGATTTTATTGCTGCTATGACAAAAGTTGTGGATAAGGCGAAACCAGGTCCACTAACTCAAGAATTTGAAATTCTTCTTAAGGAAATTAAAATTGGTGCAAGTCGTGCTGAGGCTTTAAGAAATATGGCCTGGCGTGTGGATTTAATTCAAATATCTTCATTTTGTGCAACTCTAATTGCTGCTGATTCAGTTGGTGCTTCAATTGGACCAATTCTAAAAGCGTTATCAATTGAAATCAGACAAAAGAAGTCAGCACAGATTGAAAAAGAAGGTGCGACTGCTGCTACTAAAATTTTATTTCCGATGATGGCCTTTATTGTTCCTTCTGTCTTACTAATGATTTTTGCTCCTCTAGTTGTTGAGCTTGTGGGTGGGAAATAATGAAAATAACTTGTAATGGAATTGATATCTGTAAACAAGCTATTGTTGCAGACTCTTTTTACAAGAAGTTAAAAGGTTTAATGTTTTCGAAAGGCATGGATGGATTTGATGGAATGATTTTTTATGGAACTAATGCGATTCACACTTGCTTTATGAATTATAAAATCGACGTTGTGTTCTTTAACAGTAAGAACCAAATAAAGAAAATATACCGTGGATTAAAACCGTGGAGACATACGCAAATTGTTTTTAGTGCCAGTCGTGTACTAGAGTTAGCAGAGGGACAGTTGCCTCAAGAGATTAAGGAAGGGGATACTCTAGAGTTATGTATAAATTAGTTGTTGTAGCTGGTAAGCTACGTGGACAAGAATATATTTTAGAGGAAGGGGAAAACACCCTAGGACGCTCAGAAGAATGTAGTGTTCACTTTCCTGTAAATGGTGTTTCAAAAAAACACTTATCAGTAACCGTCACGCAAGATGTTGCTTTTGTTAAAGACCTTGGTAGTTCAAATGGTACTTTTGTTAATGGTAAAGCTGTAAAGAGGGCCACTGTTAAAAATGGTGATAAAATTGCGCTTCCGGACTCTATTCTTCAAGTTGTCTTTGTTAAAGAGAAAAAGAAAATCATTAAGAAAAGAATTGAGGCCGTAGAGGAAGATGATGAGCCAACATATATCACTGGTGGTGAAATGCCAGAGAATATTTTTGGAAAAATTATCTGGCTTTTTAAATATCGTTTAATGCCACTTGTTCATGGTATCAATGAAGAGTATGAGTGGCGTGTTCTAACTGGTATTTTACTGGCAATCTTTGTAGTTGTTACGGTAACACTTACTATTTTTCCCGTTATGAAGACTTCACAAAGTTTACTTCTTTTAGAAGTTGCTAAGCGTGGAGCTCATTATGCTGATGAAATTAAGAGACAAAATAGAGGCGCTCTTGCCAGAAAAGATCTAGATCGAGTTGATACGAAGTTTATGGAACAAGGAAATAACGGCGTTGTTTCTTATGATCTATTTGACATTGATGGACGAATTGTAAGACCTCTTACAAAACTTAATATGTATATTGATGATCCCTTTTCTGTTCAAGTTAGAGAGTGGGCCGAAAGGACTATGAAAAGTGCTGATGATCTCCCAATGGTAAGTCGTTTATCAAATGGTGAAATTGGAATTGGTCAAAAGATTAAGGCAACTAATGTTAAAACAGGACAGCTCGATGTTGTAGGTGTAATTGCGATTAGATTTAAGCCTTCGTCAATTGCTGATGAAGCGTCGAAGAGTCGTGTTGCTTATCTAGAGGCACTTATTACTTCCTTTATTGCTTCCATAGTCTTCTTTGCAATTGTCTACTATATGACAATTAGGCACTTAGATGAAATGAAGTTTCAGATTGAAGAAGCTTTGAGAGGGAATCGTAAGAGTGTTGATAGTGAATATCTTTGGTCTGAGATAGATCCTTTAAGGTCGTCGATTAACTCAATGATTCAACGAATTAGAGAACTACAAAAAACTGATGATGAAATGAGCTTTGATGAAATGGAAAGTGATGAATCCTATGTTTCGAGCTTATATGAGTTCATGCAGGGAGCGCAGGGGGCAGTGCTTGTTCTAGATTCTCAAAAGAATCTGTCTCATATTAATACACTCGCAGAGGATATAACGGCGATACGAGGGAGTTCTTCTGAAGGAATGAGCCTCCTAGATGTGGCACGTGAAAAAGGATTTGCGGCAACTATTATTGAATTATGTGATGCCTCTGCTGACAATGGAGGAACGTCTCAGAAGGGTGAATATGAACTTTCTGGGCACTTTTATAATATTTTTGTTACGAGTTTAATAGGGCGAGATAATTTTGCTAAAGCGTTCTATGTTACACTAATTAAAGAGGACTAAATATAAATGGTTGCCGCAATTAGAATGACAAAGAATTTATCTTCCCCAGAGTCTTCTGGGCAATACCACCGTATTATTTGTATGACTGGTAAGAATAAAGGTATTTGTTATTACCTAAATGGTAACCGAGTAGTTCTTGGTCGTTTAAGCTCAAATGACATTCAAATTCTTGATACTCAAGCTTCACGTGAACATATTGAATTAACACGTGTAAATAATGAATACACATTAACAGATCTTAAATCTCAAAATGGTGTGATGGTAAATGACCTTAAGGTTACTCAACACAAGCTAAAGTCTGGTGATAAAATTATAGTTGGCTCGACTGTTTTCAAATATTCTTTTATTGAAGTGAAAGAAGAGAAGGCCCTCGTTGAATATGAAGATCCAGAAGAGGATGAAGAGGACGAGGAAGAAGAGGAAGAAGTAAAAAAGAAGGCCAAACCTAAGAAAAAGAAAGGCCCTGCTACTCCAGAAGAGAAACGAAAAAAAATGATCTATATAGCAGTTGCTGTCATGGGTTTATTCTTTTTTATGGATGGAGACGAGACTAAGACAAAGAAGGCCAGTGTAAAAAAAGAAGGTAGTACGATTATTGACTCTTCTAATAGTAATACTGGTCGTAAGTATGTAGAGGACTTTGAAACACAAGAGAAAGTTGAAGCCTATGTTCATCGTGGTAGACGTGAGGCACGAGAAGGTAACTATTTTAGAGCTATGCAAGAGTTTAACTTGGCTTTAACTCTCGATCCAAATGATGGTAATGCTGCTTATCACTTAAATATTGCAAAGCAAAGGCTTGATGAAAAAATCAAAGATATGTTTGATCAAGCAACTAAGAATAAAGATTCGTTGAAGTACAATAGAGCATTGGGAACGTATTGTGCAATCTATAAGCTTTTAATTGAATATAAGACAGATGAACGCTTTATCGAAGCTAAGAAAAACGTTGAAGATATGGCCGAAAAATTAGGGATGAAAAAGAGTGATAATTACTGTTTCTAAACATGGAACGATTCTTAATCGTATTGAGATTAATGATCAAGTGATCATGGGGCAGAGCTCTAGTTTCCTAATTGGTCGATCTGATGAGGCCCATGTTCATTTGGATGATCCTCAAATTTCACGAAGACTCGCTAGCTTAAATTTTAACGGTGTAAGTTGGACACTTAATAAATTATCAACTTATGATACTGTCTTAGTTAATAATGCTCCTATGTTTCTTGAAGAGATTTCTGTCTCAAGTGGCCACTATCTTGTTTGTAATGACTATAAGGTTTTATTTGAAAGCCTTGAAGTCGAAGAGCAGGATGCTCAAGAAAGTATTGAACCAGAATTGCCGGAAGATGTTTTTGAAGATGTGGAACCAGAAGATTCACTAGAAGAGGAAGAGACGGCCATTATTGATGGCCCGGTCGAGAACTCATCTGATTTTGAAGAAGAGACTCAGGCTTTTGATGATCCTACACAAGACTCTACTCATGAAGAAGAAGGTGAATTCGGAGCTTCTGAAAATATAGAAGCTCAAGAAGGCGACTTTGATGAATTCGGTCAGCAAGAAGATGGTTTTTCTGATGGGTTCGATGAAAACTATGATGAGAATTACGATGGTGACTATGACGACAACTATGGTGATGAATCATACGATATTGATACATTAGACGATGATGTAGGCGATAAAACTCAAGTTTTCTCAGGCTTTGCTAATTTTGTTCTTGAGCTTTTTGGTGAAGATGTTCCTTATGACCATTTTAACCTTGATTTACCAGAGACTTATATAGGGCGTGATCCAAGTAAGTGTCAGATTGTTTTAACGGACCCTGAAGTATCTTCTGTTCATGCTGTCATTAGAAAAAATAAAATTACGTGTATTTTAGAAGATTTACAATCTGCTAATGGGACGATTTTAAACGGTAAGAGGATTAATCAGAAAGAAATCACAAATGGTGATGAGTTCATTATAGGTTCAACGACATTTACAGTTAAAATTGCAAGTGACTTTATCAAGAGTCAGCAAGATATGCTGATGCCTGTAGAAGATAACCAGGTTATTGAAGTAGAAGAAGTAGTCGAAGTATCGGATGATGATGAAGATTTTGATGATCTTGAACTATCTGGTATTCCTACGGCAAGTGAAGAAAAATCTATCATTAAGAGAATTCTTAATGACCCAGAAAAACGTAAGAAAGTTTTAATTTATACTGTCGTACTTCTTGGTGTCTATATGTTCCTATTTCCAGATAGTGGAGAGAAACCAAAAGCAACAGCTAAAGATAAACAAGCAAAGGAACAAAAGAAGAAACAGGTTGTCACCTCTGTCGATAAGAAGCTTACAAAAGAACAACAGGAGAAAGCTGAGGCCCTCTATCAGTTAGCAACTCGTTATGCTAATGAAGGAAATGTAGCAGAGGCAATCACTGAATTTGAAAGATTATTCCTAATTACTAAAGATTATAAACAGGCCCAGACTTTTTATCAGTTGGCCAAAGATAAGTATGCAGAGCTTGAAAAGGCAGAGCTTGAAAGACGTGCAGAAGAAAAGCGAAAGCTCATTCAAGCTAAAGTTAAGGATCTACTTGATAAAGCAACAGAAGCTGTAAAAGAGCGTAATGTCACTTTATCACGTGGTTTATTTCAACAAATAAAAGAACTTGATCCAAATAACTATGACGTTGCTAATCTTGAATTAGAATTAGACTCTTATATTAAAGAAAAGAATAGAAAAGAGCTCGAAGAAGCTCAGAAGAAAGCGGAAAGACAGCGTATGGTTGATGCACTAAAGCCTGGAGAAACGCTGTTTCTTCAAGAGGAGTGGTTTAAGGCCATTGGTGCTTTGGAGTTATTCATAAGTGAAAAGTCGATGGATGAAGATCTTATGAAGAAAGCAATCGATATGTTGAAGAAGTCTCGGCAGAATCTAAAAAATATTACTGGGCCATTACTTGGTAAGGCCCGTTCTTTAAAAGAGGCGGAAGATCTTAAGGCTTCTTATGAAGTTTTTAAAGAGGTTTTGCGCTATAATCCTAATGAACTGGATGCCCAAAGTGAACTAGATGATATTAATGATATATTAACGAGAAGGGCAAGAAAGGTATATCGGCAGGGCCTAATCTCTGAGTCGCTTGGCTCTTTTGAAGATGCTCGAGAGAAGTTTCAAGAGGTACAACAAATTTCACCAATTGATAACGAATACTACCTAAAGGCCAGTGAAAGGCTGAAAAACTTATGAGAGAAATTCAAAGTTTCTTTGCAAGAACACATCAGGGTCCTTATTTAAATCTAAATGAGGACAATACTTTCATTAATCTTAAACAAAAAATTTTTGGTATTTTCGATGGCTTTGGTGGGTCTGGTATTTCTGATCGAAACTTAGAAAGTGCTAAGAAATCAATTGATACATATTTCTCAAAATTATCTGGTGATCCAAATGCGACAATGCCGTATTTCTATTCACCGCAATATGTGTTAGAGACTAATGCCTTAGTGAACGCAATTTTTATTGCACATAAGAACCTTCTCGATATCAATAAGACTAAACCTCTCAAGGATAAGGGAGGCGTTTCGGCTGCATTAACTATGTTGTCTGAAAATATTCTATCAATCGTTTCATGTGGCAACTGCCTCGTTCTCATGTACCGTGATGGGGATCTGTCACTAGTTAATACTCCTGATTGTGTTACGCAAATTTCGATTTCAGATAATTCACATCAAAAAAGTACCTTCCCTTTAGTGGCTTTGGGTTTATATGATGATATTGCTCCTAAGATTTGGGAATTAAATGTTGAACCAAATGACCGCATTATTGTTTTGAGTGATGGTGTATACGGGAGCCTGAGCCTTCATGATATTAAGAGAATCATTCAAGAGTCATCTCAAGATGAAGTTATTCAGATCGATAATCTATTTGATGGGGCCAATCGTCGAGGTAATCTAGATAATCAGTCAGCTATTATCTATTCAATCATCTAGAAACATACCGTAATCATTAAAACTGTCTCTTGCTTAGCTGGATTTTTTGCGTAACAATATATTGAGGTTTTATATGAGTAAAAAGGTATTAGTTGCTGACGATAGTCAGACAATCCAAAAAGTAATAAATATTACATTCGCAAATCAAGATTTTGAAATTGTTTCAGCTCTTGATGAGTCAGAATTATTTTCTAAAAGTGATGACTTCGATCTTATTCTTCTTGATTTTGGCCTATCTGATGATGGCTATAAATTAGGAGAAGAGACTCGTAAGAAATTTCCTACAACACCTGTGTTAGCGATGCTTGGTACATTTGATATCGTAGATGAGAATAAGTTACGCGCTAGTGGATATTCAGATAAGGTTGTTAAGCCATTTGAAACGGAGAAATTTATTTCTCTATGTAATGAGCTAATCGAAAGTGGTGTGCCAGATATGGATACATCAAACGAATCTTTTGAAGATGGTCAAGAAGACTTTGAGAGTAATGATCAAGAAACAGAAGATAACTTTTCTGGCTGGGATGTTGATAGCTCAATTGCCCAATCTGAAGAAGATAAAACACAAGAGTTTGATCTTTCAGCAAATAATACATTCGATGGTGACTCTGAGGATTTAGATAATAATTTACAGTCTGAATTAGATGGTTGGGGCTTTGATCCTACAAATCTTAAAGGAAGTGATGTAACGAAAGAATTTGATTCATTTCCACCTGTTATTGATGGTCTTCCTGAGGATAAACAAGATGATGTTTCTTCTGTGTTGGATGTAAGCAATTACTTTGGAAACTTGGATGATGATTTAGGGGATGACTTTGACCTTACAGAACCTGAGCAAGAGGAATCTGAAGAAATAACTTTTGAAGCTTCGGCCGAAGATGATCAAGACTTTGAAGAAATTTCTGATGAAAACCTATGGGATGCAGATGAAGAGTCTACAGAGATGTTTTCATCTCCTGAAGAAGATGAGCACGAAATCAATCTTTCGTCAGTTACACAAATGAATGATGATTTTTCATTTGGTTCGTCGGCGACTGCATCAATCAATACTTCAGCTTCAGCAGCTCCTGCTACTTCGGCACCACCCGTAGACGTTGAAGAGCTTAAAGCTGAGCTAAGAAACGAAGTTGCACCAATTATTGAAAAATATGCTCGTGAATATTGTGAGCAAAATATTGAAAAAATTATTTGGGAAATCGTTCCTGATCTTGCGGAAAATCTTATTAAGAAAGAACTTAAAAATATTAGTAAGCAAGTCTTAACTTCAATTTCAGAATAGTTATTTAATAATGAGAGAGCCTGTATAGGCTTTCTCTATTTGTTCTCGCACTTCGATAAGTGCTTCTCCAAAGCTGCCTATACCTTTGAAAGTACCTTCTATTACTGAGTCTTCGTCAATAATTTTCACTTCTTTGTTTAGATGGTAACATCTTTTATTCCATTGATTGATAATCTCTTCTTCTGTAAGCCTATTGTTTAAAATGTAACTATAGATTTCAAGTGGTATCTCTTTAAAATCGATATCCTTTAGCTCTTTCCCAGGTTTTAATACCCCATACTTTTCATGAGGTAGTCCTCCATAGTTAATTCCTATACCAACGATATAGTTATCATCATCTTTATTAACTAAGATCCCCATAATTTTTTGACTATCTTCATTGAAGATATCATTTGGCCATTTAAGAAGTAGCTTGTGATCATTAAAATAATTACTAAGTATTACAGCAACTTCTAGTGCTAATAAAGTAGGTTTTCCCTGTGGCTTTAATTTACAAGAGAAGCAAAGGCTATGTTGAAGATCTTCCCATTTATTGTGCCGACGACCTCTTGCTGAAGTTTGGGATTTCGCGCTGACAAGTAGTTGGTCATAATTGTGCGCTTCTTCAATGGCAATTGATTGAGTCGATGGAATTTCTTCAAAATGTAGGTGTTTCATAGATTTTCTCATTATGTTATTATCGAACAATACTAATAAATTCAGAGGTATTCAATATGTCACTTATCGAACGTTCTACTCCAAGAGAAGTTAAATTTTCTATTAATATTAATCCTTATGCAGCAGGTTCTGTTCTAGCTGAGTTTGGTAATACTAAGGTTCATATTACTGCATCAATTGAAGAAAGTGTTCCTAGATGGATGAAAGGAAGTGGAAAAGGATGGGTAACGGCCGAATATTCAATGTTACCAAGTTCAACTCATACAAGATCAAGAAGAGAACGTTCTAAAATTGGTGGCCGTACGCAAGAAATTCAACGCCTGATTGGAAGAAGCTTAAGAGCAGTTGTTGATCTTGAAAAATTAGGTGAGCGCATGATCACTCTTGACTGTGATGTTATGGTTGCAGACGGTGGAACGAGAACAACTTCGATCTCTGGAAGTTTTATTGCACTAGAACTTGCTATTCAAAGTTTAATCGCAAATGGTGAGCTTTCAGAGAGCCCTATTATAGAGCCTCTAGCGGCTATCAGCTGTGGTATCAATGATGAAGGTAAAATTATTGCCGATTTAAATTACGAAGAAGATTCAAGCTGCCACACAGATATGAATATTGTCATGACTGAATCTGGAAAATTCATTGAAGTACAAGGAACAGCTGAAGGGCAGGCTTTTTCAAGAGAGCAAATGGATGCGCTAATGGATTGTGCGGCGGAGTCTTTAAAGGTTGTTTTTGAAAAACAAAAAGAAGCATTAGGCCAATAATGAAAGAATTTATCTTAGCTACTGGAAACGCCCATAAGGCAGACGAGTTTGCTGTTTTATTTAAAGAAACTAATATTACAATTAAGGCAGCAGCTGCAAAATTAGATGTTGTTGAAGATGGAAATACTTTTCAAGAGAATGCTCTCAAGAAAGCACAAGCTTACTATGATGAGTTTAAAATTCCTGTCGTTGCCGATGATTCAGGGATAACAGTAGAAGCTCTTCCTCAAGAGTTGGGAATCTATTCTGCACGTTTTGGTGGAGAAGACCTGACCGATCGACAAAGGGCCGAGTTATTGCTTGAGAAATTAAAAGATGAACAAAACCGTAATGCTTACTTTACTTGTGTCTTATGTTTTTATTTATCTCCTGAGGAAATATATTTTTTTGAGGGGCGAATGGAAGGTGAGATTTCAAATAGTTACATTGGTGAAGGTGGCTTCGGTTATGACCCTGTATTTTGCCCAAAAGCCTTTCCTGATCAAACTGTAGCGCAATTAGAAAAGTGGAAGAATGAAAACTCTCACAGGGCCAAGGCCGTATCAGCTGCTATAAAGTTTTTTCAAGAACTTTAAAAAGGTTTAATTTCTGGGTTGCCAAAAAGGTTAAGATCACTTATAAATAGCCTACCCAAAATTTCAATGTCGGAGTATAGCGCAGTTTGGTAGCGCACTTGCTTTGGGAGCAAGGGGTCGCAGGTTCAAATCCTGCTACTCCGACCATTTTAAAAATCCCTTTCTATTTTCTTAAATCTTTCGGTGACTCAAGTACAACGTATGTAGATATTGAATTTACTTGTGGTAGTGTTCCTAGAACTTCTGTGTGAAAGGTCTTATAAGAAACAAGGTCAGTTGTCTCAATTCTTAAAATATATTCAAAGCTTCCTGTTACGTTGTGGCATTCGATGACTTCTGGTGATTCAGCAATGGCCATTTCAAAATCTTTTTGTGATTTCTTTGTGTGAACCGAGAGACCAACAGTTATATAGGCAGTAAAGCTTGTTCCAAGTTTGGCACGGTTAATTCTTGCGCGATAACCCGTGATGATCTTTGACTTCTCAAGCTCTTGCACTCGCCTAAGGCATGCCGAAGGTGAAAGACCAACAATCTCAGCTAAATCTGAATTACTGATTCTTCCTTCATTTTCTAATACTTGCAATATTCTTTCGTCAATAGTGTCTAGTTTCTTCATATGTTGCAAATTATGTCTTAAATGTATGGTTTTTTGCAATAAATTTATTCTCAAAATAGAGTAAACTGTGCTCCATGAGCACGACAAATCTTTATCCACTTTTAGCATTTGCCTTTGTTTCCGCTATTACGCCGGGGCCAAATAATATTCTCTTGATGTCTTCTGGGGCCAATCACGGTTTTAGAAAAACCATCCCTCATATGCTTGGGGTTTATTTTGGTTTTATCTTTATGATCGCGGTCATTGGTTTTGGAGTTGCTGATATTTTTGAAACTTACCCAGGAATTCAAAAAATTATGCAAATGGCATGTGGGACCTACTTAGCATTATTAGCTTTTAAAATTGCATTTAGTTCTTTTGCTAAAGATGAAGCACAAATAAAAAAACCTATGTCGTTCATTGAAGCGGCAATGTTTCAATGGATTAATCCAAAGGCTTGGACGATGGCCCTTTCAGCAGTGGCCATTTATACAAATGGAAATACATTAGGAGTTGTTGCAGTCATTCTTGCCTATAGCTTTGTTGATATTCCTGCGATCTTTGTTTGGGTATTTGCTGGATTGAGGCTTAAGTCTTTTCTTGAAAAAGGATATCGTTTGGCCATTTTTAATATTGTTTTGGCCGTACTTTTACTTGGTTCTCTTTTTCCAGTCTTAGTTTTGAAATAAGGTAGAGGAAAGAGCTCCTCTACTTCTTATTTTGTTATTTTATTTGGATTATCTGAAGCTTTGGTAAAGTTTTCACCAAGCTTTTTAGGTTGGACTTTTTGAACAGGTAGCTTAGCATGAGCAACTTCTGTGTTGAAGTCTACAGGAAGTTCAATCATTGTTTTACCTGTAAGGAGAACCTTTGAAACTTTCTTTACAAAGAAATCAAAAATATCTGAATCTATCTTTTTTCCAACGGTTCTTTTCATTATCTCTAGAGCATCTTCAATAGGAAGCGCTTGAGAGTAAGATCGTTTTGTTGTAATTGCATCAAAAAAATCTGCAATAGAAACAACTTTTGAAAATATATGATGATCTTCTCCCTTGATTCCTTTTGGATATCCTGACCCATCAATATTCTCATGATGTTCGACTATTACTTTTTCAATAGTTTCTTTCTTTAGGCCTGGAAACTCAGGATTTGCCTCTCTGAATAATTCAACACCAATTTCTGGGTGTTTTTTTATTTCTGCAAATTCTTCATCTGTAAGATTACCTGTCTTGTTTAAAATTTCTGTGGAAATTTTTGTCTTACCAAGGTCATGCAGAAGTCCACCAAGTCCAATTGCAACAAGGTCTGCTTCGCTGGCATTAGGCTTTAGTTGTTTGTAAATAAGAACACTGTACATACTGACATTAATTGAGTGGTCGTAAGTGTAGAAGTCGTGAAAAGATAAATCTCCAATAAGTTTTTTTAGACTATTGATATCGTAATCTTTAATTACATCGACCATGGCCTTCATTGAGTCATGGCAACCATCTAGTGCTTCTCCAAGAATCTCCGTGTTGAATTCTTTCCCCGGATTAAAAATATCGTCTAGGTGTTTGACTGCTGAGTCTTTAATAACAGAAACCTTATCAATAGATTCTATGTTATCATCTTCGGCCAGGGATTTTAGATAGAGCCCACGCTCTGATTCAAGAACATGGATCCTCTGATATTTTTTAAATCCCTCAATATCTCCATCATTAAGTATTTCTCCGGGGCGCACTATTTTTACGTAGTGATCCTTTCCTTTGACGGTGGAGGAGTTGATATAGATGTTGTATAGAAGCGGCTTTTCACGTGCTACGAGATGAAAGTCGATCGTAAAATAAACTGTTTTTGAGTTGGTATCCATTGCATTTTTATCGGCAAGATTGGTGTTTAGATAAAGCACTAGTATTAAATACGTACAATTAAATATATTGTGTCAGTTCTTGTTAGAATTTTGCTTTTCTAAGTGGTTGAAAATACATGTCGTATTTAGCTTAACTGAAATTTTAAAAGTGTACGTATAGGTGCTTAAAATGGTACATTAAGGCCTACACAACACACATTATAGAGATAAATTGACGGAGTGAATCACAGTGCAACTGAAAAGACTAATTATCCAGGGCTTTAAATCCTTTAAAGATCGTACAATTATTAACTTTGACGATGGTATTACGGGGATTGTTGGGCCAAACGGATGCGGTAAATCGAATATTGTTGATGCCTTATTTTGGATTATGGGTGAGCAGTCAGCTAAACACCTAAGAGGTAACTCGATGAAGGACCTTATCTTTGCAGGTTCTTCTAAATACAATCCTGCTGCATGGGCCGAAGCAACACTCGTTCTTGAAAATACAAATGGAAAGCATATTCATATAGGTGGAAAAGTTGCTAACCCTTCTGAGATTCAATTAACAAGAAAATTATATAGAAATGGTGATACAGAATATCGTATCAATGGTGAGCCAGCTCGTCTGAAAGATATCCAAGAAGTATTTATGGATACGGGAGCTGGTGCAAAATCATATTCAATTATCGCACAAGGTGAGATCAACAGACTTGTTCAAGCGAAGCCAGTTGAGCGTCGTACAATGATTGAAGAGGTTGCAGGTATTACGAAATTTAAAGTTCGTAAGAAAGAATCGATGAGAAAGATTGAGGCCACAGAACAAAACCTTAATCGTCTAAACGATCTGACAATTGAAATTGAAAAGAATTTAAAGTCTTTACAAAAACAAGCAGAGAAAGCTGAGAGAGCTCGAACGCTTAAAGATAGAATTAAGCGCACCGAAATCTCTGTTGTTGCACATAAAGTATTTGAAGATCTTCGTGAACTTCGCGATGGAAGTACAGAGCTACTTGAAAAGAAATCTAATCTTGAAGAGTGGAGCATGAAGAAAGACTCTCTCGAAATCTCTCTTGAAGAAGAGCGCTTTGAAAGAGAAGAGAAAACTGCAAGAATCGATGAGTCTCAAAAAGAAAGAAATGAAGTATCAAATAAGTTAGCTGCTGCTGAAGAAAGACTAAATGCACTTTGTAAGTCTTTAACTGATAAAGAAGAGCAACTAGAGCAAAGACAGAAAGAAATTGATGAGCTTGCTCAAGAGATCGAAGAGAGACTTCTTAAAAAAGAAGAAATTGAAACTGAGATCAACGATGTAATCACTTCTTCAAAAGAAGATTATGACTATGAAGAGGCAAGTGAGAGACTAGAGACGCTTAAGTCTGAGTTAGAAGATAGACAGGCCCAAATTAGTGAGCTTGAAGAAGAATTATCAATTAAGAAAGAAGAGCTTGTAAAAATGGATCAACAAGCTTTTCAAAATAACTCTAAACTTGAAGAATATGCTGCAACTCTTCAAGACCTTGCAACGGAAATTGAAGCAATTGAGAAACAATACTCAGGTGTTTCAAGTGAACTTGCAAAGGAAAGAGATGATGTTATGGCCGCTAAGAATTTAGTGGAAGAATTATCAGAATCTGAATTAACTCTTAAGGAGACTGTAAGCGAGCTCACACAAAAAGATCGTGATCTTGAATCTGAACTTAAGAACCTAACAAAAGAACAAATCACTAAGCAATCAAGACTTTCTTCTCTAAAAGAAATACGCTCATCTCTTGAAGGTGCTAAAGAAGGTGTTTCTAAATTTCTAAGTGAAGTAGACTCTGATAAGTACACAGTTCTAGGTAATATTATCAAGTGTGATGACAAGTATACTAAAGCTGTAACAGCTCTTTTAGGAGAGTTTCTAGAATCTCTTGTTACTTCAGAAAGTGATTTATCACTTCTTAAAAATTGGGTAACTGAAAATGATGAAAATGCTCTTGAAATCTTACTAGCTGATAAGTCTGCAGATATTATCTCTGCTGAAGCTCGTGAGAGAATTCAAGTTAAGCTTGGTTCAGAGCTAATTACTCTAAGTGATATCATTGAGCTTCCAGAAGAATATAAAGCTAAGCTTACTCCATACTTATCGAGTCTATTTATTGTTGAGACTCTTGATGTTGATAAGGTTGTTTCACTAGAGAGCTCAATCTCATTTGGTGGAATTTCAGATATTAGTGGAAATATTCAAGTGCGCAATCGTCAAAATGCAACAGTCCTTCATGTAAAAGGATCTGGCGAGCAGGGGCAGAGTGCAATTGAGAGAAATAATACAATTGAGACACTTGAAAATGAATTAGTAAGCATTAATGAAAAAGTCACAAATCTTGAAGAAGAGGTTGCTGCTTCAAATGAATTACTAAGAAATAAAATTTCTGAACTTGAAGATTCTCGTCTTTCTCTAAGCGAATCTCGTGCTGATTATGCAGCTAAGAACTCTGCTCTTGAGTCAAAGCTTGCTTCAATGGAGTCGGGGAATACGAGACTTGAGATTTTAAAGAATCGTAAAGATGAAACTTCAAAGTTAAGATTGGCCATTTTAGAGAAAGAGGAGTCTTTCAATAAAGATAAGTCTGAAGTTGAAGAGTTTATTGCTGATATTAGTGAAAGAGTTCAAGACCTACGCGATAGCTATAATGAAATGAATGAAGTTTATGAAGCTGATCGTGAAGTATATGTATCAAAACAAGTTGAAGCAAAAACTTTTGAACAACGAGTGACTTCGCTGCGCTCTCAATCTGAAGATATTGAAAAGCAAATTGAAAAGCAAAACCTTCGTAAAGAATCAAACACTGAGCTTATCACAAAGTTAGAAGGTGAGCTTGAGAATATGCAAGTTGAAATCGAAGAGCTTGAAATTTCAAATAATGAAAAAGCTGATATCCTAGCAAGTAAAGATGAAGTTCTAAGTATTATGAAGGATGAGTTCTCTGAGCTTCTACTTGCGATGCAAGAAAGAGAAGATCAGGTTAAGGAGCTATCTAAGAATATTAATAAGGCAGATAAAGAAATTGCTGAAAAAGAAGTGCGTCTTGAAAGATGCCTAAACGAAGAAGAAGAAAACGTTCGTAATATCTTTGAGAAGTATCGTGTTGATCTTCGAGAATCAATTGGACGCTACCTTGAATACACTGAAGTAGACTTTGAAAAGCTTAATGATGTTTCAACAATGTACTTTATGGAAACTGAAAGTGGTCCAAAAGAAGTTGAAAAAGAATCATATGAATTTGTTCGTAAGTATGGGCAAGACCTTAAGGATCAAGGCTTTAAACTTAAGAATTATAAATCTGAATTCGGCCGTCTCGGTGAAATTAACTGGCAAGCGATTGAAGACTACGATAGACAAAAACTTCGTTATGATTTCTTAAAGGTTCAAGAAGTAGAACTGAGAAAGTCTTTAGAAGATCTTCAAAATGCAATCAATCACATCGATGAAAAATCTAAAGAAAGATTTAAAGTTGCTTTTGAAGAAGTTGATACGAGATTTAGAAAAGTTTTTCCAATTATTTTTGGTGGAGGGGAAGCTCGTCTTGAAATCGTTGGTGATATTGATGATGCTGAATGTGGTGTTGATATTATCGCTAAGCCGCCAGGGAAGAAAATGCAGAATATTAATCTAATGTCTGGTGGTGAAAAGGCCATGACTGCGGTTTCTCTAATCTTCTCGATTTTCCTCGTTAAACCATCACCATTCTGTTTACTAGATGAGGTTGATGCTCCTCTTGATGATGCCAATGTTGGACGTTTTAATGAACTACTTCGTGAAATGAGTGCTGAATCACAATTCATTCTTATTACTCACAATAAGAAAACAATGGAGCTAAATGATACACTTTATGGTGTAACAATGCAGGAGCCTGGTGTTTCGAAGGCAGTTTCGGTACAATTACAGTAATGAAAAAACTAATACCACTTTTAATTATTTCTAATATGGCCTTGGGATTTGTCCCAAGGTCTTTTTCGACTCAATATAAGCAAATTGTAAAAAACCAGCTGACAGGAACTCCAAAAGAGTCGACAGGGAAGTTTGATTACGAGTATCCTGGTAAGCTTAGGCTTGAACAAAAAGGATCAGACGCACTTGTTTATGTGACAAATGAGAAAACAACTTGGATCAAAAGAGATGGGTTTATGCCAGGAGATCCAGCAGAAGTAATTATTCATAAGGGTAGTGATAAAGGGCTTTCTAACTTCTTTGATCTTTTAAAGAGTGGACTTAAGTCAAATAAGAATTATAAAGTTAAAGATGGTGCAAACTATAGTGTTCTTATCTTTACGGAGTCTTCAGTAAAGTCGACTGGAGTTGTTGAAACAAAATTAACTTTTAAGGGAAAGAAAGAGTTCTCTAATATAACTTCAATTGATATTAATTACGCTGATGGAAAAGTTGTTAAGCTTGTACTTAGCAACGTTAAAAACGAAAGCTTTAAGGCAAAGCACTTCATCCTTAACGTTCCTAAGAATGCTAATGTGTCATATCAATAAAACCGCCACGGAAGAAATTTTCTTTCAACGTTAATGGCCCATTACTTAGAAGGCGAGAGTAAATGAGGTAGTTTCTAGCGACTAACTTTACATATTTTCTCGTTTCTTTATATGGAATCTCTTCGATAAACTCTAAGTCTGGAAGGATTATACGACTTCGCCAACGACGTATTGGCGTTCCCCCTGCATTATAGCTTGCGACAAAATCAATGAAATTATTATCTCTTCTTTTCATTAATTCATTTAATAGAAGACTTGAGAATGTAATGTTGATATTTGGATTATATAAGTCCTCATATCCTTCATATGGAATTTTGTAGCGACGAGAGAGTCTTTTTCCCTGTTCTGGAATTAATTGAAGAAGCCCAAATGCATCAGCAGGGGAGCGTGCATATTGGTTAAATGCTGACTCTTGGCGTGCAATACTCATTAATAGTGGAGTGGTTACAGTTTTAGAGCGATTATTTTCTAAGAATTCTTTTTTAAACGCCAAAGGAAAGGCAAATTGTGGATCTTCATTTAAGATCCTCTCTTGTGTCTTTGAGTCTTCTCTAAAGAATTTAAAAATCATAATATTATAGTATTTTGCAGCATAAAGATCACTAAAGCTTACTTTGTCATTACTATCAATAATTTTTTTCGCTAGATCAGTATTTCCAAGGTATACGGCCCAAGCTAGTTCATCAATTGAGATATCAAATTTCTCACGATAATCGATATGCTTGAGTTTTGTATGATTCATATGAGCAATTTGTCCATAGTATCCAAATTGATCTTCTTTTTGAATTCTCAGAAGTAGCTTTTGTGCTTCATCAAAGCGATTCAGTTTTTTAAGACCAACAAATTTCCAATAGAGAAAACGGTAATTCGGTTCATCTCTATTCTTTTCTTCAAAGCGATCAAACCACTGAATCATTTCTTCGTAATTGCCGGCCTTATAATTTGTCCAAGCAAGATTCCATATAATACTTTCTAGATGTTCATGCTTATCTTCAACTGCTGCATAGGCCTTTTTATAAAACTTAATAGAACGATCATATTTTCTTAGATCTTCAAAAATTCCACCTATCGTATAGTAAGTTGTGACCACATACTCTGTAGGAACTTCTTTAAATAGTAGAAGATTTCTTAAAACACGTACTGCTCTTTGGAGGTTGTCCTCCGTCCAGTAAATACGAGCAAGGCGAATTGTGTACTCGGCGTGCTTTTCTTTAAGCTCTTGACTTTCACGATTCTTTTGTAAGTAGAGTACAAGGCTTCTGATATTATCTCTAAAGCTATCGTTCTTTCTTTCTCTCTTATATGAGTGAGCAAGTCTAAACCATGCCTCAACCCTATCTTCTTTAAGAGTGTCTTTATCTTGAATAATTTTTTTGTAAAAGGAACGGGCCTTAACAAATTGACGATCTCGCTCAAAACTTTTTGCAACATCTAAATAGTTCTCACGTTGTGGCTCTTTCATATAACGAGGCGAAATATCAATAAGCTTTTCATAGATGCGCTCTTGTAAAGGACTACCATTTTCAAACTTTTTCATGGCATCAAGTAAAAGCCTTTCAACTTCACCTTTTGTGTTAAGGTAGTCGACCTTATTTAAAACTGCACTGGCATAAACATCAGTGTAATAAGTTTTAGAAATGATCGCATCAATTAGCTCTTCTCTGGCCCAGTAGGGATAGGCATCAGTATTTTTATACTCTTGGCTTAACTCCTGAATGCTCTTAGTACAATTTTTATGATAATTGGCGTGGAGCCAAGGGCGCAACGGAAATTCTGTATTCAAGAACTTTCGATATTCATCACAACTGACAGAGTTATTTTTACTAATTTTAGAAAGTAAGTTAGTTAAAGCACCATCTTGTGGCTTGGTTTTAGGAGGTCTTGATAAGTTTGTACAAGACAGGGCCAAAATAAATGTAGTTAGTAAGGTAAATCTCATTAATTACTAGGATAGGCCTTTAAGTAACTTCCTTCAAGTGTCTGAAAATAGGAATTTCTGTTCCTAAAAAAATTACATAAGGCATTGAAAAAACGTCGGTTTAACACTATAAGTACCTACTTTAGCTATACATGGAGAATTATATGTCTGAGATTTCATCTCAAGTTAACCAAAAATTTAATGACCGTACGGTTTATTTTACTTCACTAGGATGTTCAAAGAACCTCGTAGATGCACAGGTTATGCTCGGGCATATGGGACTTAATGGTTTTAATGTTGTGACTGAGCCTCAAGATTCTGAGGTTATAGTTGTTAATACTTGCTCATTTATTGAAGCTGCTAAGCAAGAATCTATTGAGATGATTCTTGATCTTGCAGACTATAAAGACGAAGAAGTAGGTAATTGTAAGGCCCTTGTTGTTTCTGGATGTATGGCCCAGAGATATTCTGATGAGCTAGAAAAAAGTTTACCTGAAGTTGATATGTTTATCGGAACAGGTGAGTACAATAAAATCGTTCCTCTATTAACTGCACTTGAAAATAATAAGCTAGAGAAGAAATCATTTGTTGAAGTTCCAAGATTTATTCACACGGAATTTGATCCAAGACTTAACACTTCTCCATTCTATACAGCATGGTTAAAGATCTCTGAGGGTTGTAATAGAAATTGTACTTTTTGTATTATTCCAACTCTTCGTGGACGCCTTAGATCACGTACTGTTGAATCTCTTGTTGAGGAAGCGAAGAAGCTTTCAGAAACGGGTGTTAGAGAGCTAAACCTTATTTCACAGGATCTATCTGATTATGGAGTAGACCTGAGTGATGAAAATAACTTATTTGAACTCCTGTCTGGTCTTGAGACTGTTGATGGGGTTGATTGGGTACGTCTGTTTTACTTCTACCCAGATGAACTTACTGATGAAGTTATTGAAAAAATGGCGACTTCTTCAAAAGTTTGTAAGTATCTTGATATGCCTGTTCAGCACTTTTCTGACTACGTTCTAAAGCGTATGAATAGAAAGATTACTGGTGAAAAAATTATGGAGCGTATTACTAAGCTTCGCGAAAGAATCCCTGGTATTGTTCTTAGAACTTCAATTATCGTTGGATTCCCTGGTGAGTCTGAAGAGGATTTTGAAAAGCTTCTTGAAGGTATCAAACAAGCTCGCTTCAACCATCTCGGTATCTTTAGATACTCAGATGAAGAGGGAACACCTGCTTACCGTCTAAAAGATAAAAACTCACAAGAAGTTATCGACGAGCGCTTTGATCGTCTTTATGAAGTTCAAAAAGAAATTGCTAGAGAGCTTAATCAAGAGTTCTTGGGGCAGACTGTGGAAGTTCTCGTTGAGGGAACACACGAAGATACTGACCTTCTAATCGTTGGTCGCCACTTTGGCCAAGCTCCTGATATCGACGGTAAGGTAATTATCAATGACTTAAATGAGAGAGATTTAAAAATCGGTGATCTCGTTAAAATTGAGATCACCGACGTATTAGACTTTGATTTAGTTGGTCGTGTTATCTAGAGCTTCTTAAGGCTCTTCTTCCCAATCATTGTATGGGAAAGGTATAAGCTGGCGTCCAGTAATCGCCGTTCCCGCTGCAAAAGTAGCATGAAGCGGACGTGTTAGCTGGATTGCATTTGAATATACTCTTTTTACAATATAAGTCTGGCCACCAATGATAACATTCAGGCCAGAATAGAAGCCACTAGAAGATACAGTGTAGAAGTATAACGACCCTACTGATCCATTTCCTGTCGTAATGGCCGTATATGAGTTTCCTAAAGTCGGTGCAGCACTATCAGTACAAGCTGAGTAGTTTGTAGAGTTAGTGTAGTCGTCCCAGTCGTTAAATTCGTTTAGAGGTTCGTCAAATACATCAGTATTTGTTCCTTCATCCATACTTGCTATAGTAACCTTATCAAGGTTATTCATCTCATAATTATTATCCCAGTCTCTAATGTGTAAGTTAATTCTTGCTTGTGTTACAGAGAATTCATCTAGACAAGAGAATGTATAGTATGGCTGTGCCCCCATAAATGGATCGATGATTTGGTTAGGGTCGTTTGAAAGACTTGCACTATCTGCATGTAGCTTTAGTCCTTCCGAATAGTATTCAGTATTGTTTACTGAGTTATAACATGAGTTTTCATATGCGAAAGATGCGATTGAGCGATTTGAGTGAGCGCCTCTTTGCTGAGGAGTTTTTAAAACACTTTCATAATTTAGACCACTGAATGCTTCTATAACCATGGTACTGAAACCATTAGAAAGCTCTTCCGTACTAAATACATCTTCAATAGCACCTTTTCTACAAAGGTAAGGGTTTCCATCACATGTGTGATCTAGAACCTCGACTGTATTTCTATAGTATGCAGGATCTCCTGTGTCTGTATTTTCTTCAGTGTAAGTGTAAACTAGTTCAGCATATTCGAAAGATCCATTATCGCAATTTATATCATGGTATTTACCAGAGCATAGATCATCAAGTTCTCCGCTAAAAAGTACACCATTAATATAAATTCCATCATTATAGTAAGTGCTTGCAGGAGTTACATCTCCAAGTCCATCTGTTGCAGTGTTATTCGCTGGAGCAACAATAGACGCATCAGTTGTGGCACCTTTTACAACTTGTACGATATAGCGAGCTGCTGCAGAATATGCAATATCAGAAGTGGAGCTGCGAGTCATCATCGGTCTTTTCTTATAAAAGAAGAATGGCTTATAGCGAACACTATGGCAGATACCTGGACCTACATTTGCTTGTATTTTAAGTTCTCTAAAGTAAAGGTTGTTTTCACCAATGTCTGCATAACAATCAATATCAATAATATCTTCAATATCAGAAGAAGCACTTCTTGGGTTACTGACGATATCTCTTTTCTTAACTCTACACTTGTTAAAGAAATTGTCTTCGCCATCTTTATGTGTAAAAAACTTAGGCGTGTTTTCTACTTCTATATTTACTTCAAAATAATCTTCAATTAATAAATCAAATGAAGCAGAGAAGCTTCCTAAAATATTTTGTGCTGTAACAGTGTAAGTCTTTGAAGATGCAGCAACTTCTGGTGAACCAACAATGTCTCCTGTCTCTTCATCTAAGCTTAATCCTGGAGGGAGGTCTGGAGTTACACTATAAACGATATCCTCTCCCTTAGGTAGAGTTGACTTAATTACTGAGTCGACTCCTCTATGTAGTTCAAACGTTGTGAGAGTTTGAAAGTCACTTATTGTTGCACCATTTGCGCTATATGGTCTAACCGACGAAAAGGCTTCACCAGGAAGGCTCATTGTTATAGGCTTACCATTTGTACTCTGTAGTAAGGCAGTATTATCACTGCTATTAATTTGTGAAGCAATGAGGTTTGCTCTTCCTGTACTTGTTAGGATATCCATACCACTAACAAGCGAAGAAACATCAGTAAATGTTGCTCGCATGACCGGAGTCCAGATTTCATTTAAGACATATGCTGTTGCATTCCCACAGTCTTCTAGAGCATTGTTTGATGCTAGAAAATCTTCACTTGAATTTATATCATTGATATTCTTTGTTTGGTTAACAAATATGACATTTGAGAGTCCTGCATCTGTAGGGTTTCCTGTCACTACGGCACGTGCAAACTTGTCAGATGGTGCGGCAGGAAATCTCATACAAAGAGCAGGTCTCGTTTCTAAGTAAGTCGGAGTAAATGCTGCTGTTGAGTTTAAGCTCATTATATGTGTAAGCGATACTGGTGTCGTTTGAATTACAGCTTCTTCATCTAAAAAATCTTTATAATTATCAACAGAAATATCCTTTACGAATTCACCACTTATTACTTGAACAATTAGATATTTTTCATTCCCATCAATATCTAAAATTCTTTTAATAATACCTTTTGCTCCGTCACTCAGTGGAGGAAGAGTTGCTGATGAAATTTCTTGTCCTTCGGTAAAGTTCGAAGTCGATTGAACTAGGTTCTTAACTTTGAAAGCAACAAGTTGAGAATATGATAAGTCTTCTGGCGGATTAATAATACCAATGTCAATTTTAAATGTTCTAGTTGAGATATCATTATTTACTGTAACAGTGTACTCAACAGGTGATTGGTAGCTATGATCAGTAGCTCCAGAGGTATCTATAATGTAGCCAAATAATGGACTATCAACATCTTTTACAAGTCTTAAAGTTGAAGGTAGGTCCGGAGTGATCGAAATATTTGTACTATTTTCATATCCAATGTGGCTAGATAAGGCCTCAGAAGTATCATTAATTAACTTTAAATTAATATTTGAATCAGGTTGGAAGAAGTATTTTACTTTTTCAATTGTACCTTCTCTATTTGAAAATGGAAAAGCATTATCAATTTGATCACCTGGATACAGTGAACCCGAAGTAAGAGTACCGTAGATATTATTGTCTGAATCTTTGTAAGTGATTGTTCCTGTTGCACCGTTTTCAGTTGTAAAGGTTTCGCTAGTTAAATCATTTGTTAAGAATCCACTATTGTCGTCGACCTCAAATCCTACGAATACAGGACCAGTAAAAGGGAAGGCTACTGTATTAGTATTGGTGCCGTCATAATTGTAGTAACAAGTTCCTGCACTTAGGTATACATCTCCAATTGCTGGAGAAGCTGGAGGAGTCGTTCCAATACCTGTTCCTGTACAATTAAAAGATTGTTGTGTTTCAAAAGTCAGTCTTTCTGGAATTGGAGCTTGAATTGTAACTCTAGGTTGTGATGTTGTTGTTATGGTCTGGGCCGTTTCCGCAGAAGGGCTATAGAAATTAAAATTAATTGGCGCAAGGGTAAAGCTTCTAACAGGAGTAACTGAACTACTTGCAATTTCAATTAAACCAGTTTGGTTATTTGTTGAAAAATTGGCCGCATACGTCGTAGTAATATCTGAACCGAAGTTAAAGCCTGGGTTTGTAATTGGATCTAAAAAATTATTTTTTGATGCACTAGTAAGAAAGAAGAAACCTAGTTCTTCTTCTACTATATTGTAATCTCCAAACTGACCATCTGGAGTAATATATGTAATAATATTTTTACCATCAGTTGCGTTAGCTAAGCTAGAGTCACCAGTGATAAAAATATGTGTACTGTTACTATAAGAAACAGACGTTGGGTCGGTAATTTTATCACCATCGATTTCATTTCCATTTTCATCGATAAAACCACTCGGTGGATCGACAACTTCTCCAACTGAGCTTGATGCATCATCACTGCTTGCGCCATCTTCTTTAAATTTTGTTAAGCTATCTGGCACACAAGAAGTTGCGATGAGCAGAAGAATTAATATTAAATGTAGAGACGGTTTACCTTTTAACGTTTTCATAACTTCATTATCGAATGATTCTTAAACAATCTTTACCTAAATTCATTGGGCCAGTGTTTATAGGCTGTTAGAGGTATTAATTGCCTATAAGCTAGACACATAATTGACAGTTTTTGTTGGCTAAAAATTGCTAACTTCCTAAAATTTCAAGACCCCATTATAATAGTGTTCATATTGATAAATATTTGATTATTCGGGAGAGAGTTGTGAAGAGATTCGTCTTAATTTGTTTGGTTTCAACTTCTGCATTTGCACAAATATCATTTTTACAAGAGCTAAGACCATTTGTTGAAAAAAATATTTCGACATCGTTGGCCGATAAGATTTGGGGAGAAAAAGATGAAGTGGAGCTTCCTGAAATTCCTATCGTTAAGAAAGATGCAAAAGACTTAAGTGTTTATTCAAAGAAAGAATATAAGTCACCCTTTACTAAAGAGCAGATGTCTCAGTACAATCTATCATTCATCAATGAGCTAATTAAGGCCACTCGTGAACTCGATGCCAATCGTGATGAGTTATCAAAATGGTATGCAACTCTTGAGCAGGGAGGGACACGTGAAGGTGTTTATCGTTCGTTAGTTCTTTCTCAATACTACCAGCGCTTGGAAAATTATAATCAACAAACTTCGATGAGCGCTAAAAAAGTTACGGTAACAATTTTTAAAAAGTACCTTAATAAAGATCTGGATATAAAGAAACTTGATGCTTTAAATATCTATTCTGTGAAAAGAATATTAGTGGAGAATGCAGTCGACGTTCAAGATGCTCTTTTGGCAAGATCTCAAGATGAGTTTGCTCGTTGGTATGCAGTTTATTCAGCTGAGTTAGCGAATACATATCCAATTTGGAATAGTAAATTACGTTCTTCAAAAGAGAGTGGGGTACACTATCGTTGGGCCATGAAGATGACACCTGATATTGTAAAATCAGAATTTATTTTGAAGACTCACTTATTATTTAATCGACTTCAAAAGAAACAGTAATTAATCATAGAAAGCGTCTTCTTCCATACCCGTTAAGGACATAAGAAGGCGCTCGACTCCTAGTGCGATTCCCGCACTCTTTGGCAATCCTATTTCCAACTTACTTAGGAATCGATTAGGCCAAGGAAGACTGTACCCATAAAGCTCACCTTTTAGTTTTGCATCTTTTTTAAAACGAAAACTTTGTTCGCTTGAGTCTGTAAGCTCATTGAAGCAATTACAAATTTCAATTCCACGGCAATAGACTTCAAACCGTTCACAAACTCTTGGATCATTTTCTTTAATTGTTGAAAGCGCACGTAGAGGTGAAGGAAATTCGTAGAGAAGAAGAAAGGAGTACTTCTCCATTTCTGGTTCAATATAATTATACATCAAAAGAAAGAAGAGGTCGTCCCATGCATAATCATCTCTATTTCCAGAAAGAGTGATTCTTGAAAATTTTTGATCAATTAAACTGTAGAGATTATCACGATCTATGAGTTCAAGAATATCGATGTTGAGAACTTCTAAAAAAATCTCCTGAACTGTTACTTTCTTTATCTTATCATCAAGATCAATAACTCTAACTCCTTTTGATTTTAAGTGGGCATGACAGAATTGATAGAGGTTTATTGTGTCTTCCATGATTTTTTTATAATTTTCATTAGCGCGGTACCACTCAAGCATGACGAATTGCTTCCTGTGAGTTGAGCTGTTTGGCTCATCGCGAAAACAATAACTCATGGTAAATACCTTTTCGAGACCTTCTTGAAGTAATTCCTTCATGTGAAATTCAGGGGATGTATGAAGGTAGAGCTCGTGGGTCTTATTTTGATGCACAGAGTGAATCGCAAAAGGGTGGATGTGTACTTCCATTCCTGGGTTTTCCACAATTGGCGGTGTCAGCACATCCATGAAGCCATCTTTATTGAAAAAATTTCGAATTGCTTGTTGTAGATGAAATAGTTCGATCTTATTTGTCATTTTCACGCCAATTTTCGCCTTAAATATTGATTTTTATGCCTACATATCATATCTCTTAAACACACAAAATGGAGAATATATTATGTTGCAACTCGTTGCTCTTTTACAGTCTTGGGCGGATCAGGCCCAGCTAAATATGACAATCACAGTCGAAATGGCATATGCATTTATCGCACTATGCTCAGCACTTGGAATTAGTGGATTTTCAGGTGTTTTCTTTCTTTTAAAACCTAAGGCCCGGCCCCAACTTCCTGAAGTCACTGAAGTTAAGGAAGAGGTGACTACTGAAGCTGTTGAGGCGCCTGAGGGTGAAGCCAAGGAAGCACCAAAAGATGAGCCTAAACCGGCTCCAGTTCCTGAAAAATCTTGGAAAGATCGTCTTACAAAAGGTTTAAGCCATTCTCGTGATGGTGTTTGGGGGAAGATTGGTAGCCTATTTTCTGGCGGTGGACTTGATGAAGATGCACTTGAGGAAGTAGAGGAACTTCTTTACGGAGCAGACCTAGGACCTAAGGCAACAGGTGAATTAATTGAGTCACTTGAGGAGAAGGCCAAGAGTTCTGACTTTGATGAGGCACAATTTAAAGCGTATATTAAAGAGTTCTTAAAAAATAAAATGGCCGAAGTTCAATCAAGAAACGAAGGTGACTTATTTGAATTTTCTGGCAATAGCACTGGCATGCCAAAAGTCATAATGGTTGTTGGTGTTAATGGTGCAGGTAAAACGACAACAATTGGAAAACTTGCAACGAAGCTTACACAACAAGGTGCGAAAGTAGTTGTTGGGGCCTGTGATACGTTTAGGGCCGCGGCCGTTGATCAACTTCAGGTATGGTGTGAGAGGGCAGGCGCAACAATGATTCGTGCAAAAGAAGGGGCCAATCCAAGTGGTGTAGGCTACGATGCCCTGCAAACTGCGATTAATGAAAAAGCCGATTACTGCATTCTTGATACAGCTGGCCGCCTACATACTGCAGGTAATTTGATGGAAGAGTTATCAAAGAGTAAGGCAGTATTAAAAAAATTGATGGAGGATGCGCCTCATCATACATTACTGGTAATTGATGCAATTACTGGTCAAAACGCAATCCGCCAAGCTGAGGAGTTTCACAAGGCACTTGACCTAACAGGTCTTGTATTTACAAAATGCGATGGTTCTTCAAAAGCGGGAAGTGCAATTTCCATTGTTGATAGTCTACAAATTCCAATTACCTATATTGGTGTTGGAGAGAATGTCGAAGACTTGAGTGTGTTTAACTTAGATGAATATCTTGACGCACTGGTAGGTAATTGATTGATTGACTGAAATCCTTTGTAGGACTACAATTAAATAACTATGGATATAAGTACGGAAGTAAAAGAATATCAAATTTTAGGTCATAACTTTAGACTCAAAGAGTCTAATGAAGATGAGATTGTTTCAGCAACTGAAATTGTTGAGTATGTTGAATCAATCGCAAGTAATATTCGCCAAAAGGCACCTTCAATTTCTGACTCACAATTAGCAGCTTTAGTTGCACTTGAGTTAGCAAAAGAAAAGCTATCTTTAGAAAGGGAATACAGAAGTGAGATTAGCGAAGTTAAGTCTCTCTCTGATAATGCACTAAAATTGATTGAAGAAGCACTTCCAAAAACTCACTAAGATGAGTCTTGAAAAGAAAGAGCTTCGAAAAAAGATATTAGAAGGACTAGCTAATTTAAGCTTAGATGATCAAAGACAACTGTCCGAGAAAATCTGTTCAAATATCGACTCTCTTTTAAAATCCGAAAACTTAAATCCTAAACACCTAGGGGTTTTCTTTCCAATTCCAGGTGAAGTTAATTGTTTAAATTTGAAGATGAAAACTAGTTTTGGTTTTCCTTCGTTTGGCGAAGACTCGATGAAGATGTGCTTTCGAAGTACGCCGATAAATGAACTTGAAATAGTTCAAGCTTTTGGAAAAGAGTTCAGGGTTCCTAAATTAAGTGACCCAGTAATTTTTCCTGAAGTTATTTTAGTCCCAGGAGTTGCTTTTGATAAGAATGGGCATCGCTTGGGACGAGGTAAAGGTTATTACGACATTTACCTCGATAAATTGATTAATATTGATAAGAAGAAAGTTATAAAAATTGGAATTTGCTTTAATCAACAGTTGGTTAGTGAAGTTGTCTTTGAGGATCATGATCAAGCAATGGATTATATCGTAACTGATAGGGAAGTGATTAAAGTTAATTAATAGGAGAGAGAAATGAGTATGGATTTAATCTTAGCTTCACTTCTTTTCCTTGTTGTTGGACTAGCAGTAGGTTTTGTTATCCGCAATCTTCAAGCAAAGAAAGAAGTGCTTGAAAGAGAAGCTAAGGGTGACGAAATTATTGAAAAGGCCAAGGCACAGGCAAAAGACATTAGCTATAAAGCGAGAAAAGAGGCGAAAGAGGCAGCTCAAGAAGAAAAGAAGGAAGCTGACAAGTATGCCGAACGTGTAAAACGCGAACTAAACGATCAGGAAAAAGATCTTAATAAGAGACAAGCAAAGCTTGAATCGAAAATGGATGAACTTGATGACAAGACTAAAAAAGTCGAAAAACGCGAAGAAGACGTAAAAGAAAAAGAGTTAGACGCTCTAAAAGAAAAAGAAAAATTTGTTGTTCGCCAAGAAGAGTATGCATCTAAGTTATCTGAAGTTGCTGCTATGACTAAAGAACAAGCAAAAGACGAGCTACTTGATACAATGAAAGAAGAAGCTCAAGTAGACTTTTCTAAGATGATTACTCGTATGGAAGAAGAAGCTAAAGAAGAAGCTGAAAACCGTGCGAAAAGAATTGTTGGAATTGCAATTCAAAGATACGCAGGAGAGCACGTTGGTGAAAAGACGATTTCAACTGTAGATCTTCCATCTGATGATGTTAAGGGGCGTCTAATTGGACGTGAAGGTCGTAACATTCGTGCTTTCGAGCAGATTTGTGGTGTTGACTTAATTATTGATGATACTCCTGAAATTGTTGTTATTTCTTCATTCAACGTTGTAAGACGTGAAATTGCTAAAGATACTATTGAAAAGCTAATTGCTGACGGTCGTATTCATCCAGCGAAAATTGAAGAATTCCACGATAAATCAAAAGCTGAATTTGAGAAGAAGCTTCTATCTCTAGGTGAAAAAGCGCAAATGGAAATTGGTGTTCACGGTATTCACCCTGAAATCCTAAAACTAGTTGGTGCCCTAAACTTTAGAACTTCGTACACTCAGAACCAATATCAGCACGCAATTGAAGCAGCATTTATTTGTGGTTCAATGGCCGCTGAGATGGGACTGAATATTAAGCAAGCTCGTCGTGCAGGTCTATTGCATGATATTGGTAAAGTACTTGATGCATCTGCTGAGGGTTCTCACGCTGTTATTGGTGCTGACTTTGCTAGAAAGTATGGAGAGTCTGCGGACGTTGTTCATGCAATCCGTGCTCACCACGATGATGAAAAACCAGAGTCAATCCTTGCTCACATTGTTGCTGCAGCGGATGCGATCTCAGGTGCAAGACCAGGTGCTCGTAAGGCACTTACTGAATCTTATGTTTCACGACTTACTGATATCGAAGAAATTGTTAACTCATTTGAAGGTGTTAGCAAGTCTTATGCTATCTCTGGTGGACGTGAAGTTCGTGTCTTTGTTGAAAACGACAAGGTAACGGATGAAGAAACTGTTATGCTATCTCGTAGTATTGCTAAGCAAATCGAGGAGCAAATGTCATATCCTGGAACAATTAAAATTACAGTTGTTCGTGAGACAAAAGCAGTTGGAGTTGCTAAGTAAAATAACTTCCATTTATAATATGAGAAAGGCACCTTTTAGGTGCCTTTCTTTTTTGGGCTTACTGGAGGCTACATGAAAATCGGAATTCGCTACTACTTATATTTTCTACCATCGTTAGTGATCTTTTTCATTGCTTCTGCACTTCTTAACTTTACTACTGAAGAATATATATGTTTCTTTACGGCAATTTCATTTGCTGGACTCTATTGTCACCCGAATCGTGATGAGTACTTTGAAGGACGCACAAGCCGTTTAAATTTTGCTAACGCGGTAATGAATTTCTATACAATTTTAGAGGATCGTATACCTGATAATACTTGGGGGAATGTGGTTTTAAGACACCTTCCAGGCTTTCTGTTTTTCTTATTAGTAGGATTGGTTGGAATTTCAGCTCAGGCGCGTATCGTCTATATTGTTGGTGTACTTCTATTTGAAGTTACTTTCTTTTTCTTTATTAAGAATAATTCTCCACAAATTGATCTAAATGAGCACGAAACTCATGAATGTTCTGAGCACGAAGAAAGCGGCCACGAATAGCTTCATGGTTTTCATAATCATCAAATAGATAACGGCAAAATGCTTTAAATCTTTTAAGTATAGTTGAGTCAACAAGACCATTCTTTCTATACTCTTTATCAAGCTCATAGAAATAGAGGTCTAAGTTTTGAGCACGTACTTTCAGAAGAAATTCATCACTGATAAAGTCCAAGTTTCCTTGGTGTTCTTTATAGATTGAGGCCAGCCAAGGAGTCTTCAGGGCACTGCGACCACACATCACGGCATATGGATTACACTGATCAAAGATTTTATCGATATCTTCTATGGTCCAGATATCTCCATTTGCAATGATTGGTAGGTTTGAAACTTTGACGGCCTTTTCAATATAACTCCAATCTGCGACGCCTTTATAAAGTTGGTCTCGTGTTCGAGCATGAATTGTAATTCCATCGACACCGCAATCTTCAAAGAGTTTTAAGAGATCAAGATATAGAGAGTCATCGTGATAACCAATTCTAATTTTTACAGTAAAAGTATTTTTAAAACCTTCTCGAATTTGTTTAATAATTTTTTCGAGTGCTTTTAGGTCAGACAAAAGGTACGCGCCACCTTTATTGGAGTTAACCTTCTTTGAAGGACAACCAAGGTTTAGGTCAATATGATGATAATCGAGTTCGCTAATTAGGGAGATTGCCTGATCGGTTTGGGCGATTTCCGAAGTAAGAAATTGATAGGCCGTCTGTTTTGTATGGGCACTTTTTTGTATGTATGCTTCACCAAAATGTTTGATTAATGTCTTCACATTAACATTACCAACTGACGGGATACGGTAAAAGTCTGTGTAGTAATAATCCCAGTCTCCAAAAAACCTTTGGATGACCTCGCGGTACGGGCCTTCCGTAACACCTTCCATCGGCGCAAATATGATTGAATTTTGTTTAAAAGGTAATGTACTCACAATTGGTTTATAAACAATAAAGGTGCAAAAAGCTACGCTGCTTTTTTAACATTTCAAATTTTTTAGGGTAAAAGTTTATTTATGGAAATCGCAATCGTAATCCCATATTCACTTGAAAGTGATGGACTTGTTCTGTGGGGACAAGAAAGAAGAGAAGATGGCCCTCTCGATGGTATGATCGAGTTCCCTGGTGGGAAGATCGAACAGGATGAAGGCATTGAACAGGCTGCACGCCGTGAGTTCAAAGAAGAAGTTGGTTTTGAATTAAATAAAATTAGTCTCTTTACCCAACTTAAGTATGATTATTCTGATCGAAGTGTCTTCTTATATGTCTATGTTACTGAATATACAAAAGAAATGAGCCTTGTCAGTCAAAAGATATCTTTTGAAAACGCCCAAAATGATGTAGAAAACTTTAATATCCCAGCAGCAAATAAAATCATCATCATGCGCTTAGTTGAGCATTTTTTACGAGAGAGTAATTTGAATGAGTAATACGTTTGAAATGGCAAAGTACTTCTTCCTGGCCCTTGGCTTTGGAGTTTTTACTTTCGCACCAGTGGCAAATTCTAAAATGACAGGTGGGGGCTTTCAAAAGCTTCTGTCGACAACTTGTCTTGTGAGTTTATTTATGGCCGCTATCGCTCATATTGTAACTGGAAATAGTGCAACTGATCTTGAAGCGATCCTTCTTTATATCAGTACAATTTGTATCCTTTTCCATCATCAGTTACACAATCACTACGATGAAAAAAATACTGCTCTTTGGGTTCTTTATGCGATTCCAACTCTTATTGGCCTTTATGCTCTCTATCTTTTCCAAGATAAGAACTTAATGAATTACTTATATATTGGCTCTTCTGTTTACTACCTTGGTGCTATAACTTATGCCATGATCTTAGGTCACTGGTATCTTGTCACACCAAAACTTTCGGAAGTTCCCCTTAAAAAGGCAATACTTGTTACGTGGGGACTACTTGCAGTTAAGCTTATTTGGTCTGGATTTGAACACACAAAACTAGGGCCTTACCTAGCAGCTGGAACAGAACTTGGTGGTGGCTATGCTTTTAATTGGCTAATGGTTATCATGCGAGACATTTGGGGATACTTAGTTATTTTTGGAATGAGTGTCTTTGGATGGAAGCTAGTTAGTATGAGAAGTATTCAGAGTGCGACAGGAATCTTTTATGCCATGACAATCTTTGTCTTTATTGGTGAAATGATTGCGATTTATTTATTTTATACGTATGGGTTACTACTATGATGGAAATTACTTTAACTTGTGAAGAATGTGGTTCGGCTGTTTCTTTTCATCCTAATAAAGAGGTGAGTGAAGTTGAGTGTCAAATTTGTCATACAAAAGCTCCTGTGAAAATGAATGAAGAACACGAGCAGGCAATCCTTCGCGATTGTCCATGTTGTGAAAGAAAAGACTTTTATAAGCAAAAGGATTTTAATCGAAAAATCGGTGTTATGCTTTTTGTTGTTGCTGCCTTGGCCACACTTTATATGGCAACAACTCAATATGCTCCATATTCTGTCGCTCCTTTTATTATTTTGTATGTATTTGATTTTGCGTTATTTAAAAGGCTTCCACCTGTTGTTATTTGCTACAAGTGTCATACAATCTTCAGAAAGGTTAGTAATATCAATGAGATATATGACTTTAACCATGAAATGAATGATCGTATTGTTTATTCTGATCATGACTTCAAAGGCGAACAACTCGATCACCACTAGGGTTTATGCTTCAAATCCTTGAAATTTGTTGGTTTATGATGTATTGAATCATATCAGAATTACTGATAAAATATTTATATCTAAACGAAGGGGTAGCTCAATAGAGAGTCTTACCCGTAACAAGGAAACTCCTTATAGAACCTCCGCTTTATTGTTGTTACTTCTTAAAAAATCTCTCAACAAAATTTAGTAAACAAGGACAGGGCAATGACTGATGTAAGCAGCCTTGAGATTGTCCTATTGTTAATCTGCTTTATCGGCTCGGGATTTTTCTCTGGTTCAGAAGCTGTCTTACTTTCGATTCCTCACGATCGTGCTAGCCAACTAATTCAAGAAGGTGGTGCAAAGGGAAGAGCAATTGCTTTCATGATTGATCGCCCAAGTGAGATTCTAACAACTATTCTCGTTGGAAATAACGTCGTCAATATTTTCGCCTCATCTTTAACGACAGTTCTTGCAACCCGTTTGTTTGCGGATGATGCAATTGGAATTGCTGTTGGTGCGACAACGTTTGTTATTCTAATTTTTGGTGAGATTATTCCTAAGACATTTGCAAGAACGCACGCAGAAAGTTTATCCCTTTTTGTTATTCGTGTTCTCCAAATCTTCTACTATTTACTTTACCCTGTTATTAAAATTATGGTTTGGCTTATCCACACAGTTCTTGGTGAGAATGCACAACTGACGGGAAGAATTGTAACGAAGGATGACCTTGAGTTTATGATTCAAAAAGCAGAGAAAGAAAATACAATTGATCACAAGCAAATCGATCTCTTTAACTCGATTCTAGAATTTCCTAAGATTAAAGTTAAAGATATTATGATCCCACGTAAAGAGATCAAGTCTATTCAAGTTAGTAGTACATATAAAGAAGTTATCAGTGAGATTGAAGAGTCAATTCACTCTCGTTACCCAGTTGTTGATGGTGAAATTGATAATATCGAGGGCTTTCTTCACGTTAAGGAACTTGCATTCTTAAAAAGGGCCGAACGCGATAATTTCACGATGGTAAATCACTTAAGAGATCCATTCTTTGTTTATGAACATATGAAGATTCAAGCAGTTTTCGATCATATGAATCGTAAGAAAGTTCACATGGCCCTTGTAAAAGATGAGAATGGTTTAATCGTTGGTATTATAACTCTTGAAGATATTATCGAAGAAATTCTTGGAGAGATTCAAGATGAGCACGATGATGATATTGATGAGATTACTAAGGACTATCAGGAAAGTGACCTAATTGAAGGTGCGGATATTGATGGTGCGACGAATTTAAGAGACCTTGATCACGACTATGATATTAAGATTCCTCTTAACGATAATTACTCAACTCTTGCAGGTTTCTTACTTGATATGCTTGGAAATAACTTTCCTGAAGCAGGTCAGATTATTATTTGGGAAGGTTATAGCTTTGAGCTTACAGAGGTCTTTGACTACGAGATTAAGCAAGTTAAGATTAAAGATGTTGATGGGGAAAAGCACTTTTTCTCAAAGAAAGAGGCCAAAGAGGCCACTGAAACTTCTGATGACCTATTAGAAGTTCCTGTTAAATAATCAAATTTAAATAAATTTTGCTAAAGCTTACATAGAGGGAATCTATTAGATTCCCTTTTTCTGATAGACTATACTAAATATGAACTAGTCATGGAGTAGTAATGTCTAACAAATTTCAAATTGCAGTAATCGGTGGTGGCGCGGCCGGAATGATGGCCACACTACGTGGTGTTTTAAATAATGATACAGTTGTTCTTTTTCCTGGTACGCCTAGGGACAAGAAGCGCTCTCGTGAAAAATGGGTTTATAAAGTTGAAAATATGCCTGGGACTCATAAGTACAAAAAAGGAATAGAAGAACCAAATAAGGAAACTCTCGAATGGATTCAAGATTCGGAATTCAAGGATAACCTAACTTTCGTTAAGGGCAAAGGTGTTGCTGAGGTAACGAAGCTAAGTGATGGAAGCTTTGAATTAATTGATAGTGATGGTGTAAAGTACCAAGCAGAATTCGTCGTTCTCTGTACAGGTATTATGGATGTTCAGCCACACTTTAATGATAGCATTAAACCAATTCTTCCTTTTGCTAATGCTCAAACAGTTGACTACTGTTTAAGATGTGATGGCCACCATGTTTATGACAAGCACACTTCAATTCTTGGCCATACATCTGGTGCCGTTTGGGTGGCCGTTATGCTTAAGGAACGATACAACACGCCTTCGATGTCAATCCTCACTAATGGTGAAACTCCACAATTTGATGAAGAGACTCAAAAATTAATTAAAGCCTATAAGATCGAAGTGTTCACTGAGGCCATTGTAGACGTTCTTGGAGAGCGTAAGGATGGGATTATCAAGGGTTACAAGTTTGCTAGTGGCAGAACGCTAGAATCAGCATTTTCTTTTGTTTCGCTTGGAACTATCGTTTATAATGAACTTGCCAAGGCCATTGGAGCAGAGATCGATGGTAGAGGCTATGTTCTTGCTAACGAAAAGGGTGAAACGAATATTGAAAACTTTTATGTAGCAGGTGATTTAAGGGCCAATAAGAAGAAGCAGATTTATACGGCCTGGGATATGGCAGTTGATTCACTTGATGATATCAATGCCAAAATTAGAAGAAAGAAAAGGGCGGCATTATTAACTTCACTAGGTTTAGCTTAATATTAATATTTGCCCTGACTACGAGTGTAGTCTGGGCACAAAATAAGACCACTCAATATCGTAGTCTTTATCAATCAAAACAGGGCTTAACTCTAACAGAGGTAAGGAACCTTTCTAATTTAACAGTTGTTTTTCTACCTGGAATTTTATCTCAATCAGCAATTGAAGGCTCTGGCCAGATTGTTAATCTTTCATATTTTACAGGGGATTATTTTCGCGATTATATGGAGCTTCTCGAAGACCATAATATAAAATTTGAAAGAATCATCGTTGAATCAGAAGATCCAGTTAGTAAGAATTCTAAGTTTATTAAAAGTGAACTTGATAAAATCAAGGGGCCACTACTAATTATTAGTCACTCAAAAGGTGGACTCGAATTCTTAGATGTTCTGATTAATAACCCGCAGATATCTAAAAGAGTTGTGGGGTGGGTTTCAATGCAGTCTCCTTATTATGGCTCTGTTTTGGCCGATTACTTTGTTCAAGGATCAATAAAGAAAACTTTGATGGGATGGCTCTTTAGCGTGCTTGGTGGCGATGTAACTGGCATGGAATCAGTTGGAACAAAAATGCGCTTAGACTATATGCAGGCCAATGCTGCTAAGATTGAAGCTGCACTTCAAAATATTAATCTTCTTCAGTTTATTACATTCATTAATGAACAACAGGGCCGAGAAACATCTCTGGAGATTAGTCGAAACTATATTTACAAGAGAGTAGGAAGAAATGATGGAATGGTTGATCTTCAGTCTTCTCTACTAAAACCATATCGTCATGTGGTTATCAACGATGTGGATCACCTCACAACTGTTCTTGATCAGAAGAATATGGATTTTCTAAAAGGTGAAAATGAGTCTTGGAATTTTGACCGCAAGCAACACTTTCGCGCAATTATTCAACTTATTTTAGAATCGAAAATTTAATATCACCTGTGACTTTTGCACGGCATGCAAGACGGATATGCCCTTGCGCGACCTCTGTATGCTCTGGCGCAATGGCCTCTATCGTATTTTCTTCGATAATTCCGGGCCTTTGCAAGTTATCGCTACCTTCAATTATTTGTATACGACACGAACCACATGACCCACTTAGGCATCCGTGGGGTAAAGTTAGGCCCTGATCTTGGATTGCGTCAAAAATAGTCTGTCCTTCTTCAATCCTAAATTCAGTTACTTGCTCTTCATTTTCAATTAGTGACACTCTGTGCATACAGTTTTCATCCTTGAAAGTTTATTGTTCTTTTCAGCTCTAATAGCACTATTTTAGCATCTTTAATTCCTGCGTAAATTCAGGTAATTATTGCAAACTTTCTAAGGAGAAAAAACAATGCCTAGTTTTGAGAGATTATACAAAGACGGACACGAAGAAGTTATCTTTTTTAGTGATCCAAGTTGTAACCTTAAGGCAATCGTAGCGATTCACAACACGGTACTTGGTCCAGCTTTAGGTGGAACAAGAATGTGGCCATATGAATCAGAAGAAGAAGCACTTAACGATGTACTTAGACTTTCGAGAGGTATGACATATAAAAATGCTGTTGCTGGACTTAACCTTGGTGGTGGTAAAGCGGTTATCATTGGTGATCCAGAAAAAGATAAGTCAGAAGCTTTATTCCGTTCATATGGACGTTTTATGGAGTCTCTAAATGGTCGTTACATTACTGCAGAAGATGTAAATATCAGTGTTGATGATATTGAACACGTATTTACTGAAACTAATAACGTAGCTGGTGTTGCTGAGATCCACGGTGGTTCAGGTAACCCATCTCCATGGACAGCGCGTGGTGTTTTCAGAGGTATCGAAGCAGCATGTATGAAAGTTTACGGAAACCGTTCACCAAAAGGTAAAGTCGTTGCACTTCAGGGTGCTGGTTCAGTTGGACGCTACCTAGGTGAGTACCTATACAATGAAGGTGCAGAAGTTTACGTATGTGACATCAACGAAAAGAACCTTGAGCTATTCAAGGAAAAAGTACCAAATGCAAAAGTTGTTGGAATTGATGAAATCTATGACGTTAAAATGGATATCTATGCTCCATGTGCACTTGGTGCAACAATCAATGACGACACAATCGATCGTCTACAGTGTAAAATCGTAGCTGGTGCTGCAAATAACCAACTTGCAGAAAACCGTCACGGAAAAATTCTTAAGGAAAGAGGTGTTCTATACGCTCCAGATTACCTAATTAATGCTGGTGGTGTTATGAACGTTTCAATTGAATTTGAAGGTTGGTCAGAAGATAAGGCAATCAGAATGGTTGACTCAATCTATGATACAACTCTTGAAGTTTTCAATATTTCTGAAGAACAAGATATTCCAGTTTATCAAGCGACAGATATTCTTGCAGAATCAAGAATTGAATCAATCAAGAATATCCAAGGGAAATTCCTAGGTCACGTAGGTCACCGTTTTCCTGGTAGAAAAAAGCGCTAAGCAATTTTAAAAATATAAGGCCTCTCTTTGAGAGGCTTTTTTTTGGTTTTTATTAAGATTTCCTCTTTCTATTTTCAAAGCTTAAATAAGTGCTATTCTTTTGGCATGAAAAAACTATTTAAGAAATTCTCACTTGTATCATTAGTTATCTTTTCTTCTTTTGCACAAACGCCGAAGAATATCATAATCATGATTGGAGATGGTATGGGGCCAGCTTATACAACGGCCTACCGTAACTATGTTGATCGAGAAACTCTCTTTGATAAGTTAATTGTGGGCTCATCTATTACAAAGGCCAGTGATAGCTTTATCACTGATAGCGCTGCAGGTGCCACCGCATATTCAACTGGTGAAAAATCTTATAATGGTGCAATTTCAGTCGATACAAATAAAAAGAATCTCAAGGTCCTCTTTGAGTATGCTAAAGACAAGGGCATGCAGACTGGTGTTGTGGTGACCTCTGAAGTTTATCACGCAACTCCTGCATGCTTTTATGCAACAGCTTTAAGTCGCAACGATCACGAAGATATCGTTAAAGATCTCGTTTTCAATCAAAGCTTTAAGCGTCCAATTGTTGACCTTATCGCAGGTGGGGGACGAGAGGTTATTACTAAGAAGTATGTAAATAAGCTAAAAGGTTATCACTATCTTGAAACATTAGCGGATTTTGAGAAAAATAATAAGTTACCAGTTATTGCTCTTTTTGATGAAGGGCAAATGGACTTTGAAATTAATACTGATGATAAAAGACTAACAAAAATGACAGGGAAGTCTCTGCAGCTGATGAATCAGAATGCCAAGGATGGCTTTATTCTAATGATTGAAGCAAGTCATATTGATAAGTGCGGGCACTTAAATGATATTGCATGTGCGATGAGAGAGATGGCAGATTTTGAAGGGTCTCTAAAACTTGTTCATGAATTTGTAAAAAAATCAAAGAACACGTTAATGGTAGTAACGGCAGATCACTCAACAGGTGGGCTTTCAATTGGACATGGTAAGTCTAAGAAGTGGTTACCTGAAAACTTCAGAAAAATTGATACTCTTTTAAAAGATATCGCTGAGGATGTTTTTAAGAAGAAGCTAACGCGAAAGTTATTCAAGTCTTATTCAATAGACTTTGACAGTGATGATATTAAGTATTTAGAAAAGGCCCAAGTAGAAGGTGAGAAAGAATTTTACAAGTCTTTCGCGAGAAGAGTGTCTGCCAAAAGTTACACGGGTTGGACAACTTGGAGTCATAACGGCGTTGATGTCGAAGTTTTTGCTGATGGGCCGGCCAAAGAGCTGTTTATTGGTAAGAAACAGAATAATGAAATTGGCCGTATTCTTATTGATCTTCTAAAGAAACCACTAAAATGATGTCGTTGACGGGCACATAGTGCCACGTGTTAAAAAGGCAACCTAAGTATTGTAAAATTAGTTTGTGAAGAAGTTGATTTTATTTTGCCTATTAATTCACTCAAGTATTTTTGCAATACAATTTGAGGATGCAGTTTTTCCGGAACTCATCACGTCTTCACGTGCCTTGGCCATGGGAAATGCCTTTATTGGTAAAGTTGATGACGCCTCGGCAGCTTTCTATAATCCAGCTGGGCTTGGAACTTATCGCGGTAGTCACTTTCATCTTTCAAATTTTCACTTTGAAACTAATAAAGGTTGGATGGAGACTCTCTTTGGCGGTGACGTCACGGGGAATGCAGGTGACTTATTTGATGCGCTCTCTCTTGAAGGGGCCAGAAAGTTATTAAATCAAAACAAGGGAACAGTAGCTCATAGTCGCTTTCAAATGATGCCCAATTTTTCGACTCGATACTTTTCGATGGGTTATCTATTTTCTGTTCAACAAAGAGCATTCATTGGTGATCAAGCAGGTGATCAGTTTGAATACGCACAAAGAACAGACCATGGGCCATATATGGCCTTTAACTTTTCTTTATTTGGTGGAATTGTTAAATTTGGTTCAACTATTAGTTTTTTATTTCGTAAGGAAGTTGTGGGAACAGCTGATCCAAGTGTACCTCTTGACCTTCCTGATTCTAGCTATAATCAAGGAAAGATGCTTTTTGTTACCACTGGTTTTAGGTTTACATTGCCATATAAGTTTATTCCAACACTGGCCATTGTTAGCCGAAATACTGCAGGCGCTAAATTTGATAAAACAGGTGGTCCAGCAGCACCTGATCAGATTAAACAAACTTATGATGTTGGCCTATCGATTACACCACAGCTAGGTCGTACTGTTCGAGTTCATTTAGAGCTAGATTATAAGGATGCTCTAGGAGAATATGCCAATGTTGATTTTAAGAGAAAGCTTGGGCTAGGGCTTGAGTTTGATTTACGTCGTAGATTCTTCTTTAGAGTAGGTTATGGTGATGGCTTTGGTTCTGGCGGAATTGGTATTCGTACTAGAAAAATGGAATTTGACCTCTCAACTTATGCTGTTGATACAACAGATTCTGACTTCAGAGGTGAAGAAGATCGTCGCTATGTTCTAGGAATTTCGAGTGGCTTCTAGCCAAACCCTTCTAAATACCTGAAATCCGTCAAATATTATTTTAAAATTTAATGCACAGCATGTGCACCTTTTGCACTAAAATTGGTAAGCTAGCTCCACTTTCAAAGGGGCGTTAAATGCTTGATAAAACAGCAAAAGGATCAACTGTGGGTTCTGAAAAATCACTAGAGAAGAAAAAAGAAATTATTAAGAAATACAATCTTTCAAAAGAAGATCTTGTTGGTATGCTTCGCAATGTTTTCGTTTCAAGAAAACTTGATGATGCTGAGATCACGATGAAGAAGCAATCAACTGCATTCTTCCAAATTTCTGGTGCAGGTCACGAAGGTATTCTAACTGCTCTGGCAAAAGTTCTTAAGCCAGCACACGATTGGTTTATTCCATACTATCGTGATAGAGCACTATGTACTGGTCTTGGTGTAACTCCATATGAAATGCTTTGCCAAGCAAATGGTAATATCGGAGACACTGCAACTCACGGCCGCCAGATGCCAGCTCACTGGGGTAACGTAAAACTTAATATCGTTCAAAAGTCTTCATGTACTGGAACTCAGTTCCTACAAGCATGTGGTGTAGCTGAAGCAGGGCTTGCTCTTAAAGAGCTAAAAGAAAAACACAAATTTGATACTTCTAAATTCTTAGTTGAAGATGCAGAAGTTGTTTATACTTCATGTGGTGATGGAACAATCGCTCAAGGTGAATTCTGGGAAGGTTTAACAACTGCTTGTGCAAATAAACTTCCTGTACTTTTCCATGTTGAAGATAATGGTTATGCCATTTCAACAATCACTTCACTTCAAACACCAGGTGGGTCAATCTCAAAAGCTCTAGATGAATTTCCTGGTCTAAAGATTATTGAATGTGATGGTAATTGCCCAATTGAATCTTATAAAGCTGCTGAAAAAGCTGCTAAGCATATTAGAGAAGGGAAGGGACCAGTTCTTCTTCACTCTCATGTAACTCGTCCTTATTCACACTCTCTTTCTGATGATCAATCAATGTATCGTACGAAGGATGAGTTAGAGCAAGAGAAACAAATTGATGTTTTCAACTCTTACCCAAAGACACTTGTTGAGCTTGGTGTAATGAGCGAGAAGGAAGTTAACGATCTTCTTGAAGAAGTAACGATTGAAGTAAGACGTGCAATGAAGGAAGCGGTTGATACAGAATGGCCAGCTCCTGAAACAGCACTTGATCACTTATACTCACATGATATTGATCCAACTTCATCAGACTTTGAAACACAAGGGACTTTCGAAGGGAAAGACGATGTACCAATGGCCTCAGCTATCAACGCTGTTCTTCGTAATGAGTTTGCAAAGAATCCACTACTAAGAATGTTTGGTGAAGACGTTGCAGACTTCTCTGATCTTGAAAGACTTAATAACCCTGACCTAAAAGGTAAGGGTGGTGTATTCAAGGTTTCTTCAGGAGTTCAAAGAGCTGCTCTTGAAGGACAAGTTTTTAACTCACCACTAGCAGAAGCAAATATCATTGGCCGTGCAATTGGTATGGCAATGAGAGGGCTTAAGCCAGTTGTTGAAATTCAATTCTTTGATTATATCTGGACTGCCTATATGCAACTTAAGAATGAGATGGCGACGACTCGCTACCGTTCAGGTGGAGACTTTAAGTGTCCAATGGTTGTTCGTGTTCCAATCGGTGGTTACTTAAGAGGTGGATCGATTTATCACTCTCAATGTGGAGAGTCACTATTTACTCATGTTCCTGGGATTAGAGTTGTCTTCCCATCAAATGCGGCAGACGCTGCAGGTCTTCTAAGAACTGCAATTAGATCAGATGATCCAGTTATGTTCCTAGAGCACAAGCACCTTTACTACCAAGGTTATAACCGTACAGCAGATCCAGGTGAAGAGTATATGATCCCATTTGGTAAAGCTCGTATTGCAAAACAAGGTGCCGATGCAACTGTTGTTGCTTGGGGAGCTCTTGTTCAAAAATCAATTGATGCTGCTAAGAAAATCGAAGCAGAAACAGGTAAGACTGTTGAAGTTATCGACCTTAGAACTCTTGCTCCATTTGATATGGATGCAATTAAGAAGTCACTTGAAAAAACAAATCGTCTTCTTATTTGTCATGAAGAAACTAAGACTTCAGGTTTTGCTGGTGAGATCGCTGCATGTGTTAACGAAGAATGTTTTGAGGCCCTTGATGCTCCAATCCTTCGTGTTGCTGCAAAAGACTCACACGTTGCATATTGCCCAACTTCAGAAGATTATATTCTTCCACAAGTTGCAGATGTATACGAACAACTTAACAAACTTCTAAATTACTAATACCAAGGCCAACTCTTATGATTAATTACTTAAATGATAAGAGTTGGCTTTCTCACTTAGAAAACGAATTCCAAAAAGATTATATGGTAGCGCTTGCTGAGTTTTTAGATTCAGAAGAGGGAGAGGTTTATCCGTCAAAAGATAAATTCTTTCAAGCCTTAAACCTTACTCCACTTGATAAGGTGAAAGTTGTGATCCTCGGGCAAGACCCATATCACGGCGAAGGACAGGCCCACGGACTAAGTTTCTCTGTAAAGAAGGGAGTTAAGATCCCTCCTTCTCTTAGAAATATCTATAAAGAATTAAATGAAGATCTCGGAATTGAAATTCCAGAGCATGGTTTCTTAGAAGATTGGGCAAAGGAAGGAGTTCTTCTTTTAAATAATTGTCTAAGTGTTAGAAAGGCCCAAGCTGGCTCTCATCAGAAGAAAGGATGGGAGAAATTTACGGCCAAGATTATTGATATCGTAAATGAACATTGTGAAAATGTTGTTTTTATTCTTTGGGGCTCACCTGCTCAAAAAAAGGGAAAGAATATTGATGAATCAAAGCATTTAGTGATTAAGTCTGTTCACCCATCACCGCTATCAAGTTATCGCGGCTTCTTTGGTTCAAAACCTTTCTCACAGGCCAACGCCTATCTCGCTCAAAAGAATCGCCAGACTATCTCTTGGGAAATTACTCACTAGACCTATTGTTATTAGTGCTAAAGCATGCTTTCTGGTTTTTTGTGAATAAATAATCACACCAATCAATATAAGAAAGTTTATATGAATAAAACCCAGTGCTTGTGCTAAATCGTAACTAAGTTTTATAAGTTCCGTATAAGCTGAGATAAACCATTGAGCGTAATTAAAATATTCAATAAAGAAGAGATTAAAGAATAGTATGGGATAGATGAGGGTGAAGATACTCGTCAACAGTGGAGAAAGAATGATTGTTGCTGGATATATAACCCCCGTAAACTTATGTGCAATAAAAAGTTGAGCAACAAAGAAGAGAAGGTACATCTTGTAGATTCGATATTCTTTTATTGAAAAAATTAAACCAAGAAATAAAGTACTCAAATAAAATGATAGGGGTGAGTAGCGATAGGTTCCAAAGAAGAAGTCTGTTACTAGAAAAAAGATAAAAATTTGCATTTTAGAGTAATTAGTCTCTCTTGTTTTGTTTAAAATAAAAAAACTTCGAATGAGGGCCACTCGCCTAAATGAATAATAACCTGGGAGAAAGAAGTAAAACCCTAAGCATAGAGTGAGCTCAACTAGGTTTGAAAGTCTTGGATATCTTCTTCTTAAGAAATAGAAGATAAGAAAGAGTGAGCTTAAGTGTAGTCCTGATGGAGTCATTAGGTGAAGAAGGTTTAAGTGAGTAAGTTTTCTTTTAAGCTCCTTATCAAGCCCCCATTTTTGACCAGTTAAAACTGAACGATAAAAGTAGAAATCATGTTTTTTATTAAAGCTTGTCTTGGTCTTTATAGGTAGCTTTAGCTTTGGTGGAGGTGAATACTGCTTATTGTCATTCCTTTGAATAAAGGGATTAATGAGTAAAAAAGCTAGAAGAAAGATAATATTGAAGCGCATTGCGGCTTTATAAGTCATATTTGAGTAATTAACAGGGTTTTTGAAGGTTTCGGGAGTTTTTTTTCTTATTTGAAAATGGTAGAAAAAACATCTAAACGGAGTAATAACAAAATGAATTTATTGGTAAATAAAGCACTACAGGATTCGATTGAAATTTATTTTAAAGAAGATGATCTAAGTCGTAACTTGAACTATATTCAGTCTCTTCCAAATGATGAAGTACATTGTAAGTTAAAGATTAAAGATGACATGATTCTTTGTGGCCTGCCATACTTTATTGAATCTTTTAATTACCTCGGTGCTAACTTAAAATACGAAGATTTTAAAAGATATGAAGGTCAAAAATTCACTAAAGATGAAATGGCCGAAATTGAGTTTAAGCTTCCTTTTTCAATTGCCCTAACTGGTGAGCGTATTGCTCTTAACTTAATTCAAAGAGCATCATCAATTGCAACATATACAAATAAATTTGCAACACTTGCTCTGGATAGTGGAGTCAAGATTCTTGATACAAGAAAGACTCTTCCTGGCTATCGTGCACTTGAAAAATATGCTGTTGTCACAGGTGGAGGAAATAACCACCGCTTCGGCCAAAGTGATATGTGGATGGTTAAAGATAACCACAAGTCATTTTTTGGTGGTGTAAAAGAAGCAATTGACTTCTTTAAGTCAAAGAATTCTTTTTACACGCCAATTGAAGTTGAGATTCATGACCTTAATGAGTTGCAAATTGCACTTGGTGAAGGTGTAAGGCATATCATGCTCGATAACTTCTCTCCTGAGGAAATTAAAGAAGCAGTAAAAAAGAAACCAGAAGGTGTTACTTTTGAAGTTTCTGGTGGTGTCCGTTTAAACACATTAGAGAGCTACTTAATAGAAGGTGTTGATGCCATTAGTATTGGTGCACTTACTTATGATGCTCCAGCAGTGGACTTATCACTAAAGTACGCAAGAGGGTAGAGAGTTGAATAGTTACGACTTTGATGTTCTGATTTTAGGTTGCGGGATTGCAGGCCTTGCTACTGCAGCAAAGCTTGCTGAAAGTAATTTAAAAGTTGGAATCGTTACGCGTGCAAAAGATCCACAAGTTTCAAATACATTTTGGGCCCAGGGTGGGATTATCTATCCGAATGCAAGCGATGATGCCTTAGGGAAGGATATACAAGTTGCCTCTTCAAATACTTCCAATCCGCAAGCGATTGAAACACTAAAGAATTTTGGAAAGTTGGCCATCGATGAACTCTTATTAGAGAAAGCGAATGCGAATTTTGAAAAAGATGAGAATAATTCATTAAAATATACTAAGGAAGCGGCTCATTCAATTGAGCGAATTCTCTACCGTGGTGATTACACAGGTAAGGAAATTCAGATTAGTCTTTTAAATTTACTTAAAGATCAAAAGCGATATCCAACGATTCACTTCCTTGAAGCACATACGGCCATTGATTTAATTACGGCCTCTCACCATGGGATTTCGATTTCTCAGCGTTATGAAGAAAGAAAGATTCTCGGTGCCTATCTTTTAAATCAAGAAAAGGGCAATGTTGTAAAGGCCATGGCAAAGAAGACTGTTCTTGCCACTGGTGGTGTCGGAGCGCTTTATCTTCACCACTCAAACTCTGGCGCAAGTCGTGGCGATGGTATTGCCATGGCAAAGAGAGCAGGCGCAGATATTATTGATATGGAGTTCATTCAATTCCACCCAACTACATTTTATGATTCATCTTCACATGGACGCTTCTTAGTATCTGAAGCGGTACGTGGAGAAGGCGGAGTTCTCGTTAATTGTAATGGTGAGAGATTTATGGGCAAATACCATCCAGAAATGGAGCTTGCTCCTCGTGATGTTGTGGCCCGTTCAATAATGGAAGAAACTATTGAGACTAGACATGAGTGTGTCTATCTTGATATTTCACATAAAGATGGAGAGTGGATTAAAGAGCGCTTTCCAACTATCTATAAGCACTGCCTAGGCCATGGTATTGATATGACTAAGGAGCCAATTCCTGTTGTTCCTGCCGCTCATTATACTTGTGGTGGAGTTAAGATTGATATGAAAGGACAAACTTCAATTAAAAATCTCTACGCTGTAGGTGAAGTTTCTTGTTCTGGACTTCATGGAGCAAACCGACTTGCTTCAACTTCGCTGCTTGAAGGCTTAACTTGGGGCTACCTTGCCGCAATGGATATTGCAGAGAATGTAGAAGAGGAAACTCTTTACTCTCATCTGCAAATTAAGAATTGGCAAGAAGAGTACGCTTCTATTGATAAGGCACTTGTTCAACAAGACTGGATGACTCTAAAGCTTACGATGTGGAATTATGTTGGTCTTTCAAGAACAACAAATCGACTTAAGAGAGCACTTGCAATGTTTAATGAGATTAACGACGAAGTTTCTCGCTTCTATCGCAGCTGTAAGCTTGATGACAGTTTAATTGGTTTGAGAAATGCGATTGAAGTTTCTACGATGATTGTAAAATCTTCGATGCGAAATAAAGAGTCCATTGGTTGTTTTTATCGCAAGCTGTAAAAAAGAAGGCCAACACCCTTGAGAGAGTTGGCCCGAGAGCAAGTATGAGTTGCGAGATTTCCTGCTTATCTACATCCAGTAGAAGAAGACTAGGTATGATATATCGTCTCTAAAAAAGATTTGTATCTGGCCGTATTATCCTTGAGACTAGTGACGTAAACACGATTGCCAGGCGTTTCAAATTTAAGCTGCAGATTTAATGAAGTTAAGTAAGCTGGTTCCCCATTGGTTGGGTGAAGCAATAAGAGCGGCTTCAAAACTTAGAACTTCCTCAACTTCTTCCTTAATCTCTTCGATATCCTGAGTTTCCTCATAAAGATCGAATTTATTCAGGTCACCATCTTTGATAACCTTATAAACTTCAAGATCTAGTTCACAATCTTCAATGATCGAATTTTTTAAAGTGGAATACTTCCATGTATTCCCTATGATCTTGCATCCATCAAAATTGCAGGCTTCAATATGTGAAAATTCGAAGCTGCAATTTTCAAACGTACAGTTGATAAATTTACACTCTCTCATTTTTGAGCCAAAAAAAATGCAAGACTTGAAGTTAACAGCGATAAAAGTGGTTTGAGAGAAGAGAGAACCAGATATGGTTAAGTTACTTAAATCACTTGATCTTACTAGCTCTTTTTCAATTACTTCATACTGTCCATTTGTGAAGTCAGATAATGTCTTAGTCATAATGAAGTTTGTTAAAGTGGCCATGTGATCCCCCCAAGCCTTGCTTAATTTGTGGATTAGTTCATCCACAATGCAATAATAACCATTCTTGACAAGTTGCGTCAAGCAATAAAATTGCATCAAGAAATAAAAATTAAAACCGATAATGATATTAGGGACTTTTGAGGCATAAAATTTCAGGCCGCAATTGCACCTATACGAAATATCAGGTGGTTACAGGTATTTCATTTTGCAAGGAGAAGAATATGTCTGAATTTAACAAAGAGAAATTAGACGATTATTTAGGAATTATTAGAAAGTACATGCAGGTGAGAGGGCCAATGACGCAAAAAGAGCTAGCAGAATCGACAGGCCTAGGTGTTTCTACAGTTTCTCGTTTCCTCTCAATGAAGACAACTGAAATCAATCCTCAGGTAGTTGCTAAAATTACAGCAGAATTGGATATTCCACTTCATGAAATGATTGATTTTGTCGAAGAGCACTTTAGCGATCACTTTATAAGACTAGTTAAATTCTATAAAGGTGATGAAAAGAAAGAGCAGTCAGCGCAAAATGCAAAAGCGCCACAACAGCAAGTTAATAATACTAGTGGTGGATTTGAGGATGCTCTCGTTGACACGATTAAAAGTGGAACAACAGGCAATGCTCAGGTTAACTCTAATCCAACGATGAAAATTGGCGGAAAAACGAGAACAATGCCATTTGTTACTGATACGAGTAACGAAGATGTTTTAAAAGAACGTATGGCCCAACTAACACCAAGGCAAAAGGCATACGTTGCTGATTTTTTAAGTCTTGATATCGACGCTAGAGATTTAATTGTCGATCTTGGAAATGATTTATTTAGATACTTTAGACAAAGGGGAATGATTGCTTAATGCACTTTAAAAAGGCACTCCTTATATTTTTAATTTCGACTGCGGCCATTGCACTTCCGCAAACGGTGGAATTTGTCTTTTTATCTGCAGCACCTAAGCAAACTTTTTTAGAAGAAATCCTTTATAAGAATATCTCTCGTAAAATTGCACAAAATGACGATCATTGTGTTGAGATGGGGGATGGGTGTTTTGATCCACAAACAGGTTATATGGTCGGGAAGTCTGGAAAGGACTATGTCGATCAAGAATATGGAACTCCTGATAAGGAAGTTGCCGTCGAGAATACGATTGATTCAGATATGATTCGTTGTACTGGTGCATACTTTGATATTTTTTGTGGCAAGGCCAAGAAGGTTGAAAAGAAAAAAGCACCTAAGTATGAAATCTGGATTGATACAAGCGCATCGCTAAGGAATTCAGACTGGTCTAAGAGTGGTGACACTTGTTATCGACGAAGCTTTGTGAGTCGACTGACTTACGGTTGTCCTGTGAGAATCAAAGCTTTTGACTCTTTTATAAGAGAGATAAAAAATGACCTCTACCTCTGCCAAACAAAAGGTGGAAATAATACGCAAAAGATAATTCGCTGGGTGAAAAACTCAGATGCAAAGCATCTATTTGTCCTCACTGACATTGATGAAGCAAAGGGGGAGCTTATGGACTTCCTAAGTAATATTGGTGCAACGATTCATGGTGTCGGAAGCAAGGGCTTTTATCCAGAAGATCTATTGAAATTAGCAGATACTCTAAAAGCATCTTGTCAAAAATAGTAGAAATCGCTACAAATAATCATGTTTAAAAAACTTCTTAAATGGTCGAAAGACACTTATACAGAGCTTCCTTGGCGAAGAAATAGAACTGTCTATAAAACACTTGTTTCAGAAATTATGTTGCAACAAACAACGGTCGGTACAGTTCAAAACCACTTTGAAAGATTTCTTTTAATCTATCCTGATATTGAAACTTTGGCCTCTTCAACTGAAGAAGAAATTTGTGTTGCCTGGAAGGGTCTTGGTTACTATCGACGTGCACGAAACCTTAGAAAGGCCGCAATTGATATCGTTGAAAACTTCAATGGTAAAATTCCAACAAAGTATGAAGACTTGATCTCTATTACGGGAATTGGAGAGTACACGGCCAATGCTATTTTAAGTATTGGACAAAATAAGAGCGCGCTTTCAATCGATGCCAATATTGAAAGAGTTGTCAGTCGTATTTATGGTATTCAAGGGGCCAAAGGGCCAAAGCTTCAAAAGTTAATTAAGAAAAAATTTGAAGATGGAGAGTTTCCTGAAATTGCAAAGTGCAAGGGACGTGATATTAACGAGGCCTTAATGGATCTTGGGCGTATCTATTGTCAGGCCCGAAGTGCAAATTGTGTGGGTTGTCCTGTTTATAAAGACTGTGTTGCAGGAAATTCAAAAGATGCCCTTGAGTACCCAGAAATTCCTGTAAAGAAGATTGCTAAAACGTATGAACTTGATCTTCTTAGAGTTATTGTGAAAGAAAAAGATTCAATTCTAGGATATCGTAAGGCCGATGATGAGTGGCTATCTGGTCAAATTGAATGCCCAACATTTATTTTAAAGAGTGAAGACAAGAAGCTTAAACAATACCCTGAGCTAGACTCAAAGCTTTCTTATAAGAAGTTAAAGAAATATAAGACAGCTATCACAAAGTATAAAATCACAAATTATATTCTTGAAATTTCACATGCTGAATTTAAAAAGAGTTACACTGGTGCTTTTAGAAAGTATAAACTCAATGAAAAATTGAATATATCAACGGCAACAACTAAGGCCCTTGATAAAATCTTATGAAAGTAAATTGTTTCACGGCCATTAAAGATTTACTCAATAAAGAAGGCATTAATATTCCCCATGGGCGTGTTTATGAATTCTTCGACTCTATTGAAAATGAGGCCTTTATTAAGCATCGTCTAAGTGAGTTGTCCGTTGGGGATCTTATTCTTTGGCGTAAAAAGATCATTCCTAGTAGTGGTGATACTGGTCATATCGCTATTATTCGTGAAATTCTAACTGATGGTTGGATCAAGGTTTACGATTACTCAAAGCAACCCCATTCAAATGAAAAATGTTCTCGACCTGGACTTGGTGAAGGGGAGATGAAGTTAATTTTAGATGGTGACGAAATTTTAGGTTTTATTTGGTCTAAGGAGATTAAGAAAACCAAGATGACAAAAATCCTGGGGATTTCTCCCCAAGACTTATCTAAAATACTTTAAGTTTTATTCTAATTCTTTAATAAAGAAAGTGTAGATATCGGCAAACTCTTTGAATGTTTCAAAGCGTCCTGAAGCACCAGCGTGTCCCGCATCCATATTTGTCCAAAGAAGTTTTACTCTTGAGTCTGAAGCAAAATCGCGAAGTTTATAAGTCCACTTCATTGGTTCCCAGTAGGTAACACGAGGATCGTTTAAACCTGCGATCGCTAGAACTGCTGGATAATCTCTTTTTTGAATATTTGAGTATGGGCAATATGATTTAATGTAGTCAAAATATTCCTTATCATTAGGATTTCCCCATTCTTCATACTCTAGCTGAGTTAGGGGAAGACTATCATCAAGCATTGTGTTTAGAACATCAACGAATGGAACGTCTGCGCAAGCGGCACCAATCAGATTTTCAGTGTCTAGATTGATTGTTGCTCCAACAAGCATACCACCAGCACTTCCGCCCATAATCCCGATTCTACCTTTGGCCGTATAGCCTTCATTGATTAGGTACTTGGCACAGGCGTAGAAATCTTTGAAAGTATTTTGCTTCTTTAAAAACTTTCCATTTTCATACCATGAACGTCCCATTGTCGAACTTCCACGAATATGTCCGATAGCATAAACAAAGCCACGATCAAGAAGTGAGATATTATTTCGATTAAACCATGGATGAATTGAAATGGAGTAAGAACCATAACCATAAAGAAGACACTTGTTAGGATCTCCGATCTTTGTTGTCTTTGCTCTAATGATTGTCATAGGAACCATTACTCCATCATGAGATGGAATAAATTTTCTCTCAACGACATATTTATGTTGATCAAAGCCTGGAACTTCAATTTGATGGATACGTGTTGATTCTCCTGTTTCTACATTGTAGTCATATGTTGTGCTAGGAGTTGTCGGGGAGCTATAGTTATAGCGATAAACTTTAGTATCAAAGTTTGCATTATTACCTCCACCTACATGATAAGCATCTTCTGGAAAAGATATTTCTTTTCTTTCATCACCTTTGATTACGAGAAAATGATTAAGTCCTTTTTCGCGGAAACTAATAACTTTAAAATCTTTAAATACATTTAAGTTTGTAAGGTATCTTTCACTGCTACCTTCTACCTCAACCGTTGCAGAAGCATAATCTGGTCTTGCAATCGGTGTTCTTAAGATAGAGAAGTTCTCGCTAAACTTATTTGTTAGAACTAAGAAGTCGTTACCATCTGTTTCTACCGTGTACTCAATTTTGTCTTCTTTAGGGAAGATTTCAATTGGATTTAAATCGCTAGCATCAGCTTTAATATATGAAATTGAATTATTTGCAGAACCACCAGCATTGATAAGCAAGTACCTGTGATCCATTGTTTCTTCGATTGTTAGAAAATACTCACCAGACTCTTCAGTATAAATAACTTTATCAAAAGAATTTACCATATCAGTGACGTGAACTTTGAAAGGACGCATATTCTCATCCATTTCAATATAAGCATAGTGTTTTGAATCATTAAACCAAACAGGACCGCCGTTGATTTTCTTAGGGCCTTCAAGAATTATCTCATTTGTTGATAAGTCCTTAATATATAGATCGTAAAGCTCATCACCATTGTCATCAATAGTATAGATGAGGTAACGATGACATGGAGATATTTCAAATGTTCCTACATCAAGGAAGTCTCTTCCTTGTGCTAATTCATTTTCATCCAAGCAAACTTGTTTTTCATTAGTTCCTATATGGCGACGAAAGTGAATTGGATAATCTTTTCCCTCTTCATACCTTTCAAAGTATTCATATTCATCATGTGGGTATGGACAGGTTTCATATGTTTGAAGTTCTCGAGACTTTAATTCTTCAAAAATTGTATTCTTAAGTTCTTCAGAGTCATTTAGGTAATTCTTAAAAAGCTCATTTTCTTCGTTTAGAAATTTTATGACATCACTATCTTCTTCGCGATTTCTCATCCAGAAGTAGTCATCAGTTAAAACTTGGTCATGAATTTTTGTCTCGTGTGGGATTTTCTTTGGCTGAGGGTATTTCATTTTGTCCTCCTGAATTGAATGAATAATGTGCCGCGAGAGCGGCACATATAAAAAGAAGAGTTAAGGTATAAGCCGGGTCCTGTATTGGACTATCATTCGTCTAGGCCAGTAGTTACCCACTGGCTCGAGCGCTTAACCCGTCAACAAGGGCCGGCTACCCCATGAGTTGACCTATTCAAGCTTGCACCGCCTAGAGTTTACCTATTTTCACTACAGCAGGTGAGATAAATCTCGTCACTGATTGGCCGGCCGAAGCTACCCCAATCGAGTTCAAACCCCTGTACTTCTTCTCTGTTGCACTTGTCCTAGTCTCGCGACCGACGGGCGTTACCCGCTAAGCTGCCGTATGGTGCCCGGACTTTCCTCCCGTTCACTATACCGAAGTATAATAAACCAGCGATAGTCTCCTTAACTCTTTGCAGATTTATGCCCTATGTCACATCGATTGTCAAAGGTTTACACACTAACTAGTCATGCTTTGAATGACTATGGTAAAACTTTTTTAAATTGTATTCGTAAAAGTTACATAGCCAGTCGCCATGGAGAATTGATGAAATATATTTTATTGGCTCTTGTGTCATTTTCAGCAAGTGCAAATCTAAAGAATTATGTTCGTGAATATTTAAAAAATTCAACAGAAGTTAAAGAAGCGAGTTACAATTTTGAGCTTTCTAAACTTACTCTTGAACTTGAGTCTGGTGAGAAAAGGCCTTGGACTTTAGGTGTTTTAGCTCAACATGATGATGTTGGCCTTATTTCGAATCCAAATAATCCAAACCTGATTAATACATATAAGGCATTCAATTCAGGTGTCGAATTATCTAAAGAAAATGTTTGGGGTGGAAAATTTTCGATCACTGGCTCTTATATTGATTTTAGTGGTGGAACCGAATACGAAGGGTATAACCAAGAAGTTTCATACACTCAGGATCTAGGAAAGAACTTCTTAGGCCGTAATGACGATGCTGACATCAAAATTGCTGAAAAGAATGTCTATTCATCTAAGTATGCTTTCGACGCTGAAGTTTCTCAAAATGTTCTCGAGTTTATCGAAACTTATTATAATTACAAAAAAACAAAGACACTTATTCAGCTTAAAGATGAAGCGATGAAGCGTGCTCAAAAAAGACTTAAGTTCGTTCAAAAGCAAGTTAGAGATGGCCTAAAGGAAAGAGTTGATCTCTATTCAGCTCAAGCGTCTGTTAATTCTGTAGGTGAGGAGCATGCAGAACTTGAGTCTCAACTTGAAACTTATAAGAAGTCTTTAGAGAGTAAGCTAGAAAGGCCTCACTCATTTAATGATATCGATTTATATAAAATTGAAAAAAATAAAATGGAAACAATCACAGATGGTGAAATCGACTCCAATCTTACTATTCAGGCTTTAAATAAAAAGCTTGAATCATTAAATACAGCTATCGAAAAGTATGACAACTCTGTATTTCCAACGATTGAATTAAGTGGTGCATACAAGACTAATAGTTATACAGTTGCAGGAAGCGGGAACGTTTTCAGTGATGGTACATTTGGTTCTGATAATGATGCGACAGAAGTAGGTCTACAAATTGTAATCCCTCTTGGTATGACAGTTGAAAAAAATAACTTAAAAGAAGCAAGAATTAATAAGCTTAATACTGAGTATCAGCATCGCCTGGCAAAGATAAGAACTAAGAATCAATTAGATGCGCTTAAGAATACAATTCGTCTAATTGATAAGACGATTGATCTTGTTCTTAAAAGACACAAGTTAGCGACTCTTTCAGTTGCGGAATATAACAAGCTATACTCTCGTGGCCGTGCTGACTTTGATAATGTGATTTCAGCAGAAGAAAGGCTTATTAGTACTGAAAATAAATTCGTAGAATATATAAGTCGTCGTCAAAAACTGTACTTCAGTTTACTTGATATCTACGGAAAGCTTGGTAACCACTTTCAATAAGAGTTTAGAGTGTACGTAGGGTGCTTGGGAGAATTAGTCTTCCACACCCACGGCATAGAATTAAATCATTGCCTTTGTTAAATTCATTACATTCACCAATTGAATATGTTAGGCGACAACTACCGCAGCTATTGCCTTGAAGAAATGTAGCTGCAGTATGGTGGTGTTTTTTCTTTGCCCTTAGATAAAGTTCCTTGGCCTGAACACCTACTTCATCTAGAAGGCCCATAATTTGATTTTCGACTTCATTTATTTTTGAATCATTAGATGATTTAATTTGTGCAACTTCTACTTTTATTTCAGAGATTGTCTCATTGATACCCTTAATGAATTCATGTGCTTCAGAGATCGTTGCTTCGAGCTGCTCTACTTCTTCAAGTAGTTCTAATATCGTATCCTGTTTTAGGTTTGATTCTTTTTCTAATAAATTGATCGTTTTTTGAAGGGCCTCTTCCTGTTGACTACTTGTTACAGAATTTAAGTTATGCTTAGCTTGTTCAAGCTTTTTATCTGAATCAAATAGTTCTTTCTCAAGAGAATTTAAACACTCTTTAGTTTCAGTTAGCTGTAAATTAAGTTGATCTATTGACTCAGACTTATTGCTTAGTTGTTTCTTTAAAAAATCGATTCGCTTCAATTCTTCGTCTGTTGCGCTCTCTAGGCCCTCAATGACCTTTTCTAAATCCATGACATCTTTTAGATATTTTAAGTTTTCCATTTGTAATTAATAACATATTTACCTAGCAGTCGCGATTGGAATATTTGTTTATTTAAGGTGATAATAGGTAGATAGGAGTTATAATGCGCGGAAGTATATTCGGAAAAATGTTTTCAATGACTACCTTTGGTGAGTCACATGGCCCTGCCTTGGGTGTTGTTTTAGATGGTGTCCCTAGTGGACTTGATTTTAATTTAGATGATCTACAGGCAATGCTAGATAAGAGGGCCCCTGGGCGCTCAAAAGGTGTAACAGCAAGAAAAGAGCCTGATCAAGCCGAAGTTCTTTCTGGAGTTTTTGAAGGGAAGACATTGGGAACGCCAATTGCAGTTATTATTCGCAATACTAATCAAAGAAGTAAAGATTACGATAAGTTAAAGAATAATTATCGCCCTGGACATGCTGATCGAACTTATGATTTAAAGTACGGAATTCGTGATCATCGTGGTGGAGGCCGCAGTAGTGGACGTGAAACAGTTTCTCGTGTCGTGGCAGGTTACTTCGCGAGTTTGGTTCTTCCTAAAGTAAAAGTTAATACTTTTATTTCTAAGCTTGGGCCGTTTGAATGTGAAAATATAATTAAGAGTTTTCCACAAAATCTTGGTACATATAATTTTGGTGATCCATCAAAAGATAGTGAAATCGAAAAATATCTAATTGATCTTAAGGCCAAGGGTGATTCGATTGGTGGACGTATTTCTGTCAATATTCAAAATTGTCCAGTGGGCCTAGGGGAGCCGGCCTTTGATAAATTAAAAGCGGATCTTGCAAAGGCCGTTTTATCAATTGGAGCATGTGTTGCTTTTTCTTTTGGTGCAGGTGTAAAGATGGCCGATATGAGTGGACAAGAAGTTAGTACCGATAGCGCTAATTTTGGTGGAATTGAAGGTGGAATTAGTAATGGTGAGATGATTAATCTTGATCTAACTTTCAAACCAACTTCTACAGTTGGAGCAAATGCGAAAGAAGGCCGTCATGATCCATGTATTCTTCCTAGGGCAGTTGTTGTCGTAGAGTCAATGGTTAGGGTAGTATTGGCGGATCACTTTCTAAGACAGAAAGCATACGAGGTATAATTTGTCTGAAATTAAGCTATTTGAAGAAATTAATGACGTAAACAAAATATTAAATGAGATTGATTCAGATCGAATCCTCGTTATTTTAGACTCTAATATCAATAGTCTCTATCTCGATCTTATTGATGCAAGGGAAGGTATTGAGATTTATATCGCCCCTGCTGGTGAAGATTGTAAAAATATCTCGGAAGTTGAAAGAGCATGTGAATTCTTTATAGAAAAAGGAATTCATCGTGGTGCACACCTTGTTGCTATTGGTGGAGGTGCATGTTCGGACTTTGCGGGACTTGTGGCCACGCTACTATTAAGAGGAATTAAGTGGAGTGTTATTCCAACAACTCTACTTTCGATGATAGATGCAAGCATTGGTGGCAAGGTTGCAGTTAACTCAAAGTTTGGGAAGAACTTAATTGGAGCTTTCCATCTTCCTGAAAAAATCTATATTTGTGCAAAGTTTTTAGAAACTCTAGCAGAGGAAGATTTTATTTCTGGTCTAGGTGAATTAGCGAAATACTACTTCCTTGATGAACAAGTATTTAACCTAATTAATAACGAAGCTAGTTTTGAAGAGATTACTCTTCGTTGTGCTAAGTATAAGCAAGAGATTGTAGAGCAAGACTTCAAAGAGGGTGGGATAAGAAAAGTTCTTAATCTTGGCCATACTTTAGGTCATGCAATTGAAAAAGTATATGAGCTTCCACATGGTGTTGCAGTCTACTGGGGATTGAAGCTAATCTTTAATATTTTTCATCGTGATGAAGAAAGTGAATTCTTAAACCAATTCTCCGGAATTTTTGGTTTAGACGCTTTAATGTGTCCTTGGGAAGATTCTCTACCTGTTGAAGAGATGATGAGTTATATTGCAAAAGATAAGAAAGTTGTAAGTCGTAATGCAATCGAAGTGATTCTACCAAACGGAATTGGAGCGCCTTCGATTCAGACAATTTCTCTTGATGATCTTAGACAGCACTTACTTGATTATGCTAATGGTAAGGGAACAACAAAAGACTTTATTAAAAAAATAAAAGTTCCTTCATCTAAGTCATTTGCTAATCGCGCACTTATCTTGGCCGCTACTTATCCACAAGATGTGCAGCTTATAAATATGCCAGAGTCAACAGATGTTGTTAATATGCTCAGTTGCTTAGAGAGTATTGGTTTAACAATTGAGAAGGCCGATGATGGAATTATTATTCGTGGCTCTTTTCCTGAATGCGAGATTGAAACAGATGATGTAATCGAGCTTTATTCTGGAGATGGAGGAACGACAAATCGATTTATCATTCCACTACTTGCCTTGGGAAAAAATAAATATAGCTTAATTCCAAGTGAAAAAATGTTTGAAAGGCCAATGGATGAGCTGGCAAATGTACTAAATGATCTCGATGCGATTGTGACTAGAGATGAAAATACATGGTTTCAAGTTCAAGGGCCTGTGAGTATCTCTAGAGGGGTATATGAAGTAGATTGTAGTCGTTCGACACAATTTGCAACTGGTCTTGCAATGGCCCTGTCTCCACGTGATATTGATGTCGAGCCTGTTAATTTAACTACGAGTCGTCCATATTGGGACATGACATTGAACTTAATTGAGCGTTTTAAAAATGGAGAACAAGTTTTTGAAGTTCCTGTAGACTTTAGTTCTCTAGGATATCCGCTGGCCTATGCTTGTTTAACTGGTCCAGTCTTAGTTGAGAATTGTAAAGGAATCGATCGCTTTCAAGCAGATAGTAAGTTTATAGGACTTCTTGAAGAATTAGGTGGGCAATTTGACTTTACCGCCAATGGCTTCTTATTTAACGGTATGGACAATTTAAACGGATTTGAAATGGATTGTCGCGATTGTCCAGATCTCATACCAACACTATGCTTTCTGGCTTCGTACGCAGATGGAGCAACAATAATTAGAAGTGTTGAAGTTCTTATTCATAAAGAGTCTGATCGCTTAAATGCAGTAATGGACTTAATGAAGCTCTATGATATTGAACATCACTATCACGAGGAAGAAGACTATCTTGAAGTTATTGGAACAAAGCCTGATGGAAGGTCTGTCGATATCGTTCCGCCTCGAGATCACCGTATGGTAATGGTTTCTTACCTTTATCAATTAGTAAATGGTGGTGGAAATTTAGAAAATAAGGACTGTGTCGAAAAGTCATTTCCTAACTTCTTTGAGGTTATTGCTTAGTGAAGAAGATTGAAGTCATAATAGTTTCTTTATTTATTACGATTTCAATCTTCTGCGAGATCTTTGGTTATCGTGGAAATATTTATCCATTCTTTAGTTGGAATTTATTCAGTGTTTCGAGGGATAAATAGTTGATAAGTAATCTATCTCAAATATTCTATTTAATGACTTTTCCTATTATAAGTATGTTTCTTTATGAAAGTTTTTCAACTCCGAAAGAAACAAACTGGATATCTTCAATTGTACCTTTAGAGTTTCTTCTACCTGCATTATGCTTATGGACGATTACTACCTTTGGTGCGTTAAAATATGCGTTTTGTAAGTACTATCGAATTATTTATTCTATAGTACTATTTTTTATAATAGGGATGTCTAATGGTGCTGATATAGACCACGACTTATTTCTTTGGCTATACATTTCTATAATACTGATTTTTGAAAAAGATAATGACTCTTCAAGGGATAGTATTTTAAATCTATCTAAACTACTCACTGTTCTAATATATTTTATGTCTGGTTTCTGGAAGGTTTATTATTCTATTACTAGTTTTTTCTTCGAAGGTCAGGGCTACTTTCATTTAAATGGATTACGTCATATAATTGAAGATTATAATTCTAGTTCAGGATATAGTTGGTTATTATTAAATCAAGTGCCATCTATTGTATTTTTTAGCTCGGGGCTATTTGTTGTCTTATTAGAGCTTAGTGGTTTAATTTTATATTTTAAGAAGAGATCGTCTTTGTATAATTGGGCATTGTTAATAATTGGATTTCATTTACTAACTGTCGTAGTCATGAAGATTGAGTTTGTCTCAAATATAATTCTTTTAGGTGTCATTTTTTGCTTACCTACGAGAAAGCAATCCAACCAATCTTGTCATTAATATATTGTAGAGTAAAAAAACGAGATTTATCTAAGTCTATGTTTTTATCAATTATAAATTGACCTGAATTATTGGCAATCATATGCTTATCACTACTTACTGTAGGTGTTCGAGACAACTTACTCTTCACAACTTTAAAATGAATACAAGACTTAATACTTGTTGGATTATCTGGAAGTTTATAATTCATCCCTGATTTTAGCGTTACACAAGTGCCAAAATCGTTTGAAATCAGTATATTACCTGGGTCAATTACCTTAGAACGCGAGATAGCGTGCACAATTGATTTGTAGGTAAATAGCGAGAAGATTGTAGATAAAATAAAATTTCTTCGTTTCATGATACTATTATATAATAGATTTATAAAAATATAGAAAATTATTTATTAGAGGATATGGTTATGACTTTAAAAAATGGTACGTTAACAGACTTTAATAATGCAACTTTTTCGTATGCAAATTTATCTGGACCAGATCTCTACTATACTGGTGGTAGTTTCGTTGCATATAATCACTTAGTTGCAAGACGGGATATACGTGCTGTTCGAAATCTTAGTGTCGGTAATAATATAGATGCTGGAGGCAATATTACTAACGGTGGTGCCATCACTGCTACTGGTGATATAAGAGGTGCTAGGGTTTGGAATGCCGTTTGGAATGATGTTGCTGATTATCAACTACTAAATGATGAGTTAATACCTGGAAAGTGCTATTACGATACAGTTGAAGGCGCTCGTATCTGTTCACAAAGATGTCAGTTAAGCGTTATTGGAATTGCCTCTGATACATTTGGATTTGGTGTTGGTAAAGGCAACGCTGGTCTCGAGGTACCAATTGCTATTGGTGGTTGGGTCCTTGCATATGTTGACGATGAGTATCCATGTGGGACACCATTAACTAACGATGATCATGGCAATTTGACGGAAATGACACTGGAAGAAAAACGTAATTATCCAGAAAGATTAGTTGCTATATATAAAAAGAAAGAACTTAAAGATACTTTCGGTGATGGAAATGTTGAAATCCAGGTTGATGGCCGTCACTGGGTAAAGGTAAAGTAATAAAGGTCTATTATGATAGTCTTATCAATTGCTTTTTCGGAAGCTTGTAACTTAAGTTGTAGTTACTGCAATGTTGATAAGCTTTCCAAGAAGTCAATCAATACTGATATTTTTTTTGAATCATATAAAAAGGTACGCGCAGAAAACCCTGATGAATTAATACAGATTGATTTCTATGGTGGTGAACCTCTTCTTCACTGGGATAAAATTGTTGAAGTGACTGATGAGTTAAAGAGGGAAAAGAATATTCAATTCTATATGCCGACAAATGGTTTACTGCTTGATCAGGATAAGGTTAATTTTCTAAACGAGAATAATATTCGAGTCTCTTTGTCCTATGATGGCCTTTGGCAAGATATTAATCGCAAGCAACACGATAGTCGTGGAACAAATTACTTATACGAAAAGAAACTTCCAATTATAAAACAACTTAATGACCTTACTTGCCACTCGATGATTTACGCAGGCAATAGCAATCTTCTTGAAAATCACCTTTATATCAAAAAAGTTCTTAACCTAAATCCTGACCTTACTCTTATCAGAGATGTCGATGTCTGGAGTGAGGAAAGTGCAAATGCCATTAACGATGGCTTTAGTGAGTTAGTCGACTGGTATATTGAAAATGTCGATAAAGTAGAGATGCCACAAATAATTCTCACTTATCTAAGACATATTTTACGCTACACTGCAAAAGATATAACAACTGATTATTGCGGAGCAGGAGAGACGCATTTATCTTTTTCAGAAGATAAGCTAATTGCCTGTAATCGCTTCAAAGATGATGACCTTTATCTACAAATTCCAGAATATAAGAATATGGCCGCATGTGAGAGCTGCAGTGTAAAAAAATTCTGTAGAAAAGGCTGTTTATATGAGAACATTAAGAACGAAGGACCTATTGAGAATATTTGTATAATGTATCGCCATTTTTATAAGGAAGTACAACGTATGATTTCTGAAATAAGGTCAAATAAATATTTTACTAGAATCTTGAAAAGAGAAATTTATGAATCTTAAAGCACTAAATCGCAGTATGTTTTTAGCGGCGGAACATTTATTTGAAGCGGGTAAACATTTAATGCCGATCTCACCAGAGTATGGTGAAAGACTAATGCTTGAAGCAGATGAAATATTATCAATGATCAAGCCTGAAGCTGAAAAGGTTTCAGAGGAGAAATTAGATGATATTTTAGATGAGATTCTCAACGTGGAGATAGAATAATGGTCGCCTACAATTTTGAAAATCCAGCGAAGGCTTCTAAGCGTGTCGCAAAGAAATACTTTACTCTTGAAATCACAACCTCTGCGTTATGTGATTTAAATTGTACTTACTGCTTTGAAGGAGAAAAGGTTGATAAGGCCCGTCTCGATAATGAGCTACCAGTTATCTTTAAAAGAATCGATAGTATTCTTGCAGATAAGAACTGGTTTCAAAGTAAGTATGATGGTTTGAATATTTCACTTTGGGGAGGAGAGCCTACTCTCAATCCAAACTTTATTATCGAGTTAATGAATAAGTATCGTGATCACGAAAATGTTGATTTCCACTTATACACTAACGCTTTCAATATTCACAATATGAGAAAGATTATTGAGAATGTTGATACAAGTAAGCTGCATGTTCAAGTGTCATATGATGGCCGTGCTGTTAACGACAGTTACCGATTAATGAAGAATAAAAAACCTTCAAGTAATCATGTTATTAACAACCTTTATGAACTTGCTGGTCTTGGTATCAATGTAAGTATGAAGGCTACACTTCCTATTGATAGTATGGAAAGTCTCTATTCTTGTTGGGAAGATTATTACGATATTCAAAAACTTCTTTGGAAAGTTTCCAAAGATATTAATATTAGTTACTCACCAACGATTGATTATATTACAAAGTTTTCTCTTGATGAGAAAAAGGATGCGATAAAGATCTTTAGAGCAGAGTTTTTGAAAATCGCAAAGAGAGAAATTGAATTCTATAATGAAAATGGTCGTTATCTTTGTTCATGGTTTGGTGGAGAAGATAATCGTAAACACTGTTCTGCTGGATATAATATGGCGGCAATTGATCAGCGTGGAAATCTCTACGCTTGTCACGGGGCCATTTATTCGAAACATAAGGAAGAGTTGGCCTATAGTGATATCAATGATGATGCATTCGTTGAGAAAATTAGTGCTTATACTAAAAAATTTGAAGAACCACTTAAGAAAATTCATAAAGACTGTCAGGACTGTGTCGCTACAACTTGTATGATTTGTCCTGTAGCAAGTCATGAGAAAAGTGAAAAGACAGACTTTTTTGAAAAGTGGACAGATAATTGGGTAAACGAGCTTTGTGGTTTCTTTAAAACATTTGGGGAGATCGATAGGGCAGTTCAAAAACATATATTCTCTGAAAATGTAATGACGAGAGAAGAGTATATGGATAAGGAGGCGACAAATGGCATGTAGTGGTGGACACTGTTCTTATCACAATACAGGAACTAGTACTTGTTCAGGGCACCGTGGGGTTTGTACTTCTAATAGAGGTGTCACTTTAAGTTCTGGGGTTACTTCAGGTGGAAAGGTGTTAAGCACGCATATTTCTAACTTGAGGAATAATATCGCTGCAGAGTTAGCGCGATATCGCTCGCATCCTTATTATAATCCGGGGACACCTTCTTCATCTTTTGGTGTTGGGGCAAGAATTACAAATGCTGCATCGGCATCTATAAATAATGAGATTAATGATCTGTCTCCTAAAAATGATACTCCAGTAATTTATACACCGGCACCTTCCGGAGTTTCTCCTTGGGATAATAGACCTCGTACTGCAGATGACCCATCAGCAGGTGGTACTTCTGGAGCGAGGACATGGAATAAATATGGGCAAAAGCTTGTTAGATCACATGTGCAAGAATTATTAACATATTATAATACTATTAGAGCAGATTGTATTTGTAATTCAGATTGTAACTGTAATGCTGTTTGTAATTGTCATAACAATTGTGGATGTCACTACTAGATTAAAAGGAATTAATTATGATGTTATATGATGTTGCTTCAGTTGAGGATCGTGGGTCACACTGGTACGTGACAAATGTTTTTCCTCATACACTAGATCCAATTGAACGACAGGAAAAGCTTTTAAACCTTTCCGCTGTGTCTGCGTCAATTATTAAGCATGCCTTAACTGAAGGTATCGAAGTTAGAATTGTTAAACCAATTGAATATAACGAAGTCATGCCACACGAGATAAAGCTTATTAGTGGTGACTCAAGTGATTATAATTTTGCGAGAGAGTCTGCCATTAAAAAGGCCCGCATGGTAGTTACGCAAGACCTCGCTTCTGTAAGTGGTTATACGTTTTATAGCTATATGTGTTTAAATAATGAACTTTGTGATAAGGGGTACTTTATTACGGCCGAAAATCGTGAGTCAAAGTACCTAGAAATTTTGGAAACAGGTAATGAGGATCTTATCCAAAAACTAGAAGACTATCTGAATATGCGCGATCAAATCGAAAGAGTTAGTGCATTGAATAAGAAGTTTGATCACTTTAGAAAGATGATTAATGAAGAAGAATGTACAGATAAAATCGACGAGCTTACTAATAAGTTCTTAGAGGACTACTATTCAACATTCTTCTAAAATTATTCTCTATTTACAAAAAGATCATCGAAAAATAAACGGAACATTGTTTTACTGCTTCGAGTATTTTCTCTTTACAAGAGCTCGAAGCAGCGATGTGAAATTTATCCTACATAACTGTTCTGAACAAGAACGACTCAAGTATTTACAAATCTTCAATGAAAAATATGATTATCCGCAAGAGTATAATAAATCCTTTATAGTTACCCAAAAAGTTTATGATATTTATAAACTTAAGCCTTCTCGATGTTTAATTTTAGATATTCATACTTTAGAGAGTCTTGGAGAAGTGATTCCATGTGATTTGCTTGTGTATTCTAATGTGGCCAATCCTCTTAAGAGGTTTCAAAAAAAATCATGCCGATATTTTGGTTATTATGATTATCAGAATTATGATGAAAAAGAACTTTTAAAATTTTCATTTGAGCACTATAAAAAACTAGATGTGATTGATAATAATATCTTTATTGTTTCACCTTTTTTTGATTACAAGAATATTGAAATACCTAAGAAGTATGATGGCCGAAAAAAGTTTTATAAAGAGGCTAATAGACACTTTGATCGATTACACGAGCACTTTGATACATTATTGTACTTTCAGGGTAATCGTCCTGATACTAATAATCGTTTAATACCAGAGTCCTTTTACTACAAGAAAGAAATTGAGATAATCCCTAATGGGATTCAAGACTCCGTAATTCTAAGGTATACTGATATTCTAGAAAATGGATTGAAAAAATATCAATTAACGGATGTCGATAGAATAATCTCAGCTTTCTTGGAATAGTATGATTTTACGTTTAGATAAAGAAAATTATGATCTCTGGCTAACTTATAGTTGGAGCGCAAATAATCATGGCCTATGTGGACATACATATGAAGTTATTGATTATTATCTTTTTTTAAAAGAGCATATGCGTGTTGGAATACTACTTTGTGAAGATATTGATTGGCCAACATTTCGTAATTCTGTTGTTGGAAAATATATAATCTCTGATGATGAATTGTTGCAGCTTGAAAAAGATACCCTCTTTGTAAATCGTCCTAATCTAGTACATGTAAATAATATTCTTTTTACTGATGGTGGTGCCAAATCACTTATGGGTAAACATATCTTGGCACAGAAGATCTTTCACTTTGCCTGTGGTGATAAGGAACTACAGGATAATGATAAAGACAATGTAATTATTCTCCAGGATGCTCGTATATATAATGATTGTAAAAACGCAATTGACTATAAGAAACGAATTAACTTTGATCGTTTGAAAAAGCCGACAAAGTCAACTCGTTGTAATCTGCTCTATGGCACAAAAAATTGTCGAAATATCCCTGACCAAATGTACCTAGACCTCCTAGACAAGTATGATGGGAGGTTTATGTGCCTGACTAATAAAGAAAATAGACCAGCAGGACGCTTAGAAGGCCTCTCTGATCGCTTTGATTTCCCAGAGATGCCTATTGCAGACCTTTTTGAAAAATTTGATAGATATATCTATACGCCGGTTCCACGTAAATTTGACTGTAGTCCCCGTATGATCGCTGAATGCAAGTTTTTTGAAAAAGAGGTTGTGTATTATAATATAGACTACTGGGATGAAGATAAAGGCCTCTATTGGAGAAAGTGGGATATTGATAATGACTTTGAATCAATATTCTTAAAAGAGGGAGATCCCATACTAGAGATCTTGGGAGAGCATATTGGATTATAATATTTTTAGCCACTCTGGTTTGAGGCTATTAAATGACAAATTCAATAAGAGAGCAAAGCTGGATACGGGAACATTTTGTAATTATGAATGTTTCTTCTGCTATTATCTTGAAGATCTCGATAAGATTACTCCTCTAGACATAATAAAGAAAAGAGCGAAGAAAATCTATAATTGCGGAATGCGTGAGATTGATCTAAGCGGTGGAGAGAGTTCTGTTCATCGTGATTGGTTTGCAATTCTCGACTATTGCCATGAAATTGGTTTTACAAATATTTCGGCCCTTACAAATGGTGCTAAATTTGCAAATTTAGAATTTTGTAAGAAATCTAAAGAACATGGATTAACTGAATTACTCTTTAGCCTTCATGGAGTTAATGAAGATAATCATGATTCAATTGTTGGTAGAAAAGGTGCTTTTCGTAAAATGTTAAAGGCCATATCTAATTGCCAACAAATTGGAATTAAGGTTCGTATTAATTGTACTGTGACAGATAAGAATGCTGAACTACTTGCTGAGTATGTTGAGCTGATTAATAAGATAAAACCATATCAAATTAATTTCCTTCCACTAAACTATTGGGAAGATGCTGATCGACTTGAATCACAAAGCTACGAGCATTTGAGTAAGTATATTAAGCTTGCCATTGATTATTTGAATCATGAAATTCAAATTAATGTTCGTTATATCCCATTTTGTTTTATGCAAGGATATGAGAAATATGTAGTAGGTGTTTATCAACATATTTACGATCGAAATGATTGGAATATCTATACTTATGATGTCGATAAAATTGAAGAAAAAATTCTTAATACAAAAGAGTATTTTGAAGTTGCTGCAGAGAAAAGAAAGCATACCTACACCAAAGGTAAGAAGTGTTTTAACTGTAAATACTTCTTCGTCTGTGATGGTGTAGAAAAGAAAATATCAAATGTTCAGGATGTATACCCAGTTGAAGGGGATAAAATTGATGATGTTCTCCATTATCGTCGAGGTCATTATCCTGAATGTGATTATAAGTAGGTAAGTTATGGAAAAATTACCAAATTCATTAGCGAAAGAAGATATTCTCGAAATTGAACTCGAGTTAACAGGAACGTGTAACCTCGATTGTCCACTATGCTCACGTAGTTATTCTAATGCCAAACACTTGGTAAAGTATAACGAAAGACCTGCAAGTGAGATTATTGCTCAACTCGACGAGTATCCTAATATCAAAATGTGTTGCATGGCCGGAATGATTTCTGAGCCAACACTTCATAAAGAGTTTTTCACTATTATGGAGTACTTGATTGGCCGTGAAATCGAAGTCGAACTTTACTCAAATGCTTCTCTCCATTCGACTGACTGGTGGCGAAAACTCGGCTCTATGATGAGTCCTCGAGATCATGTCTTCTTTACGATCTGTGGATCAACACAAGAGTTACATGAAAAGTATCGTGTACGTTCTAATTTACAACAAGTCTTAGATAATCATGCAGCATTCAAAGAAGGGTGTAAGTACGATATCGATTATCTTCAACATATTAAATTCGAATATAATGCTAAAGACTTTGACAGTGAAGCAATGAGTGAAATTCGTTCTCGTTTCAGTCGGGAATACAATATTAATACTCTTCCTTATAATGAAAGATTTGGATTCATTAAAGATGAGGAAAACGATATCGCTTTAACAGCTGATTTAGCTAAAAGTTATAACCTGATTTCTCGACATGCCAAGAGGCGCTATGAACGAAATAAATCTGGTGAGATTAAATGCCAGATGCGTTGTAAAAGTCTTGAAGAAAAATTTGTGGCGATTGATCAGTGGGGAGAAATCTTTCCATGCTTCCTTTATCGAATTTATAATGTTGGAGAAAAATTTAATCTTGATTATACAAAGATAAATCAATTTAAGTATGATTTTTGTTATGAGTGTGAAGCAATGACGACAAAGATGCTTGACGATATTGGCCTTGAGAGGATGGGATAATGAGCTGTAAGCAAACGACCCTCCATCGAAGTGAAATCTTAGAGTTAGAGATGGACCTCACTGGTACATGTAACCTACGTTGCCCTCTGTGTACAAGAAATTATGCTCACGCTGGACATCTATTAAAACGCAACGTTCGAAGTTTTACGCAAATAAAAGAACAGTTAGATACTTTCACAAATCTTGAAGTTTTTTATATGGCAGGAAATATTTCTGAGCCTACACTTCATCCAGAAGTTAAAGAACTTTGTCGCTACCTAGTTGAGCGTGGAGTTGCTATTGAGCTATTTACAAATGGGAGTACTCATAATCCTAAGTGGTGGGCCGAATTAGGGGAAATATTATCTTCTAATGACCGTATCTATTTTACGATCTGTGGATCAACTCAGGAACTCCACGAGAAATATCGTGTTGGAAGTAAACTTCAAGATATCTTAGATAATCATCAAGGTTTTATTTCGACTAATAAAGAAGGAATCGATCATATTCAACATATAATGTTCAAATATAATCGTGAGGACTATGAAAGTGAGGCCATGCAAAATATCATTGCACGCTTTAGTAAAACATTTAATGTAGATACAGAAGGCCAAAGAACTTTTAACGAATATGTAAAGTCATTTGACAAGGACCTAATTCGTCCAGAAGACGAAAGAAAGAGAGCTATTGATGCTCTATTTAATATTAAACCAACACCAGGTGAGACTGCGGATATAGAAATTAAATGTATGAGTCTAAGAGATCGGAAAATTTATATCGATCAGTTCGGACAAATATCACCGTGCTACGGTCATGCAGAGTATGAAGGTCCTGGACATTTCTCTGGTGAAGTATTTGATTACGGAGAAGTGCTCAGCTTTAAGTTTAAAGATTGTTTTAAGTGTGAAAGACGTATTCAGAAACTAATTGATGTAATGGAGTTAGATTTTGTCTGCTAGCAAAGATGCCCTTATTCGAAGTGAGAGAATTGAATTAGACCTCACTGGCACATGTAATGCAAAATGTCCTTTGTGTGCGAGAAATTATAAGCATATTGAAGTTAAATATAATGAACGACACTTGAATGAAATTACAGGTCAATTAGATCAATTTCCTAATGCTAAATATGTTCACTTAGTTGGAGCTTTCTCTGAACCAACTCTCTATCGCTCAATTTTCGATCTTTGCCGTTATCTTCGCAAAAGAGATATTGCAATAGAAATTTGTACTAATGGTGACACACATAACCCTGACTGGTGGGCCGAGTTAGGTACTATTCTAGGTCCAGATGATAGTGTTTACTTTACTGTATGTGGATCTACTCAAGAACTTCATGAAATTTATCGTGTTAACACAAGCCTTGCTAATATTAGGGCCAATGCAAAAGCATTTCGCGAAGCAAATCCTTATGGCATTGATTATATCCAGCATATCCTCTTTGATTATAATGCCGAGGATTTAGAGGATGGTAGTATGGATGAACTTCTAGAAGAGTTTAGTAATATTAATCTAACACAAACTCTTTATCGTCGTGATACTGAAGTTTATAAGAATCCTTTTAATTTGGATAAGATGCTTGTAACTCCTGAACTTAAGCGAAAGTATGATGTGATTATCAGCTCTGCAAAAAAGAAATGGGGTGAGAAAGTTAATGGAAGCAAGGATTATGATATTGATTGCCGTTCTTACCATAATAAGAGTATTCACATTGATCAACATGGAACTGTTTTTCCTTGCTATGTGTGGCTTGAAGAAAGTCGATTAGAAAAATGGGATCTCGATTATAAGAAAATTCAAAATTTTGAATATGAATGCTGCCAAATTTGTGAAAAGAACTGTAAGCGTTTAATGGATATGTGGGAGCTTGAGATTCTATAATGCAATATAATAAATTTGTTGAATTTATAGAACTGAGTTTAAATAATAGCTGTCAATTACAGTGTCAGGGCTGTCCAAGCTTAAATCCCAATCATAAGAACTCAAGAGAGTTAGATTTCTCAAGGGTTCTCCCAATTATCAAAGATTTCAATCCAAAAGAAATATTTATCTGCGGTAATGATGGTGAGCCGCTAGAACACAGTGATATTAATAATATCCTAGTCGCTTTAGGTGATAATTTTTCTCATGATATTCTCATTGCAACGAATGGGGAAAATCTGATGAACCTCGATGTGCAAAAAATAGAAAAATATAAGAACATGGTCTTTCAGGTGGCCATCGATGGACCAAATCAAGAAATTCATGAGTTAACTCGTGGTGGCAGTAGTCTGGATACGGTCTTTTCCAATATAGAAAAAGTTAGAGGAATTCTAAATATAGAACCTATCTTTTCTCGTCATGAATTGAATGAGAAGTATGCGGTTGAGACAGCAGAACTAATCAAAAAGAGGTTTGATCTAGACTTATTATTTCGCGATACAACTCTTATCACAAATAGAATAAGACCTCCTAAGAATAGAAGTAATAGGGGGAATATGGATTTCTTATACAAGAAAGAACATTCTTTACCTGTAACACCATGGTTTAAAAGAATATATATAAATTCTGATGGGAATTGCTATCCTTGTGTTTCTTTTATTTATGCAAGGATCGATAATAGGCCAGTTAATATTTATTCATTTGAAAGTACTTTTGAGTTTTTTACTAGCTTTATAAAGTTTTCTCGTGAGTTTTGTAGCTGTTATCAAGCCCTTGGAAACACAACTCAGTGTAAGTTAAATTGTGATTTCTATATGAATGATTTTGAATATGATGATTTGGAAAGTATTAAGGATATATCGTGATTAAAAGTAATACATCATTTGGAAAACTCAATTCTATTATCGTTGGACGTGAGTTAGAGATTAGCAAAAGAATTGCCGATTTCACTTTTCAGCACTTTTACGGTGAGAATTTAACTCATGCTGTATATGATCGACTGGAGCATGGTGGACATGAGTACTATGTAAATCATGAATTACTACTAAAGAGAAATGATCAACTGGACAATTTGGCTGCTACTTTTGAAAAACTGGGTGTTGAAGTTTTTCGCCCAGATCGACTTGGGCAAGTGGTCACTATCAAGACTCCTGATTATAAGACTGAGCTTTCTAGTGCAAGTAATGTTCGAGATGTCTCTCTGGTTTATCAAAATTATATAATTGAGACTCCTACTTACGTTCGAAATCGCTTCTTCGAAAACACTCTTCTTTATAATGTATATAATCATCTATTTGATGGTGGTAGAGGTGGTAAGTGGATTAGATCTCCACACAATAAACTAGTAGAAGAAGCAATGGATTTAAGTCCATGGAATTCACAGCGTGATTATAAGAATTTTGATCGCACAAAGTATACGATGGCAATTGATGGGGCCCAGTTTTTAAGAATCGGTAAAGATGTAATCGTTAATGTGAATTCTTATAACCATTACCTTGGTTTAGAGTGGGTTAAGTCATTCTTTCCCGAGAGTAATTTTCACATTGTAAATGTAGCTGATAATCATATTGATGGTGTTCTAGTATGTCTTAAGCCTGGGACATTTCTTGTGAATCCTAAATATCGTAATATAAAGGATTTTTTGCCCGAAAAATTTAAAAACTGGGATTGTTTATTTCCTGACGATTATGAAGCTGAACCTGTGATTGAGTCCGGGAAAACTGATATTGATATCCAACTTGCAAGTACAAGAGGAATGGATATTAATGTTGTAAGTGTTGATGAAAAGAATGTGCTTGTTAGTGAGAGTGCGGCAAATGTTATTGAGTTACTTGATAAGCATGGCTTTAACCCTCACCCTGTGCGATTAGAGAATTGTGAAATTTTTGGTGGAGGCATACATTGCTCAACACTAGATATAAATAGAGAAGATGAATATATCGATTATACAAAGTAGTACGTATGAAAGTTGCACTTATAACAATGATTGAAAGTAATGGCCGAAGTACTAATGATGACAATGGTATTACATTTGAAAATCAAAGACATTATGAAGATGAAGCAATTCTCTGTTTTGAGAATTGGCGTAAGAATGCAGGTGATTTAAAAGATATTTCAATTTATACCTATTGTCCTTCAAAGCATATAGTGAGTGAGAAGACGAAAGAAAAGTTTAAAGAACTTGGTGTAACATATATTGAAAGATATCACGTTGAAACAGAGGGATTTGAATCTGGTTTCGTAAATGTACCTTTTTGTGGGATGCTTCTTGAAGAAGAGTTATCTGAAGATATCTTTATTCATATTGACCTTGATATGAATCTTATAAAACCTTTAGATCCTAAGCTGTTAGAAATAGTTTATGATAATGGTAAGGTTGTCGTCGGCCAATATGATGATATTTCAAAGAAAGATCAACGATTTATTGGAGAAGACTGGGGCAATCCACTCGATACGGGCTTTATTATCTCCCGCCGTGATAGTGGTTTTTATAAATTCTTTTTTGAAGAACTTATGGCCTTATATAACACAAATGGTGATGAGAGATGGAAGAAGTATTGTCAAAATGTAGAGAAGTACTTTCTTGAGGAATATGTCATTGAGAAAGCTTTTAATGAGGGGCGCCTAAATGTTCACCCTATACAGTATTATCAAGTAGGGGAGGGCTATGCATCCGTCTCTACTTTTCCAAAGGATAAGTTAGGTGGTATTTATTTTTGGCACGAACACCTCTATCCAAACTCTAAATATGATAAAGTAAGAGAGAGAATCGCATACTTTAAGAGAATGAAGGAGTTGTGATGGATATTGAACATATATTTAGAGAAAAGAAGATTGAGTTTCTCTACGCTGCTCAAAAAAAACTTAAGGAAGAGTTTGATATTGAGGTCCCTGTGGGAACAGGCTTTGGGAAAAGTAAAAGTTTTTACTTTATTTCTGTCGGCAAGCGTAAATATGTATTTAAACCAGCTTTAAAATTCCTTGTTACCGATGCTCCTGATATCGATCGAAAACTTAATTTTACTTTTGAAGACTTGTTAAATAAATACCGTAAGGTTATGAATAAAAAAACAATTCTCCCGACACTATTTGAAGAGTCTGAAAGCTTCTTAGTTTTTGAATACTATAATGAAGAAGATGGTTGGTTTAAAATGGATGATCTTAAGATAGGGGATTGTGAAACAGTGATTACATTAACCAAGAGTCTTTGGGGCAATGATAAGAACGTATTATTTCCCTTTTATAATCAACTCTATTCTAAGGTTTATAAAAACATTAATACTAGTGAAATAAAGATTGTCGATATAAAGTACGTCGAGATTCAAAAACGTAGACCAATTTTTATGTATATTTGTGACTATAATATTAATACTATTTTTTATTTTGAAAAAAATTATAATCCATTCTTTAAGGTGAAAGATATCTTGTCTCGTGAATATCCTGTTTTTGAGGCCCAAGAGAAATTCTTATATAAATAATGAAGATACCCTTGTTTCGTCCATATTCAAGTCTTGATTTAGAAGCACTGCTTAAGCGTGTTATAGATAGTGGTGAGTGGACAGGTGGTGTAGAGGTTGAAGAAGTTGAAAATCTATTAATTTCTACGTTCAATTTTCCAAATTTTATTTGCACTAGTAGTGCCACGTCGGCTTTTGAAATCATATTGGATATGTATTTCTCTGATGTGCAGGCAACAATTGTAGTACCTACAAATACTTTTGCAACAACAGCAGAAGTTCCAAGGAGACTAGGTCATAATATTATTTTTTGTGATGTTGATTCGTTCACTGGAATGATTGACGTAACATCTTTCAAAAAGATTTTAGAAAATCACAACGTGGATTGTGTAGTGCCGGTCTCTATTGGAGGACATCTTTACGATAGAGATGCACTAAAAAAATTAAAAACTGAGTATGGTTTCAGAATTGTTGAAGACTTTGCTCAGCTCGTTTATCTGGGATGCTATGATTTAGAGATAGATGCTGCATTTTTCAGTTTTTATCCAAACAAGATTCTTTCCTCTCCTGATGGCGGTGGACTAGTTGTAACTGAAACTTCTTTAGTGAATCAGGCAAGAAAGCGTCGTTTACATGGTATTTGTCGTAAATCTAGAGGGGAGTACGATATTGAGTTTCTCGGACGTAAAGCGAATATGACAAATATTGATGCTGTCTTTTTAAAGGATCAATTATCATCGTTATCAGAAAAAATTAGTAATCGTTTGGCCATTTACCAATCATATACTCAATTGCTTGAAGAAATACCTGAAGTTGATTTTTTAGCACTTGATAATAATATAATTCCTTCACTTTTTATAATTCATGCTAAGAATCGTAATGAATTGAAGTATTTTTTAGAAGAGAATAATGTTCAAACATCGATTCACTTCAAACCACTTCACTTACATTCGTATTGGAATCATGAAAAGTCAGTGTTTTCAGGTGCTGAGAAATATTACTCATCTACACTTTCTCTTCCTTTTTTCGAAGCACTTACTAAAGATGAGTTAAATTATATTATATCTGTTATAAAAAAGTTCTACTCTATCTAATGATTTTTTCAATATAAAATGATTCTGCTAATTCTTTACCACATTTTGTCCCTTCAGACTTTGCAATGATCTCTAAATTTTCGATTGAACGAGGATGAGGAAAAGGATGTAGTTCACTCTCATAAGCACACATTGCTTGAACCTTTGCCTTTAAGTCTTCCTTAGTAATCGAATTAAAATAATTTTTTCTTGCTTGCATAAGTTGTGAAGACTGATATTCAATACTTGAAGGTATATCAAAAGTGTAGACTTCTGTTGTTGTATTACTCGGAGTTGATCTGAAGGCCGTGAGGACAGCTTTATTTGTGATTTGATGGTCAATATTTAAATCATTGTATGAATGAGTGTATACTATATTGGGATTATAATCTTTTTTTACTTTTTCAATTTCTTGGATGATTTCGATAAGTGGGTAGCTATCGAGTCTATTATCTTTTAACGATAGTTTTTTGTGATTTTGTACCCCAAGTATATTGAGAGCTTTTAGGTATTCTTGATGACGGTTTTGAATATCTTTACCTTGGGCCGAAGTACTATCAGTGAGGACTAGTACATATACATCATCATTGTTTCTAATATGTTTATGTATCGTTGCACCACAACCCAATACTTCATCGTCAGCATGAGCAACAATTACTAAGATTTTTTCATTCATGGTGCCACCTTTTCAAAACTCCAATAGTCATCACACTCACATAGCTTAAATGGGCAGACTATTGAACTTGTTTTGAAGTCACAAGTTAGTATATGTTTCTTCGTACTCTTACAAGCGTATGAAACTTGTGCGTCATAGTGAATAATAAAGGCCCTAATATCACACTTCCAACCTTCTAGTTGATTGTAGCCATTATTTAAAAATTCAGATTTTGAAATATGCTTTTGTGTCTTGGCCGTTTTAATCAAAGTCGTTTCTTTATTTTCTAATTTAGCTACTTTCTCTTCGCAGATCTTGATAAAAGCTTCAATCTCTTCTTGATAGCTTTCATATGAAACAGAATGACTCGTTTCTTTATGTAGTCTTATACAATTTAAGGTATGTTTATTTTCTTGAGCAAGTTTATATAGATTTTCGAATGTATGTTTATATTTTTCAAACTCTTCTAATTTATTAGTGAAAAGAAATGCCGTATCCATCTGATATTTATTGGATAGGAGATCAATTTTTTCGATAAAACCTTTGTTTGGGTATTCTGGATGAAAACTTGCTGTGATCTTTATTTTTTCACTCACTGGAAGTTTAAGCCAAAAGCTCTCTGGTTTAACAAAGTTTGTGACAATTCTTATTTCTTTCAAGTTTTGAATTGTTTCTAACTCTTCAATTATACTAATAAAATTTGGATGGAGACTTGGTTCTCCACCGATTAGATTAATGATGAAGTCTTCTTCAATGGCCTTAAGCTTCTTTAAAACAATCTTACTTAAGGTTGTGTACTCGGTGTTACTGTTAAATGGTCTATAGTAACAGTAGCTGCAGTCAAATTGACAATGAGATACCATTTCCCAATTTATATTGAGCGGGGAGCCTTCTCCAATTGCAATAATCTCTTCATTTTCATATTGCATTACTAAGGTCCTCTATTGCGATACGTTCTTGGCCAAAGAAGTTCTCAATCCCTCGTTGCTTTAATATCTCTTTATATAATGGTGCTTCGTAATTATAGGGGAAACAAAAGTCTTTAATTTCTATGCCTTGAGTGTTGAATTCATTTAGCATTTTATCTGTATCTTCTTTAAGATGATTATGAAGTTTTTTTAAAGCTAGGGTACCTCTTAAATCTTTATGTTGATGTGAATGTCCACCAATATAACAATTCTTAGTTGATGCTATTTCTTTGATTTGACTCCATTTCATATAATTAGCTGTATTGCCCGTCTTAAAGAAGCTCTCGTGAGCTTTAGAACATGAGGTTGTAATCTCGTTTTGCTCTTCTTGCTCTGGAGAAACTATATTAGTGGAAATAAAAAAGATCTTTGGTGTATCAAATTTTAAAAAATGATTTAAGTACTTATATTGTGAATACAGTCCGTCATCAAAGGTGATGATATAATTTGATAAGTCTAGCTCTAGCATCCATTCGTATACTTCATGAATCATCAATATAGGCTTGTTATTCTTATTCATAACTCTTTGCGATATCCTCAATAATTGCTTTAAGTTTAACTTGTGGACGATAGAATTGTTTTAATTTTTCGATACTTGGTGATCTCTTTAAAATATCTTTTGAATTAGCACTATATTCGTCATTAAAAGCAATTTTTTCAATTTCTACATCTAGCTTCAATGTATCTTTAATAAGATGAGCAAGCTCTTCTATCGTGACTCGGTTTTGATCATTTCCGATATTAATTGTTTGATTAGTGAACTTATCTTGCTCTATCAAATATTTTAATGATCCGATTAAATCACTGATATGGCAAAACGATCTAGTTTGAGTGCCATCTCCGTAAATTGTTATTTTACCTGTCTTTATCGCATCACGAATCATTTTTGGTATAACCATGCCATATTTAGAAGACTGCCTTGGCCCTGTTACATTAAATAACCTAAGAGTAATATGTGGAATTTCGTAACTCTTAAGTAGAAACTCTGTCATTAGCTTATTGCAGGCATAACCCCATCTCAAGATATCAGGAGGACCAATTTGAAGACTTTGATCTTCGACGCAATTTTCCTGATTACCATAGACTTCAGAACTTGAAGCGAATATTGTTTTTGTTTTATATTTAGCGAGAAGGGGTAGGAGATCATGATTGATCTTGTTTTCATTAATAATAGCTTCTCTAGGAGATTGATCGATTTTTTTTACGCCAACTGCTGCAGCAAAGTGGCAAAAAATTGTGGTGTCATTTAGTTCGGTATTAAGCCAATCCAAATCTACTTTACTTAACTTGGCCAAGTCCATATTTCTGTATGTTATTTCACCACAAATATCTTTCAAATCGTCTATTGAGACGACATTTGTTGATAGATTGTCGATAATAGTGATGGCGTATTCTTGAAAGAAATTCTTGGCGATTTCGCTTCCAAGGAAGCCAAGTCCGCCGCTCACTAACATTTTAGGTCTGGTCATAAATTCAGCCACTTGCAGTAATTTTATCTATTGGTAAAATTATTTAGTTAATAATAATGCATCAAATTTTAATTACACTTATAATTATAACATATTGCATGTTAATGAGGTGTCTCAATGAAGAAGAAAAATAACACAAATCAATTTGGTTTCACTCTTGCCGAGGTAATGGTTGCGGCCGGTCTAATTGGAGTACTATCTATGGCGGTTGTGAATATGATTGGTAATATCAATCGTACTTCTAAAAGGGCATCACAAGTTTTCAATATCCAACAAGAGATTCAAAGAATCTCAGGTATTTTGGCAGATGAGGATTCTTGTTTTAAAACTTTCAATGGGCGATCTTTTGGCTCTACTGCAAATGGTTCCTCTTTAACCTTTAATGAAATTCGTCGCTCAACTGGGCCAAACCCAGGAGATTTCGATACCATTTACACTCTTGATCAAGAGCTTGGTGGTACAGATGGAATTGTTCATATCGAAGCGATGTCTGCAACAACAACTTCAAACCCTGGACCTGTTTATTTAGAGAACGGTGTTAATGCAACAAAAGTAGATGCTAGTGTTAGAGTTACGTTCCAAAAGGGTCGAGCAGGCGCTGATATTGATATTGTAAAGAAAAGTTCTGTTGGTATGACAGATGTATCAAGAGATTTTCCACTAAGCTTTGTAATTAACGCAGCAACAGGTGCGGTACTTTCTTGTTATGGAAGTGCAAGTCAATACACAGATGCTGTTTGTGATGCACTTGGTGGTGAAATTGACTCAAACGGAGAATGTGTCCAAGTTACATTAAAGTCTCGTTCCGCAGGAACTCCTGAAGCGCAAGTACCATTAGACTACTCAGCACAAGTAGGGAGTGCTACCGCAGCTCAAATCAGTCCTAATAATATCGCAAATGCTCCATTGAAAATTCATAATGGCGGTGCTAGTTCAATATTAATAGATGATGATACTATACAAGCAGCTAATAGTGTATCAACTGACCCTAGTACAATGACATTTCCTACCTTAAATATTAACCCTTATGGAACTACTACTATAGGTGGTCCAGATGGGTCTGGCGATGTCCACAGTTCCCTCACAGAATATCCGCCGTTAAAGATAAAAAGAGAATCAAGAGCATTCTTATCGCTTGATGATAATTCTCTTCAAGCAGCTTATAAAAATGCTGCTCCTTCAAATGCTGTAGTATCGAGAGATTTAAACCTAAATCCTAGGGGTTCAAATGTCTTAGTTGGACGTACTGGTGGTACAACGAATCTTAAAATCTATGGTAACGTTATAATGGGAGACGATTCAGGTGCTACTGCAACTCGTGTTCTTGAAATGTATGATGGCTCTTACATTAACTTTCGATCGGATGAAAATCTAAAACATAATATTCATGAACTTGAAAAAGTACTTGAGAAATTTAGCGAAATTAGAGGTGTAGAATTCGTTTGGAATTCGAATAATCGACGCGATATAGGTTATATTGCTCAAGAAATTGAAAAGGTTTTCCCTGAGATTGTTTCAACAGACGCGAAAGGATTAAAAAGTGTTCAATATACTAAAATGCCTGCAGTAAATACAGCAGCTATTAAGGAACTTAAGCGTGAGAATGACGAGCTGAAGTTTAGAGTTAATCTTCTTATGAAGGCCCTTTGTAATGGAGAGGATGCTTATAAGTATGAAGAGGTTTGCTCAATTCCTGTTGCACCTTTAGAATAGTGAAATGAAAGATACAACTCTTGCCATTATTGGCGTCGGATATGTGGGAATCAACTTAGCAGTTAGATTCCCACAATTTTTTAAAACATTTGCCTTTGACATTGATAAAGAGAAGATCAACGCCTTAAATAGAGGTGTTGATATATCTAATCAGTTTCCTGCTGATGTATTATCAAGTTCTGGATGTATATTCACATCAAATGTAGATGCTCTTCAAGAAGCAAATTACTACTTAATTACTGTTCCTACGCCCCTTGATAGTAATAATGCCCCAGATCAAAGCCTTGTTGATCAAGCTGTAATTGGCCTTAAGGACTACCTTTGTTCTGGCGATACTGTTGTTATAGAGTCTACAGTCATGCCTGGAACAACAAATTACTTTAAAAACATATTAGGTAGAGATGATATATTTTTCGCATTCTCCCCAGAGCGTATCAGTCCAAACGATGGATATATTCAATTTGAAGATATTGTGAAAGTTGTCTCTTGTGAATCACAAGAAAAGTTAAATGACTTAGTATTAATCTATAGCAAAATATTTAGGCTAGTTGAGTCGAGTCAAGATCTAGAGGCCTGTGAGTTTGCTAAGCTTTTAGAAAATACTTCTAGAGATATTAATATTGCTATGATGAATGAGTTTTATCAAGGAGCTTTAGAAAAAGGTATTAATTTTCAAGAATCCCTTAGACTTGCCAGGAGTAAGTGGAATTTTCCAGAAGTTGATAAGGGCCTTGTGGGCGGTCATTGTATTAGTGTTGATCCGTACTATTTATCAGCTTATTTAGGTCTCTCGGAAGATTCAATTATCTTAAAATCTCGAAAAGTTAACGACTCAATGGTTATCTCTTTAGAGGAGAGGATACTAGCTATGAGTAAAATTGGTGATAGAGTTTTATTACTTGGGAAAACGTATAAAAAAAACTGTAATGATACCCGAGATTCAAGAGCACTTGAGCTATATGAAAAGCTAAAGCTTCGTATTGATCGAGTTATCGATTCTTTTGATCCATATATCGATAAATCAATTCAAATACTAGATTACAAAAATTTTGATTTGATTGTTACTCTCGTTGCTCATGATGAATTTATGCTAGAAAAAGGAATGTGGAGTAAGCTTCTTAATCCAAATGGAGCAATCTTTGACTTCGCTCAAGTCATACCGAAAGAGCTAGAGGGGCAATTTAAAATATATTACTAAATTAAGTTACAATCACAGTGATAACGGAAAAGCGTTTCAAAGCTATCTTCACTAATTCTGTGTTTATTTCTCATAAAGAGTTTAAAGGCGTCACCGCGGTTCAGGGTTTGACCGTGTTTTGAATTACATGAGAGCTTAAATGAAAGGTGAGAATATTTATCTAAGAAATCGTCTACTAGGTGATGATTATCGTTTGTTACAATAATTACATAAGTAAATTGTTCTTCATCCATATTTGGATACTCGATTTCTTGATCAAGATTCTCAACACAGTGATACAAAACCTCATCAACATATTTAAGATACTTTTCTCCATATCTTTTGATGAAGAGACCGTTTGTGAAAACATCAATTGTGCAATTTAGTTTAACAAGATGTTGAAAAACTTTTTCCATCGTTACGGGATCTATTAGGCCTGGCTCACCACCACTTAGGCTAACTTGTGCTCCTTCTGTGACAGAATAGACTTTTCCCAAAAGCATTTCTTTGCTGATAGGAGAAGTTTTGTTTCGTGTATGAGTATCAATAATACAATACGAACAATCCCAATTGCAGTTATATGTAGTTATTATGGTGAACTCATCACGTTTTGCCGTCATTTGTTAATTGTAACACGGTACAAAATTGTAAAAAAGCATTATTTTCTCTAAAGATTTTAGCTACTTAATAGAGTCTTGTAAGCGGTAATATTACTGCTAAAATAGATATATCAAGGATGATTAAATGACGAAAAAAGCAAAAGAAGTGAAGCTTGAAGTAAGGCTTTCAAACCTAAAAGATATTGATGGAATCCATGAGTTAGTTGCTCGATCTTATACTGGCTTTCCTGATGATTACACTAAGGGAATGATTCGTGGGCAGATTACAAATTATCCAGATGGAAATTTTGTTGCAACTTTAAACGGAAAAATTGTTGGATACTCTGCAAGTATACTTTTGTCAGAAAAGAAAGTTTTTAAAAAGCATACATGGGCAAGTATCACAGGACGAGGTTATGGTTCCACTCATGACGAGGATGGTGACTACCTCTATGGATATGAGACTTGTGTTGATCCATCTATTCGTGGTCATCGTATTGGCCAGCGCTTATATAATGCTAGGAAAAGGCTTGTAAAATATGAGCGCTTGAAAGGAATTGTCTTTGTTGGTCGTATTCCAAGTTTACACCGCCGTATCAAACAAGTTGAAAGTGTTGAAGATTATATTGAAAAAGTAAAAGAGAAGAAGATAAGAGATACGACTCTTGGTTTTCAATTAAGAAACGGTTTTGAAGTTTTAGGTGTTCTTGAAAAATATCTTCCTACTGATAAGGAATCGATGGGCTATGGTGTCCATTTGATATGGAAAAATACAGAATACCAAGCACAAGAGAGCAAGAAGGATCGCCCTGTTCAACAAAACTCAGTCCGTGTTGTAAGTGTCCAATATCAACAACGAGGTATTTCTAGCTTTAAAGAGTTTGAAGACTTAGTTGAATATTATGTCGACGTTACTGCTGACTATCGTGCTGACTTCGTTCTATTTCCAGAGCTGTTTACGATGCAGCTTCTTTCAATAAAGAATGAAGAAGTCGAGGCCAATGTTGCAATTGAGCATATGACAGCTTATACCGAAGATGTGAAGGCCCTTTTTCAACGATTAGCTGTAAAGTATAATGTAAACATTATTGCTGGATCACATCCAACGAAAGTAGGGGATCGCGTCCATAATATTAGCTATATTTGTCTACGTGATGGACAAATTCACGAACAAGCAAAAATTCATCCTACTCCTGATGAGCAATATTGGTGGAATATTGAAGGAGGAGATGAGGTTAAAGTTATTGATACTGACTGTGGCCCAATTGGTGTCTTGATCTGTTACGATAGTGAGTTTCCTGAACTTACAAGACACCTTGCAAATCAAGGGATCAATATTCTCTTTGTTCCATTCTTAACCGATAACCGACAGGCATATTGTCGCGTGAAATATTGTTGCCAGGCCCGTGCCATTGAAAATCAAATCTATGTTGCTATGGCCGGAAATGTTGGTAACTTACCAAGAGTAAATAATGTCGATATTCAATATGCTCAGAGTTGTATTTTAACTCCGTGTGATTTTCCATTTGCTAAAGATGGGATTGCTGCTGATACAACACCAAATGTAGAAATGGTTGCAATTGCTGATTTAAGAATTGATACTCTTTTAGAAGCTAGACAAAATGGTGCTGTAAAGAACTTAAAAGATCGTAGGCATGATCTTTACTCTGTCGTTTGGCATGGGAAATAGGTGGCCTAAATTATTTTTTATCTGGGATTTTACTCATCCCATATTCGGTAATGGCCGTTATCGAAAGTGATGGGTTTACTCCTGGGTTAGCAGAAATCATTGAACCATCAAAGACATACATATTTTCATAATTAAAGATTTTATTGTCTTTATCGATGACACCCTCTTTTTCACTTTCTCCCATACAGGCACCACCTAGAATATGTGCAGTGGAAGGAATTCCTGTTAGAGTTTCTGTAAACATAACCATTGGTTTCCCATCAATGATCTTACAATACTCTTTCGCCATTTGATGGGCCGTCTTTATAAAGGCCGTCGGTGCAGCACCTTTTGAAAGAACGGACTTCATTCCAAAAATTCCCTTCTTAAACTTTAGAGTACTATCAAGATGTTGCATAAAGAGATGAATATTTGTTTGTTTTGCAAAGTCATTTACAGTTAAAACTTTAAACCATTTAATTGGATCTCTTAGTGGCTCTATCGCCAGTTTAAACATTCTAAAAAAGAAATTAGGTTCAGAGATCATTGGCACCATAAGCACACGCCAAAATCCCGATCCATTGCCGTAACGAGTAGGCTCAAGATGTGAATGTTCATCAATGTCGATAATTGAACCAATGGCCACACCTTTGGTCATATCAATATCTTTCTTATAAGTTGTATTTAAGATAAGTGCTTCATTATTAGTTCTGATGGTATCACCAAGAGCTGGTGATAACTTAGGAAGTGTTGTTTTCTTTAAATCAAGTAGTAAGTTAATCGTTCCTAGAACACCGGCACTAAAGATAATACCATTGGCCTTTAGCGTTCTTGTCTTTCCAAAGTACTTTGTCGATTCTTTTAAAGTTACTTCGTAACTAGTTTTTCCGTTAGCTCCATCTATTGGGGAAACATGTGTTACTTTATTTTCAGCAAGTATATCAACACCAAGTTGTCTAGCGAGGTAGAGATAATTCTTGTCGAGTGTATTCTTGGCATTATGGCGACAACCCGTCATACAGGCGCCACATGAAATGCAACCTGAGCGAGTAGGTCCTTTTCCATCAAAGTATGGGTCCGCAACTTCAATGCCTTCTTTACCTTCTTCCCCAAAGTAAACAGAAACTTTCGTTGAGTCGAAATATTTTTCACGGCCAATATTTTTCGCAAGTTCAAGCATTGTGTGATCTGCATCGCCATGGTGTCTTGTTTTCTCAGCACCAAGCATCTTCCACGCAAGATCGTAATAAGGGGATAACTCTTCTTCCCAGTTATTTAAATCTTTCCAGGGACCGTGATTAAAGAATTGTGACTTAGGCTTTGGAAGAGTATTAGCGTAGACAAGTGATCCTCCGCCGACACCAACTCCACTTAAAACAGAGATATGCTTAAAGAAAGTAAGTTGTTGGATACCGAAGAACTTCAACTGGGGAAGCCACATCCACCTTGGAAGATTCCAATTAGTTTTTGGAAACTTCGTTGTATCAGAAAAGTCTTTCCCTTTTTCAACTACTAGGACGCTGTAGCCTTTTTCTGCAAGTCTTAGTGCTGAAACTGAACCACCGAAACCTGATCCAATATTAATATAGTCGTAACTTTCCTTAAGCATTGAGTTCGAGTTCCTTTCTGATTATATAATGACGTAATTATACATAAGGATTTCAATATGTTGAGTAGTTGAATATTAATTATTGATTAGAGTTATCTTGAAATTTCTTGTTTTATTAATAGTTTAGTAAATGTCGTGAGGGCCTTGTAAGGTGGTATAATAGAGAAGATTTTGGAGGATTTATGAAAGCAACAATCACAATCTTAGTACTGGCCATGACGACGTCTTCTGTCTTTGCCAAGGGAAGGCCACTTCTTAGATGCCCTAAGCAGGGGAACAAGGTTATTATTTGTCACGTGCCTCCAGGAAACCCAGATAAGGCCAAGGAAATTACAATCAATAAGAACTCTGTCCAAGATCACTTAGATCACGGAGACTATGCTGGCTACTGTGAAAACACACAGTATGCTGATAAGAAAGAGATGTGTGGAATTTGTGACGTGGATATCGATCCAACTTGTTAGTTATGGGGTACGCGCCACCTTTTCGTGAATTAAATAAGTTAGAGAAATAATTTTTTTAAGGTTTGAAAATAATAGATTCCGTATTAGCTGGTCCTAATAAAGTATGTCTTAATTTCAATGGTGGTAGTATTGGTGAAGATGTAGAGCTTCTTCTTTATGCTTTAAAAGAATCTTATGCAGGGTCTATCGGACTTGATACTTCTGACTTTGAAGAGTTACTTAATCAAGTTAGTTTGTTACGAGAAGAAAAAGATAAAGAGACACTATACGTTTTGTTGAAAGAAGTATTTTCTAAAGTTAAAGATAACCATTTAAAAATATGGAGAACTCATGCCGAAAGATCAATTGGATCTGTTTCTCAAAAGTCATATGAAGTTGGTCGAAACGTTGCCGATGAAGAAGAAGTCGTTGTAAGAACAATTGAGGAAGAGAGTTACACATTAATTGGGCTATCTCACTTTCCCATGCCCAATTCTAATTTATGGAAAACATTTTTAAAAGATATTGAACTTAGTTTAGAGAACAGTAATTTTGCTATTATTGATTTTAGAGGAAATGGTGGTGGAAATGACTATTTTGGTTATAAGATGGCTGAATTATTTTATGACCAAAAATTCTTTCATCCGATTAACTCTCAACTAGTTTTAAATACTGCTTTAGTAAAATTAATACAATCAAATACATTTTACAAAAGAAATGAAGAGTACTTTGATAAGTTCCGTACTGATTTTTATGGCTTTAAGGCAGAATCAGATAGGGTGTTGAAGCATAATGATGGAGCCGGTGTAACCCAGTTAGATGGCAAAAGTTACAACAAACCAATTTATGTTTTAATAGATCGAGATTGTAAATCTAGTGGAGAAAGTACAGCTCTATGTTTTGAAGATCATCCTCAAGTTCAATATGTAGGACAAGCAAGTAATGGGTGTATTGAATTTGGTAATGTTGGGATTATTGTACTTCCATATTCAAAACTATGTATTCAGCTTTCTACCCATAAGAATATCTTTAGAGATAATCGTAACTTTGAAAAAATTGGTATTCGGCCTCATATAAAATGTGAATCAGGTCAAGATGCTTTGGATGTAGCAGTTCAAGATTATAGAAATAAAAAAGCCCCAGCAAAAAACTGAGGCTTTTTTCATGGTGGGACATTGATGTTTCTTTATGAACTTAGTGTCCTTAAATCATAATTTATTAAATATATTAAAATTTCAAATAAATTCGAAGATAGATTTATAGCGTCCATAAAAAAGAAGGGCGATCTCTCGCCCTTCCCGAACTAGAACTTGCTCAATATAATCAATAGATTAAGTAAGCAGATTACTAGTTCTACTAGCAATAAAAAATCCTCCATGGTTTCTCCCTATGGATGCTCATCATTGAGCAGGAGAAAGGACTTTTTATTGATTCTCTTTTCATGTTATAGTTTCTATACCCTTTCCGAATTAGGGTTCTATTAGCAATAGAAATTAGCCTCTGTTAGTCAGGGGCTTTTTTTATGCAAAGAAATAATCTCTTTAGAGTTTTCTAAGTTATTGAGTTTATTTTGAAATTTGAAAAAAGAGTCTAACTTTTGAAGTTTTTTAAGGAAAAATTATGAGAACCTTATTCTGTAAATCGCTTCTTTTTCTTTCGACTTTGTGTTCTCCTGTGAAGGGTGAATCTGTGGCCTATACTCCAACAAAAAGTGAAGTCGATAAGGCAAAAGAAATTGCTGTTGCCAGTGCTGAGTGGTTCGAATATACAACTGGAAAAATGAACACAAGTAAAATAGGTCAATGTGGAGATTATGCTCTTCGATTTGTTTTAGAATTTAATAGGTTTGTCGGAAAGAATGTTGCCCGTCTTGTTGTCGCAAACAATCCAATTGAAAGCGGTACCTATCGTGTAGGTGAGAAAGTAAATGTTAAAAAACTTGGTTTTAATGGTTTCGCTTCAGGTGCAAGTGGTTTCTTAATTTGGGATAATCAACTTTATCTATATCACCCTATAATTGGTGCATATCAAATATTTCTTGTAAAAGCTTGGACACCTAAAAAGCATTTTGGAGTAGACATGCTAGATAAGAGGCAAGTTCATGTTTGGGCATCTGTAGGAAAGATAAGTGTTGATCCAACTTACTATGACTTATGGCCAGATAGGTTTTCTACACCTCTAGGTAAAGATGAATAGCTATAAATTGAAGATGTGTGACTTGTTCTTCGCGGTCTCCTGCCCGCTCGAATTTGTTCGGCATCATTCTTAGAAATGGTTTCGTGGTGTGAGAGGGACGCTCTCTCGCTCACTTCGTGTTCGCTCGTCAGCGATGCTCGGCTTCAAATGCCATCGTGGCATTTGCCGCCTCAACAACTTGCTCCATGATCAAAACTTGAAAATCTTGAATATCACACGAATAAAAAAAGCCCCGGCAGATGCCGAGGCTTTTTTCATGGTGGGACATACAAGACTTGAACTTGTGACCACCCGGTTATGAGCCGGGGGCTCTAACCAACTGAGCTAATGTCCCATAAGTTGGTAATTTGAAATATAAATTTAACTAAGATTTAGTAATCTGGCTACAAAATTTTGCTATGTGGCAGTGGTGCGATGTGTAATTGGCGACAGTAGTCAAATACGCAAAACAATGAAATGATATTCTCATGACAAAATTTAGCAAGTATAGCTCAAATGGAAATGACTTCATTCTTATCGATAACCGCGATGGGAAGCAGGAAATTGGCAATACTCAAAAATGGCAGGACTTGTGTCAGCGCTGTTTTGGTATCGGTGCCGATGGAGTGGTCTTTCTTGAAAGTAGTGACAAATATGACTTTCATATGCGCTACCTCAATGCCGATGGCAATGAAGAGAGTATGTGTGGAAACGCAACTCGTGCTATCACTGATTTCTATCGCCGTACGACGCAAACAAAGAATACTGAGTTTAAATTTACCACGGGAAGTGGGCTCTACTCTTCGGGAATCGAAGGGGATATTATCTGGGTTCACATGGCCGTGATTAAAGATGCTGACCTCTATGACCTCTCTAGTAAATATGAAGACGCTCAGGATTCGTACTATATTAATACTGGTGTTGAACACAGTGTATTTATGGTCTATGACGCTCAAGAAGTTGATGTCGATACAGTGGGAAGACGTGTTCGCTTTGACGAAGATTTTCCTCGTGGCTCAAATGCTAACTTTATCAATCAAATTGATGAAGGAGAGTGGCGTATTCGAACATATGAACGTGGAGTTGAGGCCGAGACCTTTGCTTGCGGAACGGGAAATGTCGCCGCGGCCTGCATGCTCTGGGATAAAGAATACGAACATAGAGACGAAATAGAATTTCTAACAAATGGTGGTATACTATTTGTCAAAAGAGTCGATGGCTTCATCTATCTTGGTGGCCAGACAAAACTTGTCTATACTGGTGAATTTAATGATTAAAAAGTTTTTATTACTTCTCCTTTTATGTCTAAACACATATGCCACGATTTTTGTGGAAGTTGTGATGACTCATGAAAAGGACTTCGAGGGCCAAACAATTCTAATGAGTGAACTCCACTTTATTGAAAATATTCAACCAGAGAAGATGAGTCGATTTGTTATGAAGAGTAAAATTGATCTTCTTTTAAGTGGTCAATTTGTTGATAGTGAAGAGATCTATGGCCCAGGTGCGATGGTGAAAATTGAGGGGAGAGTCCTTTCAAAAACTCTTTCTAAAAGCTTTCAGCTAAACCTTAAGTTGGGGACTGAAGGAGATATTGTCTTTAGTGAGCCTGAACTTGGACAGAAAACAAAAATTAAAATCAAACCAGTAGTTCATTAATGTCAGAAGAAAATTTTGAAAGACTAGATAAGAAACTCGTCGAGCTTGGCCTCGTTGCGACTCGCAGTCGTGCTCAACAGCTAATAGGTGACGGCAAAGTAACTATTGCAGGTAAAGTAATCACAAAAACCTCATATAAAGTTTCAAGTAGTGATGACATTCAACTAAATGAGAGTAGTGAAGAAGTAGGCCGTGGCTTTCATAAAATTGCCGGCGCACTCGAGGCTTTTGATGTTGTCATCGAAAGTAAACTTGTTGCAGATGTAGGCGCCAGTACAGGTGGCTTTACGCAATTTTGCCTAAATCATGGAGCTATTAAAGTCTTTGCCATTGATGTTGGCCATGGGCAATTAGCACCAACTCTAGTTAGTGATACAAGAGTGGTAAATCTTGAAGGTACAAATGTAAGAGAGCTTCAACAACTAGAGGAAGCAGTTGATCTATGTGTTGTTGACCTTTCATTTATTTCCCTGAACTTAATTTGGAAGAACTTAGTCGATATTAGTAAAGATGATGCTGAAATGATCGTTCTTTTTAAGCCTCAGTTTGAGGTTGGAAGAGATGGTATTGGTAAGAAGGGAATTGTAAAAGATAGAAGTTATGTTCTTAGGGCCATTGAAGAAATGAAGATTCAATGTGAGGCCATGGAACTTGGGATTCTTGGCTTTAAGCCTTGTGTAATAAAAGGACGCAAGAGTGGAAATCAAGAATACTTTTTATATTTGAAAAAGAACACTAAATCTCTTCTTTCACTAGAAGAATTAAATAAAGAAGTTGGAGAATAAAATGAGAGTATGTGTATTTTGTGGATCATCAAGTGGTAAAAGCGAAACATATTTAAACTACGCAAAAGATTTAGGTGAGAAGCTTGTGGGGAATGGCCACTACCTTGTCTATGGTGGGGCCTCAATTGGTGTGATGGGGAAGATTGCTGATACGATGCTTGCTAAAGACGGCCATGTTATTGGTGTCATGCCAAAATCACTAATTGACTGGGAAGTAGGGCATCAAGGTCTGACTGAGTTCATTGAAGTCGATACAATGCATACTCGCAAAGAAAGAATGTATGAGCTTTCAGATGTCTTTGTTACTTATCCAGGTGGATTTGGTACTCTTGATGAATTATTTGAAATTACAACTTGGGCCCAGCTTCAATACCATAAGAAGCCAATTTACTTAGTGAATGTAAATGGTTATTTTGATCACTTAATTAAGCATATTGAAAATTCAGTTGCTGAGGGATTTATCTCGAAAGAACACTTTGAATTAATTACGATCTTAAATTCAAATGAAGAGTTAATGGAGAGGATCAATTAAGATCCTCCCCAAAATTTATTAATCTTGTAGAATAATATAAATATTTGGTTCGTCGATTTCAATTTTGTCATTTTCAAATCTTTCAAGCTCTTTGAAAATGGTACGACGAACATTAAACAGTCCGGCCTTTGCCTTATCAATTCTTATATTGACAATCTTGTTAGCGAGATCATAAGAAGAGCGTCCTTCAAACTTAACCTTAATTCCCTTTGAAACATTTCCTTTAAGGTGTCCTTTAAATTTACCACCACGGATATCAAGATTAAGATCATCAATCTCAACTGCACTACCAAGTGCTTCATATTCATTTGTTAAGTTATAAAAGCTTCTCTCATTACTTTGAAAAAAAGCATTTCCAATATTTAGGCTAAGAAAATTAAAACAATTTTGAATTAGCTGTTCATATTCATTTCCCTCTTTGCTTTGCTTTTGACATTCAAGACGAGTTCCCGTTAGACGAGTAGAGAAGCCTTCGCCATTTGCTTGAACTTGATTAAGATTTAGCCCAATATTAGTATCGCTATTATTGTAGTTGAGACTTGAGATTCCAATCTTTTCTGCATCATTGATTTGGAGTGACGAAAGGTCGAGTTCAAATGATTCATTATCTACTGAAAAGATAAGTGTTCCACCGTAGTTTTCTACTTCAAGACTTGGGTTGATAAAATCCCCAAAACCTTGGATTGATATTTCTTTACTCGCTCCTGTTCCTTTGGGACTAGTATAATTCGCATTTAACTGGCCGATCCTTCCTATTGGAAATGCTGGCTTTTCGTTAAGCTCATTGGCGTGGGCCGTGGAAATATTGGCGAAAATTAGGCAATAGGATGCCGCTATCATTTGACATGACTTCTTCAACATAAACAACTCCGTTTGATTGTGTGTGGTTATAGATAAAATCGGGTTAACCACAAGCATTACGTAGGTTTTGTCTTAATCTGATTTAAAAGGGTAAATAATGCCCCTTTAGTAACATGTAAGTATTTAAATTTATGTAATTGAACGTAATACCTGTTTAGTTAGGTGGACTATTCAATAGTCGGTTTTTTGTGCTAAAGTTCGCTAAATGTTCAAGAAAATTGCGCTACTATTTATTATTTCTCTCTTTGTCATAGCAGGTTATGTGCTAGCTCGTGTGCCTGTTCTTAATATTAATAAATTGGCCCAAGGCTATGTAAAGACTTCTGTAAAAGATGAAAGTGTTTCATATTTGGTAACAACTAAGAGGCCACGTAATTGGGCCTATCTAAGTGCAATGCCTAAGCATGTTTACTACGCCTTTATCGTTAGCGAAGATTGGTCTTTCTACGATCATCAAGGTGTGGACTTTAGACAAATTTATCACGCAGTTAAAGATCACTTAAATGGAGAGAAATTAAGAGGCGCAAGCACGATCTCACAACAATTAGCTAAGAATCTCTATACAAAAAGTGAAAGAAGTCTGGAGCGTAAAGTTTTTGAGCTCTTTACAACAATGTACTTAGAGGAAAAGTTAACAAAAGATCGCATCCTTGAAACTTACTTAAATGTCATTGAATTTGGAAAGGGGCTATATGGTATTAAGAATGCAAGTTGGTTCTACTTTAAGAAGCGTCCTGCTGATTTAAACCCAAAGGAATCTGCTTTCTTAGCAATGTTACTTCCCAACCCAAAGGTTTATTCTCAATCATTTCGTGATAAGAAGTTAACAGAGTATGCGTCAGCTACGGTGAACTCCATATTAAGAAAAATGAAAGTAACCAAGGCCATAAGTGAAGAAGAATTGTTGGCCTTTCAAAAAGAACACCTCTCTTTCGAAAATATAAAAGGTAGTGAAGGTGGTAGTAAGCTATTACTAGAAGAGGAATTCTTTGAGTTATAAAGACACCTTAGAGCAAGTTTATTCAAATACAGGTTTAGCACCTGCAAAGAAGCGAAGAGAGCTTCTTGTCGATCAAATGTTTGCCAATGAAGCATCAGGGCTTGATTGCTTAAATTGCACTGGTCGCTGCTGTACATTTGAAGCAAACTCAATGCAAATGACATCAGTTGAAGCCTTAGAGGCAATGGCCGTTCTGGAAGAAAAGAACCTTTTAAATGATGAAACAAAGAAAAGGTTAGAAGATTGTATTTCTGAATTTCGCCTTGATAAGTATATTCAAATTGGTCCTGGTGAGTATTTTAGAAAGTCCTATACGTGTCCATTTTATTTCTATCCAAGTTTTGGTTGTGGCCTTGGTGTCGATCATAAACCATATGGCTGTATTGCATTTAATCCATGTGAGGCAAGTCAAGAAGATGGTGGTAATTGTCAAAGTGATTTAGATATTCAAGAAAAACGAAATCTTCAATTTGAAAAAACAGAAGATCTCGCAGATAAATATTTGTTTGAACAATATAAAATTTCTCAATTAAAAGAGCCAATCCCAATTAAACTACTCGAAGTTTGGAAAAAAATTTAATCAGAAAAATTATAACGTAGTCCCATTACCATTGTTGTTACTTTAAAGTCAGTATCGTAGAGGAAATTTACATTAGAGCCTGAGCTATAGTGATAACCACCATAAATATAAAATCGTTTACTCACTGGGGCCTCAATATCCATTCCTAAAGTCCAAAGTAAGTAAGAGTCATCTTCTAAAACTTCACTATTACTATATTCACGATTAACATACTTGAATCCAAATAGAGGTTGAAACCACCAGAGCTTAATGGCCGTAGTTGCCATAATACCACTTTCTTTCAAATCTGTTTTGATCGTGCTTGATTCTAACTCATATGACGCTTCATCATATGTATTATGATAAAAAGACAATTTTGTTAACAGCCAATTCGTTTCTTCTGAAATTCCAATATGAAATCCTGTACCATCTGTTTTATATGGTCGAAGACTGACATCAGGAGAAAATAGGTTATCGATAGTTGTCTTTTCTTCATAAGTCGGCATTTGCGCACCAGCAACAATTCCATACTTTGCTGCACATGAAGTTAGAAAAATTAAAACTAAAATCGGAAATAAAACCTTCATACCTCTCCCTTAAATAAATAATAAATTCATTGTTAAGTATTATTAAATTTTATTTAAGAGAGAAAAAAATTCATTATATGTTGTTTAAAATAAGTTCTGATAGCGGTTTTGGAAGAATATTATTAGGAACTTTCATGATGATATGGCCGCCTTCTTTGTTTTGAAATTTACCAAAGCTGTCATCAAAACGAAACTCTGCATTCTCAAATGTACGCACATTGATATCATTTCCATTGACGTGATCTACGAAGGAAGATTCAAACTTAAGTTTCTCTAAAGACAACTCTTCATTCAAGATAAAGAACCAGTGATAAATATCTGCCTTTGGTGCATCATCTGCTAAACCCAACTTTTTTACTTCAATAACAGATACATTTTCATTCATAAAATAAAATAATGTTTCAAATTTTTTTTCCATAAAAATATTTTACTTTGCTAAAAGACGAAGAGTAAAGAAATTGGCAGGGATATTTGGTTAAGAATCAGATTAGGGAATTTATACGGTTAGACGTGTATTTGGGAATGTTCAAAAGATATATAAGAATGAATTGCTATAAAAAAGAAAGAAGAAGTGATTAAAGTATACTGAAACACATCATCTAACCGATATAAATCCTAAATCTGTTATGATAATAGCACTTATGTATACATTGTCAAATAAAAGTTTGAGTGATCGAACTGTTTTGTGAGTTATTTAAGTGATTGAAATTAAAAGTGAGTAGGACAACGCCTACTCACTCGTTTATTTTTCTAAGCTGCCTTATTGCCACCAACGAGGTCGATAACTAGCTTTACAATATCGTCTAGATTATCGGCTTGACCTTTAAGGTTTGCGGCCGATCGAGATGCTTCTTGTGCTGAATTGTTATTTTGTATAGTTGTTTCATCAATGAGTCTAATCGCATTTGTGATTTCATTCACACCTTGTGTCTGTTCGTTACACGCGCTTGCAATTTCTGTAATTTTTCCATTTACATTTTGTACGTTAAATACAATTTTATCGAGAACTTCTTTACACTGTCCGGCTTTTTGTCTACCAGCTTCTACAGTTTTAGAACTGCTATGTATAACTTCATTAACCATTGCTGTTGTGCCCGATACTATTGCTTCTACATTCTTAATTGATTCATCAATAAGTACTTTAATTTCATCTGATGCTGCTCCAGACATTGATGCTAGGGAACCAATCTCCTCTGCAACGACAGCAAAACCTTTTCCACTCTCTCCTGATCTTGCTGCCTCTACTGATGCATTGAAAGAGAGAAGTTTTGTTTGAAAAACAATATCGTTTATAACTTTTGTCTTATCTTCGATTTCTTTAATAATGTTTAAAATTTCTTGAATTTGAGCATTACTACTTTCCATCTTCTTCATTGCATCCGTATTACTATTAGATATATTTTCAATAGCATAAAGCATTTCATCTATAGTACGTTTTCCATTTTGAACTTCTAGTTCAGATTGTTCACCTGATTTTTTCGAGTCCTCTGCAAACTCAGTATTTCTTCGAATCATTGATGAAATTTCATCAACAGAAGCAACTGTTTCTTGAAGAGATGCCGCTTGTTCATTGGTTGCAGCTGATAATTGAGTTGATGTGCTATATGTAACTTTAGAACCATTCGCAACTTGTAGAGAAGTTTCTTTCAGCTGATTTGCCATAATTAGCAGAGGGTTTGAGACACTTGTTTTCAATACAAATGTAAATAGAGCACCGATAATAAGAAGGCCTATAAAACCAAACATAGCTTGATTTAAGAATACACTAAAAATATAATCATTTACATCATCTACATAGATTCCTGTACCTAGTACCCATCCCCACGGCCTGTATAGTTCAACGTAAGAGTATTTTTCAACAAATTTATTACTATCAGTCTTACTATTCCAGATGTAGTTTACAAAACCTCTGTCTTGTTTTTTTACGAGTGCGACAACATCGTTAAAGAGTGGCTTCCCCGCTTTATCGACAAATGTCTTAACACTTTTTCCTCTTAAGCTATTACTTGGGTGAACAATCATCCTTGGTTCAAGGTCATTGATCCATACGTAATCATCCATGTCACGGCCATAGCGTATATTTGAAATATAGTACTTTGATATTTCCTTCGCTTCTTTTAAAGAGTACTCACCAGCTTCTACCTTTTTATTCATAGACTCTAAGAAGTGATATGCGGTCTTTGTGACATCCTCAATTTGGTTTTTCTTCTCTTGTAGTAGAGCAGACTTTGTTGAGTTATATGAGTAAGTAATAAAGATTGAAGTAAAGATAACAAATGGTATCAATGCCATTAGAATTATCTTTGTGTTTAAACTAAGACTTTTCACTAATGCTTTCATAATTCTCCTGATTTTCTATACAATTTCTAAAGATTCTTTGTATAACTTCGGTAAAAGAAATATATTTGTTAGTGATGTTAATCAGTTTTTAAGTTGAATGAGCTAACAATTTTGTAAGTTTGAAATAGAAATTATTATATTTTATCTAAGCAAAACTAAAAAAGGTGATTTTCTAAATGAAAAATATTGTCAGGAAAGTACTCGCGGCCCTAGGCCTAGTTATCTCTGTAGTTTACCTACTAAATCCAACTGCTGGAGTAATTGAATTAATTCCAGATAACATTCCTTATATTGGAAACCTTGATGAGGCCGGTGCAGTTATGCTTTTTCTTTCTTGCTTAAAAATTCTTCGCCAAAGCTATCTTAGAGACTAATTTTCTCTGTTCCTTAATGTACTTAATTAAATGTAAAATTATAATGTGAACTACTTATTTAAGTAGTCTAAGTAATTTGCACTTTTGCGCCAAAAATCGACTAATTATTGTCCACTGTCTAATTACTAGACAGGTATTCATTTTTATCTAGCTGAAAGAGTGTTAAGTAGTTTGGCACCAGTATTGCTGTTATTTCAGTATGTTTACAATATAACCTTGAGTTAATCTATAGGAGAAATTATGAAATCACTTAAAAGTTTACTTATCGCAATGCTTGTCATGGGAGCAAATACTTATGCTGCTACATCTGGAACTCTTGTTTTAAAAGGGCAAGTTCCGGCCCAGTTGTCAATTAGCGTGACTGCTGAAGCAATGGCATCGGCGCTACCTCTAGATATTACTCAAGTCGATTCAAAAGTAGCTACTGTTAATGAGGTGTCGAATTCAAATAGTGGTTATACGGTTTCGTTTAGTTCTGCAAACCTAGGGAAATTAGTTCATAACTCTGTTTCTTCATCATCTATTAACTATGCTCTTAGCTACGATGGTAATGCCGTTGATTTGACAACGACAGATGTATTCACGTTTCCAACTGCTGCTAGTGTAAATGTTGATAAAGATTTGGCTATTTCTTATACAGGAGTGGATCACCAGAACCTTATTCAGGGTGAATATGCTGATACTGTGACTTTAACAATTGCGGCGAATTAATACTAAAGTTTTTTAGTCAGATATCCGAAAGGTAGGGTGATGAAGTGTATCACTCTGCCTTTTTTATTTTTTATTTCCCTTTTTTCACTTAGTTGTTATGCGAGTGAAGCGAAGGAGTTGCATTTAAGGGGAAGAGTGCCGGCATCGATAGTTATAGATGAAACAAAGTCAAACTCTCAACATGATGTTATTAGAGCAAATCTTGATAAAAACTCCTACGCTGTAAAAAAATCAGAAAAGAATGGTCATTCAATTATTGAAATTTCTTTTCATTAATACATCTTGAATAAAATTTGTGTATAATATATAAAACTAAGCTATCACGGAGGAAGCTTGAGGATACTTGTTCTATTAACAATTGCTCCACTTTTACTGTCATTTACCTTTAGACCGACGAGTCAAACAATAGATATAAGTAGTGGCCAAAAGTCCACTCAATTCCAAATTGAAAATACTTCATCAGAAATGATACCTGTTACTATAAATGTTCTTGAAAGAATCCAGAAGGAAGATGGTAGCGAGTCTTTGCCTAAGACAAGTGACGTGAGCGTTTTTCCTCCACAGCTAATTGTCTCGCCTGGGGATCGCAAAACTATACGTGTAGATTGGAAAGGTGGAAGTAATATTACTACCGAGAAAGTATTTCGAATAGTTGCTGAGCAAGTTCCGTTAAAACGTGGAAGTACAAATAGTAAAAATCGTGGCGGTATTAAGATGCTACTTAAGTATATGAATGTTCTTTATGTAACAAAGAAGGAGTTTCAGTCTAAGCTTGTAGCGAGTCATTATGAAGTTGGGAAAAAAATACGAGTTTATATCACCAATAAGGGGAAATCCCATCAATACTTAAAGAACGTAAGATTTGAATTTATAAAAGGTGATAAGAAATTATCAATCCCTGCTAAAGATATGATTAAACTAGATGGTCAAAATATTTTGGCCAATACTACAAGATTTTTTATTTTTGAAAATACGATAAATTTAAAAAATGGATATGAGTTAAGAGCATCTTTTGGTAAGTGATTATAAGTCAATTTTTCTTGTTATATTTTTGAGCCAGATTAGTCTGGTTTCGGTTTATGCTCAGTCTGAAACAGAGCTGTTTCGAAGTGTTTTTGGTGAAGTTAATTACGAAGCCCAGCTAGAGCTAATCCTTCACGGAAAATCTCTTGGAGATATTTCTGTAAAGCTTCAGGGTAGTAAATTAAAATATATTAATAGTACTGTGCTCAATGAAAAGATAAAAAGTATCGTTAAAGATAAAAATTACAAGCTAATTGATACTTCAAAAAAGTGGGCCTCTATTTCAACAATTCCTTATCAATTAAAATATGATGAGAAGGCACTACAAGTCGTTTTAGATATACCTGTTGAAAACTTAAAGTCAGTTTTCTATTCGTTAGAAGAAAATCCAAAAATTAAATACGCAGGCCAAACAATTGAGGCCGCACCATTTGCTGGTTCGATTAATTACCTTCTAGATAAACAAATAGGAGATTCTTATCTTGGCGGTGATTCTCTAACATTGAACATAAACTCTTTTTTAAATATTAAAAGCTACGTTGTGCAGATGAATGGTTTTTATGTTGATGATGAAGATAGTGATAAGGCCTATTGGACACGAAGGGATTTGAGTTTAACAAAGGACTTTGAATCGTTACGACTTCGAACAAGGTTAGGTGATACTACAACTGGTCGCTTAGGTTTTATGCAGTCAAAAGCAATTGGTGGTCTTAATTTAAGGAAACAATTCTTAATAAATCCTTATGATACTCCCTATACACAAGGTGAAAAAGAGTTTCAAATTGTTAGACGATCAAATGTTAGTACCTACGTAAATGGTACACTAGTGAAAAAAGCGATTTTGCCGGCTGGGAATTATCGGTTATCAAACCTACCACTTGTAAATGGAATCAATAATGTACGATTGGAGATTGATGACGGAAGTGGAGTGAAGCAATTATTAGAATTCAATATACCAACTTCATTATCTATTTTAAAAAGAGGTGAGTTTGATTATTCTTTAAGTGCTGGTAGAAAATCTGATGACTCTGGAAGAACTCGTCGTTATATCGATAATAACGATTTTTTTAGTGGCCTCATTCAATACGGTTTTACAGATCAGTTTTCAGCAGGTGCTTATTATCAAAAAGATGACCAATTTCAACTCAGTGGTCTCTATAATGGTGTAGCAACAGAGTATGGAAACTTCTTTCTTGGTAATGCCTATTCAGATTATAGGAATTTAAACGTAAGTGGTTTTGCAAACTCTTTGACTTGGCAGTTTCAGGATATTGGTGGTTACTTACTTGAGAATTTATCGTTAACGGCACGTTATGAACTTTTTGATGGCGATTTTAGAGCAACTGCTGACTATAGTAGTTTTTCACTTAAAAATAATTATCAAATAAACTTATCTTTTCCTTTTCTTAGTCGTAGCTCTATCAATCTCGGGGCGGGACATGGAGAGTATCAAGATTCTAAAAATGGCCATCGTAACTTTTTACGTGCTTCGGTGAATATTAACCCAATGAATAATCTTAATATAAACCTTTACGCAGCTAGAACAAAGGATTTAAATAATCCAACAAATCATTCTGTTTCAGCATTTGTAACTTGGTCTTTCCCTAACCATAATAGTTATATTTCAATGTTTAGAGACTTTGAAAATAAATCTAATAGAATTTCTTACACAAAAGATAATAGTAATGAGCTATATAAGCCTAGATATACAGTTTCTGTAGATGAGGATAAAATAAATAGCCGTTTAAACTTTAATGCTAGCATGCCAACACCAATGGCCGATTACTTTTTCAAGGCAGCCTATGCTCATGAAAAAGGTGGTGATGATTATAATCAAGTAGGTTTTGGAATTTCTACAACATCATTATTCGCATACGACGATGGTTTTGCTTATGCACAATCACGATCAAATACTAATAGCTTTGCTCTGTTTAAAACGACAGATTCTTTGAAAAATCAAAAACTCATTATCAAGTCAACTTCGGTCCATGCAGATACTCAAACTCCTCTCTTTGGTGAGCTTGCAATTACTGATATGGTTCCATATCAATACCGTGAAGTACAACTAGATCCAACAGCACTAAATTACGGAACAACGCTAGAGAAAGAGAAGTTTGTTCTCTACCCAACTTATCAATCAGGTCACCTCATTAATATTAGTGATAATGGTTTATTTAGTCTAAAGGGAAGATTAGTTCGTAATGGAAAACCTGTAGCTTTAGAAATTTGTCAATTAGGTGATAAGGTCTTCTTTACAGATAGAGAAGGTAGTTTCTTTGTCGATGGTATCGATTACAATGCGAGTTTGTTAAAAGTGAGTGGTAAGGAAGTAAAGTATATTTCAATTGCTAAAGACTCGCTTGGGATTATTGATATAGGCCTTATTGAGATAGAGGGAAAATAATATGACATTATTGAAAGTAATATTAATTATGTTTTTTGTCTCATCGGTTTTAGCGGCAAAATGTAATTTAAACGTCAGTGTTAATAACTTTGTTGGAACAATTTCCTCAACTGTCCAAGCTGTTTCTCATCCTATAACTATATCTCGCTCTAAAAACCCTAATCAATGTAAAACCATAAGAGCATTTTTTAGTACTGGGCAAGCTGGAAACTATAATCGCAAAGCTTCAACATCGAATAACTGGATTCCTTATAATCTGTATAGTGATAGTAATATGGTTACAGTTCTTAAGGATATAGGAGATGCAACTCAAGCAGGCGAGTTTAGTACAATAAACTTACCATCATCAAATTATTCATATCAATCAAATTTCTATATAAAGCAGGTCGATCTCGATACTGTATTCTCTAGTGGTTCTGGTTATTTTGGTGATAATCTTCAGATTAGCTTCTATAGTGTAAAGAACAACGGCCAGCTCGATTATGAGACAACTGCATATTTTTATCTACAATTAGTAGTGCCAAGATATGCTGAGCTAAGTTTAGTTCCTTTAGGTTCTCCTCATGATCCAAACTCAACTCAGTATGTAATGAATTTTGGTAATTTAACAAGTCAAGATGTTAAGAGTGCATCTTTAAATGTAAAAGGTAATGTTGGCTTTGGCGTTTATATGACTTCGCAAAATGGGTCTAAGTTGAAGAACTCAAGTAGTAGTGTGCCTTATCAAATTAAAGTAGGTCCAAATAATTATAGATCTCTTTCAAATGCTGGCCAAGAAACATATATATTTCAACGTAATAATGGGACTTCCATCAATGCTGAGAGCTATCCTATCTATGTGAAATTGGGAAATGTCCCTGCAAATGCACCGACTGGTGATTATGAAGACGTGATTACAGTAACAGTTAAAGCCTGGTGAAATATAACTTAAGTAAATTACTCAAGTTGTCGATAAGAAACTCATGAATATAAAAGACCTAAAGTACGGAATTGCCGTACTCGCAATTGGTGCGACAACTTTTTACTTTACTGAAAACTATTTTGCAGACTCAGGGCCTACCCAGCGAACTATTGCTAGTGAAGGTGTTATTAGCAACTGTCTTGAAGCAGTGAAGTCATTCTTAGGACCTAAGAAAATCGAACCATTTGCTAAAGTAAATCTCGTCCTAAAAGAGAATGAACGTAAAGTTAATGGGAAGATAGTTGCTTACGCTCGAGGAGGCTTTGAGATTAGAGGCTATGGTAGTCATCAGTTAATATCTTATAATGAAATTGCAACTATTAACGGTAAAGAATTGAATGAAGTTGAGATTTATCGTTTACTCTTAGCATCTGAAATTAATAAAACTAAGTCTGAGCAAATTCAAGTCAGGTTATTAAATAACTTAGAGTTTGAAGATATTAAAGGACAGAACTTTACGACAGATGGTCAGTCAATAAGCTTTCAAGACTTACAGGGGGTAAAATATAATATTCCTCTTGAAGAGATCTATCATTTTTCTTCTTTTGACCCAAATACTGCGGCCCGAAAGGAAGTAGAAACGTTCGCTGGAGAATTTGTTTCTGTACGCCTGACAAATGGCGAGATCGAAGATGGTGTTATCGAACTTTCGATGGATAGGAATTTTGCTGAATTAACAAGTGTACATGATAGAAATGAAATCGTGCAAATACCACTAAGTGAAATTGAATTAGTTTTCCAATAGTCGTACTAGAGAATATACATAAGAACTAGGTATTTAAATTCCTTTAGTCCTTACTTGGTAAGTTTTCAGCAAAGCCTCTAAATGCATAGGCCAAAATATCACGATCACCCGGTGTTTTAGGGAATGGGTACTTCTTATTCATGCTTTCAGTATTCTTTTTGGATGAAAAAGCCGAGACTAGATCAATGATCTTATCAACACCGTCTCTTTTTCTAATTGTGTATTCTAGGTCATTACGATCTGATTTCTTTATTATACCATTCCAAGCAAGGTATTTATTTCTAATGTCATAGACAGAGAAGTTAATATCCATACTCCTCGTTGTTGTCGTTGTTAAACTTCGATCACCTGTCTCATTACCTTCTGCATTTGTGACAGCTGATTCAGATCTATCATTTTCAATAATGTCACTTTCAATTCTTGCAAAGACAAGATAGCGACGTTTCGTTATATTTTGCCCTAGTATCGTTAGGGATTTCTCACTGAGAATTCCATCTTCTTCAATTTCACGTAGCAACTCACGATAGAGTCCTCGACCAATTCTTTTTATCAGTGGTGATGCATTATCAACGAGTAAGTCTCTTCTTTTTTCTTGTAATTCGACACGAAATTGATTTGCTGTACTTATTTGCTTCTTATAATCCCAATTTTCTCCAGTGTGGACTATCCCTGCAATTGTTAAACGTTCAGCTTGAACATTTGTATATGTGAAATCGGCCGTCTTCCTTAGGCCATGTACTTTAGTTGCACATGAAGTAATTAGTAGAGTACTTAGTAGTACGATAAACTTTAGCATCTATTTCTCCAAACTCTAGTTATGTAAAACCATTTTATTAGAGTAATACCGACTTAACAATAGGTTAGATTTTACGTAGTTATAAATATAAAAAATTAAGATGAAATTAAATGTATGAACTTGTTTTGATGCTATTATGAAGATGGTAGGAATCCTTCGGGAGGACTGCTCAGCTCGCAGCTTCTGTCTGTGGGCAAGAAAAGAGGTCCTCGCATTTGGCGAGGGCCTTTTTTTATAAGGTATTAAGTCTGAGCAAATAGATCAACTTGATTACCATTTGGATCTCTAACTGAAGCGTACCTTTGTCCCCAGAAAGCATCCCATGGTGATTTTTCGATTTCAAAACCAGCGTCGACGATACGTTGAAATAACTTATCCACTTCACTAGGCGTTGTTTGTTGAAAACATAGAGTAATTCCAGAGTTTACAGGCTCTTTCCAGTCGTTATTAATCTCTTTAAGCAAATCAAATGAATCTAACATTATTCTTAGTCCATTTTCTTGTGTCGCCTCATAGTGGCCTTTTCCATACTCTATAAAATCAAAGTTTAATAAGTTGTAAAATTGAATAGTCTTTTCAATATTCTTACAAGCTATTCCAATAGCACTTACACTCACAATGACTCCTTGTCTTAGATTTAGTTTTTGTTGTCTTGTTTTAACCACAGCTTAAATTGACATGATTTGTCCTGTGGCTTTTATTAAAGATACATTTTTTATCGGTTCTGAACAATATCATAGGAGGATATGTGAAAAAGTTAATAAAAACGACAGTTGCCTTGGCCGTAATTTCTACGGTTGCAACGTCTATTTCTGCTTCATCGAGAGTAATTCGTGACAACCGTTTAAAAGATCTAGGCATCTCACCTGTCTTAGGGCGTGGATATTCGATAGCGACTAATACTTATCAAAGTACATGTTTGGGTAAAATTGAAACGACTCAGCCATCATATGATTTAAAATATCGATATGTTGAAATAGAACAAGATTGGGAGACTCAGTATAGGCGCTCTTTTGAAACAAAGAATACATTTAAATTTCTATTCTTAAAAAATAATGTAAATGTTTTTTCAGAAGTAGAGGGTAATACAACATATCATTATCACTATATCTTTGCCGATATTGATGTTGATAGCTACTATCATTCACTTTCAGAAGGAAATAGTGATTTAAGTGAGAGTGCGGCAAGTCTCTTAACTAAAGGGGATGTTGTTGGTTTCTTTGATTCTTGTGGTCCCTATTATGTACGTTCAATTGGTCGTCACTCAAGCTTTCTAGGTTTACTACGTTATCGAACAACATCAGTTGAAAGAGATGTAAATTTCGAACTCGAACTTAAATCGAAGATGCGTGGTTTCTTCTCAGGTGGTTCAACTGATACAACAATTTCAACAGAATTTAGAACGGAAACACAGACCAAGAGATTAGAGATCAATATTTGGGCCTACGGACTTGGTAAAGGTGAGCTTGCAGATATTATTCCAACAGATATTGATAGCTTTAAAGACTCTGTACGTGATGTCGTAAAAACAATGCAAGATCCTAATGCTGGCCGTATTACTACTATGGAAGTTGCTCCATGGATTGAAAACACTCAGTTTCAAGATCTTTTAGAGTTAGAAGATGAAGAAGAAAAGCTACTGTTTGAAAAGAAAAAGAATCTCGAGGCCAATGCGGAGATTATAAGTGAGCTTGACCGTATTGATAGAGCACAGGTTGATCAATATTTTAAAGCAAGTAATTGTCGCCGAATTCTTGAAGATGAATATCTAAATATTGATGATGATTTTGGTGATGGGTATGAACCAGAAAATACATTCTTTTCTAATTTATCTCAACCAAATAGTCAGAGTTCTGAAATTTCACTTGAGGCATTTGATGCTGTTCTTTCGACAGATAAGGTTGAAGAATACTTGATTGCAAATTATATATTTAATTACGGACAACCTGAGCCAACTCCAGAACCTGAAACAGGGGCTCTAGCTTGTATTAAATCAATTCATGAACAAGGTATCGATCAAGTACACTTTAGAAATATCCCTGCGTGTGTTGATGCTAGATTAACGGGGGTACCTGTGTCTCCTCTTTTAGATAACTATTGTATGCCAGAGTTGGCAAGAATCATTATTCCTGATGATGCATAATTTATGAAAAATATTTTATATATACTTTTAATAATTTTTCTGGGTGGGGTCAAAGTAATGGCCCTGCCTCTACAAAATACAATAAATGAAGAGAATTTTCATTCCTCATTGTATATTGATGACCCACGCGTTACCCAGCTAAATGGACATCTTAAATTACTAGATGGTTTCTCAAGGAAACTATTTAAGCAATCAAATACATGTTTTGATCTACAGGACTTCAAAGGGACACAGCAGTCTAATATTCAGTTAGATTTTCACCAAAAGGTTATTGGTACGAATCTCTATAACCCTTTCTTTAGTAAGTACTATAATAATGTCTACAATAGTCATGTTGATAAAATCCTCAAGGTACAAGATCAAAAAATCACAAATACGATTCAAATTGCAATACATAAAACGACCTATGCACGAGAACGTGATACTGAGTATGTTGATATTAATTCACGTTATAATCAACTGATAAGAATTGGTGATTTTTTTAAATTTAGCGAACTATGTGGTAGTGGTTATGTAAACTCTTTTAGTAATTACGCTGGAGTATGGTTTACTATTGTTTTTAATCGAAGTGCAGATAGCGATGATACTGTTTTCATAAATCTCCTAGAATCTTATCTTCGTCTATTTGATTCAACGGCAGAACCAAAATTAAGAGCACAATTAAACAGAGAACTTGCTAATCGTTCTGCCACTCTTTACGCCGAGTTTAGAGGATTGAAGCCATTAACGGTACCTATCCAAAATCTTAGAGATATAGCGGAATTTAGATCTTTAATTACAAGAGTTAAATCTTCCATGCTTGTATCAGATGCTGGCCTATATATGGCGCTAGAATATACGCCTTGGGGTTATAATGATGAATTTCAAAAAATATTTTATAACTTTCTAGTGCGAAATAGCACACAACCTATTCCTTCTGAGCCAAGTAGAGCTCAATGGTTTAATTTTTATCAGAATATGGAATTAGCAAGATTAATGAGTGATGCTATCGCTTATGAGTCAGATATTGTTGAACGATTTGAAGTTTGTCGTAATCAGATGCTAAGGGATTGGCCACTACGAGGTAACGAAAAGAAGTTATTCGTTAATCACCTCGATACCGAAGGAGCAGGAGTCGCTCTCGCTACGATCTATCAAATCTTATCCGAAGAAAGATTAAAGAGTTTACAAGATAAGTTAGAGAAATTGCAGAGTGGAGAAGAGAACTCTGTTCTACTTTGTAGCAAACGATTGAATGGACAAGCTTTTCTTTTTAATCATTATCGAGATTTAGTTGAATGTAAGTGGTTTGATGACTTTACTAAATCACCATCTTTAATCTTAGATGCTCTTTGTCCACTGACTCCAAAGTAAATCGATATTAAAAATCAGAAGAATTATTGAACCTAATTTTACTGTTCAGATATTAAAATATTTCTAATTCAGTCTTGTAATGATTTAATCTTGGAAAGGGTGAAATAATGATCTTTTTGAAAAAAGTGATAAGTATTTATTAGGTTTATAATAAGGCCTTCTTGGTTGTAACCAAGAAGACCATTATTTTATTGATTGTGACTAGTCGGAGGGGCACTATCAATGGCATTATTTTCTGATGGTGTTAATTGTCCAAGAAATTCAGGAAGTTCAACACCGGCCTGTTTTGCAAGGTCGTGTACCGCAGGTAGAGAATTGATTAGGCCACTAAGAAAGTTTGACGTTGCACTCTTTCCATTGTGACCATTTCCGCCACCGTCCCATACAGTAACCTTATCAATTTTAAGATCTTGGACGGCCTTAACTTGTTGAGCAATGATTTCTGGAAGTTGTTCTACCATAAGTAGAGTAGGAACAAGTCTTTTGTCATCCCCAACTATTTCTACAAGTTTATGATAACCTTGCGCTTTCGCTTCAAGTACTTTTTGAATACCTTGTGCTTCAGCTTCATATTTCGCTAGGATCGCATCTGCTTCACCTTTTGCAATTCTTCTTTGTCTTTCCGCTTCAGCCTCTGCTGTTATTTCAACTTTTCTCTTGTTAATCTCTTCTTGTGCTAGTTCTGTTTTCTCAAGCCTTGCAATCTCTTCTAGCTTCTGAGCTTCGAGCACAGCTTTTTGTGCTTGTGCTAGGGCGACCTCTCCTCGCTTGGCCGCATCGGCTTGCTTCTCTTTTAAAGTAGCATCATATTCAGCAATACTTGCCTTAGATTCATTTTCACCTTTTACAGACTCCGCTTCTTGAATGGCAACGAAGACTCTCTGCTCTTTTAAGGCCTCTTTCTTACCTTGCTCAGTAATTGCTCTCTGCTTTGCTTGGGCAACTTCCTGCTCTCTTAAAGCAGCGGCCTCTCCAGTAATCCCTTCTGCTTCATATTTGGCAATACGGATTCTTTTATTTCTCTCGGCCTCTTTTTGACCAGCTTCTGACTCGGCAACTTGATTAGCAACCTGGACTTCTTTTTCCTTGTTTGCATTTGCTTCACCAATGGCACCATCTTTATCTTGTTCAGCAACTTCTACTTTCGCTTTGTTAATCGCTTCTGCTGCAGCTTTCTTTCCAATAGCTTCAATATATCCTGATTCATCCGTGATATCTCGAATGTTAACGTTAATAACATCAAGACCAATTTTGTTAAGTTCAAGATTTACGTTCTTATTAACTAAATCTAGGAATTTCTCTCTATCCTGATTAATCTCTTCAATTGCTAGAGTTGCAATGACAAGACGCATTTGCCCTAGAATAATATCTTGGGCCTGATTTGATACTTCCGCTGTCGATAGGCCAAGAAGACGCTCAGCTGCGTTTGTCATAATATTAGCTGTAGTCGAAATACCTACTGTAAATGTTGAAGGAACATTCACACGAATATTCTTTTTAGAAAGTGCACTTCTCAAATCAATTTCAATTGTTAATGGCTCTAGCGAAAGATATGTGTAATCTTGAAGTAGGGGTATAACAAATGAACCACCACCGTGTATACATTTTGCAGATTGCCCTGAGCCAACACTACCATAGATAACTAAAATTTGATTTGAAGGACATCTCTTATATTGTTTTGATAAAAAGATGGCCGCAAAAAGTAGAATTAATACAGGAACTACAATAATCCCCATAATTCCAAAAGTACTAAATAGCATGAGTAATCTCCCTTAAGTATTATGCTTTCTTAACGATTAAGTTTCCTGAGTCATCAACATAGTGAACTTTGATGCTCTCAAATGCATTAATCGCTTCACCCTTGCTACTTGCTTGTAGAATCTGTTGCTTATTTCCAATTGTTATTTCAACTTGGCCAATACCTTCACCCTTAGCAGGAATATTTGTGTATGCACGGCCTGTTCTTCCAATTGCTTCTTTGATATTTACTTTTGGTATATTGTTAAATTTCTTAATTTGAAAAGTAATGAATGAACTAAATAGCATCATGACAAAACCAAAGACACCGGCCGCAATAACACCATTAACATCAGATAATTCCCACTCTTGTTTTGCTGCAAGTCCTATCCAGCCAGCGCCCATAAAGAAAGCTAGTATTGACTGTATCGAGACAAGGGTAAAAGCATCACCACCGTCAGTATGTTCGATATCCATATCGCCATCGAAGTCTGTGTCTCCATCACCCGTTACAAATAGAAGAAGCATCTTTAATACAAATAAAAGTGTTCCTACAAAGGCCATTACCGCGTAAATAGGATTTTGAGAAAATATCTCTTTCATCTAATCTCCGAGAATATATAGTGTTCAGTTTTTAGTATATGGATAAAAACTCAAGTGTTTAGGGGGTAAAAATGTCTAGCGAGGCTCTGGTAGGGCTTTTTGAGTGTTTTAGTTCTTTATTTTAAATATAGGTTAGGAATATAAACCTCTGAAATCACTTTGGAGATAGAAGTGTTAAATTTATATAATTGCTTATAAGAAGGGTTGGTACATAAAAAGAAAATTTTTATAGAATCATAAGAATAGATCAGTCCTAACTTTTCCTCTCTGATTTTCGTAGTTCCAAGTAAGAACTTTATTACTTAAATGGTGTCGATCATTTATCGATTTCTTATTAATGCAAATAATTTGATATCTTAATCGTATTTTTTCAATTTCTTTAGTACATGCTTTAAGTTTATTAATTGAATATGAAGCATTACATTTGTCTGTTTCAATTATTCCCAAGCTTCTTGATTTGTCTTCCTTGTTTGATTCCCACCATTGTTGATATGAATCAGTTGAAGCAAATATCTTAAACTTCAAAAAAACAATAATTATGATTAATAAAATCGGTGCCCATATAAAGAATGTCTGCATGATTAAGTCATTCATGTCCTTTTTTAATTCTTCTTTTGAATTAGGACCAATTTTAAATTCTCCGTCTTTCATTTGTTTATTTTAACATAGCTCTATAGAGGAAATTTGGGATATGTTGTTTGGGAAAAAATTTAAGTTGTTAATATTATTTTAGTTGAACTGAGTAGCTTATTTTACAGAGTTGGTGACCTCGCTTTGCGGCCACCGTGGCCTCGCGGGGGACCCTCATCGTGAGGGCCACCCACGACTTTGCCGTAGCTAAAAAAACCAATCATTTTTCACATATAAAAAAAACCTCTTTAGACAAACATACTCCAAACACTAGGTGTACCACAAAATTTTCAGACCTAACTTGCTGTTTTCCAAGCCCATTTTTGCCTTTATTCTCGCCTTGGAACAGTGTGGCTGCACGACCATCTGGAAAAGAGGGCGTCAAAAAAAGGGAGAGTACTGTACGGTCAAAGCTTTCCCGAGCGTAGCGTCACATCCGGCTGTGGCAAGGAATAATGTGCAATGGAAAATGATTGAACAATATTTCTGTGTTCTAAAAGTTAAACAGAACACTTTGTTCTAAAATCTGTTGTTGTTCTATTTTTTATCTGCAAAAATCTTCTTATGCAAAACGAGATAATAGAAAAACTTTCAAATGAATTTGCAAATGCAAAGGCAAAAAATCCATCTTATTCGCTGAGGGCTTATTCAAGTAGGTTAGGCATTCAAGTTTCAGCCTTATCTGAGATATTAAATGGAAAAAGAGCTATTACAAAGAATATGGGACAAAGAATTCTGTCAGGGCTTGGAGTGAGTCCTATCGAGTCGGAGAAAATATTGTCAGGTTCGAAAGCTAAAGAAGAATTTAATTTGTCATTGGATTATTTTAAGGTCATCTCAGATTGGTACTACTTTGCGATTCTATCTTTGGCCGAAATTCCAAATTTTAAAGCACAGCCTGAATGGATATCAGAGAGATTGAATATTTCACGAAGAGAAGCAAAGCTCGCTCTAGATAGGCTTATAAAACTTGAGATGTTAGTGAAAAACAAAGATGGAAGCTATGAAGCATCAGGCATCCAATATAAAACACCTACAGATATCTTAAATGTTTCATTAAAGAATCATACAGTTCAAACTCTAGAACTCGCTATGAATTCTGTTATTAATGATCCAATTGAAGAGAGGGATTTTTCAACCGTTACAATGGCCATCGATCCCTCCAATATCGAAGAGGCAAAAAAGATGATTAAGTCTTTTCGAAAACGATTGTCTAAGAAACTCGAAACAGGAAGTAAAAAAGAAGTTTATAAATTGTCAGTTCAATTATTCCCTTTAAGTAGGAAGCGTAAGGAGATCGAAAATGAATAAAAAGATTTTATTATTATTTTTTTCTATTATCACATCAAGTGCGGCGTATGCAGGGCATGAGACAGGAAATGGTGGAGATGGTGTACTGTGCACTAAGACAGATGGAAAGACCTTTGTGCAATTTTATGACCTATATGAGGCTAAAGCTGTTTATGGATTAAATATTGATCTTGGAGCTGATACATTAAGTGTTGAAAAAAAGATTGATCTAGCATTAAATCGACTTGAAGATATAAACCCGAGCCGAAAAAAAATGTACCGAAATTGGTTCAACTCATTTTACTCTGAAACCGAATTCACTTTAGATAATTTAATTGATGTTCCTGACACTATTGATGGTCGAATACCTGCCTCATGTTCTTTGGAGCAAGTTATTGTTCAAAGGACTCCAAGGTTTCCAGGTCAAAAAAGATATACCATAGATAAAAAATTATGGGACTTGATGGATAATACTTCTAAGGCTTCAGCTATTTTGCATGAATTAATTCTTCGAGAAGCTGTAAACATTTCTGGCCACACGAATTCTATTTCTGCAAGGTATTTTAACGCTCGTTTGAGTACGAATAGTTTCTCATCCCAATCGCTGAGAGATTATGTTGAACTAATTAAGTCAATTGACTTTCGTCATTTCGATGCGCATGGAGTAACTTTCTCGCTCTTTTCTTGGAAGAACGGTACTAGAAGAGAAAATAGTTTAACATTTTATAATGATTTAAAGTTGAAAAGTGGATATGCAGAATCTTACAAAGAGAATCAAAAAATAAAGATAGGGAGTAATGAGATAAACTTTCCTGCTCAGACGATCTCATTCTATAAGAATTCGCAGGTAAAGGAAGTGGGATACTTTTCTGTAAATAACCCATTGAAGTTTAAAATAAATGATCTTGATTTGGTAATACTGAATGGAGACATTTGGAGAATAGTATTTAATAAAAATGGTAACTTAAAAAATATTAATACAGATGGTGAAGTAAATTTAAATTTATCGTCAACGAATCTAATATGTTCTGGAAAAAGAGAAATAAAGCTAGAAATCTTAATGGGCAAGGTCGTTGATTTTTCTTGCTCATCTTCTTCTGATGGAGCCGGTGGGCTCTTGTTTTTTCAAAACAAGTGGAACCCCGTTAACTCATTTAGCTCAGAGACAAACCTTAGTTATAAAAAAATAGATTTTGGAGAAGCTAGGGATCTTGAGTTTAATGGCGTTTCATTTGAAACCTTAAGCGAAGTTATTTTTCACGAGGATAAGATTGCAAAGTTAGTGATAACTGAGTCTGCTGTAAATGTAGGCTTAGCAGACAGATCGTTTGAATTTACTGGGCAAATAGAGTTCAACGATCTAGGTAATTTAATAAGTGGACGCATTGATAGCATGGAAACTGTTCTACAAGGGAAGGAAATTGTTTTGGATGGTGAAATTAAGTTTCATGATAACGGTAAAATAGCGTCAGCTATCCATGAAAACTTTGGTTCATTTAACTTCAAGATGGTGGATGGCCGAACAATCAATTGGAAACCATATTATAGATTTTGTCTTAATGAGAATGAGAGTTTTATTGAAGGTTGTTACTAGGTATGCAGAGTTGGTGACCCCGCTTTGCGGCCATCGTGGCCTCGCGGGGGACCCTCGTCGTGAGGGCCACCCACGACTTTGCTTAAGATGAGATCGATGAAAGTGCGAGGGGCTCCTCCTCATGCTTTCGCATCACGCTCAAGCAATCGTCGCCGACTCACTCGCTTCCGCTGGCCGTCCGGGCCAGCTCTTCGCTATCGCGCGCTCGTTCGCTTCTCGCCCCATCGTTTTCATAGTTTTGTATTTCAGGAATAAAAAAAGCCTTCGCAAAGGAAGGCTTTTTTAATGGGGTCATCAACATCCCGTTAATCAAGAATATCGTCCACCTTCTGAAATATCTAATATCATTGACTTTTTTCATGAACCTGAAGTCTTATCTAGGGATTTCCTCTACCAAAAATATGTCGTAGAAGGCCTTAGTTGTGCCGAAATTTCGAGGTCTGTGGCGTCCTCTCGAACCACCATTATGAAGCGTCTAAAGGAATGTGACATAGAGTTACGACCAGTGGGGTCAAATCAAAAAAGAAAAAGAGGTCTTGGATATGGTGAAAAGGTTGAGAAGCGAAATGTCATTGAACATAAGAGAGAATCAGAGGCCATAAGGAAAATGATTGAGCTAAGAGATAAGGGATATAGCTACCGAAAAATTGCTGAGATTCTGAATACGATGAAGGTTCCTACGAAGACAGGTAAAGGTGGATGGCATGGGAAGACCATTCATCAAATCTTGACGAGGTTAAAGGTTGGCTAATCCGTAGAGTGCCCATGTTTGCTTTTAATGTATTTGATAATACGATAGGAGTTACCTGTAAGGCTTAAAAGTGAGGACATCAAAAACGCGTTGTTTAGCTTGTGCAAGCGATTGCATAAACGTAAATTTAAAGTACAGTACACTTCTAAATTATATTATCATTTCAAGCTATTATAGATAATTGATAATCCAAATATTAGCCAAAAGGTAGAAAATAAATTGTATCTAAACCTAGATAGATACATAAATGAATCTTCATTAATAAGCCTTTCGTCAATTTCTATTTGTCCTTGAGTTACTTGATTTACCCAGCGAGGTACTTCAAAAAATAGTTCCTCGAGAGCATTTACTTTAAATATAAAGGGAGTCTCTCTATGATTAAGATATATTTCGAGGACTCGAAACCTTTCTTGCTCAGCTACGATTTTGGTAATATCACTTATTTTAATCTCTTGTATATTTTGGCCAACGGTATAAATAATTTTCTCGTTAGTCATAATTAGTTTTTCTCTTAATGCCCGCTTAACAATAAATATAAAAATGAAAAACGAGATGAAAAGAATACCTACTTCAAAATATTGGAACCCATTGTCCTCTATAAACACTATGCCAATTGCAATAAGATTTAAAATGAATACGAAAGTTCCAAAATAAATAGTGTTTCTATTAAATGTGATGACCTTCTTATCCATGTATGGACATATCCATGAATTTTTTAAATATACAGAGTAATGAGAGTCTCCTCAATCTCCATGCCAAGGCGAGGAAAAGTGGAATTTGTTTCATCGATTTCTCCAAATAAATTTTGTGTTAACATTTAACCATCTTAATAAAAAATTTAAAAGGTCGGTAATTTAGGTATGCAAGAATGACTTACTCAGAAGATAAAACGATAGTAAAGGAATATGAGTTTGGTTTAACAACTGGAAATCTCATAATTGCACTAGTTATATTTGGAGGAGCAACGCTACTGCTTGGCTATATTACGATTACTCAGCCTGATTGGATAAAGGGATTATTGACTCTTTTATCCTTTGGTTTTTGTATAGTTCTCTATTTAAATAATAGATTTAAAAGAAAGATTATTGTCTATGATGATTCAATTTTATTACCCATAGGCTTATGGAGTCATAAAAGTAAATTGATTAAATTAGAAGACCTTGAGGATGATGTAGAGTCGAATATAAATGGTATCCCTCTTATACATTTCAAAACTAGAGGTGAGAAAAAAGTTGTCACTATTCAACAAACTCACATGGATGAAGTCGAATTTTTTGAGCTTCAAGAGTGGCTTTTAAGTACATTAAAATCACGGACCTATGTCGATGATAAATTGACTAACGATAAGCCCAAAATAATGGCGAAAGTGTGGACCGGTGTGGCTATCTTATTTATGCCACTAATGATTTTCATAAGTCAGTATATTTCTGGAAACCTTGAAGAAGCAGGAGACTACTTAAGGTTTTGCGGTTTAATAATTGTACTATTCTTGATTATTTATTTAGGTAGTAAAGTTCAGCAAAAGCATCTTGAAGAACAGAAACAGGTCGTGAAAAAATTAGCTGACCCTGAGAATAGAAAGAAAAGAAATATCTGGGCATCTGTTATATATGGCTTAGGTGGTATTTCATTTGTTGGTGCTATGTTTGTCTTGAGGACTACATCTACAGATGGAATCATGACTCTTTTACCTTTTGTATATTACTCATTACTACTAACTATTTGCTGTGTTTACACTCTTCATTTGTGTCTTCCTAAAGTACAAGAGATTATTGGAAAAACTGGAATGTATGTTGGATATACATTTACAGGAATGTTTATGTTCATGACACTGGTATTTGTTTTAGGAAATCTAAATATTAAGCTAGATTCTTCTACTGGAGTTGAACGAATATCTACACTCACAGGCGAATTTACAAATCGAAAAGGAAGAGCAAAGACTTGCTTTCGTTTGTCCCATTGGGAAACTGGTGAGGAGTTTAAAGAGGGGTCTTTCTGTAACGATAAGTATCCACGTTTAAAAGAAGATGATGAAGTGAGCTATATTTCATACAAGGGCTATTTTGATATTCCATGGGTAAGTGATGTTAAGTTCCTTAGGTATGAGACTCCTATTAATTATCTTAGGTCTTTAGGGGATTTATCAAGACTAAGATATTTCGATGTGAAAATGTTAATTAACTTAAAAGGAAACGACTTCTGGAAGTCCCAAAGCCTAGTTTGGGATTCAGAGTGTCGTTCCAATAATTGGGATAGCTGTAGATTTATGGGCTATCTTTCTAGTAGTAAAGAAAATAAACAAAGTGCAATGGGATACTTTAGAAGAGGCTGTGATAATCAAGACTTTTATAATTGTTATAATGCTTTTCTAATGGATAGAGGAAACCCTGATACTAAAGAGTATGCTTTGAGGAATACAAAGAAGCTTTGCAGTAACACAGAGTCTAAAGAACTCAAAACGCTCTGTGAGTATATGGCCAAGTGAAGCCTAGACTCTTGGCGCAATAAATGATATTTAAACTGGGCACACAGCCAGAAATAGGAATGCTTATGATTACTGAAGTACCAACGTTTAAAAATGAAGTAGCTCAAATCTTTAACCCAAGGCATAAAGCTGAAATTTTAGAAAAAGAAATTACAAGTGAGAATATAAAATCAGAGCAAGTTGCAATTATACAGACTTATTTGCAAGAGCAGAAACTGGATGCAATTAAAGTATTTCAAATTATAGATGAAGAAAGTAGAGACCTTACGACGTTAATAAATACCATAAAAGAATTGGAGCTTAAGCAGGATTTTCTATCGAATAATGAGATTGATTCTTACTCTTATTTTTTAGATACAGCCGATTTATCTGGTTCTACATTTTCAATAAATTTTGCTGGCTTTTCTTTGTATGAGAGAAGAGGGGTTGGTGAAGAAAATGAAACAGTGTGGATTCCAAGTAAAGAATTTTCAATTTTTAGATTAAAGTTTTACATTAACCCTGTTGGTGGAAAGCTATGTGCAAGACTTGAGTTAAAAAATCGCAGAAGAGTAAGAAATCAGATTAATTACTTCAGAGAAGAGGTGGAGTTCGTAAAAAATTGGATTAGGTCTAATTTAGCAGGAATGAGGTTAAAGTTAATTGATGTAAGGGATTTTTATTATAAGCATAAGTTTGATTCGAGAGAGTTTGAACAGCTGGGGTATTATGTTAGTGATATTCTTGATGACTTTGACGAAAATCTACCCGTAGAGTTAAAATTTAAGCCAACAAAAAACCATCTTAAGCCATCAGATATTTACTTTGAAATTGATAAGCATGTAAGAAACTCTCTCAACCAAATGATTTTATCATCGATAGGGGACTTAATTGGTCCAGATTCTAGAGGCGAAATTGAAGAAAAGTTAAAAACACTGAAATATTCAAAGTATTTTTTTGAATCTGCTTACAAAGCCTTTGAAAAAGGTGTAGGACACCTAAGGAAAATTGAAAAAGTTGACGATAAAGATATTGCATTTAGATTCGACTTTCCGCAAAATGAAAGTGGGGTTATAAAAGTAGATAATCAAAATGGTGGTAAATACTTAGAACATATAAATAATGAACTTAATAAATACTTATCTACATTACAATGATTCATCTCTTAAGGAGAGCGAACTTATAGAGCTTTTAGAGCTAATATCTAAAAGTAGGGGATTTATATATCCTGAAAAGCTTTCAGATGATTTAGGTTTTGAACTAAAGGAAGTTAGTAAGTTTCTATTATATTTATACAATCAAAACTACCTTAGCCATTGGATTGTTCCAAAGGATGAGGAAAGAACTATGCCTGAAAATGCTGTTATCGGTTTTGATTTTGATAAATTCCCAACAATCTTCAACGAGTCAGATGGTTATTATGATGAGTCAATTAATGATAAATTAATACTACTATCTGCATATAAGCATCATGTCGAAAAGAGGCCTTAATCTAACTATTGAAAATGCAAAAGAGCTTTTTGCTCAAGACCCTGACCTCTTTCTATTCAGGGCTTCAAAATTTGATATTGAAGATGAACTAAAAGAAAGGTGTGTAGAAGCAAAGCACTTATTGTTTGAAGGGCGTACAGAAACGAAAAAAGCCCAAGGTGACTTGCTAGAGTCTTTTGCACAAATTTTAATAGAGGGTTCTGGTTTCTTTATAAATCCAACTCATAATGAAAAGGGAAAGACTCATGAAATAGACCATGAGTGTGAGGTGAACCCGATTTTTTATGAAATCCTTCCAAAAGATAAAGTTAAAAACCGAAGAGTTCTTGGAGAATCTAAGAATTATAAAACGAATAAGATAGATGTAAATATTATATACAAAGTCGGTTCTATTGCTAGGTTTCAGGATTTCTCGATAGCTCTACTTTTTTCAAGAGTTGGCATTACGGGAGACTCTTCTACATTCGCGTGTAAGATTACAGGAAAATTTAAAGATAATGATGATACTTGCTTTATTCTTTTTAAAAATGAAGATTATGATTTACTAGAGCAAGACCCTCGAATGTTCAATGTAATCCTTTATAAAAAGCTTCGGCGTTGGTTGTCGCATGAAGATTTTGATGTTGATTATGGAGAACTTCAAAACCTTTTAAAGAGATTACAAGAAAAATCAGAACCTAAGTCACTTAAGTAAAAAAGCTTCCGAAGGTAACCAAAATACTCCTCTTGGTATTAGTATGAATATCGGTGATACTAACTTCTTGAGGTGGGTAGAACTTTATATGAATCATAATATTGAGATTTAATTCATTTTATTTTTACTCTTAATGCAAACGCTTGCACAAATGCACTCATTTAAAGAAGCTAAGTTGTTAGTTTTATTGTTGAAAGAAATTCTTTGAATAAAGTTTTTTGTTCTTTTGTAAAATATGCTCGTATTAACTTTTAATGGAGCTGAGATATGAGTATTGATTACAATGGTATTTTAAATGAGAAGAAGACTTATAAAATATTTCAAGAATGGTTAGTTTTTTGGGATATTGGCAAAGAGGATTCGTATTTAGACAATGAGATTGAGGAAGTTATTACTCAGATATATGCTGAACTTTTTGATAAGCAAGTCCTCCGAAATCTACTATATAAATCTAAAGATGAAATTGAAGATATTGTTGCGTTTATCGCCACTAGTGAAAAAACAGTATCTGAAGATATGTTGAAGGATTATATATTAAAGTTTGAAAGAGCTTGGTCTCGTTTTAAATCAAGAGTAATTCTTGAAGAGGACGCTCTTTTCGGTACGATACTTAAGAGGCTTAATTCTAAAGATGATGAAGCCGTTAAAATTGAGAATTTGAATATTGGTGAAGTTCTTTATGATAAAGAGGGCCAATTTAAATTTTGGTTAGTAAATGGTGTCGTATTTGATAAGGACATGAAGCCTATTATTACAAACTCAGCCAGTTAAGCATCTGATATATCCGTTAAGGCAGAAACTAATTAAATGAGAATTACTGTGTACTTATTATCTTTTGGATAACTAAAATCTTTGGGATGCTGATTATCACTGAGGCTTGATAGCCAATCCTCATTTTTTAGACTTTGCCTTAACGGTACTAGTTTATATAGAAAGAACAATGTTCAAGCTAGAAATGACACCTGAAAATTAGCAGAATGAACGGAATAGTTTGGATATTGCCACCTTTTGAATGATATATTAACTGTTTACACATTTTTTGAAATCGCATTGCCACAGTTTTGAAGCTTATAACAAGACGGTAGTGAACCTTAATTCTGTTATTGGCCGTCGAGAAACTCTTCAATAATATGATTTATTAGCGTGTTAACTTTCAGTTTCTTCTTTTTACAAAACTTTTGTAGTTCAGCTTTAAGCTCTTCTGGAAGCCTTATACTCAGGGTAGCGTCTAACTTTTCTCCTTTCGTTGGGAGAGTATATTCAACTGCTTTCAAATTAGCTTCACTGCCTTTCTTTTTTGCCATTTTAAATCCTACTTTATGCGAGTTTCACTAAATTCTAGTAGAAATTTCATTGTGTTGCAATTGTGATACGTTTGTATTGCACGTGGTGTTAAAATAGAAGAATGAAAGAAAGTAAATATTTGGCACTTTATGTAAGAACTAGCACTGCTCATCAAAAGAAAGGGAGTATCTCCCAACAAATGTACCTTGAGAGGTATTGCAAACAAAACAATATCGAGAACTACAAGGTCTATATTGATGAGAACTTTTCTGGTCGACTGGGTGTTAACCGTAGGCCATCTCTTGAAAAGCTAATTACGGATGTAGAAGAAGAGAAAGTGTATAAGGTAATAACTGTATCTTTATCCAGAGTTAGTCGTTCTCTTAAGGACTTGTTAAATATTGTAGAGAAGTTTCAGCAATGTGGATGTGAGTTTGAGAGTCTTACAGAGTCTTTTAATATTAACAATATGCACGGAAGGCTTGTCATGTCGATTTTAGGTGCAGTGGCAACACTTGAGTCTGAAATCGCAGGAGAGAGGACCAGAATAGGTTTACAGGCCTGTAAAGAGAAAGGCATTAAGTTAGGTCGTAAAAAGCTTATATCGGATGAGAAGATAATAGAGACAGCTAAAATGACCGATTTATCTGTACGCTCAATAGCTAAGCTACACGGCTGTAGTCCGAGCAGTGTTTCTCGAATATTGAAAAAACATAGAACTCAGAAACCCTGTGAGGTTTAAAACAAACCTTATGGCCCGTTATTAAATAAATTTTAGGACCGATTAATCAATCATGGACTTACAATTAAAAGATAATTTAAGACGGATTCTCTCAGAGAAGGATTGGAGTATACCTACTCTATCTAAACGTTGTGGGGTTGCTTCTACAACTATTCAGAACTGGGCCGAAGGAAAGCCTCCCCGTGATATGAGACAAGTTAAACAAGTTGCAAATACCTTAGGACTAACATTAGATGCTTTGTGCTTCGATGATTTAGGTAGTCCAACGGAGAATCTCATTGAGCAATATAGGGAAGAAATAAACGTTGGTATCTTTGAAGTAATACTCCGCAAAAAACAATAGTGCAGTCGCTTGCATAAAAATTGATAAGGGGGACTAATGAGTTTAGCTAAGACTAAGATTGGTGAAATAGAGAGAAGAGACAAGAATATTTTTATAAAGGAATGTCTTACTAAAAGTCATAAAAAGACTATCTATATAGAAAATCACTTCAGCTTATCAGGGAAAGAGAAGGTTTTACTCTTTTTTGACCAAACAATATTCGGCAATGGGAAAGTGGGAGTCTTATTTACCTCTGAGAAGTTGCACTTCAATAATGACATCGAGAACTTTTCATTAAGATATGATGAAATTGAGAGAATAGATATAGAGAAAGGAATGTTGGGGTACTTCATATTGGTTAACAGCAAGAAGATGCCAAGCAACTGCTTCACAAGTGAAGAGGTTGCTATCATTCAAGACGCTATAACTGTATTTAGGGAGTTTAATGATAATGACATTGTTGAACTCGGAGGTAAGACATTCGCTGAGAAGTCTAAGAACGTAAAATATAATGATACAGAGGGAAAGCATCATTGTACAAACTGTAATGCAGAAGGTGAAATTGAGAAAAATTACAGTAGAGGCTCATTTCTCATTGCATTCGCTCTCATCTTTGCAGGGGGAATTCCTGCGTTCTTCTATGTATTTTTCTATATGAAAAGTTGGAAAGCTTGTTCTGAATGTGAAGCGACCAACTTAGTCGCATTAGATAAGTGGCGTAAGAATAATCCAAGTCAAATAGAGAAGGAGATTGAAAGTGTTGCGTAATAAATTGGAGGTAATTAATTTAGCTATAGTAATGTCAATGATGTTTTGTATAAGCACAAATACTCATGCGAATGATACTTCTTGTTATGATATGCTTGATATTCTTAAGACTAAAGATTTTGACAAAATTAAGAAAAGGTTTAAAGCAATATCTGAAAAGTCGTGTGTTGTTCCCGCTAAAATCTGGAATGGGGGAGAAAAACTAGAGGATTACAAAGAAGATATATACTATGAAACAAACAGGATTGTAGACTGCTATGATAGCTATAGAGCTAAAAAATATGACGAGCTAAAAGAGTGTCGAAACTTTTTTCGTTTAGGGAATATTGAAGTTGATGTTGATTTCAAAGAAGAAGAAAGAGAATGGCAAATGACTTCTGAAATCGAAACCAAATCTAAAAAACAATTTATCAAGGATTCATGCTTTATATTAGCATCATCAATTTCTACGCAGAAGTCTCTCTCTAAGGAGAAAGACCCATATAGAATTAAAATGAAGAAAAAGTTAATTGAGAATGATTCTAATAATTTTAGATTTAGAGTGAAGAAATATAAAGAGAAGTATAAAAGCAAATTACCTGAGTCTGAATGCACAAAGTTACCATTCTGGTATAATCTTGTAAGTAAGCCACAAAAGTAAAGCTTACCACTAATTCTATACCTAGCTCTCAATCATGTTTGGAGAGTTAGGTTCTAACTTTCTTTAAAATATAGACCCACTACTGTTATAACCTTGTTTCGAAATTTAAGGTATTTAGAGAGCTTCCGATAAGGTGAATAATGGGCCATATATTCAACACTAGGCCTTGTTTTATATACGAAGGTATATGGTACACATAATTCGTCGGAGATTTGATGATTAAAATACTCAATTGGAATCAAAATGACTTTGAAGATGGTTGGATTTTAAATTGCGATTGGTCTCAGCTAAAACATGAACTATCAGAAATAAAAGGTAACTTTAAGGATAAAGTTTCGATTAGCTTATTTTTACTTAATAAAGATTTCAATAATAATTGGAAGGAAAAAGTTGAAGTAATTTTAAGTGAAGATATTTTTGAGGAATCGCTAAATAGATATGATAGCAGTATAGATGTCAATTTGTTTAATGAAGAGTGTATCAATTTGGCTTCTATTGAAAAGGCTTTAAAAAAACGAGAAAGAAACATTGTTATTATTGATAATGGAATGAACTGGAATTCAATAAGAGAATCTAATAGAACTGCTAATGATGATATGGTCATATCTGATTCAGCATTTTTTCTTCGTATGAAGTATCTAATTGAAAAAAAACAATCAACCCAATCAACTCATGTATTTTGGATTAGAAGAGATTGGAACCGAGAATATCGTTGGAAGTTTTTAAGGCTTAATGAAAAATATCGAGATGATGTCGAAAAAATCGCTCATTCTCGTTACTTAGATAAAGAGGATATGTCCTTCAACCCTTTAAGTACAGAGCCAGAAGAACTTGCCATAAAATGGGGAGTTACACACTTATTAAATCCTAATGAAAAAAATCTTCCTAGTGATTTCCAATTTAAAGGAGATTTAATAGGTTTGCAGTTATTCTCTGCTTTGGCTGTACATAAGAAAAGTAAAAATGAGGGAGTATTTCATAATGGAACTTTTAACTCGTTATTAGAACCTCATTTTACTGTGGGTAGCCTAAGTGAGGTTGAAATAAGGAAAATGACTTCAGAAAGCTATGATGAAAATATTCCACAATTCTTGAATGTAACAGTTAACTTGTATCAAAGTGATGAAGCAATATTTAATCTTATTAATAAGCTTGAACAGATACGTACATTGATATATGACAAGCATAATAAAGAAAGCTTAGTAGTAAGAACGCCAAGACATTACGATGAGATATTGTCTTTGTGCGAAGGCTTCTTGAAAAAACAAACTGAAATAGGTAAGTTAACAGCAGATTCCTATATGTCGAATTATGCAGGTGATTCTAATATAGAAGCTAATAAGAAGAAGTTAAGTGCTGGCCTCTATATAATTAAAAATATTCATTTATTTGATTTCAAATTGTAAATCTCCTAATTCATAAGCCTCATTCATAATAAGAGATTTTCCCTTAAGCATAATCGATTATCTTACGTCGATATAATGGACTATATTCACAATCATCAAATGAACATAAGCGTATCTCAAATTTAGTTGCGTTAGTGGGAGAAGGTTAGTGAAGAGTGAAAGTATATCAATTCAGAAAAAATACTTAGGGTGCAAAAAATCTACAACTTGGGTGAAAGGTTCCTTTAATATCAAGAAGAAGATGCACAGTGCAAAGTATCCAGTAGGTTTGTTAGAGATGCAATCGCTTGCACAAGAGAAAAGTCTACCAAGGCCAGTTTCTGATAAAATAGAGTTCTATTCAGGTTTCGGTTCAAGGAATAAAAAGCTAGTTGGGCTTTATGATTCTCCTTATATGGTGAGTGTCGCAGAGAGTTTCGGTTATCCAATAAGACGCAAACTACCTAAGAGAATAATTAGTAAATCAAAAACGGGCTTTGCTACTTTATTATTAGCATCTACGCTTGGTGATTATGCAAGAGTGCAGAGTGTTGCTAATGGTGTTGAGTTTAGTAAGTATCTTTTTAACGATACTGGTAAATCTACTCTTTATGGGACTAGAAATGCCTTCAATGATGAAAGACTATATTCTTTACAGCATCATGTCTTGAAAGAGATTAAGAAAAAGATATATCACGAAGTACGAATGGCAGAGTTCTTTTACAAGAAAGGGTTCGAGAGATTTTTACACCGTCTTAAGAGAAGTTATCGATATATACATCGTTGGACACATTTAGAGTATTTTTGGGTCTTCAGGACAGAGGATTATATAAGGGACTATAGGCTACTAGGAGAGACAATATACGACCTATTTGGTGAGTTTATAGCAAAAATTGATAATGAAGGTGAAATTCAAGATGCTATTAAGTATGAGTTCCTTGATGAAGACAGAAGAGGAATGTTCTTAAAGGCGTATCGTCTAACGCAAGATTTAATAAAGATTGAAGTTCAGTTTACCAGAGATTTTTTTGGAACAAACTCTCGTGATTATCGATATGATGACGAATTGTTATCCGATGTATTTTCCAAATTAGAAAGAGTCGCTACAGATATAGTTTCCAAAGTGTTATCTCAGCTTGGTAATGAGTGCGTTTCACATCTCTGTTACGAGAAGGCACTCGAAAAATTCATTTCTATATCACCTAAATACTCAAAGATGATTCTATCAATGTTTAAAGTTGGTAATGGCTATTTAAGAGTAACGTCAACTGAAAATAAAAATTTATATAATGCACTTAGAAAGCTCGTAAGAGCAAATATAGTATTTAAGTTGAAGAAAAGTAGATACAGAATTTCAAATGATTATGAAATCTTACTAAAGGAGGGAAGATGGTAAGTGATGATGATTTTTTTATAGATAGTTTATTAGATTGTATTGATGAAAATATTAATGAAAGTATTGTCTGCTTAGATGGTGAGGGTTTTTTTAGTGTTGCTTCGTTAATCAATAAGGAGCTGAATAGTGGTGGTTTAGATTGGGATGAGGTACCAAAGAGATTTCTCGATTTATATTATAGCTATGTTATGGATAGAGACCCTGCTTATTGGGAGCATTGTCATCTGATTGTGGGCGAAGGCCTTAATTATGCGTTTAATTATATGCAAGATATTTATTTTAATCCCTGAAAAGTCTAAAGAAAGGAGGAACTATGAATAATTCAAAGGGAGCTACAGCTAAGAAGAATGAAAGTATCTATGGAGATGAAAAAAGAAACGATGAGGCCCTGAAGGAGCTTGCAAGTTTAGTGCAAGAGTATTTTGAAACTGAGTCTTGGGGGGAGATTAATATTAATCTTCGGGAAGGAGTTGTTCATTCAATTATCAAAAGTGTAAGGACAAAAATTTAATCTATAAATGTGTTAAAGCGTTGAGTAGGAAGAACCACCTTCGCTTTCTTTTTAGGAGAAAGAAAGTATGCAGACAAAGGTGTGTAGTAATAAAGAGTGTAAGTCAAAGGGACAACCCCTTGAACTATCAAATTTTCATAAAAAAGGTGCTCACGGATTAAGTTCAAGATGTAAAAATTGTGAGAACGAAAAGAAACGTCAAAAGAGAATTAAGGATAAGAGAAAGATTAGAGTCGATTTCCAAGTTCAATCAGGGAATGTGGACTCTATTTCTTTTGTTAGTGGATTAAGGGGAGTCATTGATGAATGTAACGAAGGATAAGAAGTTTTTAAGGTGTGTCATTTATTGTCGTACTTCAGATGTAGAGACAATGAGTAAGGACCATAATTCAACCGAGCAACAAAGAAATATTTGTTTGAGTTTAGCTAAGGGAAAAAGTCTCTCTACAGGTATAGAGCATAGAGTAGTTTATGACCTAACAGAAGTAAAGGCTGTAAGTGGAGCATCAAGTGAAAGGGCGAACTACAAGAAACTAATTAAGTTAATTAAGAGAGGGAAGGTTGATGTTGTATTTGCAAAGGAACTTTCTAGGTTAACTCGAAATATCTCAGATTTTTTAGAGCTACTCAAATTATGTAAGAAGCATAATGTTTGTATCTATATGAATGGGTTATATTTTGAACCGGGCGACATCTTCTCTGAAATGATTGTTCAAATCATGGCAGTCGTTGCTCAATTTGAAAGAAGTCTCATTATCGAAAGGACAAGGTCCTCTATTCGTTCGAGAGTTTTGAATAATGCAATTATACATGGTGGTAATGTAATTCTTGGGTTCGATAAAGTGGAAGGTAAAACAGGTGTTTGGAAGATAAATAAAAGAGAACAAAAAATTATTCTTCACGTCATGGAGATATTCTTAAACAGTTCTACTTATGCACAGGCCGTTAGAGAGATAAGGACATTTGGATACAAATCTAAAACAAATAGAGATTTTGATAGAGAGTACCTAACTAGGCTTCTTAAGAATAAGAAATATATTGGTAAGCTTAAGGTTCCTCAAGACAAAAATGACGATAGTCCATCTGAATATGTGGACCTTCCTACTGGTCCAGTTGTTCCAGTTGAATTGTTCGAGCAGGTACAAAAAAAGATAAAGAGCATTGAGGAGTCTGGTAATTCAAATCGCAGAGGAAAGAATCGGGTTTATCCTTTGTCGGGCTTAGTTAAGTCAGAGTCTGGAAATGTATATACGGGAGCAATGGGAGGAAAGAAAGTCTATTACCAAGCAACTAAAGATGATGCACGTTTAGATGCAGAAGCTTTGGAAAATGCTGTAATCAATTCTTTTAGAAAATTTGAAGATGATAAAGAGATGGCCTCTCTAATGAGAGAAGCTGTTAATAAGAAAAGCGAAAAGCTTGAGTTAGTTGATTCTAGTATTGTTGATATTCAAACTGAGATTGATGAATTAGAAGGTGAGCTAAAAGGGCTTATAACAAGTCTTGCTCATATTGGTGATTCAGGTGAAGTTAAGGAAGTTGTTAAAACTTTATCAGAAGAAATGAAAAAGGTGACAGCAAGGAAGAATGAGCTAGAAAGTCGATTAGAAGGACTACAGGCCAAGAGAGATGATATTCGTTCTGAGTCGTTAGCTTGTAAGCCACTTAAGGAGATTATGAAATATGTGTTCAACAAGCTTCAGAGGGCCAGTAATGAAGTTAAAAAAGCTGTTTTTAATAATCTTATTGAGGAGATTAGAGTTTTAAAGGGAAATAAGGTTGAAATTGTATGGAAACCAGAGGTTTGTGGTAGAGGAGGACCATTTTTCGATTTAAGGGAAAAATGGGGTGACCGATGGGGCTCGAACCCACGACAACCAGAATCACAATCTGGCGCTCTACCAACTGAACTACGGTCACCATAAGAATGTGGAATTATTTATAAATGCTTGGGCCTTATGAGTCAACACTTAATTGCATAATGTGTAAGGTTTGTGCGAAGCGTCCTAGGAATATCTTGCATATAAATGCCCCAAGGCATTAAAATGATTAGTGAAGTTACCAAAAAACTAGGAAGGATATATGAAAAAGGTATTTCTATCACTAATGATGCTTTCACAAGCTTCAATTTTTGCTTACGGGATTGGTCAATCAACGATGCCAATGCTTAGTGGAAGCAAGCAAATTGCAACAGAACTTACTGGAATTACGTCTGATAAAGGCGGAATGGGTATGCAAGTTCGTTACACTCAAAAACTAGATGAAAAATTAATCGTAGACGGTGGGATTGGTATCTCAGGTGGTGAGCGTTCACAAAGACTATTTGTTGGTGCTGACTATGAAATCTATCCAGATTATATGCAACAACCAAGAGTTTCTGTGAAAGGGATTCTTGAGCGTTCAACTGAGTTTGACCAAGGGATCACAAAAATCTCAATGGCACCAACTGTTACTAAGGGATTCTCTTTCTGGGGTAAAGAAGCTTATCCATATGCTTCACTACCAGTTGGACTTTCACTAAATGGTGACACTAAAACTTATGATACAACGATCAGTCTTAACACTGGTATCAACGGTCAACTTCCAATCGAAGGTTTTAAGCACCTAAACGGAACAATGGAAGTTCAAGTTGGACTTAAGGATTCATTCACAGCATTCCTTGCTGGTGTATCGTTTCCACTATAATATCTTTCAGAAATTATATATAACTAAGAAGGCGGCCTAGAGTCGCCTTTTTAATTAACAGGGCAATTCAATGACAAAAATTATTCTCTCAGACTTCGATGGTACACTTACTCACCACACAGAAATGAGTAGTGAGCTTTTCGAGATTTTAAAAATAGCTGACGAGAAGAAAATCCCTTTTGTCATTGTCACTGGCCGCTCAATTTCTTGGGCTCACTTTCTTATCACTCACTTTACTGCACTACCTATTGTTATCTCAGAAGGTGGGGGAGCAATTAGCTGGCGTGATAAAGCAGGGCTTATTCAAAATGAATTTCTTGTTCCAGAAAGTGAGTTAGCAAAGCTTGAAGCCTTTTGTATAAAGCTTAAAGAAAAATATCCTAACCTTTATCTAACTAGTGATTCACTTGGAAGAGTTGCTGATCGTGCTATCGAGTTATGTGATCTTGAAGATGAAAATTTTAAAAATGAAATTTGCCATCTTATGGATGAAGAGGGCATTAACTACTCAACATCAAATGTGCACTTAAACTTCTGGTGCGGGAATCTTTCAAAAGCAAATGCGACAAAAGTTCTCTTTAACAAATTCTATCCAAATTTAAATATGGCCGAAGATGCAATTTACTTTGGTGATAGTCTTAATGATCAATCAATGTTTGATAAAGTGAAGACATCAATCGGTGTTTCAAATATTAAATCAGTACTCGATAAGCTTACTGTTAAGCCTCATGTAATTCTTACTGGAGAGGAGAATGCAGGGCCTAGCGGGGTTTTAAGCTACCTGAAAAATAATCTTTAGCAGCGTCTTTTATTGTTTGTTCAATCTCTTGAACTGGAGTTGTAAATCGCTCACTGATAAGTGGGATGAAGTCTTTAGGAAGAGATGAAATATACATGCGATCTTCACCCTTGTAGTGAAGCTTTAGGCCAATAGCGTGAAGGCAGTGGCGGTTATGCTCCATTTGGTCATACTCTTCAGGACTCGCTAGATTGTCTTTAAAGCGTTGGAACATTTCAAATGAACCAAGATAAAGTTTATCACCTACAAGTGGTAGCCCTCTAAGCATTGCGTGTACTCTAATTTGGTGCTGGCGTCCCGTTTGAGGAAAGGCCAAGCCTATGACATAGTCGCCTTCTTTATAAAGAATCTTAAAGTCTGTGTAGGCGTGTTTACCTTCATGAGAATCTTCAGGGTAAGAGTCGATATAAACTCTCTTAAGCCCTTCCTCTGAAGCTCCAAGGCGTTCGTCTGAGTAGAACTCGATTTCACCACTGTATTCCTCATTGGCCTTGGCAATAAAGAAATAGCATTTCTTAACTCGGTCGTGGATGAATTCTTCACCCATGAGGTTTGCAATCTGAGGCTCTTTTCCAAGCATCATGACACCTGAGGTTTCGCGATCTAGTCTGTGAATAGAGTGAATGGTTTTTTCATACTTTTCTTCAAACATAACTGTTGCACAGTAGAAAAGGTGGCGCCCTGTAGGGTGGCATGCCATATAAGGAGGCTTATTCATAACAATAAGCTCTTGGTCTTCAAAGATAATCTCAGGTTTCTCGTCTAGCTCTATGAGTTCACCTCGCCAGTATTCATCCTCTTGAGTGGTTCTTTCAATCTTAAAGAAGATTCTTTCTTTGTAGTGAAGAGTCGTTGAAGGACGATGCTTTCCTGGACGGCCAATAATTTGTACATCACCGGCCTTGATACGTTTTTTTACTTCTTGGCGTGACCATGTCTCAAGATAGATTTGCAAATATTGATCCAGCCTCATACCATGCTGAGTTTCCTCAACATAGTATGTGACTTCATATACTTGTGTTGTAAATTTCTTATTGAGAATGGCCATAAACTAATAAAGTACTAATATCTTTCTTTAATTAGATACTTTATTAGCGCAAATGAACCGTTCTGTGAATAACCATAAGTTGTATTAAGGTTATCAATAATATGCTGAATCTCTTTCTTAATATCTTCTTTTAATGGGATGTGTCCTTGAACATCTTTCCCACTTTTTTCTGCTTCAAAGTAGACTAAGTTCTTAGAAATATTCTTAATAACCTTCTCTTGTTCTTGTCTAAATGATTCTTTTAGACGATCCACGACGTCAGGGAAGATTTTTAGATAATCAACTTGCTGTCCAGGGTTATCTAAGTACCAAGCACCAAGTTTAGAGATCAGATGTGAACGGAATGTTGTTGGGTCTTCTTTTAAAGAAATATTGTTTTCAAACTCTTTAATAAAATATGTGTCACCTTCTTCATATTTTCCAGTGACTTCATTTTTAATTTTTTCATTCTTAATTTGTGCGTTGATATTTTGTATATACTTTTTGAGGTAGTCTTCATAGGAACGATCATCGACTAATCCAAGACATCCTCTTAATTGACGGTCGAATTGGTCAAGACAGTCCTCATTAATTAATTCAATAAATTTTTGAGGATTATGATAGTCGCCATGAGCAGACATATTTAAGAAATCATATTCAGACTTCTTGTTGATAATTCTTTTGAAGTATTCAAGCACTTCAATAAATGTAATATCTTTATTTAAATCTGCCAGGCGATAAATCATATTTTTAATATCACGTGGTGAAATACCAAATTTTCCTTCGTAAAGATTATCGAATTCAAACTCTGATTCTACTTTAGAGATATTGTGCTTTAGAAGTTGAGCATCTTCAACGTTAAGATGGGCCGGAAGCTGGCGATCACTTGAATAAAGGGCACACTTCTCAAGAGGATTTAGGGCCGTCACAATCGCAGATAATTTCTTGTTGTCTTCGTAGTGCTTACTCATACATGAGCGAATTCTTGTCATTACAGAAAATTTAGCAATGGCGGAAAGAGATCCTGGTTCAAAGCGTGTTCGATCCTTAATACTATCAATTTGCTTCTTATAGATATCCATCTCACAATTATAATCGAGTAGGTATGGCACACGAATAAATGTGAAACGTCCTTTAAATGAGTTAAAGTCTGGGTGTTGTTTAAAGGCAGTTAAGTGAACTTCATTGGATGTTCCGATAAAAAAGATATCCAACTCAGTTAGAATTCCTCCGAGATTGATCGAACCAGATTCCATCGTCATAAGAAGATACTTGAAAGTATCAAGCGGTCTTTTTAATAGGTCAGAGTATTCTAGGATTCCTCGGTTTGCATGAATTGTTTCACCTGACATTTGGAAGAGATTAAGCGATTGAAGTGATGGAGGTAAAGAGGCCAGCCTTTGATCCATTGTAATCTGTTGCATCTTTGCATCAACATGTAATTGAGGCTCAATCGTCACGGCACTGCGAGAATAACGACGTGAAACTGTATAGCGCTCAACGCGAATATGCTTTAGAACTTCTTCGTGCTTTCCTTTATAATTTTTTAAAAGAGCATCGTAGATCATACGATTTCTTTTTGAGAGATCGCCACGTACTAGATACGACTTTTCAATCTCTTCTAACTTTTCTGGCCGATCATTAAATGCAGAGTGAATAAGATCCTTTCTTACTTCTTTTGGTATTAGAAGTAATGGGTGATCCTTAAGCTCCGATGCTAAAATGGCCGAAATATCTTTATCTTCTAATAATGCATATGAGTTTAAATTTACTGAAGAGTGAGTTTGATTAAGCCCAAGATTACCTTTAACGACAGTATTAATAGGGAAAATCCAGCTAAATGTATAAAGTGCACCCTCATCCGTTTTAGAATAATCTTCAGCTCCTTTCATCAGCCGCTTAACAAGTGAGCTCTTTGAAGAACCATTTGGGCCTACGAGTAAAAGAAATTTATTATTGAAACCTTCTTCCGCGAAGTTTCTTAATTGTTCAATAATTTTCTCTTCGATTTTATATTGTCCAAAAACAGCTGGGGCATCTTGGTCATCATTCTGAAAAACATTAAGATGTCCTTGGTCGTCACGTCCAAAGTAATCCACCATGTCTTGAAGATAGGCCGAAGTTGGTCTTAGTTCTCTGTCGGGAAATTTATTAAAGAGTTCGTAGTAGTCAAAAAATGACATTGTTTCATTTCCGTTAACTTCTAAATCATTTAAACTATCTAACCAATCCATAATCTTCCTTTGAATCCTTTTAACATAAGGGATTTCTAGTTATAATTTTACCATTGATTGGGTGTTACATATAAGTGAGAAATGTTTAAAAAAATAATCTTTACTTCCATTTTTATTCTGAGTGTTGGACTCGGGTACTGGTTTTTAACGAAGAAAAACTTAGGACCTAAGCTTTCAAACGAAGAAATCATAGAAATCTCTAAAACATTGAAGTTTGAATGGGAGAATGCACACCTTGATAAAGAGGGGATGTGCAAGAAGCTCAGCTATGTCGATGACCAGTATTATCAGTGCTTTCCTGAATATATGGCCTGCTTACTTCAAAAAAAGCTGGTCAATGTCCACATTAATAAGAAATTAGTACCAATTACGATGAAGGGAAGCTATCGCTACCATCAGATGCCTAGCTATCGTTACTATGATTATACAGTAAATGTCGAAGGCTATAATGAAGACCTAAAGCTTAGCTTTGTGGATAGTTGCCAAGAAGTTTATGTACCACAAAGGTACTATCCATTTTTAGTGAATAAGAGGGATGTGACAATTTCTTGGGATAACTTCAATCGTAATATCTTTGTTGATAAATACCATGTTCAAAATTGGGAAGTTCTGAATTGGACGAAAGCCTCTAAGCATTATTTGGCCCAAGAAGCGGCCAAGAAAATAAAGGAGAGAAATAAGTACTCTTATGCCTACGGACTATCAATTGACGAGATGGAAGCTTATTGTTCATTTCAAGGTAAATCAATTTTAAGTGCCCGTGTCTTTGATGCTGTTACTATTCATCCTGAGGATCTTAATGATACGACAACAAAATACTTAAGAGCACCTTTTTATCCATGGGAGAGAAAGAATACAAAAACTCTCTTAAATGAAATTCAACGCATGAATGAGTTTCATATCGATGAGATTACAAAAGAAGAAAGACTTAAACTTTGTGAAAAGGATTATTCAAGTGAATGCCTTGATCAAAATTATATTCAAAAAGATAGTAGAAATGTTTCTTGGGCCGGTGTTTATGAAGTATTTGGTGGCCCTCTTGAGTACTTGCGAAATATCATTCATCCAAGTGAGAATATCAAATTGGCTTCTTTCTATTTCAGCTGGCATCAAAAAGCTCATCAAACGGGGATGCGAGGATATTGGGATGGAGAAGGTTTTGGCCTTAACAATATTGCATTTGACCCTTTTATCTCTAAAGAGATAGGCCCCGAGTATAAGATTGCTTTCCGTTGCATGAGGACATTGTAATGAAGATTATTCTAAGTGTATTTCTTCTTTTTGGCCTTTTGTCGTGTCAGCAAGAGAAGTTTGACTTTGCAAATGAGTTGGCCTTTACAACAAATTTTGAAATGAATGAACTCTATCAAGGCAGTAAGGGAGTTTATGGGCCCAAGAATACGTGGCTTCTTCTTTTTACGTTTAATAAATATTGCTACTTTTACAAAACCCCATTCAACAAATCTCTCGGAGAGTCTCGAGTTACAAAAAGAGTGGCAGGGAAGTGTAGCTTTAATGATGATGCCATTATTTCTCAAACAGGAATTAAAGATTTTAAAATGAATCTTCATGTCCAAGAAAAGATAAAGCTTAGTCTTATTATTGACGGAAAAAGTTTTAATTACCCTCTATTTAATCATTCTATCACAAGAAAATTTACACCATTTAATAATCAGCTAAAGAAGTCATTCTTTGATAATGTCTACGTTAATGGTGGCCTAGAGTATTTAAAAGCTAAAACAATAAAAAGTGGAACACTTTGCCATGGAGTAAATACTGAATGTAAGGATGTGGTGAAGTACAAGTGTGATCTTTGTGAGGAAGGCAGTTACGAAGTTGTCGACTTCAATTGCGCGCAAGGTGGAAGTAAGTATTGTGGAAAAGATAAGTGTGGAACTAAAAATCAACCTGCCTGTCCACGTGGCTATAAGGTTCTTGATACAAAGCTGCCGTCTTTATGCTTCAATGGCTCTCCAGCGGGCTTTTGCTCACCAGGTCTTAGTACATTCTGTAGTGACGAGGGAATTCTAATTTGCTTATAAGATTTCTTTGCCAAAGACTGTGGCAGGTTTAAGTTTCAGACGCGACTTTCTTACTTTCTTAATTGTATCAATATCTTCGGGATCGATATAGCAGCTATCAATTACTTGATAGAAGTGAGAACAAACTCTAATTTGCTCTGCTTTTACTTTCTTCGTCTTCTTATTAAAACCAACAAGTGTGATAAATTCTCCGTGCCCAAGGTTTGAGATGATTGGGTAGCCCGACACCTGTGTATGGGGTTCAAAACTATTTCCTGTGAAAATTAAATCAAAAGTATCTGGTGGAAGACGTTTAAGTATCGTTTCAGTTGCTTCTTTATCAAGAGAGCAATTCTTAAACCTGTAGTCAATAGTATCGCTACATTCTGTGTGAGAGTGTAAGAGAGCAATATTAAGATCGGTTTTTCCTCGAAGCTGTTTCTTGATTTCAATAACTCTAGCGACAATATCATCAAATAGTATCCCTTCTAGGCCGTCTTCTTTTTTAAGTTTCGGCTTATAAGGTGTTAGTCCAATAATCCCAACTTTAATACCACCAACTTCCTTAATGATATATTCTTGATTTCCATATTGAGTAAATGCTGAATTAGTATCGAGTGAGATTAAATTAGAATTTACAAATGGAAGTTCATGAGGAATTAATTTGTTTTTTAAGTTAGTTAACTCATGATCTGTGAGTAATATTGCATCGTAATTAAAGTTGACCAACTGGCCAAGGATTAACTCACCGGCCAAATCATATTTATCTTCTAATATCTGGCCACCATCAATTACAATAAGATTGCTCAGTTTTTCTCTAATTGCCGAAAAAAACTTATAAAGAAGTGCATCTCCACCGAATTGAATTTTTGAAGAAACAATAAGCTCATCATTATGAGACTCTACTTTTGAATTTAAATTAGAAGTATAAGCAAAGTAAATTGTGTCTGAGTTTGTACTAGATAGAAAACTTTCTTTAGCTTTCATATCGCTATATTTACGAGAGTTATCACTACAAGAAGTAATAACTCCGATAAATATTAATATTGTTATTAGTAGATTATTTTTTTTCAAGTGTTAGTAGCTTTTAATTTTTGATAGTTTTTCATATGCAATTGTAAGTGCATTTTCAATTCTATCATAGAGGGCCGGATCGTTACATAGCCCTAAAGAAATTCTCACTACGCCACGACCAATATCGTCAGCTACTCCCATGGCCTTAAGAACTTTAGATGTCTGAGGATTATTGTCAGAACATGCTGATGAAGTTGTTACATAGATTCCTTCTGACTCAAGTTCCATCTGAACAGCTTGTCCGTGGATTCCTGGGTATGAAAGATATGTTGTTGAAGAAAGTCTTGGAGCTTCTTCCCCAATGATAACAACTTGTGGAAACTTCGCTTTTATATTTTTTTCAAACTCTTCACGTTTACTATTAATAGCATCGTGCTTTTGTAGGTTATTCATTGAATAAGTAAGTGCTACTGCAAGAGTCTCGTTCCCTAGGTAGTTTTGCGTTCCACCACGTAGACCTTTCTCTTGACCGCCACCAATGATAAGTGGCTTTAGAGTAGTTGGGTCTTTAGCAATTAGGATACCTGAGCCAGTCATACCACCAATTTTGTGACCAGCTACGACTGCATAATCAATACCTGACTCTTCAAAGTTAAAGCAAGTCTTTCCAACAAACTGAGTCGTGTCACAAAGATAAGCTACACCTTGTTCTTGGCAGATTTTTGCAATGTCATTATATGGCTGGATAACACCTGTTTCATTATTTGCTGCCATAACAGCTACCAGGGCAGTGTTATCGTCAATATGATTGATAAGATCTTCAATATCGACCATGCCATTTGGCTTTGTTTGAAGTGTATAAACTTCACAACCAAAGTTTTCGGCATAGAATTGAGCATTATTGCTTACCGCTGAATGCTCAATTCCCGAGATGATAATTTTCTTTTTTGTATTATTTAAAAGAACAGATTGAAAAACAGTAGAGATCCCTTCAGTTGAGCCTGAATTGAAAACTAATTGACTCATATGTGCACCTAAAAGCTTGGCACAAACTGAGCGAGCATTCTCCATTGCAACTTTTACGCGAGTTCCGACGTGGTGAGTGGCATTTGGATTAGCAAATGGCCCCTTATTAAGTCGGTTGATAATATACTCTTTAACTTCATTACAAATTGGAGCACTTCCATTGTAATCAGCGTAAATCTCTTGCATGTTGTCCCTCTTCTTTTCTTGTGTATTAAACCTATTACTTACTCAGTTCAAGCATCTTATTAAGTGCTTTAAGTGAGTACTCTTTTGTTTTTTCGTCCACTTTAATTATGTTTATAGGTTTATTTTCCTTAATTGCTCTAAAGCTGGCAAGTAGCCAACGAGGTCTAACTCGATACATTGTTGTACACAAACACTGGTAAGGTGACAGTGAAGTAATTTCTTTATCCGGGAAATCGTTCGCTAATCTGTTTACAAGGTTTATTTCAGTACCAACTGCAAATTTAGAACCGGCCGGCGCATCTTTAATCTTATTAATGATATACGCTGTCGATCCATTATCGTGAGCCGCTTGAACAACGTCAAAGTTACATTCAGGGTGAACGATAACAGTTGTATCAGGCTTATCTTTTTTAATTTGTTCAACTTGAGTTGCTGTAAAGCCTTGGTGTACAGAACAGAATCCGTACCAAAGGATAACTTTTGCATTATCGATTTGCTCAGCAGTTAGTCCACCATTAAGCATATTAGGGTTGTAAACAACCATATCTTCCAATGGGATACCAAGATCAAAACAAGTGTTGCGACCTAGATGCTGATCCGGAAAGAAAAGAAGTTTTTGTCCTTGATCAAATGACCACTTAATAATGTTATGTGCATTTGATGAAGTACAAATTGTTCCATCATTTTCACCAACAAATGACTTTAAAGTTGCGGCGCAGTTGATATAAGTGATTGGGATGATCTTATCGTTAGTTGATCGTTGCATGAAGGCCCAGGCCTTATCGATCTCTTCACGATTTGCCATGTCGGCCATTGAACATCCCGCTTGCATATCAGGAAGGATTACATGTTGATCTTCAGAAGTAAGCATATCAGCAGTTTCGGCCATAAAGTGGACGCCACAAAAAATGATATAGTCTTTATCAAGTTTGGCAGCATCTTGGGCAAGCTTAAGCGAGTCACCTTTATAGTCTGCAAATTCAATTACATCATCTTGCTGATAGTGGTGACCAAGAACCACTACTTGATCTTTAAGTTCTTCTTTGATCTTTCTTAACTCAACTAGTACTTCTTCATCTGATAACTCCTCTTGAGAAATTATCGGACGGTGAACTTCTTCTTTTCCGAATAGATCTAGCATTTTTCTTCCTTCTCGATTTTTAAATAAGTTATTTGATTGGGTAAGCGCTTTCGCCCCAAGCAAGGATTCCACCTTCAAGGTTGTATAGGTCTTCAAAACCTTCCTCTAGTAGAAATTGACATGCTGTTAAGCTTCTCTTTCCACTACGGCACTGAACAACGATCTTTTTTGACTTATCAGATAGGTGACTTCCAAATTGATTTGCGAAATCAGATAGAGGAATAAAGATTGCACCATCAATATGGCCAGCATCCCACTCATCTTGTTCGCGACAATCTACTAAGATTAGGTCCGTATTCTTGTCCATTAAATCTTTTAATTCACCAACTTCCATAAAGTTAATCATCGTGTCATCTCCTTATATAATTGACGTTTTGGAATTTAAAACATTCTAGCCGACCTGTCACCTGAACATCCTTAAAATTGATTCCAGTTCGTGTTGCGCTAAGTTAAAAAAAATGTTTTATCAGGTATTTGACGTTGCGTGATAGTTTTCTTAACATTTTATATAGATAGTCTTTTATTACGGTCAAAGGGATGACCGAGGGAGCTTACATGGAAGTTATTACGGTTGCAAATAACAAGGGTGGTGTTGGGAAAACAATGCAGTGCTACCAATTAGCGACACACTTAGCTAATAAAGGGAACAAAGTACTTGTTATTGACCTAGATTCACAGGCCAATCTAAGTTCAACTTTTAATCTACAAATTCACAGAACTCTTATTCCTGAGTGGTTAATCGGTGACGTTACAATTGAAGACGTTATGGTTCCGTCAGAAGGTAAGGGAAAATTACATAAGAATATCACTGTAATTCCATCAAGCCGTCATATGGCCAATCTTTCTAAACTGCTAATCCTTTCAGAGGGTGAGATTAGAAAAGAAGCTGGTCGCAAGGAAAGACTGATGAGGCTTAGACTTGAGCAAGCACAAGGAATGTTTGATTACGTTGTAATTGATACTCCTCCAATGCTTGGTGATGAACTTATTATGGCACTAGTTGCTTCTAATAAGATTCTTATTCCAACTCAGGCTCAAGATTACTCAATTGATGGCCTAGAAGAGTTAATGGATACTTTTGAAATTATCAAAGAAACAGAAAATCCAGCTCTTGAATTCTCAATTATTCCATCAATGGTAAATACAAGAAGAAAAATTGAAAGACAAAGGCTTGAAGAGCTTGCTCAGTCATTCAATATTACGCCACCAATTAGAAATCTTGTTCAAATGCAAGAATCAATTTCATTAAGAAGGCCTATCTGTAAGATGGGGAAGAAATCTCGTGGTCGCGGTGATTACACGGCACTTTGGGAATCATTAAATCTATAATCTATAATTTTTGAGACACACGGATGTGTTTCGCTTTTAAAGGGGCCATGTGTGTGTGACTGGCCCTCTTTAAAAGAAAACAGTCTCAACATAGGGAAGAGGAATTTATGGCAAAAGACTTTGCTCCAAGAGTTTCTAAAAGAAAAAGAAAGACAATCGATCTAACTGAAGGTCTCGATAGTAAAGTAGTTGAAAGACTATCTGGTGATCGCCTTTTACAAGGGGCGAAGCTTGATGAGGTTTTTCTAAAAGAAATCGTTGTTAAGGAACAGGTAAGAACTAAGTTTAATGATGGTTCTTTAAAAGAGCTTTCAGAAAATATTAAGCAAAACGGTCTGATTCAACCGCTTGTTCTTCATAAAGATAAGCTTGGTAGACTTGTTCTTATTTGTGGTGAGAGACGCTATCGTGCCATGACACTTATTAATAAAGAGAAGTGTCCTTGTTTCATTCTTGATAAGAAGTCTGAGCAAGAATTAATGGCAATTCAATTCTCTGAAAACTCTTCAAGGGAAGCACTTCACTACATTGATAAAGCTGATGGTATTCTTAATTACCAAAAAGCGACAAAAGCTAGTGAAAGAAAAATCCAAGCTGCTCTCGGTATTTCAAAATCGGAAGTACACCGTTCTCTCATGATTGCTAAAATGGGCAAGAAGATTAAGGAAGCGGCTAAAGCATTTAACATTGAAAAATACGTTCTTCTTGAGCTTGATGCTCTTGAGAAAGGTGCTCTTAAAACTAAGCTGACTAAGATGCTTTATAAAGGTGAACTTACTAAGAGAGCTGAACTTAAGAAGGCCATTAAAGACGGTGGTGTTCTAAAAGCTGGTAAAGTTAAAAAGGCACCTAAAGTTCCTAAGGGACTAACAGCAAATGCTTTTATTAAAACACTTAAGTCACAGGCAAAGACGAAAAAACTTGATAAAGAGACACAGGCCCTTCTTAATCAACTTCTAAAAGAAACTCAAAATATCGTCGATATGTAATAAGTAGATTTAAAATTAAATAATAGTAAGAGAGCGAAGCCTAGTCTTCGCTCTTTTTTTATATTTTCTTAGCCTAAGTTTGACTCTTGGCATCACCATTGCAAGTTATAATACAGAAGAGACATTACGCAACGTAATTTAAGGGACTTATGATGGTAAACAAGGTTAAAATCTACACACACTGTTCAAAATTTATCCAATGTGGCTTGTTAGTGTTCACAATTCAGGCATCAGCAAGTGATATTTCACTTTTTAAGTCATTCAATCCAAGAGTTAAGGTCGCCCAGGCCAAGGCCCGTACACCGCAGAGTTTTTATGCAGATGTGGACTATACGCCAAAGCCGGAAGAGTATAAGACCTTTCTTGATTACGTTTTTGTCTACGATAGGGCGGGTGTTCTTCAGCGTATGTCTAATCATTACCAACAGCTTCAAGAGCGCGATGAATATGTAAAGAATTGGGATCTCTCAACGACAACAATGTATCGCCTTTCAACTATGAATGAGAGAAAGCGTTACTTTAATAAGCAGTTTTTAAAGTATATCGACAAACGAATTTCAGGTTCGATTAAGGCCGCTAAAAAAGGCTCAACAATGGCCGCAGTTGGAAATATGAAAGATACTCTCTCTCCAAGTTCAGAAGCTGAGCTACTTCCAAATTTTAAAGTTAAGTTTAGAGCTAAGGTTTTAAAGGGCCTTGCAACGATTAAATTTGTAAATCCATACCTAGATGCAAACACACACCTTTCTTTATCTGATGGCGTGACAATGCAATTACAGAAAAAGTTCAATGAGAATCGCACCATTGCTTCGGTTGATTATAACCCTGCAGGTACAACAGTAGAATTATATGTTGAACAGGCCATTACAAATAACTTAAGGGCCAGAGCGTCTTCAATCGATATGGTTGGTGGTAGTAGCGCAGATCATGTGTTTCGCGTCAATTATCATGCACCATTCAATTTCTAATTAACCGAATTCGTCAAAAAAGTCAGCTTTTGCTTCAACCAAAAGCTGGCTCATCCGTTATATTTGAAGTAAATTAGTCATTATTTTACACGCTTAACGGAGTTATGAAAAATGAGCAATCTTCTAGATAATCCACTATACCAGGATGCCATTGCGCAATTAGAAGAATCTTCAGCGATTATGGGACTAGACCCAAACGTTGCTGACAGACTTAAACACCCAAAAAGAGCACTTCAAGTTGCAGTTCCTATTCGTCTAGACGACGGTACTGTTAAGACTTTTCAAGGATTCAGAGTTCAGCACAATATGACTCTTGGGCCTGGGAAAGGTGGGGTACGTTTTCACCCAGGTGTAGACCTAGCTGAAACAGCAGCTCTTGCGATGCTTATGACTTTTAAATGTGCCCTTGTTGGTCTACCTCTTGGTGGAGCAAAAGGTGGGATCTGTGTTGATCCAACAAAACTTTCTCGCCAAGAACTTCAGGGCTTAACGAGAAGATACACAACTGAAATCAATATGATTATCGGTCCAACGATTGATATCCCTGCTCCAGATATTGGAACTGACGGACAAACAATGGCCTGGATGCTTGATACATACTCACAGTTAAAAGGTTATACTGTTCCAGGTGTTGTTACAGGTAAGCCAATTACTGTTGGTGGTTCTCTTGGACGTAGTGAAGCTACAGGTAAAGGTGTTGCATTCTGTGTAAACTTTGCTGCAAAGAAACTTGGAATGAATATCGATACAAATACAACTGTTGCAATTCACGGTTGGGGTAAAGTTGCTGTTCCTGCTGCTCAGGACCTTAGCGCTCAAGGTGCGAAGATCGTTTCTGTATCTGACGTTTCAGGTGCAATCTATGATCCAAATGGTTTAGATATTGAAAAAGCAGTTAATTGGGCCAAAAATGGTGGACTCCTTGCTGACATGGAAGGTGTAGAAAAGATTTCTAACGAAGAACTTTTTGCTCTTGACGTTGATATCCTAATCCCAGCTGCAATTGATGGTGTAATTACAGAAAAGAACGCTAACAATGTAAAAGCTAAGATCATTGCAGAAGGTGCAAACGGTCCACTTAATAAAGCAGCAATTGATATTGTTACTAAGAATGGTTCATTCCTAGTTCCAGATATTCTTTGTAACGCTGGTGGTGTTATCGTTTCTTACTTTGAGTGGGTACAAGGTCTACAGAATTTCTTCTGGGATCTTTCTGAGATCAACAAGAAACTTCACGACATCCTGAAAGATGCTTTCGAGAATGTTTACGAAGCTCACCAGAAATATGAAATCGATATGAAGAAGGCCGCTTTCGTTGCAGCTCTAAGAAGACTAGAAAGAGCAATGAGACTTAGAGGTCTATTCCCAGGTTAATATTTATATGACAATTATAGGCGCGTCCTTTTAGGGCGCGCTTTTTTATTATGAAATATATTGCAACACTTCTTTTTACATTCTGTTGTCTTGCTAGTGTCACTAGTGAGCTTGTTACCGGCGCTGATCGTAAAATCTTTAGCTACGCAAAGGTGTGTGAATTCTTCGGTGTAAAAGATGCAATGTTAATGAGTAAATCTTCTTCAACTAAGATTGATTGCATGGGGAAGGAATTTGATATTTCAAAATTCTGCGAGTCCCAGTTTTCAAAAAAACTAAATTATACAAAAGCTCGCTTTGATCTTGTTGATGGAAAAGTATCTTGTCATTTTTCTGATACTGTTATCCTTGAATTAGTTTGCAAGGACAAGTATGAGAAATTTTGTAAGGATGCTAAAGGCTCTTGTGAGAACTTAAAGAAAGACTTTGCTCACTCTCTAGAAGTTTCTTCAGCGATGATTCTAGAAATTTATCCTCCTCATTTAAAATGTTTTTATCAGTCAAAAGCAAAGATCCCTAATTCTAGTAATTTATAATTTCTGATTCTTTCACACCTCTTGCACTCCTAGTGATAGGAGGGATTATGCACAAGCAAATGCTAGGTCTTCTACCTCTTGGAGGTAAGGGACACTTAACAGAACTTTATGGTTATGCTTCAAAGGGAGTACCTGGTCTTGAAATTGTAGGTCTTGGTCCAAAGGGAAAATCTATTAAAGAAAAATTTATTTTTCTCTCGAAGAAGTACAACTTAAAGATCTCACCAAAGCGCTATGTTCTTTGCATCGATGATAATATGGTTTTAGGCTCTTTAAGTTCCAAAGAAGAACTCTATCGCTGGCTTGAGTTGCCACTTTTAATTCTTTATTGGTCGATGGCAGGGGTCCTTCCTATACAAAATTTAAATGACTGTCTTTGTGCAGGAAGAATCTCGACCCGAGGAAAAATCGAGCCATTTCGATTTGATGAAACTTCACAGGCCTTCTTAGAAAGATTAGATGCCATGAGTTTAAAAGTAATTGCAAGCTACACTCAGGATCTTCGAGGACTTACGTACTTTATTCCTCTTGATGAGATCATAAAGTTTCCAGATGCTTCATAAGTATCTGTAATTATTTGTTATGTAGGAAAGTAATTCTTTTCCTTGTGCGTAAGTTATGCGTAAGTTATACTAACTTTCATGGAAAAGAAAATTAGAGCAAAACTACCGATTGCAAATTGTGGACTCTTTGGAATCAGTGAGGATCACATACAAAATTATCAATCTTTAGATGATCGTTTTGTACAGAATCGTTCTGCGACATTTTTCTTTGAAGCACAAGGTGACTCGATGGAGCCATTGATTATGCCCGGTGACGTCCTGGTTATCGATCGATCTTTAGAAGTAAGGAGTGGTCGAGTTGCCGTGGTTTATCTGGACGGAGAGTTCTTGTGCAAGAGATTCATTAGACAAAATGGAGAAGTCATTTTGCGCTCACACAATCCTCTGCACCGAGACATTACCATCTCTGAGGAGATGGACTTCTTGGTGTGGGGGCCAATTGTGGCCGTGGCCCGTGACATGAAAGAACTATGAGGGCCTTATGGAAAAAGTGTATGCACTGGTGGATTGTAATTCCTTCTTTTGTTCATGTGAAAGATTATTTCGACCTGGATTAAGAAATAAACCTGTTGGTGTCTTATCAAATAATGATGGGTGCTTCGTTTCTCGTACTCCTGAACTTAAGGCGTTGGGAGTAAAAATGGGGGACCCGTACTTTAAAGTAAGGAGGCTTTGTGAGTCACACAATGTTCATGTTTTTTCTTCTAATTTTTCTCTGTATACAAATATCAGTGATCGGGTAATGCACGTTCTTGCAACCTTTGCTCCATCAATTGAAATTTACTCTGTTGATGAAGCCTTTATTGATTTAACTGGAGTAAGCGGAGACTTAAACGAATACTGTCAGCGTATTCGCCGAACTGTCTTTCAGTGGACAGGCATTCCCGTTAGTATTGGTGTTGCACCAACCAAGACTCTTGCGAAGGTGGCCAATCATATTGGGAAGAAGTCACAGAAGGCCCAAGGTGTTGTTTGTATTTTAAATGAGAAATTGCAGGATGTTGCTCTTGAGCGCACACCAATTGAAGACGTTTGGGGAGTTGGAAGAAAGAATAGTATTAAGCTTAAAAGTATTGGCGTGAAAACAGCATACGACTTTAAGAAGTTTAAAAATACTCATGTCATTCAAAAGCTTCTAACAAAGTTAGGGCGCATGACACAAGATGAATTACGAGGAATAGCTTGCTTTGAGTTAGAAGAGGCACAGCCTAAGAAGAAGGAAATTCTTTGTTCTCGAAGTTTTAGCTCAGGTGTTGTGGACTTAAAAAGTTTAAGAGAGTCAGTGGCCAATTATGTCACAAATGCTAGTGAGAAGATGCGTAACCAGCAAAGCCTATGCTCAACAATTGAAGTGTTTTGCCTAAGTGATCCGCATAAAGTTGACCAAACTCCATACTACGCAAGAGATAAGGTGAAACTCCTTGGCCCAACAAGTGATACAAGAAAAATTATTAAATACGCATGGGCGGCGCTTGATGATCTCTTTCGTATGGGAGTCTGTTTTAAAAAGGCCGGGGTTAAGTTGGGAGAGTTCTCTGACTCTGAAATTGTGCAACAAAGCCTTTTTGAGGAGTTGGATGACCCTCGAAGTGTGAGGCTTATGGAAGTTATTGATAGGATTAACAAACGTGAGGGAAGTGGCATGGTTAGATCCATGGCCTGTGGAGTCGATAATCAAGCTTGGAAAATGAGGCGAGAGATGGTCTCGCAAAGATTTGTGACAGGCTGGGGCCAGTTACCAAAATGTTCATAAGGATTCCAATAAAGGTGCGTAGCGTTAAGTATGACTATTATTGCCTTTGGTCGAAGAGGTGACTATAATGGCCAAATGAGCATATTTAAAGACAAGATTAATATATTTGAAGTAGTAGTATTAACATCAATCGCCCATATGGTAATTTTTGGGATGTATTTTGCAAGTGCAAACCCTGAATGGTTTTCGGGCGTCTATACAGTTGAAGATGGTTTCTTAGAAGTACAGCAGGCCATCTACTTATTACTAGTTTCATTTGTTTGTCTCTGGCGCTACTTTAAGTTAAAAGGTACGAAGCCAAAATTATTCTCTTTTGCACTTCTTGGATTTGCTGCACTTTTCTTCTTTGGTTTTGGAGAAGAAATTGCTTGGGGACAGAGGATTTTTAATGTCGCGGCCCCTGAGTTTTTTCAGCAATACAATACTCAAAATGATATCACACTTCATAATTTAAAATTTGGTGACTTTAAAGTTAATAAAATTATTTTTGGTCTTATCATTGGAATTATTGTTGGTGTTTACGTTTTATTTCTTCCGTTCCTATATAGAGCAATAGGATTCATTCAGTATCTTGTCGATGACTTTGCTATTCCCGTTCCTAAGTTAATGCACTCTCTCTTTTATCTGCTAATGTTTATCTTAGTAAGTCTAATCGACCATGGTAAAAAAGGGGAAGTTGGAGAGCTCGTAGGATGTGCAATGTTCTTTGTTATTTTCTTATTTCCATATAACGACAAGGCTTTCCAGAGGTCATAGGATGAAGGGCTTCGATGAGTTAAATGCCATATGCGAATTAACTAATATCGAAGACCCTTTAATTAGTTGTCGAGAAATTACCCGAATTAATCACAATGGTGAAAGCTATCCAATTCACAGTTTTGAAATTGGAAGTAATGATCCTGCCGCTCCTGTGTTGGGGCTATTTGGTGGTATTCACGGACTTGAAAAAGTCGGTACTCAAGTTGTGGTGACGTATCTTTCATCACTATTTAAACAGCTCTCTTGGGATGAAGAGTTAAGAAGAAGTCTTGAGAAGTTTAGAATTGTTTCAATTCCTCTTATTAATCCATGGGGGATGTATCATCATCGTCGTTCAAACCCTAATAATGTGGACCTTATGAGAAACTCACCATCAAAAACCCAAGAAAAAACAAAATTTCTTCTCTCTGGTCATAAACTTTCAGATAAGCTTCCTTGGTATCAGGGGAATAGCGATGAGATGGAGCATGAGCTTCAGACCCTTGTGGACTATGTAAAAGAACATATTTTTGCTTCTAAACGTGCTATCTCTGTGGACTTTCACTCTGGCTTTGGACTAAGAGATCGTCTTTGGTATCCCTATGCTAGAACACTTACGCCATTTAAGCATATAACAGAAATGGAGAACCTTGAGCACTTATTAAATGAGACTCATCCTCACCATATTTATCGAATTGAACCAACTTCGCAAAGCTATACAATTCAAGGGGATGCCTGGGATTACTTATACGATGAGTACGTCACTAAAAATCCTGATGGAGTTTATCTTCCATTGACTCTTGAGATGGGAAGTTGGATTTGGGTGAAAAAAAACCCATTACAGATTTTTAGAAGGGGAGGCTTATTTAACCCTCTTAAGTCTCACCGTTATGATCGAACGATGAGAAGACATATTATGTTAATCAAATTTCTCTTTCGAGCTGTTGGGAGTTCAAAAGCATGGGTGAAAAGGTAAGTTATGAACTGGTTACTTCTTAGAGGTTTAGCAAGAGATAGTCGTCATTGGTATGAATTTCCAGAATACGTGGAAAAAATGAAGAGTACACAAAAGGTCTTTGCCATTGATTACTTAGGAGTTGGTAGCAAGAACGACGAAAAGTCGCCTCTTAAGATTTCAGATTATGTCGAAGATATGAGAGATGAGTGGCTAAAACTTAAAGAAGAAAACGAGGGCCCATGGAGTGTCATAGGTATTTCAATGGGTGGAATGATGGCCCTTGATTGGTGTGAACGCCACGCCGATGACTTTGAGCATGCTGTTCTTCTTAACACTTCAACAAGTGATTCAGGTAAGATTTATCATCGAATGTCTCTTGAGGCGATGAGAACCTTTTCAAAACTTATTTTTAATAAAAATCACCGCGAACGTGAAAGAAAAGCACTTTCACTTACTGTTAAGATGAAAGATTTATCAGATGACCTTCTTGACGCTTATGCTACGTACTTTGAAGAAAGACCTCTTAATCGAGTTAACTTTGTTAGACAATTGATTGCAGCTTCACACTATCGTTTACCGAAGAAAGTAAAGGCCGATGTCTTATTACTTGCAGGAAAGCAAGATAAGCTGGCCCATTATAAATGTAGTGTCGAAATTTCTAAAAGGCTTGGTGCCACGCTTGAGCTTCACGAACAAGCGGGACACGATTTACCTATAGATGACCCAGAATGGATTATAAAAAAGATTGAAGAACATTACTTTGATAGTAAGTAAACTTCCTCTTTTAATGGTTCATAAGAGCGTGCTTTTAGGGCCGCCTTAATATGAGGCCACTTTACTCTTCTTTTCCACTTTTGCCACTTGGCAACAACTCTATAGTCCTTGCGGTATTCAAGTGGGGTCTTTGATTCCGCAGTTATCACAACGGCATCATTTTTTTCTAAAAAAGCAGTGATTTGACTATATTTAATCGGCTCAACATTCATTTCTAATGTTTGCTCATAAAAGTAAGAACGACGATCAACTAGAGCGACTGTCTTATCTTTGAAAAGGCCATGAGCTGCTTGTGGAACTGGTAAGATATAAAATTGAGAAGCAACAACTGACCAAAGAAAAATTAAATAAAGTCCCATGGTATTGAAAGCAACAAGTATTTTCTTTTTGAAAATAAAAATATTGGTCACAATAATAAGAGAAACAAATAGCAAGTTACCAACGATTGTAGCTCCATCTGAAAAGTAGAGAAGTAGAAAACCAACGGCCAAGAAAAGTAGGTTTATTGGTAAGAAGATTAAAAGTATTCCTTTTGCCTTTTCTCTAAGTGTTACTAGATTAATTTGTAATAGCATAAATGCCATAAGAAATGGAATCGATGGGATTGCATAGTGATGCGATCTCTGTGACGGAATTAACCAAGTGATAAAGAAACATAGAAAATGGACAAAGAAAAAATAGGTTTCATTATTAAGGCCTTTAAAATTCTCTCTGACTTTCTTCCAAACAAATGGAAGAACAAGTAACCATGGTAGTGCATAGAGGATTAGACCTTGGAATACCTTAATCATTGGCATTGGCTTTTGATCAAATTTTCCAACATTCTCTCTAACAAAAAAGTAATTAAAGAACTCCTCACCATAGTTGATATAGCTGATGAAGTACCAAAGACAGCTTAGAACTGTAATTGAAAGAAAGTAGAAAAAGCATTCTTTAATAATAAAACGCTTCTCTTTCTTGAATAAGAAGACTTGATAAAGTGACATGGCAAGAAAGCTCATTACAATTGTAACAGGCCCTTTTATAAGTGCACCAGCAGCTCCAAAGAGAACTGCCCATATAAAGTACTTCTTTGATTTTGTTTTTAAGTAATCAAAGAGAAAGAGGGAACTAACAAATGGAAGAAGTGATAATGATGTTTCCATCATAAATGTTCGGCCAAACTTAATTGCGCCATAGCTTCCTAAAAAGAAAGCAAGTGACAAAAGAGGTTCAATACTAAATCTTCTCTTTAACCAAACTGCCGCTAAAACACCTAGGGCAATTGTCAAAAATGCCATGGAAGCACGAGCTCCAGTCAGAGAAGATTCTCCCATTAGTACATAGATAGGAAATGGAAGCCAAAAATGAACTGGTGGTTTAGACCAATGTCTATCTCCGCGGTAGTGTGGAGTCATTATATTATTTGTGTCATACATCTCTTGTGAGATTTGCACATATAATGATTCTGTTCCTTGTCTTGGAGCACTGATATTTCCAATGTCCCAAAAATAAAGAATTGAAAATAGGAATGTAAAAATAATAAATAACTTTTTATTTGAAATATTTGTCATACTTTTAAACTTTGTTTATTTTGATAGAGTTTTTACCATATCGACGTATTTATCTTCCACTTCAAATTTTTTACCAAGGCATTTTTCCAAGTCCTCGATAACAACTTGACCATTTTGTTCGGCCGTCACAATGGCGGTTTTTCCTTCAAGAAGTGATTTAACTGCAAGGTGTCCCATCTGAGTAGCGATAAAGCGGTCTCGCCCTGTTGGGTTACCTCCACGTTGGATGTGACCAAGGATACAAACTCGTGAGTCTATTTTATGATCTTGAAGTAGCTTGTTGTGAACATAGCGTGAGAGACCTTCTGTTTCACCTTCGGCAGCTATTATAATTGAAGAGCCTTTCCCGCGCTTTATTCCACGCTTAATGTCAGCAGCAATTGTATCGACGTCAACATTGCTTTCGTCTTGAACAGGAAAGATTATATTTTCAGCGCCTGTGCATAGACCTACATGAAGTGCAATGGCCGGTGATTTTCGCCCCATGACTTCAACGATGAATGTGCGATCGTGAGAGTGGGCCGTATCTCGAATTTTATCGACGGCTTCGATTGCAGTTTGTACTGCTGTATCAAAACCGATTGAATAATCTGTTCCTTCGATATCATTATCAATTGTTCCTGGGATTCCAACAACCGGAACACCATGTTCCTTGTGAAGCTCCCAAGCTCCATTAAAAGATCCATTTCCACCGATAACAATTAGTGCATCAATATTCTTTCTTTTAAGAATGTGGGCCGCCTCTTTTCTAATCTCTGGTTGCATAAATTCAGGACAACGTGAAGTTTGCAGAATAGTTCCACCTTTTTGAAGAATATTCCCTACACTAGCTGCATCCATTTTATGTTGTGAACCTTCAAGTAGGCCTGCGTATCCACGTCGAATTCCATAAATTTCAATATCGTTTGCAATACAAGTACGAACTACTGCTCTAATAGCACAGTTCATCCCCGGGCTATCGCCTCCACTACAAAGGACTGCAATTGTTTTAATCGACTTTACATCTTTTTCAGCTTCGCTCATAAATATTCCTATTCAAAAATATGATGGCCAGTAAAACTCGCTGGACGATCAATCCCCATAATATAAAGACACGTTGGAGAAACATCCATTAGTGAATGATCTCCTGGTGCAATAGTAAAAGCTTTGTCTTTCAATGCTCTATTAACAACACAAAATGGAACAGGTGCACCTGTATGCGCAGTATGTGGCGTTCCATCTTTGTGTGTCATTTCATCACTATTTCCATGATCAGCAGTTATAACTACTGTTATATTTTCATCTAGACATTTTTTTACAATTTTTCCGACACATTCATCAAGTGCTTCAATGGCCTTAACGGCAGCTTCGTATTTTCCTGTGTGACCAACCATATCTGAGTTCGCAAAGTTTACAACACTAAAGTCAAAGTCACTTAACTTTTCCATTAATTGTTCTGTCACTTCTGGTGCACTCATTTGTGGCTTTTGATCATAAGTTGAAACTTCCTTAGGTGAAGGAATTAGAAAGTGCTCTTCATTTGGAAACGGCTTCTTTTCTCCACCATTAAAAAAGAAAGTGACGTGTGCATACTTCTCTGTTTCAGCAATCTTTAATTGCTTTTTACCAATACTACTTAAGTACTCAGTCATCGTTCCTTTCAGTTTTTCTTTATCAAATAAAATTGGAAGGTCCATTTCATCTGGAATGTATGGTGTCATACATAAGAACATGGCCGGAAAGAATGGTCTTTTAAACTCAGTAAACTCTGGGTAGTTAAATGCCATTGTTAACTGAATAGCACGATCTGGTCTAAAGTTTGTAAAGAAGACGCAGTCTCCTTCTTTAATAGCATAGTCTTTATTAAAAAGTGCCGGTGCTATAAATTCATCTGTTCTGCCTGCTTCATATTCACTATTTAAATAGTCAATAGGTGATAAGTCTGTGACATCACCATGGCCTAGGAACATATCATATGCTTTTTTGATTTTTTCCCAACGACGATCGCGGTCCATACCGATTGAACGACCTTGCATAGAAGCAAAGTTCGAGTCTTCAAATCCTACGATTTCTTTAAGGTAGATCTCTCCACATGACGGTGGTGTATCTCGACCATCCATAAAAGCATGTAAGAAAACTTCAACGCCCTCTTTCTTAAGGCATTTAATTATCTCTTTAGTATGTTCAATATGTGAGTGAATTCCACCGTCAGATAAAAGTCCCATTAAGTGGATGCGATTGTTGTTCTTCTTTGCAACTTCGACTAGCTCCCTTAGTTTAGGTAGTTCACCAAAAGTATGATTATTAATTGATTCATTTATACGGACAAGGTCCTGACGAATAGCGCGTCCGGCACCTAGATTCATGTGGCCAACTTCAGAGTTTCCAACAACTCCTTTAGGAAGACCAACTAAAACACCTCCCGCCTGAATCGTCGTAGCTGGATAATCTTTAAACAGTCCATCTAAAACAGGAGTTTTCGCATCTCGAATCGCATTCTTTTCTGTATTTTTGCTTATTCCAAAGCCATCTAAGATAATTAGAAGTGCTTTTTCACTAATGTTTTTAATCGACATAAATATATTCCCGTTAAAAGCTTGTTCAATCCTTATTCTAATACTACCCAAAAATTAGACAAAATACTCTATCGTGTTCACTTTTTAAACACCACGACTTTCTAAAGGACTGTAATCTCATCTTAAAACTTGGCACACAACTTGTATATATATAGGCAAATAGTTTAAACACGCACTAACACAGAAGATATTGGAGAATACTATGAAATTTAACTTTAAGAACAGTCTGTTATCAGCATTTGTTTTGTCCCTACTTGTTGGCTGTGGATCTGACGGTGGAACTGGCAGTGCCGGTAAGTATGGTGATTATGCCGTTGGAGCTGCTAGTGAATATGTTGACTCTGCTAGAGGACTACCAAATAACTTAAGTACTGCTGATGATTTATCACAAGCAATTGTGAATAATAATTTTGCAAATAGAAGTACTGGTGATACTGAGTACCCAATTTATACAATCTCTAGCTTTGATAACTTATCAGGATCAAGCAATTCTGGCGATTGCGACGACTTTGAAATATTCGGAATGAGTTTAGGTACTATCTGTACTTCATCATCATCTTCTTCTTCGTTGAATTATGCTGTTGGTGGGTATCGCGGATTATATAGAGATGGAAGACTTGCACGTAGTAATGAATCTTTAGATGGAGCATTTGGATCATCTATTTCTGAATTAGCAAGTTTCTTGGCCAATAAGGTTCAAGAATCGGATGCAAATGGTACGCTTTTCAAGCGCTATGGAAATGGATATGCGCCATATAAAGATGGAATGTGCAACGACTATAATTGGGTTAGAAACTACTATAGTGGATATATTCAATTTTGTCAGCAGGTTGCACAATCTTATGCAGTAGAGTGGATTGTGACAATAAATGGTAAAAGAATGTTAATCAATATGAATGCACCACTTGCCTTGCAGCCTGTCTTAAGAGCAACAGGTGTAGGGGTTTCTGCTTACTAATCGATAACAAACGACTTTAAATTTATACCTGACAAAAAAGCGCGGCAATGTCTGCGCTTTTTTATTAAATTTAACCTAATTTACTCCGGCTATTTTGTGTCTACACGTGCATGAAATCTGAACATCCATTATAATAGAACTGTTTTAGTATTAAAAAAGGACTATTATATGGCAAAGTATCGTACAGATTTAATGGATGTGAATTTCAATCTATTTAAAGCGTGCAAAATTCAAGACGAAGCAAGCGAGCTTGGGTATGGTGAAGCTGATTTAAAAGATATCCTAACTCAATTTGATAAATTCGTTGAAAATGAAATTTATCCAACTCGACAAATTAGTGATGAAATTGGCGTAAAGCACGTTGATGGAAAAGTTATTGTTCCAGAAGTTTTTCACCAAGCAAATAAGGCCTTCTATGAGAATGGTTGGTATGCACTTGGTTATCCTGAAGAGGTTGGTGGAATGCCAGCTCCTCACGCAATGAAAGTTGCATGTACTTCAATGGCAATTGGTTCAAATGTTGCGTGGTCGATGTACTACGGACTGTCTCAAGGTGCTATGAATGTAATTCTAAAGGTTGGCTCTCAAGAGCAAAAAGATCTTTTCGTTACCAAAATGATGACAGGTGAATGGGGAGGCACAATGTGTCTTACTGAGCCTGGTGCGGGGTCTGATGTTGGGAATGCAAATACAACCGCGAAGCCACTTGAAAACGGAAAATATGCAATTAATGGTGTGAAGATCTTTATCTCTTCTGGAGAAAGTGATCTATATGAAAATAATATTCACCTCGTTCTTGCAAGAACTCCTGGGGCACCAGAAGGAACGAAAGGACTTTCTCTATTTATCGTTCCACGCTTTAACGTCGAAACTGGTGAATCAAATAATGTTAAGTGTACGAAGCTTGAGCACAAAATGGGAATCCATGCACAAGCGACATGTGAGTTAACATTTGGGCAAGACGGTGAGTGTATTGGTGAGCTGATTGGTAAAGAATTTGATGGAATGAAGAATATGTTTATCATGATGAATGAAGCAAGGCTTCTTTGCGGACTTCAGGGGGAAGCACAGTCAAATCTTTGCTTTGAATTAACTGAGCAATATGCAAAAGAGCGCTCACAATTTGGTACTGAAATTATCAATATGCCAGATGTTAAGAGAATGCTTCTTAAAATGAGATCAACTGGACGAGGTCTTAGGGCCCTATCTCTTTATACGGCAAACCTATTTGATAAGGCCGAAAAGGGTGATGAAGAAGCGGATAAGGAAATCGCTCTTTTTACACCAATATGTAAGGGATTCTGTACAGATGAAGGTGTGAATATCGCCAGTGATGGTGTTCAAGTTCATGGTGGTTATGGATATTGTACTGAATATGGAATTGAGCAGTTTATGCGCGATACAAAAATTGCGACAATCTATGAAGGAACAAACGGGATTCAGGCCATCGACTTTGTTATGAGAAAAATTCTTATGGATAAGGGGGAAACATTCTTCAATGTCGGAAAGAAGATTCACGCAACTATGAATAGAGAAGAAGCAAAAGCTTATCCACACGAAGTTTCAATGATTGGGAAATCAATGGAAATGAGTGAAGAAGTTGTAAAGAAATTTGGTTCTTTTATGGCTGCAAAAAATCAGAGTGCGGTACTTGCACATGCAACTGATTTCTTAAGCTATTGTGGAAACCTCGTTGTTTCATGGTTACTTCTTGAACATGCTTGTATTGCTCAAAATGAATTGAAGACAGCAACAAGTGAAGAAGAGAAGAAATATTATCAGTCTAAAATCGATGATTTTAAAGTTTTCTGTCAGTACCAATTAACTAGAAATATTGGGCTCGCACATAGTGTTTTAAACTTCGAGGAAGATTTAACTTCGATTAATGTTTAATTAAAGATTAAGCACAAGGGTATGTGAGAGATGGAAGTAATGGAAAAAGGTGTTGACCTATTTAATGAGGCGACTCGTGGTAGTACCGACTACTACAAAGACAATGTTTATATTATGAAGAAAAAAGGAGAGTATGCTCCTTTAAGCTTCATGAAGAAGAAAGTTGAAGGCTTTGATGAGGAAAGCTTACTAAGCCGTGGTTTTATCTATGACTCTTTAGAGCTCGTAGGTGATAAAGAATTTTTAGAATGGTATGAAAAGCAATTTTCTCGCAAGATGAAGAGAACGCATGCTAAGCAAGTTCTAATTATTCACTTACCAGATAATAAAAGAATCTTTGATGCCATTGAAACAGTTAATAAGGTTTATGACATCCTTCGTGATGAACGTATTATCTTCAATGGTAAGAAACTTCCTGTACAGCTAGGAGAATGGTACGCAAAATGTATCTTCGGACTAATGCAGAAGAAGTCGACTTCCCAGCGTGGGTTTGATTTCTACGTTGGTGAAAAAAGAATTGAAGTTGTCGTTCACTGGGGAGATCAAACTTCACCAAAGGGTGTGAAGGTTAGAAAGTCTCTTTGTGATCTTTCGGCAAGTGTTATCATCATTTATCTTGCACGTAATTTTATGATTAGAGATATTTGTCTCTTGGACTCTGATTATGTTCTTAGAAAATTTGCAGGAAAAGGACATACACTATTCTTAAAAGATTCCGATATTGGAACTTATTTCTTTTCAAAGTCGACAAAGCATAAGGATAAAGTTGTAAATAAGAATGCACTTCTTAAATACGCACTACCTAAGCTTGCGATGAATTTAACTGAATTCTTAGAAGGTTAAAATTAAAGTAATTCATATTTTAAAAGGCGGCATTCAATGTCGCCATTTAAAAACTCAGTTTTCTTACTTGTTTTCAAACGAATATTCTTTCTAAGTGGCCCATGAGCTGTAAGAATGAATGCAGTTGAACCTTTGAAGTTATTCTTAAGAGTTTCACCCATTTCAAAATAGAAGTCGTTTATCTCTAGTCCACCAATGGCCTGAATACGCTCTCCGTAAGGTGGGTTAAATAGCATCATACCTCTTTCAAAGCCTGCTGGAGCCTGAGAGTTAATGAAGTTTTCACAACCAAAGTTTACGAAGTCAACACGGCCAAAGCAGTTGAGAAGGTGAGTTCTCATTAACTTGAAGTTTTCAACATCGGCGTCATTGCAATAGAACTTATCACTTGGAATTGAATCAATTCTTTCCTGAGAGTCCTTCATGATTTCGTGGACCTTATCAAAGTACCAGTCAACTAGGTTCGAATCATGAAACCATGGTTGTCCTGTAAATGAATACGGAGTTGTATTTTGCTTAAGCCTTAGGAAGGCCGGCGATAATTTTAAGTAATAGAAAATTGCTTCAATGAGAATTGTTCCAGAACCTGCCATTGGATCGTAGAATGGCCCTTGGCAATCCCATTTTGTTTCAGCGACAAGAGAAGCTGCTAAGTTTTCTCTTAGAGGAGCGCGGTGACCTGATTCACGGTAGCCACGTTTATCAAGAGAAGTTCCAACCATGTCAGCATAGATGATAACCTTGCAACCTTCTTTAACTTTTTCAACACGTTGAAGAAAGCTCACATTTGGTTCGTTAGTCTCAACATTTGGACGCTTATTAAATTTCTCTCTCATATAATCAACAAGAGAGTCTTTTAGAGTTTGAGATAAGAAAATTGAACTTCTAAAAAGCTCTTTACTTTCTCCATCTAGAAGAGTGTTGATTTTGAAAGTTTGCTCTGGAGTAATGTAATCTTCCCATGGAAGCTCACTTGCTCTCTTATAGATTTGTTTTTCATCGCGAATATAGAAGAAGCCAACCTCCTTAAAAACACGAGAAGCAATTCTAGCATTAAAAATATATTCAATCGTTGCCTTGTTGCGGGCCTTGAATGAAGCTCCACCACGTCCAGCCTTGGCCTCTATTCCGTTGGCACGTAGCTCATTTACTAGGTATTGCTCACATCCTCTTGGGCATGAGGCAAAATAAAAACTTTTGTCATTAATGACTTTGTTCGACTTCTTATAATTTTCCATAGGCGAGATTTATGCTTTATTTAGGTATGTGTCAAAGAAAAAGCCTTAAGTTGGTAAAAATTCGTTCATTTTCCTCAATAAAATAGGCTAAATTCCTTCGTATAGGCTTCAAACTTGACGGATATACTGTTATAGTTTCGGACATAAAATATATTAGAATTTATTCATACATAAAGTGAGGAAACATGAGTTTTACAGATTACAAAGTAGCAGACATCTCTCTAGCTGACTGGGGAAGAAAAGAAATTAAAATCGCTGAAACTGAAATGCCGGGACTAATGTCTCTAAGAAAAGAGTTTGGAGCGTCAAAGCCACTTAAAGGTGCAAAGATTGCAGGTTGTCTTCACATGACTATTCAAACAGCTGTGCTTATCGAAACTCTAGTTGAGCTAGGTGCTGAAGTAAGATGGTCTTCATGTAATATTTATTCAACTCAAGATCAAGCTGCTGCGGCAATCGCTGCTGCTGGAATTCCTGTTTTTGCTTGGAAAGGTATGAACGAAGAGGAATTTGACTGGTGTATCGAGCAAACTCTTAAATGGGCAGATGGATCAGCACTTAATATGATCCTTGATGATGGTGGTGACCTTACAAATATGGTTCACGACAAATATCCTGAGCTAATCGAAGGAATCAAAGGTCTTTCTGAAGAAACAACTACTGGTGTTCACAGACTATATGAAAGAGTTAAAGCAGGAACACTTAAAATGCCAGCAATCAATATCAATGACTCTGTTACAAAGTCTAAGTTTGATAACCTTTATGGATGTAGAGAATCTTTAGTAGATGGTATTAAGCGTGCAACTGACGTAATGATCGCAGGTAAGACTTGTGTTGTTGTTGGTTACGGTGATGTTGGTAAAGGTTCAGCTCAGTCTTTCAAAGGTCTTGGAGCTAGAGTAATCGTTACTGAAATCGATCCAATCTGTGCTCTTCAAGCAGCTATGGAAGGTTTCGAAGTAATGAAAATGGATAAAGCAGCTGCTGAAGGTGATATTTTCGTTACAACGACTGGTAACTACCACGTAATCAATGCATCTCACCTTGATAAGATGAGAGATGGTGCAATTGTTTGTAACATTGGTCACTTTGATAATGAAATCGACATCAAGCACCTACATAACAACTACGAAGAAGATAATATCAAGCCACAAGTTGATCTTTATACAGGAAAAGATGGTAAGAGAATCATTCTTCTTGCTCAAGGTCGTCTAGTTAACCTTGGTTGTGCAACTGGGCACCCTTCATTTGTTATGTCGAACTCATTTTGTAACCAAGTTATTGCTCAAATGGAACTTTGGGACAATGCTGGAAAATATGAGAACAATGTTTATATGCTACCTAAGCACCTAGATGAAAAAGTTGCTCGTCTTCACCTTAAGAGAATTAATGTTGAAATCGATGAACTTTCTCCTCAGCAAGCTGAATACATCAGTGTACCTGTTGAAGGTCCATATAAGCCAGAACACTACCGTTACTAAGCAGCTGCGAAATTGACTGGCTACGGCCAGTCTATTGTTCGCGGTGCTAGCTCCCCATGAAAGGAGTAGGCTCCAATCGAGAGCGAGGGTTCAAGCCCGAGCGGTTCGCTTAAGGAGCAAAAAGAATGTATAATATGAAAAGAGCCTCGTTTATGAGGCTCTTTTTTTTGAGGTAAATCATGAGTAAGAAAATTTTCCTAGCAACAGATCACGGTGCATTTGAACAAAAAGAAGCGGTAAAGAAATTCTTAATTGAAGAAGGTTATGAAGTAGTGGATCTTGGAACGCATTCAATAGATTCATGCCACTATCCTGAGTATGCAGTTTCTTTAGCAAAGGCCGTGCAAAAAGAGGGTAAAGGTATTCTTCTTTGTGGGTCGGGAATTGGAGTATGTATGGTTGCCAATAAGTTTAAGGGAATCAGGGCAGCTCTTTGTCATAACGTCGATCTTGCAAGGCTTTCTCGTGAGCACAACAACGCAAATGTAATTTGCTTTGGTGGCCGTATTTCAACTAGTGAAGAAGTTTTGGCCATGACTAAGGTATGGCTTGCGACTGAGTTTGAAGGTGGCAGACATCAGACGCGCATTGACATGTTCACTGACCTCGGTGAAAATTAATCTTATGTTTAAAGTTAAATGGACTGAATATATCTCATTCTTTGTTATCTTAGTTATTGGTATCTATAGCCTATATATATCAAGAACTGATTTAGCTTATTTTGATAACGTACTTAGCGTACAAAATGGACTACTTGAATGGTTTACTTTTGTTGGCCTATGTCTCATTTCATTTGGTTACTTTTACAGACGTAGAGTTCTCGCAAAATTTAGAGACTCAAAGTTTCTACTTATGCTTGTCGCTCAAGGTGTTTTTTATGTTATTTGTGCCTTGGAAGAGGTGAGCTGGGGACAACGTATTTTTGATTGGAATTCTCCTGAAATGTTTAGGGATATTAATAGTGTCCTTCTAGAAACCAATTTTCAAAATTGGTTAATTGCTCGTGGAGTTTCTCATGAGTCTTGGAACCTCTTTCTAAGAGTCATCTTATTTATTTACCTTTTCGCTATTCCTATTTCATATTTAAAAGTTGAAAAGGCTAAGCAATTCATTGATAAATTTGCACTTCCTGTACCAAAGGCAACTCATATTATAAGTTTCATGATTCTTCTTGTGATCACACTTTTTATTCCAAGTGATAATAAAGTGCAATTTGCAGAGTTCTGTTTGACTTGGGTTTTAACGGCCCTAACATTAGAGCCATTTAACCGCGGTATGTTTTCTCGTCGTAGTTTAGTTCGCTAGTTAGGCGTGCTTTACACAGCTTGTACATTTTCTTTTTAGCATTCTTCTGTAAGCACTCGTTGTCTTATGAAAGTAACTTGTAGCCTTTTGACCCATATCGCTTTCAATTAGCCAGCTAAACTTATTTACAAGAGGGTAGAGTTTTGCAAGGTGAGTAATCACTTCGTCACCCTTTAAAATTTTCTTATCACTTGTGATGTAGTGAACAATTTCTTGGCACTCTTTTTTATTAAGTTCTGGATACACTTGATAGAGCTTCTCATCGTTAACACTGACAAAATTAACGGACTTTGCCTCTTCTAGACGAGCTAGAGAATCCTTGAACCTTACACATAGTGGACATTCATCATCGAAAATGAGAATTGGTAATTTATAATTTTCTTCCATGAAACAACCTTTTAATACTTATTGTGCTCCTAATTTCTTAGACGCTGAGTAACGATATCTTCTTGATATGATCTCAAAAATATTACTTGATTTATCTTTTGTAATTCCTGCATTTCTTTGTGCTCTTTTTGAGAAGTCTAAAATTTCTGCACTAGCATTTGCATTATCTTTCTTTTTCTTCTTTAGTAGGTGAGCGTACGGATTTACGGCCTTTTTCTTATTCTTCTTTTTATTATCTAAACCGCTACCACCTCTAAAGTAGAGTCCATTATTTTTCGGCTTATATGATGCTGTATACTTTCCAACTTTTCCTCTTAGTCCTGAAGCGCGAGATTTTAATTTTGCTTCTGCGGATTTACTTTCACTAGTTTCTGGTGTGGCCGAAATTGCATTCGCTACGGCACCGTCAAATCCAAGTTTTCTCAGTCCCTCAGCTATTTTTGCATCTTTCTTCTTATAATTAGCAGGCAGATTGATCTTGTTTAAGCCTTCTTTTAGTTTATCGTTTGCCATGGCAAAGATCTTTCCTGATGTTGACTTGAAGCTATTTGAGCTATCACCAGGAGTAGAGATACCATTTGTCATTTTATAGAAGTCATCAAGACTTGTTCCAAGTCCACCAGGAATGTACATTCCTCCGATCTTTGATGAAATTCTTGAATCGAGACATGAGTTCGTTTGACGACAAGTACAGTTAAGGTCTTCTTTTACATTATTATCGACACAGGTAACTTGCCAGTTATTATTCTGAGCAGTTCTCTGTCTAATTTGCGGATAACAATATTTAACATCATTCATTGTTTCAGGCTGACTACAGTAGCAATCACGATCTGAAACAGGGTTACACTTACCTTTACCACTTAATTTATTTGCTACATTGTTTAATTTATCAGCAGCATCACCGTGCATTTTATGTTCCCACATATAGTAACTTGTCATAAGAGTTGAAGCACCTAGCTTTACCCAGTTACTCCAGCCGCTTGTGAATCCACCTTGTGTTGCCATCGAGGCAATATAACAAACAGTCGTTGCTCCCCAGCCTTTTCTTTGGATATCTACCGACTTCTGGCGGTCGCGATGAGAACGTGCCTGCTTATAAAGTGCCTGGCTTTGAGCATTTTCAACATCTGGCTCTGTTGCAAGGGCAAACTCATCACTTTTTTGTTGTGTTACACGTGCGATAACTTCTGCACCCATTGGAATATATTGGCAGTAATCAGTACCTTCTTTCTCGCTTGCCTTGTCATGTTCTTCTTGAGCAGCATCAAGGTCTTTTTGTTCGACTTGAGTGTCGGCCATTGGTTCTGCCTTACCTTCTTGATCGAAACTAATACCTTTTTCACTGTATTTGGCCGCAACGTCTTTCTTAGTCACAACATCAATCTGATTGAATTTTCCACCGCCTCCAGCTTGAGACATGGCCGGCATAATAATAGAGTAGGCTTGTCCTACGGCCTTAAACATTGAAGGCGACATTCCCATGAATTTCTCACCGTCAGTTGCATCGCCACCATTTCTGATACTCTCACACTCTTGAGAAGTTCCACATTCCTCAGCCCACTTTTCATCAGCTTCTCTTTGCTGATAGCCGGCGTGTGTATAATTCTCCATTGTATGTTTATCCTTGTCCGTAATATTTCCAGACTCAACATCGGCTTCGGAAGGAGCCTCATAGTTACTATTTTGTCCATAAGACAATAATGAACTCGTTACTAATAGAAACGACACGAGAGTGGTAAATATTTTTGATTTTGGCCTCAACATTAGCTAACCCCAATTATTTAGATTCCCTTTGATTTTAACACGCTGTGGTGTCGCTCGGGAGGTCTGTAATATATGCCTCGTTAAAATATACGTGAATTCAGTAGGTTATGTGATTAATTACTTTAGAAATCTTAAAAAACGATGCACATTATTTGGGGCATCTTCTAGGGGCCATTAGTTGCCAAAAATACCTGAAATTGCTAGATTAAAGGCATAACCTAATTTGTGAGAAATATCATGGTAAATACATCAACAAAAGCTAATACTAATGACAAAAAACCTCGTGAAGCTGAGCTATCTCACTCTATGGTTCACTATCTTTTAGCTATACATAAGCTAAAAGAAGAAAAGGGTTATGCTAGAGTTACAGATATTGCCAAAGATTTAGGTTTAACTAAGGGATCAGTTTCAACGGCCCTTAATAATCTGAAAAAACGTAATCTAGTTAAAGAGGAAGATGATACGAAATTTCTTCTTTTAACTGATGACGGTCATGATGAAGTTCACAAGACTTTAACTTCTCGTACTCTTCTTTATTATTTTCTGAAGGACTTTGTTGGAGTTTCAGAAGCAATTGCTGAAAAAGACTCTTGTATGATCGAGCACCTTTTAAGTGAGGAAACTAGTACAAAGTTCTTTGAGTTTATGAAGACACTTTCTTGCTCATGTGACGATCTTGCAAAAAGTGGTAAACTTCCTAAAGGTTTTAATTTTCAGACAACTTTAAGTCTTTGTGATTACAAGACTGCTGAAGAATTCATGGAAGGTCAAAAGGGTGATACGTACTTACAGGAAGAAAAAGACGCTTAAATTCTTATTTCTTTTAACACTGGTCATATCACTAACTACTGCATCGGCAACAGAGTATTGCTTTAATCGAAAACGACCTATTCATACTATTCGTATGGATTTGTTGAAGTACGTTATCGAGGGTGAGAAAATTAGAATTAACTCCCATAAGAACTGCTTAAATGTTGAAGTTAAGTCATACCGCCAAGAATTATTTCGAAAATTAGTAAACAAATACTTTCCAAATGAATTAGAGAAAAGCTCACTATCTCATTACACTCAAGAAATGTGTAAATTCAAAATGAAAGAAGTCACAAAGCTTAATGATAAGGTCAATGAGCAGCTCTCGGACATCATTAGCTCGCAAGGCAATGATTTTGAAATGGATTTCGGTGGTGAAGTCTATCACGTAATATGTAAGAAAAAGGGGAGTGTGTACCTTCTTGATTTTAGAAATAAGAAGAATAAGGACCAATTAACGACCTTAACTTTTAGTCTGGGAAAATGGGTCGACTTAACTTCACTGACTAAGCTTGAAAATAAAGAATACTCTCTTATGGTGATTGAATAATGAAAAATATTATTACGGCCGTTAAGGAGATCAATGCTGGTCTTTTTGGGTTATCTCAAGACGAGAGAAGAAATATTCTCTTAGTTACATTTACACTTTTTTTAGCTTTCTTTTCATACCCAATGATTCGCTCTAGCTCAACTGCTCTCTTTATTCAAAGCTATGGAGCAAAGAGTACACCGTGGATTTGGTTATCTTCGGTAATATTTCTTGGTCTCAGTGTTAGTATTATTAATGAACTACAAAAGTACTTTTCTATTACGATAATTTTTAACGGTATTGTGGCAATTTCATTGGCCCTTATGGGTGGCTCTCTAATAGTACTTGGAAATGGCTTTGCTTACGGAAGTGGTGTTTTTGCAGTATGGAAAGAAGTTTATATTATTTTAGTTGTTCATTTATCATTGGGGTATCTGAATTCTGTTATTGATTTCAGAGTTGCAAAGCTCGTCTATGGCCCACTAGGGGCCTTGGGCTCACTTGGAGGAATCTTTGGAGGACTTCTTACAACAAAGCTGATGAAGGGGATGGGGGTTTTCTATGCTGCTTCTTGTGGACTACTCATTCTTGCTCTGGTCATTGTTATTTTTAGTTTTACCCAAAAGCAATTTTTAGCACTTAAAGAAAAGTCTCCAATCTCTTCACTTGCAGATAAGAAGCTTTATGTCTTTTTTATTTGTGGCCTAATTATTCTTTCCCAAGTGGTAATTAACCTGGCAAATTATAAATTTAATCTAGGACTTGAAATATTTAAGGATGCTAATGAAAAGGGTGCCTATCTTGGTAATATTTATTCATCGATTAATGCCATTTCATTAGTTGTTCAAATTGTTATTATTCCAATTGCATTTAAATATTTTAAAGTTTCTTCAGTTCATATCTTTATTCCATTTGTTTTCTTTGTCTTAATATTATTGGATCGACTGGAATACTTAGGTTTACTTGGAACAGCAATTTTATTTGTCGGTTTTAAAGGTTTAGATTATTCGATCTTTTCGGCGGCCAAAGAGATGCTATATTTTCCTTTGAGTAAAGAACAAAAGTACGGGGCAAAGTATGTTGTGGATATGGTTATTTACCGTTCGTCAAAAATGGGAATTTCAGCTCTACTATTAGTGTTTACAAGTTTGGCTTTTACTCAAAATATGCTAATAATATCAGTGTTACTCTGGCTAGTTCTAGCGGCCTTTATGGCCATTAAATTTCGCACAGAGTAATGCCTTTAATAAAATTCGTTTAGGAGTTTATATGTCTAATCCATTATTAGAAAAATTTACAAATCCACATGGTGCAAGGCCATTTGATACAATCAAAAATGAGCACTATATGCCGGCCATTAAAGAGGCCATCAAAATGCACAAAGAAGAAATCGAAGCGATTAAAAACTTTGATGGTGAACTTACATTTGCAAATATCATTGAGCCATATGCAAATTCAGGAAGTGCAATTGAAGATATTTCAATGATCTTTTTTAACCTAAAGTCAGCAAACACAAATGATGAGATGAATGAAATCGCAAAAGAATTCTCACCATTATTAACTGCTCATGGTAACGACGTTAACCTTGATGCTGATCTTTTTGCTAAGGTTAAAGTTGTTTTTGATAACAAAGAAAATGAAGACTTAAACGCTGAGCAGATGACTCTTCTTACAAAGATCTATAAAGGATTCGTAAGAAATGGTGCTCTTTTAAGTGAAGAAGATAAGAATAAAGTAAGAAAGATTGATGAAGAGCTTTCTAAGCTAGGTCTAGAGTTTTCGGATAATCTTTTAAAAGAAACGAATAAATTCGAAATGATTTTAGATAATAAAGAAGATTTAGCAGGTCTTCCTGAAGGACTTATTGAAGCTGCTGCAATGACAGCAACTGAAAAGGGTCATGAAGGTAAGTGGGTATTTACTCTTGATTACCCAAGCTTTGGTCCATTTATTACATACGCGCAAAATCGTGAATTACGTAAGAAGATGACAATCGCTTCTGGGACTAAGTGTGCTAAAGGAGATGAACTTGATAATCAAGAAAACGTAAAAAGAATTGCTCAGCTTCGTTTTGAAAGAGCTGGAATTCTTGGATACAAGAGTCACGCTGATTATATCTTAGAAGAACGTATGGCCATGAGTGCTCAAAACGTTTTTGATCTTTTAAATAACTTAAAAGAAAAAGCAATGCCGGCAGCTGTTGAGCATATGGATGAAGTTAAAGCCTATGCAAAAGAACAAGATGGTGTGGAAGACTTCTCTTCATGGGACTATATGTACTACTATGAGAAGTTAAAGAAAGAAAGATATAGCATTGATGATGAAATGCTAAAGCCATACTTCAAGTTAGAGAATGTTCTTAATGGTGTTTTTGAAGTTGCAACTAAGCTTTATGGACTAAACTTTAAAGAAGTATCTAATATTCCAAAGTATCACCAAGATGTTATGACTTATGAAATTACTGATCGTGATGGAAATTTCATTTCATTATTCTACGGAGATTACTTCCCACGTTCGTCTAAGCGTGGTGGAGCATGGATGACTGCATTTAGAGAACAATATGTACTTAATGGTGAAGATGTTCGTCCACATATTGCAAACGTTTGTAACTTTACAAAGCCAACAACGACGAAACCATCACTTCTAACTTTCAATGAAGTAACAACTCTATTCCATGAGTTTGGTCACGCTCTTCACGGTATTCTAACTAAGTGTCAGTACCGTATGCTTTCAGGTCCAAATGTATACTGGGATTTCGTTGAGCTACCTTCACAAATTTTAGAAAACTGGTGTTTTGAAAAAGAATGTTTAGACCTATTTGCTAAGCACTATGAAACTGGAGAGTTAATTCCTGCTGAATTAGTACAAAAATTAAAAGACAGTTCTAACTTTGGAGAAGGTCGTCACACGATTCGCCAATTAAGCCTTGGCCTACTTGATATGGCATGGCACTCAGGTGATCCATCAAATATTACAAATGTTGAAGAATTTGAAAATCTTGCAACTCAAGATGTTCAACTTCTTCCAAAAGTTCCAGGAACAATGGTTTCTACTTCATTTGGTCACATCTTTGCGGGTGGATACTCAGCTGGTTACTATTCGTACAAGTGGGCCGAAGTTCTAGATGCAGATGCATTTGAATTATTCTTAGAAGAGGGGATCTTCAATACAACAATTGCAGATCGCTTTAGAGAGAATATCCTTGAAAAAGGTGGTTCAGAGCACCCAATGGATCTTTATAAGAGATTCCGTGGCCGAGAGCCAGAGGTTGATGCTCTACTTAGACGTGGTGGTCTTATTTAAGCGTTCCGCAAAATTGGCCGCCCAAAGGCGGGCTATTGTTTGCGGCGCTAGCTCCCCAGTCTTTAGCTAATAAATTATTTCAACAAGCCGGGTTCAAGCCCGGCTTTTATATTCAGGATGAATGGTATGTCCACGAAGGCAGGATCCGAGAGTGGACTGTTGTTTCTGGAGCCAAGGATGGGAAAGTTATCGCAAAAGAAAAGCGACACTTTAGCTTTGCTAAAGTTAGCAAAGGAACTACTTATTAGCAGACTTTTTCGCCTCAAAAATCTCTTTAGCATGTGCCCAAGTAAAATACTCCTTCGCATTCTTAAGCTCAAGTAGATGAGGAATCAACTGATTCGAATAGTCAATCGAACTCTCTTTTGGAAGCGCGGAAGGAAGATTATCAATGGCAATAATATTACACTCATGATCAATCGAACTTTCAATTTTATGAAGCGGATTATCCCAAGTTGTATGAACATCGTAAACAGGTATCGGGTTTAGCTCACTATTTGGATCACAGCTAACATCACAAATATAAGATAGTTTTTTATTTTTCTCCATAAGAGACTTGTCTAGAAATGGAGGTATTTTTGATGTCATGAGAACTGTATTAATAAAAATATCAGCATTAAGAATTTCAGCAAATGGGCCACCTACTTTCGTTTCTTGAATATCCCAATTAATTGATTCAAGACCTAAGTCAGTAAGAAGTTCTCTTGCTCCACTTCCACAACGTCCTAGAGCACCAATGATAAAAGTTGAAGGGTTTTGTTTGCCAGTTCTTTTCTCATTGATAATTTTAAGCCATTCATCTTTAGAAGAGTAGTGCCTAAGAGTGGCAGGGCCATTCGAAAAAAAGTTCTCAATACTTAGTGCTGCACCAACATAGCCGGCCCAATAACCAAAAGCAGCAACACGTCTTCTGTCTTCGTTGAGTAGGAATTCGAGATCGAATAGAGTTCCTGTACCATTTCGATAGCGATCAAAGACCTTCTGTGAACCATTTTGACCTTTGTAAATATGGGCAAAGTAAATGTGATTATGTTTTAGTGGAAAATCGTCAGTTTCTTTTAGTTCTTTTAAACCTAAAATAAAAACATCATCACCAACTGGAGCTTCAGTAATCCAAGCATGGCTTTCCTTTATTTCACAGCCTATCTTCTTGTATTCTTCGATTGGAAAAATTCGATCTTTTGATTTTTCTACAATTACTTTATAACCGGCATCGATTAATTTTTTTGCATTTTCTGGCGTTAGAGGAGTTCTTTTTTCAAATGCCTTATCTTCGTCTCTTAACCATACTGTTGTCATATTTAATAACCTTGTCTTTAATTAGATTTTATCTTGTATTGATGTATCCCTATCGACGGTTTCGTTGTTTAAGTTAAATAATGCTTTCATGTCTGAAAATAACATTCTCGGGAAAATTAGTGCACAGAATGCAATGCAGACGACGATAAGGATCTCTTCAGTAGCAAATTGATTTCCTACAAATGTTAGGATAATTCCGCCTAATATATTTGGGACAACAAAGCCAAGGTCTAGTAAGGCAAATATCCTCGCTAAGTACTTCGTTTCTACTTTAAGGGAAACATAATTTAGTTGATTTGTAATACGAACGAATACAACAAATCCCCAAATCGCGAAAATCATTAACGTTGCAGTGTAAGAAGCTGTGTAGAGCCAAATGCCCATTAGAATAGGTTCTAAATAGAGAGTTGTAATAATTAATCTGCCAACAGGCTTGTCTTTTAAAATTGTAGAACTCGCCCAACCACCAAATAGGCCTCCAAGACCAAAGAGTGCAAGAGCTATTCCGTAGTCTTGCTTCGAGGCACCAAGTGTTTCGGTAAGATATGGTAGAATAAGGGGAAACATAAACCCAAGAACTAAGCCTTCAATGATGACATTAGAAATGACCGCAAAGAGTTCTTTTTGTGTTCGAGCGTATTTAATACCGTTCTTAATTTCAGAAAAGAAACTCTCACTATCAACCTCTTGTTTAGGAGGGTTATAAGTTAAGTTCATAATAAAGTAGATTCCAACAATATAGGTTAGAAAATCGAGAGCGATAACTTCCTTTATTCCACCAAATGCTGTGAACATTGTTGCACCAAGAAATGGCCCAATCATGTGTAGAACAGCGAAAGCGGAACCAAATAGTGCATTGGCCCGATTCATGTCTTTTTGGGGTACAATATCATTTACCATTGCTTGTCTTGTAGGATTGTACATCCCTGTGAAAAGGGCGATTAGTCCATCACAAAGAATGACTACTTCTGGAGTCTTGGCAAAGATAATTGTGAAAATAATTGGAATACGAATATAGTTAGTAAATAGAAGAACGCTCTTGCGATTATATTTTTCGCCAATGACCCCACCGATCAAGTTTCCGATTGTTAGAAAGAAGAGGAATACTGCACGTGCGGCACCTAGATAGCTCTTGTTATGATTTGATAATTCAAATACTAAGAGCATTAGCGCTGTTTCTGAAACAAATGAGCCAAGCTCTGATGTGAGGCCTGCTATATAGAGCCTTCTAAAATTTTGATAACGTAAAACCTTAGGAAGCTTGAACATAATTAGGATCTTTTAGCTAAGAATTCATCAACGGAAGTATCAAATTCTGCAACAATTCTATCGACAATTTCTTTTACTGTTTCAATCTTTTCAATGAACTCAATTGATGGACCGGCAACCCATACAGTTTTATAAGTAGCACCAAAAGCTGCATTCTCAACGGCTTTCATTCCTTTGTAACCAGTAAGCATCTTTGCATATTTTTTTAGCTTCTTATTCTTGCTCATGGCCTTTTCAATAATATTTTGTTCAGTTCCGATCTTTTGAACATATGGAGTATTGATAACTGTACAAGGAGTACCTGAAATTTTATTCGACATCACAATATCTTTAGCACCGTATTGAACAACGGCTTCTTTGTATGCATCGGAAACAATTGATTCTTTAGTGGCTATAAAAGGGGAACCAATTGAAACGCCTTCACATCCTAGGGCCATGATACTGAATAGGCCCGAACCTGTTGCAATTCCACCAGCTGAGATAACAGGGATATCTAAACTCTTCTTAAGTAGAGGAACGAGGATACTTGCTGGTGTTGGTCCTGCGTGGCCTCCTGCTCCCGAATTTACAGCAATAACTGCATCGGCACCTTGCTCTTGCACTTTTTGAGCATACTTTAAATCGACAACATCACAGATGATTTTAGTTCCTTGTGGACGACACTTTTCGATAACTTCCTTCGGGTTTCCAAGTGAAGTGATAATGAAGTCTGGCGCGTATTTAGCACATAGATCAATCTGTTTGTGCATGTGAATGTTTGACTGGTTTACAATGATATTGATCCCAAATGGACCTTCACACCTTTGCTTTAATTCCTTTAGTCCGGCTTCAAACTCTTCTGGTGTTCGCCAGTTAAGTGCCGGAATACAACCCATAATACCAGCTTTAGAAGCTTCTACTAGCATATCAATACTAGTCACTAGAAACATCGGTGCCATAATAATAGGGTACTTAATATTAAAAGTTTCAGTTAGCCATGTTTTCATCATATGCAATCCATTCTCTATATGTTTATTGCTTAATTATAATGTATTTTTTTGTATTTAACACCTAAGATTACTTGCACAATTTCTTCCCTCAACGTACTCTTAAAGAATGAGCTCACAAGAAATAAATAAGCTACCTGACTTCTCTGCAATTCGAGAAAATATAGAAACAGAACGTAAAACGATTATTAAGGTCAATAATTTTTCCGATGATGATAGTTATGTTAGAGCAAGTGATGATGCTCTTGTTGTTCTTGGCTTTCTTGAATCAACACTAACTAAGTTATGGACAGTTTTTGATGAGAATCCATCTTTAGTTTATTTCTTTAACAAAGACTTCACTAATTTTAATTTATTAATTAAACAAGATAATATCCTTGATTTGATTTTTATTGACGATTGTATGATTCCAGAAAAGGAAGCAATCTTCTTTGGTCAAGATGGTGGCTTATCTCAAAATATCCTCTCTCTTCATGAGAAAACATTCTATGAATGGGGACAAAAGGTTTTAAATCAACATAATGAGACTCAAACTTTTATTCGTTCAGATATTGATTTAACAAAACATAAAATCAGTGAGCTCAAGTGTCAGTGTATTAAGTGTGTGAATGACTTTAGGGCACTCCTAAGAGACTCTGTTTATGAAAATTGTGTTGAAATCATCGAAACGACAAAGGAACAAATAAAAGAAGAAATTGATAGTGGAATTCATGTTGTTTCAGATATTGTATTTAAACTTCAAAAAACTCTCGATAAGAATTTCTACAAATTAAGAAATACAATTAAAAGATCTTCTTTAAATAGATTAGAGAATCAGGTTAAGCAATATTTTAAATCAGAATTTGCTTATCCATCAGAGCTTGCTTCTCTTCACCGAAGAAATGTAAGTATGTTATTTGATCAATACTTAGAAGCAAATGAGCTTAGTACTGATCTAATTACGGATGCTGAATATGACAAATTCTATCGTTCTCTTTCAACTCATTACTGGAGAAATGAAAGATATCTTGAGCGTGAATTTAAGAAATTTGTAAAATCAATTATCATTCTTAAAAAGAAAGACGTTTCTTCAACAATTCTACAAGAGTACCTTGGAGAGTTCTGGACACACTCATCTGCAAGACAAATGAAGAGAAAGATCGTCTACCATATGGGGCCTACGAACTCAGGTAAAACTTATCATGCAATTGAAAAGTTATCGACTGTCCCTAAAGGTTGCTACCTTGCTCCTCTAAGACTTCTGGCCGCAGAGCTTTACGATACACTAAATTCAAAAGGTGCTGTCACAACTCTACTTACTGGTGAAGAAGTAATCGAAAGAGAAGGTGCAACACACTACTCGTCGACTATTGAAATGGCGCGATTACAAGAAGTTTTTGATTGTTGTGTAATTGATGAAATTCAAATGATTACTGACCCTTCACGCGGGTGGGCGTGGACGAGAGCACTTGTTAATATTATGGCCGATGAGGTTCATCTTTGTGGTGATGCTTCTGCTCTTGATCTCGTAAAAGTTATCGTTGAGCTTTGTGGCGATGAACTAATTATTAATGAATATACACGTATGACAGAGCTTTCAGTTGAGAGGCATCCTATTGTTCTAGCTGATATGCAAAAGAATGACGCCCTTATTGTGTTTTCAAGAAAAAATGCCCTCAGACATAAAAGAGATTTAGAACGATTGGGTTATAAAGTTTCGATTGTTTATGGAAGACTTTCTCCTGAAGTTCGTCGAGAACAGGCACGTAAATTTGATCAAGGGGAAACAGATGTAATTGTTTCAACTGATGCTATTGCAATGGGAATGAACCTTCCTATTAAGAGAGTTGTTTTCTCAACTCTTTCTAAATTCTATGATGGTCATCAACATGATATCTCAGTAAGTGAGATAAAGCAGATCGGTGGACGTGCAGGACGTTTCCAAAGATTTCCTCGCGGAACGGTAACATGTCTAAGAAAGGTCGAAGATGGAATTGAATCAATTAATGAAGCATTAAGTGCAACCCTTGATCAAAGTGATCAGTGTATGGTTGGGCCAGACCTCGATATTTTCAATCAAGTTAATAAAGCACTAATTGATAATAATCTTCCAAAACTTAAGCTGTCAGAATTTCTACGTTTATTTAATACGATGACATTCCAAGCTCCTTTTTATTGTGTTGATATGAAGGAAATGATTGAGTTAGCTGAGATGGTTGAGGATGCTGACGCAAATGGTATTCTAACTGATGCTGAAATATTTGGATTTGCCTGTGCTCCAGTAAACCTAGGGCTAATGGATCACGTTCAATTCTATAATTGGATCCTACATAAATACGTTAATATGGAGGGGATTCCTTGTGAGCCGATTGAACATGGCTCAAATGATATTGACTATCTTGAAACTTCGATTAAATGTGTTGAGCTTTATCAATGGCTCTCTAGGCACTTTAATAATAAGAATTTTGTGTACTCTGAAGTTGAACTCCTGAATAATAAGCAACTTGCTATTGATCAACTTAATGAACTTCTTTCACAAAAAATTATTGCTAGATGCTCTTCATGTAGTGTTAAGTTACCTGAAGATTCTCGTTTTCCTATCTGTGAAGAGTGCTTTGAGAAGCGTAAGGCCAATCGTCGTAAACCTGGCGGTGGACGTTTTAAAGGCAAACCTGGGAGGGGTGGTGCCTCTAAGGGATCGACAGGAAGAAACTTCAAGGGGAAAGGTCGTCCTGGACAGAGTCGAAAAAGAAATGTAAGTCGTAAGAGAAAAAATACTACTTCTAAACCTTAGAGATTATGAATACTTTCGAGTACGCAAGGCTACTGCTAGAGTCTCCATTTCTTGAAGACAAACTAACGACATCTGCTGTTGTTACGGATCTAAATTATCATAAAACAAAAGATGGAATAAAGGATCTTCGTCCCGCTAGAGAGGGAAAGATCATTTTCTCTTGTGAACAACTGAAATTTCCAAAAAGAGGTAGTTTTCACTTAGATGAAAAGAAGGCGACGGCCTTACACTTCTTCGCAAATCATGAACTTTTAGCTATTGAAATGATGGCCACTGCCTTGATGTATATCCCAATAGAAGATAAGTCTCAATACAAGAGGATTGCCTCTGGTCTGTTACAAACTATTGATGATGAAATCAAACATTTTAATCTTTACCGAAAAAGAATGAATGACTTTGGGATTGATTTTGGAGATCTTCCTGTTAATGACTTTTTTTGGCGACAGATGCAAAAAATCACAAGTTTTGAAGAGTACTTTGCTGTGATGGCCTTAACTTTTGAAGCGGCAAACTTAGATTTTGCAAAATTTTATCGTGATATCTTTCAAGGTGTTGACGATAAAAAGTCAGCAGCAATTTTAAATGTTGTTTACGAAGATGAGATTTCTCACGTTGGCTTTGGCGTTCACTGGCTAAATAAGTGGCGTAATCAAAGTGATCTATGGGAATTCTATGTACAGTCGCTACCAGATCTTCTTTCACCTGCTCGTGCAAAGGGAATGATATTTGATCGTGAAGGACGAGTAAGAACTGGGATGGATGACGACTTTATTTCTCGTATTGAGAATTTTAAAGATGAATTTATCGTCACGAATCGCAAGGAGTGGAAGTGAAGTATCGTGTTAATCTCGACTTTGATGCTGCTCTTGCTGCTAATAATCCAAAAATTAAAATTGATAAGTACTTAACAGAGTTAGAGTATATATTCTTCCTAGTTAATGACTCTAGTGAAAATACTCTGTGTTCAAAATTAACTTATACACAAGAGTACTTAGATCACTTGTCTCACTTTGGTTTTATAACAGGGACTGTAACAAGGGATTTTAGTCATTATATAAATTGGTGGGGGGATCTTAGAGATTTCAAAAATACCCAGCTTTTAAATTCGAAATGTTGGTTGGCCAGTTGGCATAGGCCCTTAGCTGATCTAATTATAAATAAGAATGATAATGTTGAAATTCATGGTATACATTTCTATCGTCCTGATCAAACCTTTTCCGGTATTGGTAATAAGATAATTAACAACCATGCGGATTTAGAACGTGTGAACTTACCAGGTGTTCTTTCTAAATATGTTAAGGTTATTAAAACCTTTGGTATTACATACGATTTTAAAAAACAAGACTTCTTTGTTGTTGAAAACTTAACGGGTCCAAATGGCCAGTTTAAGGGTGGTCGTCTTATTGATTTAGTTGAAATTGGATTGGAATTCAACCTCAACTCTATTATCAATCTAATCAAAGAGAACTTACCGAGTAATTCGGTACAAAAAATTCAATTCGATAATATGATCTATGAAGATGAGAGTGGAGAGCTAAAACTTTGCCCACTTGTTGAGTTAAATTACCGTCGGACTATGGGAGAAGTTATTTTTAATGTGACGAAAACTCTGGGAAAAGGAACACTCCACTTTGGCGATAAACAGTATCTTAATAAAGATTCTGTCATTCTATCACCTCCATTCGTTAAAAATATTTGCTACTATAACCGAGCTGTGTAGTTGGTTAAGATTGCTAAATAGATAATATTCCTTCGAGGATTCTCAATTATAAAGTAAAATGGAAGAGTTCTTTGGTTTAGATTAGGAGTATTTGTGGCCAAGAAAGGTTTTTTTGACAAGATGAAAGGGAAGCTAAAGAAGTCTGAAGAAGACGAAGAGCTACTCGAAGAATTTGAAGAAGATGAATTTGAATCTGATGAGGATGATTCTGACTTTGATGATGCAACATCAACAGATGTAAAAATACCTAGTGCCCAAGAATTGGAAGATACTGAACTTGAAGACGAATCTGATACAGCTGATGTTACTCCTCCACAATCTCACGAGGAAATCTTAGATGAAGATGATGAAGAGTATGACGAAGAAGACGAAGATGACGAAGATGACGAAGACGACGAAGATGATGAAGATGAGTCCTTTGTTGAAAAATATTTTCCATCTGTAGCAAAGCTTTTTAACAAAAAATCATCTGAAGAAGATGATCTAGATGAGGATGATGATCTAGAGTCTGAAAACGACGATGAAGAAGATAAGTCATTTCTTGAAAAGCAACTTCCATTCTTAGCTAAGATATTGAAGAAGAAATCGTCTAAAGATAGTAACGATGAAGACGAAGACGAAGACGAAGACGATGAAGATAGCGATGAATATGACGATGACGAAGATGATAAAAAGGCCAACGATAAAAGTAAGCTAATTAAAATTGTTCTTATTGTTGCAGTTGTTCTTTTAGCGATCGATCAATTTGTGTTAAATGACAGTAGCGATAATGAGGTCCCAGAAGTTCCTCCTGTCAAAAGGCAGAAGAAGCCACGTAAGAAAAAGCCAAAAAAGGTAACAGAAACAAAGGAATTACCGAAGGCCGTTGGACAAGCTGAACCACGAGTTGAAAAACCGGTACAACAACAAGACGAAGTTAAGATAGAAGAGACTAAGGAAGTTCAACAAGATCCTACTCCTGACGTACAACCGGAACAAAAAACTGAAGAGCTAGTCCAAGAACCTGTTGTTGTGCCTAGTGAGCCTCAAGTTGAAGAAACAGACCCTGAGCCAAGTTTAGAACTTGGAGAAAAGAATACTGAGTCTATTCCAGAAGAAGTCATTACTCCAACAACTCCTGTCGATTCTAGTATCAACTTTGGAGAGAAAGACGATGAAGTTGAAGAGAAGGCCGACTCTCTTGATAATCAATTAGATAAAATTGTTGATAAATTAGAAGAAGAGAAGAAAGAGGTCGTTGAAAAATTAGATTATGTTGCCCCTCCGAAATACACGGAGTTTGGACGTGGTCTAGTTTATAACTGTAAAGGAAAACATTGGGCCTGTATTGATCGCGATGCCTATATTAAATGTGAAGATAATATGAAGTGGGCACAACAAGAAGGTAAAGCTAATGAATGTGCAACTTCTAAGATTTTAGCATCAGAATATGACTGTAGAACTTTACAGGAGTACTATATTAATACTGTTGCTGAAACACCAAATTGTAATTAAGCGGCGTCTTTCTTAAAGAGGCCATCGATGATTGTAAGCGTGAAAGTCTTTTCTTGTTTCACTTCTTCTTTTTTCATCGCTCTGATAAATGCTTTTGCTAACTCTGGGTCAAATTGTGATCCAGAGAACTCTTCTAGCTCAGCATAGGCAACTTCATAATCAAGTCCTTTACGATAAACTCGAGTTGATGTCATAGCGTCGAAAGTATCGGCAATTAGAATGATACGAGAAAATAATGGAATATCTTCACCCTTAAGTCCGTCTGGGTATCCTCGTCCATCCCATCTTTCGTGGTGATATTTTGCAAATGTTGCGACTTTTTCAAAGTGGGTAAAACCTTGTAAAATTTCAAATGATTTTTCAGGGTGACTTTTCATTTGAAGAAACTCATCTTCTGTAAGTCGTGAGGGCTTATTTAGTACCTCATCAGGCACACCTATTTTACCAATATCATGAAATAAAGCAGAAAGTTCTAGGTCATATAATTCGTCTTCGTTTAGTCCTATTTCTTTTCCAAGAGTTAGACTAAAGTAGGCAACACGCGTACTGTGTCCGTAAGTGTAGTGGTCTTTACAATCTAGTGCATGAAGAATCGTTCTTGCGGCCATTTCGCAAATCTTTTTCTGCTCAAGCTTTAGTGCTTTATTCTCAGCTTCTAATCTCTGTGTTGGATCATCAGTTACACCCTTAGCATTAACGATGGTTTTTTTGGAGTGACTCTTCTTTGCTGTCGTGCTTTTGCGCGTACTAGCTTTCTTACGCCTCTCTCCTAAATTTACGATTTTACTCTTCTTCATTTATAAGACCTAGTGTTACAGTCGGGTTATACCCATATTCTAATAATTCTTCGGGTCATTCTTAAGGAATCTTTAATTTAATCGGCTCATTTATATGATATTGGTTGCTTAATATGCTAAAATGAATTTTCAAGATGCCAAAAATTCGTGTCATCGCTATTTAATTTTAAATACTTAGGAAGAGTTATGCGTATTAGAATCATCGAGACAAATCTCGATAAAATTGCCGTAGATAAGCTCAATAATCTACTAGAATTGTTAGAGCTTTCAGATCTTAATAAAGAAACTTCAGAAGAAAATAACGAGTCGGCCGCGAGTCAAGTTGCCTTTACCAAGTCACATCTCGATGTATCAAATGATGAGTACTTCATTGTTGTATTTAATGACGGGGATCAGATAGACAAATCAATTCTAGAAAATGAAATGTGCTTAGGTGTATTCTTTGCTGAGAAAACAGTAGATGAAAACCTTCTCAATATGAAAAATGCAATTGAGGGCCTAAAGGCCATGGAGCTACAAAAAAAGCTTCTTTATAAGATGAACAGTGTTATGGAAGGACTTGTTGGACAAGTTGAAAGCATCAAGGAGATGCATAAGAATATGGCACCGTTTAGAAGTGAAAAGATTCGTGGTGTTGGAATCACATCTCGTTTTTGTGCGGGAACATCTAACGGCGGAGAGTTCTTTGACTTCTTTAAAGTTGGTGGAGATGTTTGGATTATCTCTCTTCATGCTTCTTCTTATATGTTAATTGGAAATTTCTTAACAATGATTGAAGGATGGAAGGCCGAGGGCACTCTCTCTATGGATAAGATACTTAATCACTTAGAAAGTCGCCAAGAAGATTTTTCTGAATTTGGAGAGGCTTCAATTCTTGTTTCTAAATTAACTCTCGCCGATCTAACTCTTGAGAGTGTTAATATAGGTGGCCATGAAATTCTCTCTCATAAAGATATTCTTGTTAATTCTAATGAATATAGTTTTCCTAAATCATATGAAATTAAGAAAGAAAGTACACAGTTAGAAAAAGGAAAGGGAGTTCTTTTACTGTCTCCTGGATACTTCAAAAATAATGACCACATCGTAAATGGTGAAGAATATATCTCTTTTATTAAGAAAAATTGGTCTTCCCCAGTCGAGTTAATTAGTGAATTAACATTTCAGAGTAAAAAGGGATATAATGAAGATGAGTTTTTACCAAACGATCAAACCATCTTAATGGTAGAGGTAGATAAAAATGCAATTTCTAAAATCTAGTATAATTACCTTAGTTGCTACAGGCTCGATGGCCTTTACTGGAACAGAGTGTTTTCAATCTTCATTCGATGTAACTGTAAAACATAAATCTGCGCCATTTGGACTTTTGAACAAGACAATTACTATTAGCAAGAAAGAATGTGAAATAGAAATAGCCCATAATCAGTACAAGTACATGAATCGTAATTGGCTTATCGATATTTGTCGTGATCCAATCCACGTAAAATCGACTTCTAACTCTGTTGATGTATATCGCAAACAAGGTGAGTGTCATGCGACTTCAAATGAGTTTTGTGATGAGTATAAAACAATCAAGAAAATTATTGAGGATGACGGTTTAATCTTTGCCTCAGGTGCAAAGAATAGTCTCAATGATGATCATGGCCGTGTGTTTTGTGCAAAACTTTTAGTTGAAGAGTATTTAAATACTAATACAGTCTTTGGCCGTAACGGTAATTATGATTACTTAATGATTAAAAAGCCAATAGCAAGAATTCCGGAAGACCTTAAAAGAAAGAGAGCTGAATTTAAAGCGGCTCAAGAAAATGTTGAAATAAAAGAAGATGATGGCCAAGATAAGTCGAATACAGAATCGACAATTGAGTCTTCTAGTGATTTTCAAATTGATGAAAACGCTGGTCCTGGCAGTTTCTAGATTGATTTAAAGGCGGACTCTAGATCGTCAATCAAATCATCGACATCTTCAATACCGACAGATAATCGAATAAGGTTATCTGTCAGTCCAATACTTTCACGAACACTTTTTGGAACTGAAGCATGAGTCATAATGGCCGGATGTTCGATTAAGCTTTCAACTCCGCCAAGACTTTCAGCAAGTGAGAAAATTTCTACTTTTTGTAAAAACTTTTTTGATTTTTTTATATCACCTTTCAAAAAGAAGGTAATCATCCCACCAAAGCCTGACATTTGCTTCTTAGCAAGTTTGTGCTGTGGATGTGACTTAAGCCCTGGATATGAAACTTTTTCTACTTTTGGATGGGATTCTAGGTACTTTGCCACCTTCATAGCATTCTTAGCATGAGCTTCCATTCGTATCGCAAGAGTTTTAATACCCCTTAGTACGAGCCAAGAGTCAAAAGGTGATTGAGTCGGCCCTAAGGATTTTTGCAATGTCCACAACTTCTCATAGAGTTTCTTATTATTTAACATACATGCACCGCCTACAACATCAGAATGGCCATTGATATATTTTGTCATTGAGTGCATGACAATATCGGCACCTAGATTAAGTGGGTTTTGGAAGTAGGGGCTCATAAATGTATTATCAACAACAGTAATGGCCTTGTGTGTTTTAGCTAGCTTAGAAATCTTTTCAATATCAGATATTTTTAAAAGTGGATTTGTTGGTGTCTCAACCCATACGAGTTTAGGCTTATGCTCTTTTAAAGCTGCTTCAACTTTCTTAACATCAGTAGTATCCACAAAAATATAATTATGAATTTTATTAAAGACAGTCGTAAAGAGTCGGTATGTACCACCATAGACATCATCACCACATAGGATTGTTGAACCTACAGGGAGTGCGTGCATAATAAGCATTTCAATTGAGACACCACTTGAAGTTGCTAGTGCGTACTTTGCATTTTCAAGAGCAGCAAGTGATTCCTCTAGTCTTGTACGAGTAGGGTTGTGGCAACGAGAGTATTCATATCCTTGATGTACTCCCGGACTTGTTTGAGCATAGGTGGTTGTCTGATAAATTGGAGGCATTACTGCGCCTGTCTCTTTATCTGGATAACCACCAGCGTGTACGCACACTGATGACTTACCTGCCGATTTCAGTGTGCGCTTCTTCATTAGTTTGAGCCTTTTTCAGACATGTATTGAAGAACATCAATTTCAGAAAGTAAGTCTGAAACTTTTCCACCTTTTGTGATCACTGCAACTTCCTTCTTTAGAAGAGCATCAGCAACAGTCTCAAGTAGTTCATTGCAATCAACAACACGGTATTTGTTTGTGATCGCTAGTGAAATATTATCATCTTTTTGGAATTCACCCATAATAACAGGCTTAATAAGACTTCTTTCAGTACATAGACCAAGTACATCACCGTCCTTGTTTAGAACAGGAACTTGAGAGATGTTTTTTTCTTCCATTAGTGTAATGGCCTCTCCGATAGTTGTCGTGTCTTGTACCGTAATAATATTTCCGTCCTTACCTAGAGTATTTAATACTTCTGAGATTTGAACATTAAATGATGAATCAAGGTAGCCACCATCACTCATCCAATCATCATTATAGATTTTTGAAGCGTAACGGTTTCCTGAATCGTGAAGAAGAATTAGGATCTTCTTTGGTTCAGTTTGCTTAGCTGCGTACTTTAGAGCACCTTCAATTACGGCCCCAGCAGAACCACCAGCATAAATACCTTCTTCTTTAAGAAGCTTTCTTGTCATTAAAAATGATTCTTTGTCATTAACAACTTCAAAGTCGTCAATTAGATCAAAGTCGTAGTTTTCAGGAATAAAGTCTTCACCAACACCCTCTAGAACATATGAGTGAGCTTGACCCATCTCTCCTGTTTTGTGGTAACCAGCGATGATTGAACCAACACAGTCAACACCAACGACTTCTACCTTATCCATTTTTTCTTTGAAGTAACGGCCACATCCACTGATTGTTCCACCAGTTCCAACTGCTGCCATGAAAACATCAAAATCACCTTGAGTTTGCTCATACATTTCTGGAGCAGTCCAAGTATAGTGAGTATTTCTGTTATGTAGATTATCGTATTGATTTACGTAAAATGAATTTGGAATAGTTTCTGAAAGTTTTTTAGAAACAGAGTAGTAAGAGCGTGGATCTTCCGGCTCAACATTTGTTGGACATACAACAACTTTTGCACCGAATGCTCTAAGGTTATCTATTTTTTCTTTTGACTGCTTGTCTGCTAGTACGAAAATACACTTGTAACCGTGAACAGCTGCCCACATTGCAAGACCAACACCTGTGTTTCCAGAAGTACCTTCAATAATTGTACCACCTGGTTTTAGAACGCCTTCTTCAACGGCACGATCTAGCATATAAGCACCGATGCGATCTTTTGTTGATCCACCAGGGTTCATATACTCTAATTTTACATAGAACTCGCAATTTGTATCTTTACCAATACTATTTAATTTTACGATTGGCGTATTACCAATTGCTTCAACAACGTTTGCCTTAGCACCTTTCATCATAATTCTTTCTCCGTTTGCTTCCAATATTCCTGTAGCGCCCTTAGTTGCTCTATAGGATCAAAAGTCACAAGATCTGGAAACGTTAGAGTTTCGATATTAGACTTTTTTGAAATGGAAGTTTTTATTTCTTCTTGTTTAATTATTGTTTTTTTAAACTCTTTCATTCTTGCAGTTTTTGGCTGCCAAGATGTGAGGTTGTTATACCATGATTTATTGATAATAAGGTAACGTTCGGTGTCCATTTGGGCCTGAATTGAGTCAAAGATTTGCTTTGTCTCAACTTCTTTCATATGTTCGGCCGATGTTACTAAGTACCACCTTGAGTGAGCAGGATCATTTAAAGTCTTTTCTACACTTAGTCCATCGATAAATTTCTCACGATTTCCGTAGAGGATTGAAATAGCCTCAAGGAAGTCGTTGATAAAGCCCTGGCCAGTGACACTTTCTAAGTAACTTAGAAATTTCTCAATTCCTGTTGAAATAATGCGATTGAAAAAACGCCCTGGTTTATTCTGATTAGTTATATAGTTAAAAGCTTCTGCAAAAGTTTTATTAAAAAAGCGATTGATTTTCTTTGATGAGTTTAGGAAATCTAGAAAGTTTTTTCCTGGTGCCGTGTCTACAACAATTGCATCATAGATATTGCGATTTATTTGCGTTTGTATTTCAAGAACGGCAAGAATCTCGTTGAGGCCACCTCTTGAACTTGTTAGATTTTCTAAAATTTTATTATCAACTTTAGAACCAAGAATTTTTTCAAAAGATGACTTACAATCTAATAGGAGAACATCAAAAGAAATCTTTTCATTCTTAAATTCAACTATTTCTGATTGGTCTTTTAAGTTCAATAATTGTCTTAGGCGCTTGGCCGGATCAATAGTGATTAAAAGAACTTTCTTATTATCAGCTGCTAATGAAAAGGCACGGGATGCAGAGATTGTTGTTTTTCCAACACCTCCTGTTCCACAAAAAATTTCAATTTTTTTAAAGTCCTTCACTAGTAAGCCTATTTTAAATTATTTTGTTTTAAAGATATCCATTTTTTCAATTAGCAGGTCACTTAATGCTTTTACTTGTTGCTCTTGGTTCTGAGCAATAATTAGCGGGAAGTGTAGATCATATTTTACCTGAAACTTCATCTGCAATTGCTTTTGATTCTCAATCTTTACTTTAATAAAGTCGGGAGTATCATCTTCAGGGAACTTATTCAAAGTTAAGTCACAATTGAGTATTTCAATTGTTGAAATACTGTATTCATCAGCGAGTTCAGTTCTTAATTCAACACCTTCTTCAACTGCAAGCTCTGTTGGAATACTAACCACTACACATTGAGTGTGTTCTTTATTCGTTAAGAAGTTATGCATCTTATCGATATCGTTTGCAATTGGCCCAATTTTAAAAATATCTTTAAAGACCTTAGGTGAGTGGATTGTAGAAAGTAGATGTCCAGATGCTGGTGCATCTACTATCACAATATTCTCTTCATCTTTTGCAAGGTCAATAATGTGCCCAAGAAAAATGAGTTGACCAAAGCTTGGCACCATATCAAAGAGGGCCTTAAAGAAAGAAGTTGAAACAATCCACTTTGCAATTGTCTTAGAGTTGAGTTTTCGAGCAATATACTCTTGTACAGAGCTTAGATGAGTTAGTTCAACTGTATTGATATCGAGAGACTTGATTAGTTCTTTATCTTCATTTTGTTCAAACGAGAAATAATAAACATTCTTATTATGATTGAGGTCTGAAATCGACTTAGTAAGCGCCAGGGAAGTGAGGCTTTTTCCAACGCCTCCTTTTCCCGTGACGATATATAAGTCTTTAAACTTCATTAGAATTTGTAGAAGACCGTAAGTAGAACTTTAAAGTAGTATCCCTCAACATCAGAGCGATTCTCTTGATCTACATCAAACGGATCGTTGAATGTGGCCATAGCACCAACAGAGATTTTTCTATTTAAATCAAAGTCTGCACCTGCGCCAAGTTGATAACCAAACACCGTCTTTGCATCTGACTTATAAGATTCAGTCTTAATTTGTGGTCTAAAAAAACCAAGACCTGCTGCAAGGAATGGTTGGAAAGCATCGTAATGAAATAGTTTTCCTTTCGCTCCAAAAATAAGCCCTGCTGTTTTTGAATATGTGTCTTCAAATTCATGCTTTGAATAATGTAGGTTGGCGTAAAAATCAAATGAGTAAGACGCTTTATAGTTATAGAATAATTCGGCCGTAATTTTATCTTCACCGTTATCTTTTAGATCACTCATTAGAAGTGTTTGTCCAATTCCGATCCCAACTGAATGAATGTGAAGCTCTTGACCACTAAGTAGGGCCGCTGCCGCTGCAGCACCAGAATTTTTCTTCGCTGATTTTGAAGAAGTGAGCTGTTTAACTGTTTGTGCTTGTGTTTGAACACCAAAAATAAAAAGGCCTGCTAAAATAACTGCAGGCCTTAATATAGATTTTGAAATTTTAGAAATCATTTCACCCTCTAAACTAAATATATATGCAGTAATAACTGCCTTATATTAGTTTAAAGTAGTCGTTGTTTCAACAGAAGAGTTTAGGTTTGCTGCACTGTTGAAAGCGTTGAAAGTTTGAGCTGGAGCTTCTTCAACAACTGGAGCTTCAATACCTTCTAGACCTCTAATATATCCAGTGAATGTACCTTCTTCACCACGGATAACTCTTTTAAGAAGTTCTACGTCACCTGGCTTAGTTGACTTTTTCTCTTGATCAAAAAGAAGTTGAATTTGAGTCATGTAAGTGATGTCGTTTTTAGTCTTGTTATCGATAACTTGAATCTCGTGACCTTCTCTGATGATTTGAGCGATCTCTTCAAGTGTTACATAGCAACTTTGGTGTGTGTCATAAAGTTTTCTGTTTTGGTACCTTTTAATAATTCTTACATCATTCATTCTACTACCCCTATTGGTTTACGAATATATCTCAAGTTTAATTTTAGAATTCTCTTGAGCTAAAACGAGTTAATAATTAACACGACGCTTTCTAATAGTTAAGCTTTTTGTATAAATTTCACCGTTAATATATATCAAGTAAAATTAAATACTTACTAGTTCAACTTATTACAAAAGACAGGTTGGTGTTCATATATTTTATTGATTCCCGCTGTGTCTATTGCTGAGCGTTTTGAAATTTGCATCAGAGAAGTAACAGTCTATGACAGTAACTGTCAAGGGATAGGCTTCTTAATTTTATCTAAATTCAAAGAGAATCCATTTATTTGCCATGATTTCAACTATTTATCATGCATTAGGTCGAGCTAATGCAAGTTGTTGATTCTTGAGTACTTACTTATGTTGCCCCTACGAAATTAAGGATTAATTTTCTTTAAGAAATATCTATTTAGGACGATGAGTGAATGAGGCAGTAAGGCCAAGGATATTAAATGTTTAAAATTTTCATTAAAAATTCACTCTGCACCGTAGCTTTAGTAACACTTGTTGGTTGTGCGACGACTAGCAGTGTTAAAGATGATTCTGACTCTAAGACTAATGTAGAATCTCAGCTTTCAAATACGATTACTGATATTGAAAAGGCAAGGCGTGCCCAGGAGTTTGTTGATCAATCTCTTTCAGAAATTGTAGAAGAGGCAAAGACAAAGGGTGAGGTGACAGTTAACTTTATTGCTAGTGATCTATTCCTAAAAGCCGCGGATGCCTCGTTAAGTGGTGACTCTGTTTCGGCTTCGCTAATTTTAAAACACGTTGTTGAGCTAAAGCCTAAAGATATTTACCTTAGAAAAAAGTATGCAGTAGAGTTAATCAAATCGAGCCAACTAGAAGATGGAAAAAAAGAACTAGAGTACCTTATAAAGCACGCAGATAAAGAGATTAAGGTGAAGGCCAAGTTGTTACTTGCTGGTGTATATGGTGCCCTTGGTAGCTCAAAGAAATCAATTCAGTTATATCGTCAACTAGTCTATAAAACGAAACCAATTTTAAGTGAAGCTTGTATTTACTTATCGAAGGCGTATGTTGATGCAAAAAAATTCAAGAAAGCTGTTGGTACATTAAGTTATTGCTCTAAAAAAGACCGTGAAAATCGCAGTGAGTATGCTTTCCATAAAGGTAAGATTTATTTTGAAAAATCTGATTACAAGAATGCGAAGAAGTACTTTAATAACTCACTAAAGCTAGATCCAACAAATCAGCAGAGCACTATTCTTCTTGGTATGATTTACGAGCAAGAAGGAAACTTTGAATCTGCAAAAATCCTTTATCATAAATTTTTAAAGTATGACTCAAATAATTATACAGCTCTTGGGAAGTACGTTAATTTATTATTCTCAGATGGAGAGTATAAAAAAGTTGTTCCATATTTAGAGAAATTACTAGCACTTGATCCTGAAAATCTAAATTTAAAAGTTAGGTTAGGGGTTATTTACACAGAGACTGATAGAATTGAAGATGCAAAGGGTATCTTTAAAGAGATCCTTTCTGTTATACCAGATTCTGATAAGGTTCTGTACTATCTAGCAAGTCTATATCAGAAGTCTAACGAGGGTGACTTAGCTGTAACATATTTTTCACGTATTAAAGAAGACAGTTCACTCTTTCATGAGTCTAATATTCAAATTGCTAATATCTTAAATACCTATGCACAAAAAGACCGATCTCAAGAAAAGCGTTTTGTTGAATTCGTTAAAGAACGCTCGCTAACATCGAAAGAGTTACGCTTTGAGCTAGAGGTGATTCTTGCGGGCTACTACGAAAATAGAAAAGACCTTGGAAGAGCGATAGCTCTAATGGAGTCTCAAGTTGAGCACGATAGCTATACTGATGGACATGCATACTACCTAGCTTCATTATATGAAAAAGATAAAGCCTTCACAAAAGCAGAGAAAATCATGCTTGATATCTTAAAGCGTGATCCTAATAATTCTCATGCACTAAATTTTCTAGGATACACATATTTAGAGCAAGGTGTTCATATGGATAAGGCCTATGCTTATATTAAAAGAGCTGTTCAGCTTAATCCACAAGATGGTTATATCCGAGACTCTTTAGGTTGGTATTATTATAAAACTGGTGAGTATCAAAAAGCATACCGCGAAATTAAGAAGGCCTTTGCCCTTGTTAGTGATGATGTGGTCATTGCAAAGCACCTAGGGCTCATATATACTTCTCTAAAGAAGCCAGAAAAGGCTCGTCAATATTATGTCGAGGCACTTAAAAATTGTACGAAAGTAAACGAACGCGAAGAAATTCTAAATTATATCGAAAAGCTGGATTCTGTGCGCTTGCCGGCATCTCGTTAATATCCTGTACAACAAATCCAATCAAAGATGATATAGATGCTAAGGGCTCAACTGATAAAGTTGTGGCCCATAAGCTTCTTAGCAGTGGATTATGCAATGAGTTTAAAGGTCGAGGCCGCTTAAAATTTGGTAAAAATCAGGATCGATTTACTTATAATGCTATTTTGAATAAAAAATCTTTTAGTTTGGCCATTGATGTTCCTTTTAAAGGTCAAGAAACTCTTATTCTTCCACTCGACGCCTCTAGGCCAATTCAAGGAACTCTTTATAAGAAAATTTCAACCGAGTTAGTGAAGGCGGGGCGTTATTCCTCTTTAAAAATTTTAGATGACTTTTTATTAAAAAATCGACTCTTCTTCAGTGACTTGAAAAATATCGATAGCAATTATTGTGACAGTGGGTGTCTTGAAGGGAAACTTACACATTACAGCAATGGCAATGTAGACTTCGAAAGAAAGATGCTTGGAAAGTATGAGTATCATGCAAGCTTCGGCCAACTCGAGGCCAACGAATATAGATTCATAAGGCTGGAAGGTGTTAGACAAACGAAAAATTCACAAAAAGAGCAGAGAGTTTTGGCCTTAGATCTAATCGTAGATAGCTGCGGTTCTATCTAGCAGCGCAACACCATCTCCTAATAAATTCTAGTAAATTTATCTTATCTCTTGTATAAATTACTCTAGTATTATTCTATGCAATAATTTTTTGAACAAAGGATGGTTTATGAAATCAAGGAATCTTGTTTCATTTTTAATCATGGGACTATTAACTTTAACAGTTTCATGTACAAAAAAAGTAGATCTTAGTGAAAAAGTTCTACACCTGGCCGTTACTTCAGAAGTGAAGGGAATGGATCCAATTTACTCAAACGACAAGTACTCTTCAAATGAAGTTGGTCGTGTTTACGAAGGTCTACTAGAGTATCATTACTTAAAAAGACCATACACGCTTGTGCCAAATCTTGCAGAATCTCTTCCAGAAGTTTCTGAAGATGGACTAACTTATACTTTCAAAATTAAACAAGGTGTTCTATTTCACGATGATGCTGCTTTTAAAGACGGTAAAGGTCGTGAGTTAGTTGCAGAAGATTTCGTATACTCAATTAAAAGACTTGCTGATCCAAAGCTTCAGGGACTTGGTTGGTGGTTACTTCAAGACAAGGTAGTTGGTCTTGATGAGTGGCGTGAGAAAAATTCTAAAAAAGATACTGTTGATTATACGGAAGTTATTGAAGGTCTAAAGACTCTTGATAAGTATACTCTTCAGTTTAAATTAAAAAAGCAGTTCCCACAATTCCTATACTCTCTTGCTATGCCATTCACATTTGTTGTCGCTAAAGAGGTAGTTGATCACTACGGGAAAGAATTCCTTAATCACCCTGTTGGTACAGGACCGTTTATGCTTAAGGAGTTCCGTCAGTCTGCAAAGAAATTTACTTACGAGAGAAATCCTAACTTTAGAAAGAAACTTTTCCCAACTGAAGCAAGTGATGAATTCAAGCACATGCTTAAGTATGCTGGTAAGCCAGTTCCTTTTGTAAATAAAATCGAAGTTAATATTATTAAAGAAGATCAACCAAGATGGCTAAACTTCCTAAAGGGTAGAGTAGACTATATTGGTATTCCTAAAGATAACTTTGAATCAGCTGTTACACCAGGTAAGGGACTAGGGGATGAGTTTGCTAAGAAAGGAATTGAACTTTCAGTTTCACCATCTCTAGATGTTACTTACACAGCATTCAATCACGATTTAAAACTATTTCACAATGTTGACTTAAGAAGAGCACTTGCTCTTGCTTATAATGTTAAAGAGTTTAATAAGTTATTCTATAATGACACAGCTCTTCCTGCACAATCAGTTGTTCCTCCGGGAATTGCTGGTAATAAGCCTGACTACGTAAACCCTTACAGAAACCGTGACCTTGAAAAAGCCAAAGCACTACTTGCAAAAGCTGGTTACCCAGAAGGTAAAGGTCTGCCTGAAATTACTTATGACTGTCCAAGTTCTTCAACTTCAAGACAGATTGGTGAGCTATTCAAGAAACAAATGGCAGAAATTGGTGTAAACATCAAAGTTGTTCAAAACTCGTGGCCAGAGCTTCAGAAAAAAATCACTGCTCGTCAGGTTATGCTTTATGGAATCGCATGGGGCGCGGACTACCCAGATGCTGAAAACTTCCTACAGCTACTTTACGGACCAAATCGTTCACCAGGTGCTAATGGATCAGGTTACGACAATCCAAAGTTCAATGAACTTTTCGCAAAAGCTTCAATTATGCAAGATTCTCCAGAGAGAACTGCAATTTATGAGCAGCTTAATAAGTTGGCCGCTGAAGAAGTTCCATGGCTTTACGGTGTTCACCGTCAGTCATACCTAATCAAGCATAGCTGGTTAAAGAACTACATCACAACTGACTTCGAAGCTGGTCAAGCTCAATATCTAGATATTGATCTTGAAGCTAAAAAGAATATGCAATCAAAATTATAATTAATTTATAGCGCTGGAGTTTTCTCCGGCGCTTATTTAATGAAGCAATCGAAATGGTTGCTTTTTTAAATAAGCGAAATGCTTTAATTAAGTAAGAGCTAAGGAGCTGTTTTTGTGAATACTTGGTCATATATTTTAAGAAGATTACTTTATACGATCCCTATCATTCTTGGGGTGTGTTTAATTATTTTCGCAATCTTTAATCTTTCTGGGTATGATCCTGCCCAACTTCTATTAGGTAAGCACGCAAGTGCGAAGCAAATTGCAGAGGTAAGACACGAGCTAGGTTTAGATCGTCCTCTTGTTGAACAATATATTGGTATCGTAAAGTCTGCGTTTACATTCGATTTTGGTCGTTCATGGGCAACTAAGCAGAGTATTATTGAAATGATCAAAGAAGGTGCGATTCCATCACTTACGTTAACACTTCCGGCTTTCTTAATATCGACTATTCTTTCAATCTTATTGGCGATTGTCGTATCGTTCTTTAGGGGGAAAGCAATTGATAGAATATTAGTTATTATAAGTGTTTCTTTAATGAGTATTCCTTCTCTTGCATATATTCTTTTCTTCCAAAAGTTTTTTGCATATGAGCTAGGTTGGTTTGAAATTTCAGGTTACGAACATGGATTCCCTTACTTCATTCCTTACATCATTCTTCCTGTTATTATTATGGTGGTCTTAAATTTAGGTCCAGACCTTCGTTACTTTAGAACAGTTATTCTAGATGATATTTACCAAGACTATGTTCGTACTGCTCGTGCAAAAGGTCTTAGTGAAAGAGTTGTTCTTTTAAAGCACGTTTTAAAAAATTCATTAATCCCAATTATTACATATGTAGTTATTCAAATCCCTTTCCTTATTTTAGGTGCTCTACTTCTTGAGAGTTTCTTCTCAATTCCAGGGCTAGGTGGATTAACTGTAAAAGCTGTATTTGATAATGACTTTCCTGTTATTAAGGCAATGACGATTCTTTCGGCAATGGCCTATATCATCTTCACAGTAATTACGGATATTCTATATACAATCGTTGATCCAAGAGTAAGGTTAAAGTAGGAGTTGTCATGTCAGCAAATTTATCAAGCGAATCAAAATCACTATGGGGACATGCTTGGACTGAGCTTAAAAAAGATAAAGCCGCAGTCTTCAGTATGGTTGTTATTGGATCATATGTATTACTAGCTGCTCTTACTTTTTTTGGAGTCATTGCAGGTGAATGGTCAAAAGAAATTGGTGCATCTTATATGCCACCAAGTGCCGATGCATTATTTGGAACAGACATTTTCGGACGCTCTGTTGTTTATAAAACGCTTAAGGGTGCAGAGATGGCAATTGGGATTGGTTTCTCAACTGCAATGATCTCGACAGTAATTGGTGTTACTCTAGGTCTTATGGCCGGATACTTTGGTGGTAAAGTCGATGAAATCATCGTTTGGTTTTATACTTCACTTGCATCGATTCCATATATCATGCTTCTTTTTGCTGTAACAATGGTACTAGGGAAAGGAACGTCGTCATTATTCTTAGCTCTTGGGGTAACTTCTTGGGTCGGTCTGTGTCGACTTGTGCGAGGTGAAGTTCTTCGTCACAAGGAAAGAGAGTATGTCCAAGCGGCGGCAGCTCTTGGTGCTGGTAATATGAGAAGAATGTTTAAGCATATTCTTCCTAATATCTTTCACATTGTTATCATTCAATTCTCTTTGAGATTTCAACAGGCGATTAAGTCTGAGGTTATCCTTTCTTATTTAGGACTTGGTGTTCAAGGCCAGCCATCTTGGGGAACAATGATTGATGATTCAAAACTTGAACTTGCTCGTGGTGTTTGGTGGCAGCTTTCTGCGGCAACATTAGCAATGTTTGTACTTGTTCTTGCACTAAACCTTCTTGGAGATGCACTTCGTGACTCTCTAGATCCAAAGCTTAAAGGTAAAGCGTAGGAAAACACTCTACTATTAAAAAATAGCTTAATTTATTTACTTAATATTCCGATAAATATTGTTAAGAGGGCCTAGAAATAGGCCCTAATTTTATGAACTTACGGGATTATGAGAGAGATAAACTTAAGCCTCCAGCAGATTAAAAACAACCCTCTCCTTAAAGGGGAGTTGTATTGGTCACGTCCAAGTGGCAGACGACTTCTTATTGGTCGTGCTGGAGAGTTTGTAAATCTCGAATTAGTAGAAAAACTTTCTCAACAAAATGATCAATTTTTCCAAAAAATAATCATCGATGAAGAGCGAGTCTCTAAGGTTGTCGATCACTTTATGGATCTTCAGAAGGCCCAGTTGGAAGAGGTTAAACTACGTTATCGTAATCTTATATTGGTGGACTTCTATCGTGCTTTAAAAGATAGTGAGAAATCTTCTACACTAGACTTCGTTTTTATTTGTCATGAAACTTTCTATGAATTTAATAATGAAAATATAAATCTTGAAGAACAATTTATTAAAACAAGTGCAATTACTTTTAAGAAGGCACAAGTTATCGCTTCTTCTGTTGTTTACTTGTCACTAGTGTCTGGCTATCTCGACTTTAAATTTTTAAAGGAAGTTTTTAACACTATTCTGCTGACATATTATTCATACGTTTGCCGAAGCGGTGTTTGTGTTACAGATCAGTTATCAAGCCTAGAAGAGACATATGACAATGTTAAGTATTTAAAGAGCCTATCTAAGGACTTTTTTGAGGTCGATTATAACTTGAATGACGATGTTAGTGGGCTATGGCGTAAGGTTCATGATCGAGTGTTCGCCTTAGAGATAGAGTTTGATTCTAATGATATTGAAGTTATCTTTAAATCGATTTTAGAAAATGTAAAAGACTATCGTTACTTTAATGAAATCTTCTCGCAAGAAGATATCGATAGGAGCGCTTAGGTGACTAATAGAATTGAAATTTACACGTTCATTGAGCAAGAGCTTTTTGGTAAGCTTGTTGAATTAATGTGTGAAGACTTAAATTTTATTCAAGTCGAAAACATCACTGAGCTAGCGGATAAGAAAAATATTATTGTTGATGATATTACTTATAAGAATACTAATCCAATGGGAAAAGTAGTCTATATTAGTGAAGAAGTTAAAATTGGTGAAGTCAGTCTTACTCCCGATGCCATCTATACTGAAAACTCATTTATTTTAAATGAAATTGAAAATTACTTTGGTGTTTTACAAACTCCTAAAAATCGTATTTTTCCACAATTTACGAAAGTAAAGCAGTACAAAATTCTTTCTCGCTTTAGTGTCGGTTACTACTGTGATCTCGCAAATTTTAAGGCACATGAAAACGGATTTGATATTAAAAACCTCTCGTTAAGTTTACAAGGAGTGCTTAATGGTATTGTCTTAGTAAGAGAATGTGCTCCTGTTGAAATGGAAATGCTATTTAGTGACGAAGAGCTACTCATTAGTATGAATATTTCTTCTATTTTTATAGATGATGAATTGATTAATGAGATTTATCGTTTTATATCGAATGACTTTTCATACCTTTGCCTAAGAGTAAATCGTAAGAAAGGAAAATTGGATTTAAGATTCTCTCTACAAAAGAAGAAGTCATATATCGCGCGTTTTGATTATGAAGTAGAAACGTCTAGAGTTGGTATTAATAGTGAACTCGCGGTAAACCCTAATGGGAAAATTGTAGATCACTCTAACTTCCATGATCCAATCGTAAAAAAAGTAACACTTAAAGAATTAAAGCGTATGATCGACTTTCTTTCTAAGAGGGACGTTACAAACGATGACTTTCTCGATCACCTAGAGGCTTATTCAGATAAACAAATGTTAAAAGTTCTTGCTGATGATGATATCGAGTTTATTAAAAAGTCAGTTCTTAAAAAAGAGAGAGCGGAGAGCTTAAAAGAAGCGATCAGGCTTACTGTTACTAATAGTTTTGAGGATCAAAGTCGCGAAGAGTTTAATGAAAACTTCTTTAACAAGATAGATAGACATACTTTAAAAGACCTTGTTAAAGCCGAGAATTGGCCAGTTGATAATGACTCTCTAAAAGAAGAAATTAAGTCTAAAATTCTTAATGGGAAAGGTCCAGAAACCTATAATGAATATCTGAATTCACTTCAAGGCTATGTTGAAGAAAATTATAATATTCCAAGAGAAGACTTTGAAACAGTTAAAGAAGGTGTTGAAGGAAGTCTTGTCGAAGAGGTTCTAGAGAGCAGTGGTAAGTCTGTAGAGCAATTTATAAGAGAGTCAGAATACTTTGCCATGAAAGAAAAAGTAGCTCGTATGAGTCACTTATTTGAGCAAATGCATACCAAGTTAGAGCAAGCAAAGCAATCATCGAGCAATGCCGCTCCTGATAGTGTTGAAGATGGTGAATCTCCTCTAGGAGGTATGGGAGAACAACGTGCAACTCAAGATTTAGAAGAAAAGGTTAAACAACTTTCAAAAGAACTCGAACTTAAAAATGATTCAATCGAAGTAATGAGTCAAAAAGTTGATGCTGCTAATATATCAGCAGCAGAAGATAAACAAGAGCTTTCTCTGGCCCAACAAAAGCTTAAAGAAGAGATCTTAAAGGTTGAGGGCCTAGAAAAAGAATTATCAAAGTTTAATGGGGGAGCATCTAGTGGTGCTGACTCAGGTGAAGATATTGAGACAAAGCTAAAAGACGCTAATATTGAAATTAAGATGTATAAGCAAAGACTTAAATTTGCTCAGTCTCAAATTCAAACACTAGAAAAAGCAAAGAAGGCCGCTGCAAGTGGTGGAGTAGGAAATAAGAAAATTGCTCACCTTGAGAAGCTAATGGATAAACAAAATAAGATTAAATCGAAGATGGAAACAGAAATATCCTCTTTAAAAAAAGATAATCATAAAATAAATCAAGAAAATAAAATTCTTTCAAATAAAATTAAAGACTTAGAGAGAAAGCTGAATAATAAAAATAAAACAGCAGCTTAATTTTTTTCTTGCCATTTTGAATGAACTCCCTTATAAATATTCTCACGCCTTACCAATGAAATTTTTGAAAAATTTTTAATTGTGCCCAGATGGTGAAATTGGTAGACACGCTAGACTTAGGATCTAGTGCCTTTGGCGTGGAGGTTCAAGTCCTCTTCTGGGCACCATCTTTTTGGTAGATCGCTTTCGCGGTCTTTTTTTTTGCCTTTTTTGCAGGCGGCAATTAGTAATAGGCTAATTGAAGCCGTGCAACCCTGATGAGCGACCATGATGGGAGCGAAAGAGGGTCCCATGCAATCTTGTTAACTCAATTTAAACCTCCAACTTCGTAAAATTAATTAATCGTATTACTTGTTTAAACGATCCTATGTTCCACTCTGCACGTAGAAGGTTGCTTCAAATCAATCATTTGCTATAATTAAATATATATTGTGGTTAAAAATTGGATCTAAGTGAAAATTATCAAGGTAATTCTAATAACTCTCTTTTGTTTCTTTACTGTAAGTGCAGAGCCAATTGATTTTAAAGAAGTAGTTAGTAGTAAAAATGTCGACTTTATTAAATTCCCATATCAAATAGCTTTTGATGGAGAACGACTATCTGAAATATATAAGAAGTTTATTATTGATGAAGCTGTCGTCAGTATTAACCACGAAATGGTTAAGCGAACAATGAAGGCGAATCAAATAGACTTTTCAAAACTCCACAAGGATACGATTCTTCAGCTTTATATTTCAGTCGATTTACTAGATTATAATAAATTCACTGTTTACCAACATCAGCTGAATAAGACAGAACAAATAAGTCAAAATAGTATGAATAGAATAAAAGAAAAGCTAGAGCAAAATACATTTCGTTCTTCTGTTTTTTATATGGCCTCTTATGGAAAGTTTTCACAAGCTAACCCATCTTATGCGGATGTTAGCTTTTTGCAAAATTCACCAGTCTCTCTAGGTTTAAGCTCTGCTTATTATCCAAAGGATAGTTCATATAATATTTCTGGCAGTCTTTACTATTCTTATCTAACGACTGCTGAGATAGACAACTATACTAGTGATGAAGTTAAGGTCGATCCTGAAATTGGCGGCAATATTTATTTTTCTTATCGCTTACAGTCTCCTGCTATCTCATTGTATGCAGGCTTTGATTTTGAAAAGTTTAATACTTTCAATCTTGAAAATTTACAGAAGAACGACCTTGTTACTTTCGATACAAATGAAGTGCTCTACCTTACTGTAGGAGCCTCTCGTTCAATAGAGGTACTAGGACATAGGATTTTTACTAAATTAAGCTATTCACAGTCGCTATCATCTCAAAGAAGCATAAGTTTAGCTAACGCAGAAAATACACAAAGTTTTACTGGTAGCAAAATTCTCTTATACCTGTTTAAAAACGTCGGGAATAACTTCTTTGCTCATAGCTTAATTAAATATCATTGGATGAGCGGCCCATCAGATATCACAACACTACGAGTGGGGCTGGGTTTTGGCTATATTTTATAAAACTTAAACTTTTGCTCACTAATGCCGACAATATATATTGAGGTGTGTGTGAAAAAGTATAATTTTACTACAGTATTGTTTATCGCTCTTATTTTTCAATCTTGTTCATTTGATACTTATAGGCTTTATTCAGATGAAAACTCAGTTGTTGAAGGTGATACTCTCGTTCTAACTCAAGATGACCTTGTCTTCAATCTTGGAACTGATAGTGAGAAAAATGATCTCTTGCGTTCGGATACTATCTACGAAGATATCCCAAAAAGAAATATCATTGAAAAAGAAACCTCATTTAAAGATAATCGTGCACCAGCATCTGCAAGTATAGACTATGATTTATATGTTGTTCAAAAGTTTGATACGACCATGAAAATTGCTTTCTATCTCTACAAAGATATTCGTAGGTGGAAGGAGATTAGGGATCTAAATGGAACAGTCGATCTCCATGTTGGACAAACAATTAAGGTTCCAAGAATTCCTGAAAATATAAAATATATAAGACCTGAAGGAGAGCCATACTTAATTAAGAAGGATGATACTCTTGGGAAAATTTCTCAATATGTATATGAAGGCAATAGTCGATTCTGGATTAATATTTGGGATAATAACAAAGAGATTATTGATGATTATGATCTTATTTTTCCTGGTTTTACTTTATATTACAAAGACTTTGTTGCAGTTCAAAAGGAATATCGTACTGTAAGAAAAAAATATGACTTTTCAAATCCGAAAAGAAGAGAGATCAGTTCTGAAAAAAAATAGAACTAATTATTTAATTTTATTTTCTTTGATCGTTGTTGGAATTGTCATTGCTTCAACTTTTTTGAATCCTCCTAAAGATAAAATTGTAACTCCTAAATTAGAAATCAAGAAAACTACTGAAGTTATAAAAGAGGTTGAGGATATTAAGAAAGACGATATTCAACAGATTGTGATTGAAAGGGGACAACCTAAAAATAAAAAGGAAATGATTATTGAATCTTTTAGTTGGACGTCTCTTAAACAACGATCTCCATCTGGTAAATATATTGTCGAAGTTCTCAACAGCAAAGGTGAAGCCATAAATAGAGAGAAAGTTGATCAAAGTATATTTTTCTTCAAGGAAAATCAAACTGGCCATTATAAATTAAAAGTCTCTCATTTTGAAAATAATCAACTCGTTTCTTTTGGTGAAATAAACTTCATTCTTACACCTCCTAAAAATAGTAAGCCGATTCAATTAAATAAGTATGTGATGAAATATAATTCAAAAGGTAAGTGTTACCGAGTCGATCTTCCGGATTATAAGACCGCAATGAAATACTATGTTGAAATTTATCGCGATAAGAAGATGAAGCGAATTGTTAGGGAGATCTGGTCTGATAAGTCAGAGTTTTGTTGGCATAGCTCTCGCGATGGGCGCTATTACTTTCGCTATAAGTATATTGATTACTGGGGAGGACGTTCTCTATTTTCCGGTTCATCAGAAGTTATTTTTCCCATATCTCCAATGACAAATTTCTAAGGGTATTAATGCTCGGTTAATATTTTCTTAAACTCTCTCAATTTGTATGAACTTGGTTTGTCGACCTAGTTAGAATGTTGATAGGTTTTCTCATAAGAAAATGTAAATTCTATTGAGAGGAGGGTTTATGCCTAAAATGTTAAAGGGATTATTGTCTATACTTGTGCTTATTGTGGGACTTAACTCGTTTGCAAGTGATCAAACGACTGAACCGTTGCCCGTGCCGCTAAGTACAGCTTGTATGGTACAAGGAAATTTTGGTGATAACTTACCTGTTAGAATAAAAATGAGTCGTGTTTTTCATGAATGGGCCAGAAAGCGTATTATTGATAATACAACTGTAGAGGAGTGTTATGAGATCGCTGGTGACATTGCCAATCTTGATATTGGAATAAAAGATGTAAAAACTGGTGAGACCTTAAAGACTGTCTCTGCGAAGCTTTGGTTTAAGAATTTTGAAACTTCTGAATTCATTGAAGACGAAGTATTTCGCGATCTATAAAAGAATTTCAGCTATTTGGGGCCTTTTGAAATTGCAAGGGCCTCAATAATTTCTTGTGCATCATTTGTACAGTACTTGTAATGCTTTCATGATTAGATACAGTATTATTTGTTGATGATAATCTGATTTTAGTTCAGTTTTTAAATTAAAGGAAATAATCATGAAGATATTATCAATCGCATTCTTAACTCTATTGATATCAGTTAATTCATTTGCTGGTGAATTTGATCTAGAGCTAGAAAAGAAGTTAATTACAATCAAAGAGGAAGTTTATCATCAAGAGCATGATAGCACATCCCTCGATATTTCAATTATAAAGAGGCAAAAGGCCCTTGATAGTCTTCTCTTAAAAAGACAAATTTTAGCAGAAGAAACGGCATTACAACATGTTATAAGAAGCTTAGAGGATCGTCTTGCCCATAATGAATACTCTGCTGATGAAGAAGATCGTATTCTCGATGCGATGATTACATTACTAGAAGTTAGCGCGGAAGAGGGTGAAGATGCAGTTGATCGATTCTTCAACGATCATAAAGATAATAGAGAATAATATAGTTTTATTTGGCCACTTTTATTTTGGTCCTATTGTCTTTGCCCAACTTTTCAAATGGTGGTAAATAAATGGCATGAAGACACTTATTTTAGTAATTACTGCAATCTCATCATATGCATTTAATATTAAAAATTTTGAAATAGACTACCGTGAAAAATCAAAGGAATATGATGTTTCAATGCTTTCTGGAAAAAAGAAGGGAATTCGTTTCTATCAGGGGACAATAAGCGATACGATTGCTCAGCCTGTTGATAAGGTTTTAAAGACTGTGCTTGCTTTTGATAAACGTTGTAATAATAAATACAAGGATAAGCGTACACTTTCTGCCAAAACTTTCACATGTCCATACTCAAGTGATTCTCTTATTGAATCAGTAATAATCAAAGATCTTAAAGTTAAAAAACTGGATAAGAATGAAATCAAGCGTTTTGTTGTTAAGCGCAGGTCGTATAATCGCGGTCTTTATACATATAATGACCTTATTCGTGTCTATCGTTATATGGACGGATTCAAAATCACGATGGAGATGATGAATGATAAACAGTCGAAGTCCTATATCTCATTTCCTCTTAGTAATAACAGTGTGATGCAGACTTCTGGTGGGGTTTACTATATTATGCCGTCCGCTAGTGGTAAAACTCGTTATACGTACACATTTACTTGCAGTACAGACCATTGGTTGCTTAATAAATCGATAACGGTCTCAACATTTTTCAGTAATATGGCCAAAAATTTAAGATCTGAGCTTAATACAATTAATAATTGAACAATTGTATTATTTCCACGGCCCTTGAAACACAGCGTCTAGCATGTTAGAGTCCCAGAAATTATGAAAATACGCCTATTAAAAATGACGGTCACTTAGTCATTATCCCGCTCTTGTCGAGTAAAAAAATCCGTGGCCAGCATTCTAGGCTTGCGTTTAAGGAGTCAAAATTGAATTTTAACGAAATTCCACTTAAGGAATCGCTGCTTCGTGCACTCGAAGATAGAGGGTTCGCAACAGCTACAGATATCCAGTCTAATGCTATTCCATTACTAATTGAAAAAGATACTGACTTTGTTGGTCAGGCCCAAACTGGTACAGGTAAGACTGCGGCTTTCTCTCTTCCACTACTTCATCGTATTGATGGAAATGAGAAAAATATCCAAGCAATAATACTTTCTCCAACGAGAGAGCTTGCCAACCAAATCAATGAAGAAATTAAAAAGTTTTCAACATTTGAATCAGTTAAAACGATGTCAGTTTATGGTGGTACACCAATTGACAATCAAATTAGAAATCTTAAAAAGATTAAACCACAAATTGTTGTAGGTACGCCAGGACGTGTTCTTGACCTTATCGATCGTGGAGTACTTAAGCTTGAAAATGTTAAGTACGCAGTTCTTGATGAAGCAGATGAAATGCTTGATATGGGATTCCTTGATGATGTTAAGGATATTCTTGCTCAAGCTGAAAATAAGAAGACGTGGATGTTCTCTGCAACGATGCCACCAGCAATTCTTGATCTAATCAAAAACTACCTAGATAACCCTGAGATCGTAAGAGTCCAAAAGAAGACTCTTTCAAATGATAATATCACTCAGAAGTTCTACCTAGTACGTGACCAAAACATGAGAGAAGCGGTTTGCCGACTTCTTGATGCTGTTGAAGATTACTACGGGATTATCTTTACAAAGACAAAGCTTGAAGCAAGCTCTCTTTGTGATGAATTAAACCTTAGAGGTTATCTTGCAGATTCTCTTCACGGAGATATGGATCAGAAGCACCGTGATGTAACAATGAAGAAATTCAAGAATAAGAAAGTTAAACTTCTTGTTTGTACAGACGTTGCTGCACGTGGGATTGATGTTGATCACTTAACTCACGTTTTCAACTATGGCCTTCCACAAGATCTTGAGTCTTATGTACACCGTATTGGTCGTACAGGGCGTGCAGGTCAAAAAGGTCTAGCTCTTTCAGTTGTTTCACCAAGTGAAATTAGAAAGATCTCTGCTCTTGAAAGACTAACAAAAGCGAAAATCGAAAGAGAAAGAATTCCAACTGTCGATACTCTTAAAGGTGCAATGGTTCGTCGTAAGCTTAATCACTTTGATGAAATCTTTGAAGAACTTGAAGGTGATGATAACCTTGATGAAAGCTTCAATATTTTCGCTGAAAACTTTGATCATTTAGAAAAAGAACAAGTTCTAAGAGCTATGTACATGTCACTATTTTCTGATAATTTAAAGCGTTTTGAAATGAATCCAATCATTGATATGGAGCCAAGACAAAGAGGTGAGAGAGGAGCTCGTGGTGAAGTTCGAGCTGACAACCGTGGAAATATCCGTTGTTTCGTAAACTACGGACGTGATGACGGTGCTCAAATTAAGTCTTTCTTAGATGCAATTGCAGGAGAGCTTAATATTGACCAGAGGAAGATCCGTAACGTTCAGTTAAAAGATAAATTCTCTTTCATTGATATTCCTATCGAAAGTGGAAAACTACTTATTAACGGTGAAGAGCAAGTATTTATCGGTAATAAAAAGCTAAGATTTGAAGCGACAAAAGAGCGCTCACGTGATGGTGGACGCGATGGTAGTCGTGGTGGACGTTTTGGCCGTGGTGGTGATCGCGGTGGACGCGGTGGTGATCGTGGCGGTCGTGGTGGCTTTGGTAACCGTCGTAACTCAGGACGTTCAAACGGTAATAGAGGAAACTCTCGCAACTCATTCTAATTAAATGAAAAAATATGATGTCATAATCATTGGTGCTGGTGCCGCAGGTTTATTCTGCGGCATTCATGCTGCCAAGAGAGGAAGAAGTGTTCTCATTCTTGAAGGCTCCAAGGGCCCAGGAAAGAAGATTCTTGTCTCTGGTGGAGGCCGTTGTAATTTCACTAATCTTGATATCACTCCAAATTTCTATGTTTCAAGTAATCCACATTTTTGTAAATCGGCCTTAAGCCAATACACTAATTGGGACTTCATTTCTTTTATTTCTGAACATAATCTAACGTATACAGAAAAGACTCTAGGGCAGCTCTTTTGTGATCAGAAGTCTCGTGGGATTCTAGAGGCTCTACAAAAATCTATTCCAAGCAACTGTGAGTTAAGAGTAAATAGTCGTGTAGTCAATGTTGAACACGAAGATGATTATATAATTTCTTTAAGTGATGGGATAACCTTCAAAAGTGAAACACTTGTTATTGCAACGGGGGGCCTTTCTTTTCCTGGCCTTGGTGCAACGGATATCGGTTATCGTGTGGCCAAGAAGTTTGGTCATAAACTAATCGAGACGACGCCAGCACTTGTTCCGTTCACGCTGGACAAGGTTAATGCAAATTTAGCAGGAATTGCAATTGAATCGGAAGTAAAAGTAGGTAATAAGAAATTTCTTGAAAATATCCTATGGACTCACAAGGGACTAAGTGGCCCATCAATTCTAAAAGCGTCTTTGTATTGGAATAAGAAAGATGAAGTGAAAATTAATTTTCTGCCTAAATCTGATCTTTATGGAATCTTAAAAGAGCATAAGAAAAAGAATTTAGTGAATGCTCTAAAGGGACATCTCCCAACTCGCTTTGTAGAGCTTTGGCTTGCTCAGCACGAGCTTCCTTTAAATAGAAATTGTGCGGAATTGTCAGGAGCAGAGAAAGAAAAGCTTATCGAAGTTATACACCATTGGACATTTGTACCTAGTGGTACTGAAGGTTATCGAAAGGCAGAAGTTACTAGAGGTGGCGTCGATACAAATCAAGTAAGTTCTAAATCAATGGAGAGCCGATTGCAAAAGAATCTTTACTTTGTTGGTGAAGTACTTGACGTTACAGGACTACTTGGAGGATATAACTTCCAATGGGCCTGGTCCTCTGGCTATGTAGCTGCAAAATATGTATAATTTCTCTATGAGAAATATCAAAAAAGAAAAAGCAGTCGTATTTACTGGTGGTGGAAGTGGCGGACACGTTGTTCCTGCCCTTACTTTAATTGAAAAATTAAAGGAGAAGGGAGTAAGGATTTACTATATCGGCTCATATACTGGAATTGAGTCAAAACTAACTGAAGGTAAAGTTAACCGCTATATTGCTGTTTCGACGGGGAAACTTAGAAGATATTTAGACTGGCAAAATGTGACAGATGTTTTTCGCCTAGTTATTGGATTAATCCAATGTTTTTATTATCTCGCCCATATTCGAATGAGAGCAAATACGATTGTATCAATGGGAGGCTTCGTAAGTGTTCCTACTGTAATTGCAGGAAAACTTCTAGGTTATAAAATTATTGTTCATGAGCAGACTTCTCGCGTGGGGCTCGCAAATAAGATTGCTTCACTTTTTGCTCATCGTGTATTTGTAAGTTTTAGAGATTCATTAAAGTACTTTCCTGAAAAAGTTGTTCGCTACTCTGGTTACCCTGTACGAGATGAGTTTAAAACAACTCAGTTAAAAACTCGTACCTTCAAAGGTATTGAATTAAAAGATTCTGAGGCTCCTTTGTTCTTTGTCACTGGTGGAGGAAATGGTTCAAAGCTTTTAAATGATAAAATTAAAGCGAATTTAGATTCGCTAACGAAGCAATTCGTTGTAATTCATCAAGTAGGAAGCCAGTATATAGATGAGTATAAAACTTTAGAAAGTAGTCGTTACTATCCAGTTGCTTTTCTTGGCGATGAAATGCCTGATTTAATGAAGGCCGCAAAGTATATTATTTCTCGCTCTGGCGCAGGGACGGTAGCAGAGCTAATTGCGATTGGTAAACCGAGTCTTTATATTCCACTGAAAATAGCCCAAAAAAATGAACAGTATCACAATGCGATGGAAGCAAACCGTCTTTTGGGATCGGTTGTTATTACTGAAGATGAATTTGGAAGCTGTGATTTACTTCAAGAAATTAAAAAAATCCCATCACATGCTACCCCTCAAGATAGGGAGCATGCGAGTGAGATTATATTGAAAGAAATTCTACAGTCTTAGTAGGACACCACGAGACTTAATCGTCTTGATGTAGTTTGAGAAAGGTTTAATCTTTCTTCTTAGGTTCGATAGGTGAGTATCAATATTTTGTGAGTTCACATCACTGTCGGCCCATACAACTTGAGAGATATGATCTCTTGAAAAGATTTTGTTAGGGTTTGAGGCCAATAACGTGATGATCTTATACTCAGTAGTCGTAAGCTTAATCTCTTTACCTTCTAGAGTAACATTTTGTTGATCAAGATTGATTGAAAAATTATGATCTTCAAAATTAATCTCGTTCTTCTTTTTACGGCGGTGCTTACTTTTCTTAGCTTCAACTTTGTTTTTAATACGAGCAACTAGTTCATTGATGGTAACTGGCTTAACAATAAAGTCTTGTGCACCAATCTGTAGTCCTTTTACACAAGCTTCCTCAGAAGGATCTCCCGTTAAGAAGATAACGGGTGTGCGAGGAGCTAACTCTCTGGCCTTGCTGAATAATTCGAAACCATTCACTTCAGGCATGTGAAGATCGAGTACCATAATGTCTGTTTTATTGGTGTTTAAGAAACTTAGTAACTCCAGTGGATTTTGAATTAATTCTAGATCAAAATCATCCTCAAGAAGATCTTGGTAGTTTTCTAAGTTATCGCTGTCGTCGTCAACGATTGTTACGTGTGGCTTTTGCGCCTTTAAAGATTTTGACATGATTCAACTTCTCATTCTTTAGTTTTGAACTATAACATATTGATTTTAAAGGTTGGTTTATATAATCGTCAATAAGATAAATATATGCTCGTCGCGTCTTTTGGGAATAATTTATAGAATTTCTTTAATTATAGGTACTTAAGGGGCTGTAATTTTGATAAAAAAAGCCCCTAGTTTATCTCTAGGGGCCTATATTTATAGCTTAAAATAAATTTAATACCGATATATTTGCCTAATCTTTGCTCTTTTTCTCTTTTCTAACTACAGAACGTTTATTAGCAGCAAGCTCCTTCTTTCGGATTCGGATATTTTGTGGAGTAACTTCAACCCATTCGTCATTATCAATCCAGTCTAGTGCCCACTCAAGAGTTCTCGGTCTAACTGGAGGAAGAATGATGTTTTCATCTTTACCAGCTGTTCTTACTGATGTTAGTTGCTTCCCACGACAAACATTTACGTTCGCGTCGTTTTCTTTTTTACTTTCACCAACGACCATTCCTTCATAAACCATATCACCTGGCTCTACAAAGAATTCACCATTATTAAGAAGGTTAAATAGAGCATAACCTGTAACTTTACCTGTTCTATCTGAGATGATTGCTCCGTTTTGACGAGCAAGCATGTCACCAGCATATGGACGGTAACCTAGAAATTCCGTTGAAAGGATTCCTTCACCACGAGTGTCTGTCATGAAAGCACCACGGTATCCAATTAGACCACGTGATGGAATTTCAAACTCAACTCTTGTACGTCCTTCACCAATTGGCATCATTGAAGACATGATCCCTTTTCTAATTGAAAGCTTCTCAGTTACAACACCTGTGAAGTCTTCAGGAACATCAAGAACTGCTAGTTCGTATGGTTCATGCTTTTGACCATCTATATCTTGGAAAAGAACTTCAGGTCTTGAAACCATAAGCTCAAACCCTTTACGTCTTAGCTCTTCGAATACAATAGCAATTTGAAGTTCACCACGTCCTTTAAGCTTATATACTTTAGCATCGTCAGTTCCTTCGTATTGAAGGGCAACGTTTAAACGACAAGCATCTTGTAAGAATTCTTCTAACTTTCTAGAAGTTAGGTATTCTCCTTCTTGTCCACTCATTGGAGATGTTGAAACGGAAACGTTTACAGCAACGGTTGGTGGCTCAACTTCAATTCTCTCTAGAGGATTTTGAGCTGTTGTTGGAGTGATTGTATCTCCAATATGAACTTCTTCAATACCTGCACAGATTACGATCTCACCAGCATGGGCCTCATTAACCTCAACTGTTTGTAGACCAGAGTAAGTTTGAATATTTGAAACTTTAAAGTTTTTCGTTTTACCATCACCGATACAAGTAAATTGTTGGTTTTTAACAATTGTACCTTTGTGGATACGACCTACAAACTGTTGTCCTAGGAATTTAGAGTATGTAAGATTCGATACTAGAAGTTGTAGTGGAGACTCAACATCTCGTTCTGGTTCAGGGAAATAGTCAGACACCATAAAGTCTAGAACAGGAATCATATCTTCTCTAACTACACCTGGCTCCATTGCTGCCCAACCATTTTTAGCTGAAGCGTAGATGAAAGGGATATCAATGTCGAAGTCTTCAACTTCAAGTTCAGTAGCAATTTCAAGAAGTAGGTCTTCACATTCACCTTTAACTTCGTCAATTCTTTGGTCTGGACGGTCAACCTTGTTGATAATAACGGCAACCTTAAGTCCTCGTGAAAGTGCTTTTCTAAGTACAAAACGAGTTTGTGGAAGAGGCCCTTCTGAAGCGTCTACTAGAAGTAGGACACCATCAACCATCATTAGTGATCTTTCTACTTCTCCACCAAAGTCCGCGTGGCCTGGAGTATCAAGTAGGTTAATCTTTGTGTCTTTGTAAAAGAAAGAACAGTTCTTAGCTGTAATTGTAATCCCGCGTTCTTTTTCGATCTCGCCAGAGTCCATTACTCTCTCTTCAACTTCAGCGCGTTCGTCAAAAGTGTTTGATTGCTTTAGGATTTCATCAACCATGGTTGTTTTACCGTGGTCAACGTGCGCAACTACTGCGATGTTTTTTAATTTCTCGAATTGACTCATTGTGCCCCTTTCTTGTCTGTCTTATCTGCTTTCTATTAATGAATTTATTTGCTACACAATATATATGATTCAGCTTGTAAATGTAACTAAATCTTTTGGTGGCCGAACGCTTTTTGAAGAAGTGACCTTCTCCCTCAATACGGGTGAAAGAATAGGCCTAGTCGGACGTAACGGAACTGGTAAATCGACTTTGTTTAAGGTTATTACTGGTGCTGAGTCCTATGATAGTGGTGAGGTGAAGATACCAAAATCTTATAAAATCGGTACTTTAGATCAGCATATCCACTTTGCACATGAGACAGTATTGGCCGAATGTATGTCGGCATTAGGTCCAGAGTTTGAATATGAAACTTATCGAGCTGAAAAACTCTTAACTGGACTAGGCTTTTCTGATGAAGATTTCCTCAAGAGTCCCCAAAGTTTCTCTGGTGGCTATCAGATTCGAATTAATTTAGTTAAAACTCTTTTAACTGAGCCAGATTGCCTATTATTAGATGAGCCAACAAATTATCTTGATATTGTTTCACTTCAGTGGCTTCGTTCATTTTTAAGAACATTCCAAGGTGAAGTGATTATTATTACTCACGACCGCTCTTTTATGGATTCGGTGACAACGCATACAATGGGTGTTCATCGTGGAAAGCTTAGAAAAATAAAGGGGCCGACCAAGAAGTACTACGAGCAGCTTGAACAAGATGAGATAATTTATGAACAAACTCGTGTGAATCAAGAAAAGAAAATAAAGCATATGATGGATTACGTGGATAAGTACCGCGTAAGTGCTAGGGGAGCATCGCAAGCTCAGTCGCGTCTTAAGGCGATTGAAAAAATGCAAGATATGAAGCAGCTTGAAAAAATTGCTGACTTAGACTTCTCGTTTAATCATACTTCTTGTCCAGGAAAACAGATTATGAAAGTTCGTGACCTAAGCTTTGGCTATGATCATGAAGACTTATTTTCAGGCGTTAGCTTTGAAGTCGACCGCGAAGATCGAATTGGGATTATTGGAAAAAATGGAAAGGGGAAGTCGACTCTTCTCAATGTTCTCTCCCATGAACTTAAGCAAAGGACTGGAGAGATTTGGGAACACCCAAGTCTTGCTCTTGGTCACTTCGGCCAGACAAATGTAAAACGCCTGCACGCTGAAAATACAATTGCTCAAGAGATTCAAGAAGTTAATACAGAACTTCCTATTACAAGAGTAAAGGCCATTGCTGGGACCATGCTCTTTACTGGTGAAGATTCTGATAAGAGAATCTCTGTGCTGTCAGGTGGTGAGAAAGCAAGAGTTATGCTTGGAAAGATTTTAGCAAAAAAAACAAACTTACTTTTCTTGGATGAGCCGACAAACCACTTGGATATGGAAAGCATCGAGTCTCTTGGTGAGGCCATAAATGATTATGAAGGGGCATGTCTTATTGTTACCCACAATGAAGATCTTCTAAGATCTTGTGTTAATAAGCTTGTGATCTTTAGAAGAGATGGCGCTGAGTTTTTTGAAGGTACTTATGACGAGTTCCTTGAAAAGATTGGTTGGGAAGAAGATGTTAAACCATTAAAAGAAAAGTCTGTGCCTGTAAAGGTGGAACCAGCTAAGGAAGAAGAGCCTAAAGTATCTGGAAATAAATACAAAGAAGAAGAGGTTATGGCCCAGATCGAAACTTTGGAAAAATATCAAGCAGTTCTTGAAGAAAAAATTCAGAATGCATCAGCTGCCGGTGACACCGATGCAATAACTAGCGCAGGCCATGAGCTTGAACTAGTTAATGCAAAAATCGATGAATTATTAGAGCTATTATAATTACTGTTCTTGTACAGAGGTTGAATTTGATGAATCAGGAGTACCTGTTCGAATGGCCTTATCTGCTTTGGCATTCGCACATTGAGTGGCATCGTTTTCATCACAAGGGCAGTAGGCCAGAAGTTTTGATTTGATATCAAATTTCTTCTGCTTCTCAGAGTGTGCTTCACAAATTAGCTTCTTTAGACATACTCCTTTATTTGAGCAATTAGCGTTCTTTCCTTCAAATAACTTTTCATTCGAATCAAAGTTGCAATTATAATAGATTAAGTCATCTGGGAGAAGTTCTTCTTCTTGTTCAATTTCAACTTGCTCAGGAACAAATTTCTCTTCGTCTCCACCATCTGCTTCACGTGGAATTGACTCCGGAATTGCCTCCGGTTCTTTCTCTTCTACTTGTGGAGGTGTCGGTTCTTCAGCTGATTCTTGAACAACTTGGGCCTCTGGTATTTCAGGCTTTTCAAAAATTGTTGCAAGTCTCTCTTTTAGAGCGTTACAGCTAAAGGCCTTCTTAGGTGTACTCTTTGATTCACAAAAACAATTTACATTATCAATGATCTTTTCAAATGTTTCTTTATTATTATTGTAGCGTTCTTTTAAAGATTCTTTAAAGTTAGGAACTTTTGCAGAAGCCTCAAGACATTGCGCTGTTGCATGAGCATAAGAGGGTGAGACTTTTATACAAATACCAGCTTCACTATTTCTCTTTGAATTTCTTGTTGCAACAAACTGTATCGGGTCTAGACTTGAGTCGTAAGCTCCGAAGATTTTTGGATTACAACGAAAAAGGTTTTTTCCACCACAGCTATAGTTATTTGTATAAACTTCAGAATCGACACTCTTAACCTTATCAAGCCCCGAAACCTTCCAAGGTGCTTGGCAATAACTACCTTTTCTTGTAGATGCCCAACCTCCAAAGTAACACATATTATTGCAATCCTGTCCTTCTGCACAGGCAGTTGGGATTAGGATATCCATAACAAAGTTAAATGAATACTTACCACCATTTGTACTTTCAACTTTATAAAGTCCATTACGTGATACTTCGGCAAGAGTTTTCAGGTAAGCTTCGATAATATCAGAAGTATATTCACTTTGTGGAAGCATCGTTAAAGCTTTCTGATAAATATAATTATCTGAAACTGCAACATCTGTTGTTGAAATAGGGTAGGTTACTTGAACCCCTATTTTGGGGTTCTTCAAAAATGGTTTAACCTTGATGTACTTCTTTGACTTCGTTTGAATTAAGTAGTGTTCTTTCGTAACATTAATTAATTTTCCCGTATTGTATACAGTGGGAACCGTAAATGCGTATGTATTAAAAATTGAAGTAATTGAAAATAGAACAGAAATTAAAAGCTTCATTTTATACCTCCGTTCCTAGTTCAATAACACTACACTTGTTCTCAATGGTTGAATTGAGAATTGTTTTTACGTGACATGGATTTTCGTCAACAGTCTCCTCATCATTGAACTCACAAGTAATTTGGTAAGTTTGATTTTTGCACTTATATGTTTGAGCACACACTCGAGACTTTGAGTTATCATCGATACATTGCTTTGGATCTTCTTTTGAGAAAGATATCAATTCAAAATTTGCAAAATCAATTTGTTCACTTTGATTTGTACAGATCTCATCACGACACTTTCCGTATAGCTTCGCTGTCGGCGTGAAGCCATCTTTAGGGTCGTACTTATAACTTTGATCGATTGGATAACAATTACTTCGTCCAACTTTTTCAAGCTCTTCTTTAGAGAGCTGTAATCTCTTTGGTCGACAATTACTCTCTTTTGCTAAGATATTCTTTGTTCTCTCGTAACAGAAATAATACCTTCTTTCAATTTCTGGAATTTGTTCCTCAACTGGTTTGGGCCTAGTAGCAGAAGTCGTTTTCACATCAAGGGCACTACGATCCTTTGGGTTTAGTTGGGCCACCTTTACAATATTGTGAGCACTTTCATTTTGAATACAACGAATAGTCATCTCTCCATTTGTGACGATTCTAAGAGTCGTTTGTGAATTATCATAACAATAATTACTTTCTTTATTCACTTCCTCTTCTTTGACCTCATGGTAGAGCTTTCTTACTTCTTCTCTATCGCGATATACATCGAGTTTTGCACGAATACTATTAAGAGAATCACGGGTACTTGTCGATGTATCCCCTTTTGTAATCTTATCTATTAAGGCCCTTTCTTCTTGTAGAAGAGGTTCTGCTCTTTCCATAATTAATTCTGTGAGCTTTGCTTTTAAATGTGCTGTAAATGCAGTTTTGTAGGCATCTGACTCTAGAATATTAATCTTAGAACCGTGAACACTTGCTTCATAGTACTCATGACCTTCAATGATTTGATCCACGACCTTATCGTCATTTGCAAGCAAGTGAGTTGAGAAGAGTAGTGGAGCTATAAATCCACATAGTTTTAAAACTTTTTTCTTTGAATAAGTCATTATGATAATTCCCTTTCTCTCATTACTTTGTTCTTATCGGAATGATGAGGGAATACTTGAGCAAATATGTACTTTCTTATAAGTATATAAAATCTTATTGATTCTTAGACTTAGAATTACTTCCCTTGTGATTTTTGTGTTCATTATGATTGTTAATTTTTTGATTAGATTGTGATTGATTAATAACATGATCACGTGACTCTAAAGTCACTTTTGTTGCGCTAAACCAAGGGTCCTCAATCTTTATCTGATCTTCGTTACCATCAAGTATTGTGATAACAGGAACGATATCGTAAGAATTTTTCTTTTTTTGTTTTACCGAAATTCTTAGTGATTGTGGGCCCTTGCCCTTTTTAGCACTTGATTCTCCAAGTTCTATAATAAACTTACTTTCTTCTCTATGAGTCTTATACTTTTTAAATGGACAGCCGCCAAGCTTATAAGCAGTAATGACATTAGCTGCACATCCGTCGCTGATGTAGTACATAAGATCGTATTCAACGATGATTCGGTCAGGTGAGTCGGCATCAATAGTAATCTCTTTCTTAGGAAAGAAGCTTTTACTTAGCTTAATCTTCATCTCTGAAGCTTGAAGGGTTAGAGATAAAAATATAACTATTGAAAATTTGAAGACAATAAACAGCCTCATAGTACCACCTTAGAATAGTTTCTACCTTTCTTATCGGAAATTATTCTAATTTATTAAATTTTAGTGGGACTGAATTTGCCATATCCCTAATAAAGACTTCATCTAGTTCTTTATTAAGTTCTTTGTCTAGGCAGAGAAGGGTGTTTTCGTATGAGTGATCGGTTGCATTGTGTTGAAAATTATAGCTACCAATACTTGCTAAAATTCTATCAAAATAAAAAACCTTAGAGTGAAGAAAGCTTATATGTAGCCAGACACGTGTATTATTAAAGGCGGAGTAGTCGTTAATTAAATTCTCAAAGTGTGCTTCACCAAAGTAGTCATTCCATTTCTTTATACTTTTAAGTCTTTTCTTAATCTTCTTGATAAGGGCCTTGTCACTAATCTTTTTGTTTAAAATAAGCTTCTTAATTTCTTCATTATTTATATCAATAATCTCATTACCAGTCATGTCTGTGCCTGTTGTGATGAAATCAAGAGAGACACCTCTTTCTTGAAGGTCTTTTATTTTGTTGTGTAATTTATTGAATACTTTAAAAGTATCAAATTTTTCAATTAAAGGTGCATCTTTAAGAACTGACTTGTAATATGTGTCAGAACGAATTGGGTCCATAATTCCTAAGTATTTATCGATGTTGTTAAGGGCCAAAAGATATGCATCTCCAATATTAGTTTGATGTTCATACGGTGATTGTTGTATAAAGCGACAAACGCCCTTCATTCGAGTTTCTTTATTTTTTAAAACTTCGTGGTAATGATCTTGACCTCTTAAATTGTTGTCTTTCTCCCATTTTAACCTTGCTTTATAATAGTTAAGCTCACTACTTAGGTCTGCTCGATTTACAAGAAAAATTTTCTTTCTAAAATATTGCCAATCTTTTAAGAAGCCGATGGCAATGTCTGTAACAATTGGGCCTTCGATGAGAACATCGATATCTTTATTTTTAAAATCAGTATCTTGCGATAAGTTATCTGCATTTAACTGATTTTGACCGCCTATAATTGCAATCTTTCCGTCGACGACAAGTTTTTTATGGTGGTAAACAGTACGTCCATTATGATTCCAAAAATCATTAGCTCTGATAATTTGTACACCATTCTTTTTAAGTTTATTTGGACATTCATTATGGCCTAACGCCTTAGACATCATCTTGTCATCCATGACATAGACTTTTACATCTCTGTGGTGTGCTTTTATTAGTTCATTAATAAGTGTTTTTACTGATGAATCACACACAAAACTAAGTGAAGACATAAGTATTTCTGATTTGGCATTTTGTATCAAATCTATTTTCTTCTTATAAGAATGACTATTTTCTAGAACTTTAATTTTATTTCCAAAACTTAATTGAGACTTGGATACTTCATCCATTCTATTTTGAAAGTCTATTGTGAAGTATGGATGTACTAAATTATTATAATCAATTTTATTATAGTCTTTTGAGAACAAAGAGAGATTGTTAAGCTTTTTTCTAATTGGTGAATGGTTCAAAAAGCCCCACTCCTTAAGTGGGTATTCGTCAACCAGATGGTGTCTCATTTCATTAGAAAAGTTGAATTGAGAGTAGTAGTTGATCTTTGCCTCATTAAAAGTCGTACCACTATACTCATTAATATAAGCTTTATAATTTGTTTGGTAGTCATCTTGTAATAGGTGCCAATCTAGCTCAAACCATTTTGTATTTTCGAGTCTTCCATATTCATCTTTTTTATAGCTGTATGTTGCTCTGTTCTCGCTTGAGTGATCAATAATGTAATCACGATCTATAAATGGGATCTGAAGCGCAAGGGCGTTAGTGGCCATAATGAATATGAGAATAAATTTTTCATACATACTTAGATACTATGGCCAATTAAGGAAAATATATTGAATTTTGAAAGATCTACTAACCTGTTTAAAAAGAAAACAACTGTAATTTAAAGTAGTTGTGGATTTTCAGTGTACTTCTTTATTGCTGCAATGATCTTGCTTGCATAAACTCCATCAATAATTCGATGATCGAGAGTTGCTCCAACTGTTAAAGTAGGTCTTGCAACTATTTCACCATTTTCAACGATGGCCTCTTCCTTGACTTTAAATAGGCTTAAAACAATTGGAACATGAGAGATTGTTGGTATTGGTGCAAAGGCAAATTCAGCTCCAAAGTTTCCTACACTAGTAATCATACATGAGCCAAATGGATCGCGTTTAACACTAAAAAGCCCTGTATAGAAATTGAATCGATACATTGCAATATCAAGTAGCATAAGAGCTGGCCTTGCAAGAAAGTTAGGAATAAGTGCAACAATTTTTTTTACTTTCTTAAACGACTTGTCCTTATCATCTCTTATATTCTTTGCACTATTCATGAGTTCTTTTTTTATTTCAAAAACACTCTTTTTATCGGCATCTCTAATAACTGTGCCAGAAAGGTCACGGCCGCTATGATCCACCGAGACTTGTAAGAAGATATCGACGCTTTCTCTTTGATAAAGATGCGCTCCTCTTATCATACGGTTTATCTGCGGGTTTTCGTGAAAAACTTGCGCAATAATCTTTGTGAATAGGTGAGTAGGTGTAATCCCTTTCTCTTTTGTATATTCTTGAAAATTTGTTGCATCAAATTTTAAGAGTCCATATGTCGAGGGATCAACAGGCATTTTCCATGTATTCATGGACACTTTACGCCACGATGAAAGATGCTTTACCTTTTTAAGTTTAATATGTCTCATAAGCGAGAGTTGGCCTTTTGGTCTCCAATATACTTAAAGCGAGGTGTTTCGACACCATCGATTAGAACTGATTCCAGAAACATCTCAAGAGGACGTACCCACAGCTTACCAAGATCGTTTTCATAAAGGCACTCGTAGTAAACTAATTCTTCTAAAGTTTCAGAGTGGCGTACGATATCGTGAACGATATAATTCATGCCTTTATAATGCTGGTATAGTCCACCTTTAACGATCTTATTCATTAGTCTTTTCTCACTTTTCGATAAAATTTTATTGCGGCCATAAGAATAACTCCTAAAGCAATTATTCCACCAACTCCGTAAAGAATACCTTCTAAGCTTTTAATCACTGCAAGAAAAACAATGGCAAAAAGAAAGAGAGTGGCTACTTCATTCCACACTCGTAAGAACTTTGCAGAGTGAGGAAATGTGTTGTTTTGAAGTGCCTTAAATATCTTATGACACTTAAATTGATATACTAATAATAGAAGAACTAAAGTTAACTTAAGGTGAAGCCAGTAGTGACCTTTCATTGGCCAATAAGTTGTATAAACTAACGAGGCCCCAAAGAGAACTGTGGCAATACAAGCAGGCCAGGTAATTCCATACCAAAGCCTGCGAGACATAATTTTAAATTGAGCACTTAATATAGATCGTTCACTATTACTCTTATCTTGGGCCTCCGTATGGTAAATAAAGAGACGGACAATATAGAAAAGTCCAGCAAACCAACAAACGATACTAATTAAATGTAATGCTTTTAAATACTCGTAACTCATTACTTTCCAAATGTTGGAGCACCAGCGATATTTTCTTCGTAGAAATTACCGAATGATCTCATTTGCTTGTGGAAGCTTATAGCTAATTCTTGTGCCTTAGCTGTGTAAGCACCTTGATCTTCCCATGATTTTTTTGGATTTAAAATTGTGCTTGGAATTTCTCCTACAATTTTAGGAATATTCAGACCAAAGACTGGATCTTTTTCAGTTTCTACATTTTGTAGATTATTTGCCTGAATATTGCGAATGATTTGTCTTGTTATATTAAGAGGGAAGCGCTGACCTGTTCCATATGCACCACCGGTCCAACCAGTGTTTACCATCCAAACATTAAACCCTAGCTTGTCGATATACTCACCAAGAAGTTTTGCGTATTCGCTCGGGTGGCGAAGCATGAAAGGTGCTCCGAAGCATGAAGAGAAAGTTGCTGTTGGCTCTTTAACTCCTATTTCTGTTCCAGCAAGTTTCGCTGTATAACCTAGAACAAAGTAGAACATTGCTTGTTCTTTTGTCAGTTTCGCTACTGGTGGAAGAACTCCAAAGGCATCTGCGGATAAGAAGAAAACATGTTTTGGAATATCTCCACGTGATGTCTTTTCTAGCTCAGAAATAAACTCTAGAGGGTAGGATGCACGACCATTTTCAGATAAGGACTTGTCGTAGAAATCAACTCGGCCCGTACTCTCATCAAGAACAACATTTTCTAGAAGTGCTCCAAAACGATTTGATGCTTCATAGATTTCAGGTTCACCTTCTTTGGAAAGTTTATATGTTTTAGCGTAACATCCACCTTCAAAATTGAAAGTTCCTGCTTCACTAATGCCATGCTCATCGTCACCAATTAGAAATGTTCCAGTATCTGTTGATAGAGTTGTTTTACCAGTTCCTGATAGACCAAAGAAGATTGAAACTTCTCCATTATCTAGGCGAGATGCTCCTGAGTGAGTTGGCATAATATTGGACTCTGGTAAAAGATAGTTCATTGCTGCAAACATACTCTTCTTGATTTCACCAGCGTAAAGTGTTCCTGCAATGATTGTAATCTTAGACTTTAGACAAGTAACGACAGCTGTCTCTGATCTTAGATCAAAGTCTGCGGGGTTAAGAAGAAGCTCTGGTGCATGCAGAATTGTGAAATCATTTTCGTTAAAGTCCCTTACTTTCTCTCGAAATAAGTGAGTTGAGAAAAGTGCGTGATTTGGATTTGTTGTAACAAGCCTTGCTCCAAGGTTGTGTACTTCATCTGCTCCTACACTTCTTTCTGTAATGAAGAGATCACGGTCTTTATTTAGATAATTAGTGACATGTGACTTTAGCTTAGCAAAAGTTTCTGGCGTCATTGCTTTAAAGTTATTATCCCACCATATTGTATTTTCTGTTGTCTCATCACGAACGATATAACGGTCATTGGCGCTACGCCCTGTATGTTTTCCTGTCTCAACAACTAGGGCCCCATCTTTCGTTAATTTTCCGATGCCACGAGCTACCGTTTCTTGAATTAAAAAGCTTCTTGCGGAGTTTACAAATATCTTATTATTTGGTCGCTCCATATTAATTCCCATGTCTGTATAAAATTGCGTCATACATCATCTCCGGTTCGATTTTTACAGTCCATAATTATTCTTGTTCTTAGTTCTTTTATGCCTCTAAATATATGCTTTAAAAACTGTATTGATAACCATTTTTATTCTAATTCAGTTCATATTTTTTAACGCTAGAAGTAGTCGGAACAGCGATTTTATAGTATATTTTGGGGACTTATACACAATAGATATGATGCACTTAGTTGTGCTTTGAATTATAAGGAAGAAAATATGCAGCCATTATCATCTCGTGAGATCAGAGAGAGATTCCTAGATTACTTTGAAAAGATGGATCACTTAAAAATTAGTGCATCTTCAATCGTTCCTCAAAATGATCCGACACTACTTTTTATTAACTCTGGGATGGCCCCATTAAAAAATTATTTTCTTGGAAAGGAGACACCTCCGTCTCCAAGGCTAGCAAATTACCAACCTTGTATTCGCACTAAAGATATTGATGATGTTGGTGATCGTCACCACTTAACAATTTTTGAAATGCTAGGTTCTTGGTCAATTGGTGACTATTACAAAGAAAGGGCCTGTAAGCTTGCTTATGATCTTCTTGTTCACGAGTTAAATTTTGATCCAAAAAGACTATATTTTACAGTTTACGGTGGAAATGAAGATTTAGGGATCAAACCAGATACTGAGTCAATTGAAGCATGGAAGAAGTGTGGAGTTCCAGAGGACCACATTGTTGTACTAGGCGAAGATAACTTTTGGGGACCAGCTGGAGACCATGGACCATGTGGGCCATGTACTGAAGTATTCTATGATACTGGAGCAGAGTATGGGCCGGAATACAAACCAGGTGGACACTTTGATGATGTAAGTCGCTACATTGAAATCTGGAATGCCGGTGTATTTATGGAGCTTAATAAGAAGAAGGATGCAACATTTGAGCCTCTGCCTCTTAAATCTGTAGATACTGGATCTGGTCTTGAAAGACTTGCAATGGTGATGAATGGCTGTGACTCTGTATATGAAACAGATCTTCTGGAACCTTTAATGAAGCTTTCAAAAGAACTTCTTGGAAAAAATACTGATGTTCAAACAGAACGAATGATTTCTGATCATATGCGTGCAAGTATTATGATTCTTGCTGAAGGTGTAATGCCTGGAAATGAGGGGCAGGGGTATATTCCACGTCGTCTTATTCGAAAGTGTGTTGCTGCATGTATCTCAAGAGGCGTTAAGCCAAACTTTAAAAATCATATTCAAAAAACAATTGAAATGCTTGGAGATTTTTACCCTCAACTCAAGTCTGCTCGTGAAGCAATTATCTACAATATGGAACAAGAAATTAATGAATTTGTTCCAATTGTTGAAAATGGACTTAAAAAAATTGAAGAAGAATTATCAACAAACTCAAAATCAAAAGAGTTATTTCCAGGGCATGTTGCTTTTGAACTTGTAACAACTCATGGACTTCCTTTAGAAGTAATTAAAGCTGAGCTTGCTTCAAAGAATATTGAATTTGCTGAAATCGAATATAACGAGTGCTATGAAGCTCACAGAAAAGCTTCTCGTGTAATCTCTCGTAAAAGTTCTGTAGGAGCTGACCAAGAAAGAATTGAACTAGAATTTATAGAAGTTGCTGATACTAAATTTACAGGTTACGACTCACTAGAAACAGATAGTGAAATTCTAAAGATATACCGTACAGAAGATGAAGTTTATTTTGCAACAATGGAAACACCATTTTATGGAGAGTCAGGTGGGCAGGCCGGAGATATTGGAATGGCCAGAACTTCAACTGGTGAAATTCAGATTATCGATACGATGAAAGTGAAGAATACACATGTTCATATCGCTAAGATTATTTCTGGAGAAATTGAGACAGGTGAAAAAATTGAATTAATCGTTGATGGTGAAAATAGAAAAGCGTCGATGAGAAATCACTCGGCAACACACTTACTACATGCAGCTCTTCACGAAGTTATTGGTAAGCATGCAATTCAAAAAGGCTCTATGGTTACTGCTGAGCGCTTACGTTTTGACTTCCAAAACCCACAGGCTGTTTCTGCGGCCGAGCTGGCCAAGGTTGAAGCACTTGTTAACAAGTGGATAATGCAAAACGACTCACGTACAACAAAGCTTTGTTCTTATGAAGAAGCAATTGATAGCGGAGCAATGGCATTATTTGGTGAAAAATATGATAGTGATGTTCGTGTTATCGCTTTTGGGAAAGACAGTGTTGAGCTTTGTGGAGGAACTCACGTTGGTCGCACTGGAGATATTGGATTATTCGTTATTACATCTGAGACTTCTGTTGCAAAAGGGATTCGTCGTATCGAGGCCGTAACAGGAACTGCTGCTGTGAGAGTTATGCAAGAAAGATCGGCCCTTTTAAATGCTGCTGCAAAAGAGTTGAGTACTAAACCTTCAGATGTACCAGCTCGTATTAAAGATCTTCGCTCAGAGATGAAAAAGAAGATTAAAGAAGCGAGTGAGAAGGCCGCAAGGAATGGCACAACTAATTTCACAAAAGAAGTTAAGCGTGATTACGAAGGCTTTAAAATGTTAGCTGCGACACTTGAAGCAGATGCTAAGGCCGTAAAAGAACTAGGTGATAATTTAATTAATAAGGGCGAGGTACAAATTGTGTGTCTTCTTTCCAAAGACGATAAAGGAATGAAATCATTTGTATGGTCTAACTCAGACGTTAAGGCCGGTGACTTCCTAAAAAAGATCCTGGAGCCAGTATCAGGCCGTGGTGGTGGACGTCCTAACTTTGCTCAAGGTGGAGCTCCTGATGAAAATGCAGGAGTCCAAGTGCTTGAATTTATTGAGAAAATGTAATTCTGTTCAAAATAGACACGGGTTCAAAGAACCTGTGTCTAATTTCCTAACATCCCTATACTTAATTTCAATCCATAGTCGTTAGCAAGACATTCTGGTGTATAAAGAATCTGTCTTAAATTTATGGAGTGTAGACGTGATTAAAACTATATTACCAACAGATGCTCTTTCTCGTGAGCTTCGTCGCTTAACAATGCAACTTGAACTTATTGAAAATCATCTAGATGCTGCTGAGATAGAAGAGAAAAGAGAAATTGTTGAAAAATCCATTATTCTTAAGATGAGTGATATGACCTCATCAAATATTAACTACCTTGGCAAGCTTAAGGGAGTTAGAAAAACTAGCCTAAAGAAACGTTTCGTTCAGGCCGAAATTAACTTACTAAGTAAGGGAATTGGCCGTTTTCCACAAAAAAATGAATTACGCTTAAAAGTGATCAAAGATCGTTTTGATGGTGTTGTTCATCGATTCAATAAAATTTCTGCATAACCTGTTCATAATTAAGTATTTGTTAACTTTGCTCCGAAATAATCTTGAGAGATTTGGAGTAAATTATGAGAGATTATGATCCTAGAGTTTCATTTGCACAGAAGGTAGTTGTGGCCATCCACTACACACGAGAACAACGCTCGCATGTAAACGATGTCTTCTACTTCTCTTCTCTAAAACACTTAGATAAGGCCTATCTTGATGCTAATATTATACCTATTGATATTGCGGAGAAGATTCGTGAGGGGTGGGTTGAGTGCTACAAGAGCATTTGCCAAGAGTCTTTTAGCTTAAGCGATAAGGCCAAGAAGCATCTCAGGTTTTGGAGTGAATTGCTTACGCTGCCTAATGAAAGTATGCATTAATTCTTTGCGACTTGAAATGATAGCGACACTCTCGTTCCGATGTTGACGTCTGAGATGACTTTAATTTTTCCATTTGAAAAGTCTGTAAAGTATTTGACGATAGGAAGTCCGTAACCTGTACCTATTTTACCCTTACTTCCAAGGCGACTTGTTTTTCTATCAAAATGAAAGAGGCCTTCAATGATATCTTTAGGTATCCCTATTCCTTTATCAACGATGTCGATATAGAGGTGGCCAGCATCTTCATAAAGTTTAATGAGAATATCTTGTCCCTCATAGCTAAACTTAATGGCGTTTGAAATTAAATTACTAAGTATATGATCGAAGAAAATCTTCTGTTCGCAAAAAAATCCGCTATTTGTTCGAATATCAAAATGGAGTTTAAGGTCTTTATCATTTAAAAGCTTAAAGTGTTGCTCAGAATAATCCTTGATTAACTTCGGATAAATAATACTCTTTTCTGTAAGAAGGCTTTCAGAATCCAGTTGAAAGCTTCTAACATTAGAAATAATTTCCTGTACTTTCTTAAGAGAGTTATTAATTTGTGTATAAGAAGAGTCATCAATAACACTTTTTCTGAGTAAGCTAGAAATCTTAAGCTTTAGAATTGTAACAGGATTTGAGAGGTCATGTAATACTACATGAAGTAGCGTATCAAGCTGTTTATTAGAAAGTGCTAGTTTTAGTCGTGAATTCGACTCAAGCCAAACGTAGAAGAAGAAATAAATTGTCGTAAGGATTGAGAATTGTACAATATTAAACTTCAACAGTGTGTAGTATTGTATAGGCGTTAGTGGGTAAGAGAGAGAGCTAATGGTATGATCGAGTATAAAAAAAGATGCAAACGTTGAGATCATAGCAAGCACTCCAAAGAGAAGACCTGAGCGCTTATAGAAGACTCCAAAGAAAATTGGTGTTCCTGTAATCCAGAGGATCCCTGGTGACTTAACTCCTCCAAAAGTAAAAACTATAATTATCATGATAAAGACTGAAGGGAGAACACAGATGGCCTTGGCGAGCCTATGCTTACCTAGGAAACATGAAATGATAAAAAGTGATACCTGCCCAGCTGTATATGTGTAAAAGAACTCTTTTGGAATTTTGTGAAAGAGAACTTGTGGGTAAGCTATATAGTAATAGCAAACAGTTACTGAAGCTAAAATCAGTGTAAAAATAATCAGATAGCGCTGAATAAGGAATTCGCGTTTATAACTTAATTTCATTTGGGCCACAATAGTTCAAAAGAACATCTTATTCCATTAAAGTGAAATTTATTTATGGTAAATGACTGGATTTTTTAAGTAAGGAATTGGTTGCGGGTTGTCCCTGCGTTCATGAAGCGAAGCTTTATGACGCTGAGGAGCTTAATATGCAAAATTTAAAAACAAGCGTTAGCGCCAGTTTTTAAATGACGGTATATATGGTAAATGACTGGATTTTTTAAGTAAGGAATTGGTTGCGGGTTGTCCCTGCGTTCATGAAGCGAAGCTTTATGACGCTGAGGAGCTTAATATGCAAAATTTAAAAACAAGCGTTAGCGCCAGTTTTTAAATGACGGTATATATGGTAAATGACTGGATTTTTTAAGTAAGGAATTGGTTGCGGGGGCTGGATTCGAACCAACGACCTTCGGGTTATGAGCCCGACGAGCTACCAACTGCTCCACCCCGCGACAAAGTAAAATCAATATATTATCAGAAAGGTCTTATGTCAAATTAAATTTGTCAGACATAAATTACTAAAATTTCTAGAAGACGCTCCGATATGAACTCTGTATGAGGGATGTTAAAAAATAAAATTTTTGGAGTTTAGAAGATGGAAATGCAAAATCATAGCAAGCTAACGATTGATATCGATACTACAGAGCTTACACCTGCACAACTTCGCGCGATTAAAACAATTAATATGCTGATGGCCCATATTGTGACGACGGAAGATGAAGCGGACTTTTTTGATGGTACTGCTGAGGTTATGAGAATTTGTGCTTCACTAGTTAAACAGTCCAAATTTTGCCAAGGCAATTCTTCAATTCCATACGGTGATCAAGCATTGGAGTTTTCAATTGAGCTACTAACTGAACTAATGGAATCTTCTTCAGTTGTAAAATATGATAATTAAAAGAGTAGATATTTTGTTAGAAAAGGGCCTGCAGAGGGCCCTTTTTTTTTGTGTAAATATTAGCTATAAAGGACTGTGAACTTTTATAATTAGGCTTTTAAAATGAGTGACTCAAGTAAAAAGAAAATTTGTCTTACTGGTGTTAAACCAACAGGAATGCCACATTTAGGAAACTATATTGGCGCTATCAAACCAGCAATTGAAAATGTGAAGAATTCTGAAATGAATGGATACTTTTTTATTGCGGATTATCACTCGCTAATTACAGTTCATGACGGTGAGACTTTACGTAACGATATTTACGAAGTTGCTGCAACTTGGTTAGCAGCAGGTCTTGATCCTGAAAAGGCCGTTCTTTATAAGCAAAGTGACATTCCTGAGATTACAGAACTTAACTGGATTATTTCTTGTTTTGCTTCTAAGGGTTTAATGAACCGTGCTCACGCATATAAAGCTAAAAAAGATAAAAATGCTGAAGAGAATCGTGATGAGGACTTTGGAATTAATATAGGCCTATTCTCGTATCCTGTTCTTATGGCCGCAGATATTCTTTTTATGAATACGAATTATGTTCCAGTAGGTGAGGATCAACTTCAGCATATCGAGATTGCCCGTGATATCGCTTCAAGTTTTAATCATAAATATGGTGATCTCCTAACACTTCCAGAAGCTATTGTAAGTAAGGAAGAAGTGAAGCTGCTTCCTGGTCTTGATGGCCGTAAGATGAGTAAGTCATATGGTAATCATATTCCTTGTTTTGTTCCTGAGAAGAAATTAAAGAAGATGATTAATAAGATTACGACAGACTCAACTCCACCAGAGGCTCCAAAGAATCCTGATGATTCTTTAATTTTTGATATCTATAAATTCTTTGCTACCAAAGAAGAGCAAGATGCCTTAGCAAAACGCTACCAAGAAGGAATTGGATGGGGTTATGCTAAGCTTGAGCTTTTTGAAATCGTAAATCGTGAGATGAAAGAAGCTCGTGGAAAATACGATGCTCTTATGGCCGATAAATCTCAAATTGATAAGATTCTAGCTGAAGGTGCTGCAAAGGTTCGTCCAATTGCTCAAGAGAACCTAAGACGAATTAAGAAGGCCATTGGCGTTTCTAATTAAATCTTTTAGTTCTTATGGTAAGGGTGGTCTTGCTTGATCGTCTGCGCTCGATATATTTGCTCAATAAGAACAAGTCGTGCAATTTTATGAGGGAATGTCATTGGAGAAAGGGAGAGTTGATAATCAACTGTCTTTAGAAATTCTTTTGGAAAGCCTGCCGCTCCACCGATTAAGAAGCAAACACCTTTTTGCTGAGTTTCAATAACATTATAGATAAACTTACTTAGCTTTTCACTATCACAAGTTTTCCCATGCTCAGTCATGGCAACGATATGTTGGTTTCCAAACTTAGCTTTTATAGATTCGACTTTATTTAGAAGTTCTTTTAGTTCAAGATCGATATTTTCTTGATGGCCTTTACATTCGTGGATGTGAAGTTTTGGGAAGTTAATTCGCTTTAAGTATTCACTTTCAAGCGCGATAAGATGCTTATCCTTTAACTTCCCAATGACAATAACGTGATTGTCTTTCATGGATTACTAGAAGTAACCTTTATCTGAGTCTGCAGATGCTGCAGCTTCTTCAGAAGAGTAATAGTACTCATTTGGAATTTCAACTGTTGGTACTGACCATAAATTATCAATATCGTAAGCTTCACGAGCTGACTCATCAAAGATATGAACAATGATGTCACCAAGGTCAATTAGAATCCAATCCGTTTGTTGGTGTAGACCTTCTTTAGAGATGACTGTTTGTCCTTTTCTCTTCATTTGCTTTGCAATCTCATCAGACATAGCATTTGCCATTGAAGAGTTTGTTGCAGAAGCAAGAATGAAGTAATCAGCAAGAGCAGTAGTTTTTCTCATATCAAGAACTTTAAGGTTGATACCTTTAAAGTTTCCAAGAATCCAAGCACTTGCCATTGCAATATTTAGAGGAAATTCTAGTTTTGAATTATCTGCAATTTCATCTACATTTTTTGTGATAAATTCATTTTGTGACATTGGTTAGTCCTTTATCGTTTTAAGCATTAAAGATTTTAATAAGTCTATATTCAGTCCAGATACTGAAGAGATCGGAAGACACTTTCTATCAACTTGTGCTTCAAAGAAGTCTTGGAACTTCTTAATTTCTTCATCTGTCATAGCATCAATTTTTGTTAAACAAATAAGCTCTTTCTTATTTAAAAGATCTTCACTATAGCGACCTAATTCTTGGCGAATAATTACGTATTGCTCAAATGCCTCGTATTCATCAAGACACCAAGAAACATCAACTAAGTGAACAAGAGATTTTGTTCTTTCAATATGTTTAAGGAATTTAATCCCTAGACCTTTCCCCTCAGAAGCGTCTTCAATTAGCCCTGGGATATCGGCAACAACAAATGAGTCATCTTCTCCTAGAGTCACAACTCCAAGATTTGGTTCAAGTGTCGTAAATGGATAATCAGCAATCTTTGGTCTTGCTGCTGAAATTGATGAGATCAGAGTCGATTTCCCAGCATTTGGCAGTCCAACAAGAGCAATGTCTGCAAGTAGGCGAAGTTCAAGTTCTACTTCAAGTTCAACACCTTCCTTTCCGGCAGTAGCTTTTCTTGGTGCCTGGTTTGTCGCAGTTTTGAAATTTAAGTTTCCAAGACCACCACGTCCTCCAGCTGCAACCATAATTCGCATACCGTGATCAGTAAGGTCCGCAATAACTTGATTTGTTTCCACATTTCGAACAATTGTCCCTATCGGAACTTTGATTGTGAGGTCATCCCCAAATGCTCCACACATTTGACGGCCACCACCTTGTTGCCCATGCTGAGCACGGTAGTGCTTTTTTCCTCTGAAGTTAACAAGAGTGTTCATTCCCTCATCTGCTTCAAAATAGATACTTCCGCCATCTCCACCGTCACCTCCATCTGGTCCACCAAATGGAATATATTTTTCACGGCGAAAGCTTACGCATCCGTTTCCTCCGCTTCCGGAAATAAGTGTAATTTTAACTTCATCGATAAATTTCATAATAAGGTCTTATATAAAAAAAGGGAGCACTATGTATAGGCTCCCTTTAATATTTACAACTAATTAATAGCGTAAAATGGTAATTTTAATTAAGCTTCAACAACAGAAACGATTTGTTTCTTCTTGTTATAGAAACCAAATTGAACTTTACCTTCTTTCGTAGCGAATAGAGTAAAGTCTTTTCCAACTTTTACGTTTTTTCCAGCGTGGAACTTAGATCCCGCTTGTCTTACAATGATGTTTCCTGGAACAACTGCTTCACCACCAAACTTCTTAACACCATACATATTTGGGTTTGAATCACGACCGTTACTTGTTGAACCACCGGCTTTTTTGTGTGCCATATCTAACTCCTAAAATTGATAATTAATTAAGCTTTAACTTCTTTGATTTTTAAAGTTGTAAAGTGTTGTCTGTGTCCGTTCTTCTTGATGTACTTACCTGGCTTTCTTTTAGAAACGATAACTTTTCTTGAACGATCATGTCTTACTACTTCAGCAACAACTTTAGCACCAGCAACAGTTGGAGCACCAACTTTTGCACTTTCACCACCAACAAATAGAACCTTGTCGAACTCTACTGTTGAACCAGCTTCTTGATCTAATTTCTGAACATCAATAGTCATACCAGCTTCTACTCTGTACTGGTGACCTGAGATCTCTACTACTCCGTACATACTTTCTCCTAATGAAAGGCAGTCTTTGGGGGTTGCTATATTATATCGCGAACTCTTTTTTCCCTCGGACTGAAATTAACTTTATGAAACTAGGATTTTTATTAATAATTGGGCCTGTTGTCAAGGACTAAGACGCAATTACACTCCTTTATTTGAGGATTTTTTGCCTAGCGCTAAGCGGAAGTGCCTCCGAGCTTATTTTGTCGGAGAAAATACCGAAAAATTAAGTTGAATGGAGGCTCTAATGCAATCTGTAAGTAATGAAAAATACACATATTATCAATATGCTAAGGAACAGGCCCTGCCTGTTTATATTAGACTGCGCGTTGCGGAGTTCGATCCTGAGATCGCGGGATTTTTACAAATCATGAATTTTACCGAACTAGGTGAAAAAGAGAGTGAGCTGGCCCAACAAAATTTAGCGTCTAATCAGATGGCCAAGGTCATGACAATTGATGAGGCTACACCAATGGTTGCCGCTCAAATTAGATCAAATTTTGATAACGATAAGTACGGCAAAGAGTCTATTGTTCAAAAGCCAGGCTATAATGTCTACCGCTATAAGAATATGGCCATGATTGTTCTCTCTTTAGCTTCAAATGAGTGGATAATGGGAACATTTCCTGAACTTGGTCACACTGAAAGAGAATTTGAAAGTCGAGTGGTAATTAATCGCTTTCTTACATGGGCGTTGGCACCAATGGGCATAATTGGACTTTGGGGACACAAAACTAAGCAAGGAATCATCTTAGGTCGTATGGCCGAGGTAAAAGGTGAGGTGATCTATATTGATTACCGTAATCAGAATATATTTACGATGAGTGAAGTTCATAAGCTTAGAAAATCTGAAATATTCATCAAGCAAGATGCCCTTCATAAGTTGGGGCCAGTAAGAATGAGATTTGAAGATGCTCAAGCATTTCTAGCAATTCATTCGGCCTACTTTGGCGCCAACGGAATGCCAATGGCAACAAGACAAGCTGTGGCCACTCTTGCCAAGAATATTATGAGCTATAAGTTTGCAGTCAACGATATAGCAAAAGAGCTAAATTAATTTTTTAAAAGTTTAATGAGAAAAGAATCCTTAATTTTCACATCATCTTTTTTTATCATATGAATGAATATCGGGAAGCATGTAATTGTACATGCTCCTGAATATGTTATGGCAAGTCCGGCTTCATCGTTCCAGATATAGACCGATGTGCCGTCATTATTGATGAATTTATCCTGCTTACCATAGCGATTGATCAGTGACTGGTGAAAAGTATTGTGAAGAAAATAATTGGGAAGTCTTGCATAGAAATCTAAAACGATTTCATCTCGAACATGAATAAAAACGGGAAAGAAGTAACTTTGGTGGCGAATTTGAATTTCATATGTTGCCACTGGTTTCTTATCATTAATAAGCCTAATTGCTTTGTAGTCTTTTTTTATATCTGACAGTTTTTGTCCAGGATGGAAAGGCTTGAATTTATCGAAAGTAAAATCGTAATTTGGTTCTTCTACCTTAGCTTTTGCCGGATTGATAAATATGCAAAATGATAAGAGAATAAATGAACATGTTAGAATTTTGTTAAGATTTTTTTCAACCATACGTTATTTTAAACGATTTGAATTTTTATAGTTAAAAGGGGAATTTAATGCAACCAGCAGCAAAGAAGGAAGCGCAGAAGATTGGTATTGCAATGGTGCTCGGATTAATTTTGGGTCTTCTGTTACATTATTTTGGAAAGGGTGAATATGTAAAATTTATTTCTCCTATTGGAGATGCCTTTATCTCCCTTTTAAAAATGGTAATTATTCCTCTTGTTTTCTCTTCAATCTTTATGGCGATGTATCACTTAGGAACTCCTGAATCTCTAGGTCGAATGGGTGTAAGAGCTGTTGCATACTACTTTGTGACAACATGTATTGCGGTTTTATTTGGTATCATTTTTGTAAATCTAATCAATCCTGGCGTTGGTGCAGACCTTGGAGCCGCCGGAGTACAAGGCTTATCAGAGGCGATGCAATCTAAGGTTGCAAGTAGCTCTGGTGGTTGGGCATCATTATTTGCTTCAATTAAGGAAGTTCTTCTAGGCGCTATACCTACTAATCCATTTGGCTCAATGGCCGATGGTAATATCCTTCAGGTAATTGTCTTCTCTATTTTAATGGGAATGACTGCATTATTCATTCCTAAAGATAGTGAGCCATTTGTTAAAGTTGTTGGTGCTCTAGAGGCCCTTTCAAATAAACTAACAATGGGGGTGATGAGTTTAGCACCTTACGGAATTTTTGTTTTAATGACAGGCGTCCTTGCTAAGTCTGGTTTTGGTGCGATTATTTCACTTTCAAAATATATGGTTACAGTAATCTTAGGTCTTATATGCCATGGTATTTTCCTTCTAATTGTAGGAAGTATTCGTAGTAAGACTTCTCCTTTCGAAATATTAAAAGGTGTGGGACCAGCTATTATCACGGCATTCTCGACAGCTTCTTCTGCGGCAACTCTACCAATTACGATGATGAATGTTGAAGAGAATCTTGGTGTTGATAAGGACACTGCAAAGTTTGTTCTACCTCTAGGTGCGACTGTAAATATGGATGGGACTGCTTTATATGAATCAGTTGCGGCCATCTTTATTGCACAAGCATATGGCTATGACTTAGGTCTTACACAACAAATAATTATTTTTATGACAGCTTCTCTTGCGGCCATTGGTGCTGCTGCGATTCCTGGAGCTGGACTCATTACAATGTCGATTGTTCTTTCGGCCGTTGGTCTTCCTATTGAGGGGATCGGTCTTATCCTGGCCGTTGACAGAATTCTGGATATGTTCAGAACAGCTGTTAATGTATTTGGTGATGCCATGGGAACAGTTGTTGTTGACTCGATGCTAAGAAATAAAGAGTAAACAATACAAACTATTGATTTTAGTGCGGAACTTAACCGAAAAAATCTTTTCCTCGTTGACTCAGACATGACAATTTGAAAAAATATGAGAACCCTAAATTTAGGGTTCTCTAATATTTATGAACGCTGAATACACATATAGTTAAGGATGATCGATGAGAATTAATGGATTAATTTTACTGGTAGCCTCCCAACTGCTCTTTTCATGTATCTCTGTTGAGAAAGATGTCCCGAGCCCGAAGGACATTTCTGAAATAGTTGAAACAGATACGGAAATCGAAGCTGATGCGGAGTTCTCAGAAGAGAAGATCATTGCACGCAGTGCTAAGCACGGTGCAGAGTTCTCAAGTGATCAAATTGTAGGGTCTGCAAAGATCGAACATCCAACATCTCACGAACTTAAGACATACTTCCTATATGGAGCTGAGCACTTAAACCTTGAGAATAATTATTTTGATATTCCTGTTGTTTACAATGCTGCTGTAAAAAAATGGATTAAGTATTTTACTACTCGTGGCCGTGGTTTCTTTGAAAGGTACTCTGCGAGAGCTGGAAGGTATGCACCAATACTTTCTAAGGTTTTAAAAGACAACGGACTTCCACAGGATTTAATTTTCTTAGCAATGGCCGAGTCTGGTTTTCAAACGAAGGCAAAGTCTTGGGCAAAAGCAGTCGGCCCTTGGCAGTTCATGCCATATACTGGACGTCGTTATGGACTTGAAGTTAATTGGTACGTTGACGAAAGACGTGACCCAATTAAATCTTCATATGCAGCTTCAAAATACCTAAGAAAGCTATTTAACCAATTTGGTTCTTGGGAACTTGCTGCTGCTTCGTATAATGCTGGTGAAGGGAAGATGTCTCGTGCGATTCGCCGCTACCGTACAAAGAACTTTTGGAAAATTAGAAAGGGACGCTACCTTAAGCCAGAAACAAAAAACTATGTTCCAAAAATTATGGCCCTTGCGATTATCGGAAAGAACCTTAAATCATTTGGTTTTGAAGAAATCGATTGGCATGAGCCTTTAGACTTTCAAGAGATTTCTGTTCCAGGTGGAGCTGACTTATTTGAAATAGCAAAAGACTTAAATGTTGAATTTGATGATCTACACTACTTAAACCCTGAGATTCAAAGATGGTTTACGCCACCAACTCATAAGACCTATACTCTAAGAGTTCCTGTTGGAAAAAGAGAACAGTGGGCCGCTTGTTGTACACAGAAGAACTACGTTGCAAGTCAGGACGTTTTTCAAAAGTACCGCGTAAGAGGAAAAAGAACTCGACTTGATGATGTTGCAAGAAAGTTCAAGATTAAGGATAAAGAAGTTCTTACTTGGCTAAATGATGATTACCGCTCTCATCGCTCTAGAGTTAAACGTGGATCATATGTAACGCTACCTTTCAGAATTGGTCAGAGTAAAAAAGATAATATGTATGCTGACCTTTACGATAAACCACGTAAGTCAGTAGTGAGGAAGAGAAAGTATCGCAATCGTATTCGCCTAGCTAAACAACGTGGAAAGAAAATTAGTAATCCAACTAAATACTATACAGTTCAACGTGGTGACTCTCTGTGGTCAGTATCACGAAAAACTGGAGTTAGTCTTGATACGCTTATTGTTTCTAACTTAAACATTATTAAGAAGAGACAAATAAGAGCAGGTGATAGACTCGTCATTAAATAATCTAAAAAAATGTAAGAAAAAAATAGTGAAAAATATCTGGAACCACGCTTTAATGCGTGGTTTCGCTATTTTAATTCCAAAAAAAATAAGCTATTGTATTGCCAAACACAACACACAAGGAATTTGGTACATGGCCTATAGCGATATTCTAAAGCTTAAAAAAGTCGAAGTTAAACAAGAAGAGAAAACATTTATTAAAAATTTAATTGTTGGAAATGATATCTTTGCGATCGATTTATTTGACCATTTAAATAACTTAGATGCGACAAGTGTGAAGCTTCTTTCAGAGGAAGAAATTACTGAAGATAATTTTAAACTGATGGGGCCATCATTAATTCGCGGTGAAGAAAATATTTCAATCTTTAAAGAGCTAGGCTTAGTTGAAGAAGCTCAAATTAGTGGCTCTTGTTTTTATAAAGACTCAAAATTTCATGCTTTTGGCTCACGTACAAAGCCAATGCCACTACTTTGGGGAGAAGAAAGTTATATTGATAATCATATTCAATTATCACCTTCTCAAATCCTTCCCTCACTTAAGAAAGAAGGGCTTCTTGAGAGAATTAAAGAAAAAAATTACGGCCTAAGAATCAAAGAAATTTTCCGCACAACTCCTGAAGAATTAATTGATCAGGCCTTCTGGAAAGTATGCCTAACAAATGGGCTAATTATTGAATGTGAAAATCTTTACTGGGGAGAGTCTCCATCTAAATTCTTAGAGCTTTTCCAAGAAAAGAAAACGCTTTCTAGTGAATTTATCGAATTTTGTGAAAGCACGACAACACCATGCTCTTTATATGTTCACTTAGATTTAGAAGAGAAGATTACAAAGGATGAGGAAGCAGAGCAGACTTACTTCTTTCCACTTTCGTTTACCCACGACTGGGGACATTTTATTGGTGAAATCTGTGAATCAGAGAGCGAAGGTTATGCTCAAACTGCTAAATTTGTCACTTTTGTCGATAAAGAAGAGAGTTCAGAGGAAGATATTTCTAAAAAAATCAATCTTTTGAAGAAAAACTTGGCTAAGAATTTTGACGCTTTTGATGAGAATAAGTCAAAGGAGCGCGTGGTTTTAAGAGATTATTCTTATTGTCCAGATATTGACGATTCTTCAATTGCAGATGGAACCCTAAATGAAGATCATCTAATCTTCTTTAGTTTTAACGCTCCTTTGAAGCAAGCGGCGACAAAAAATGTTACGTTCGTAGATTCTTGGATGTCGTCAAAATTTCTCGCACGTGGTGTGGCCGTCCAAGCAAAGATAAAATAAAAAATACTTATCAATACTCCGGAGTTGCGAATTCTTTAGCAATTTCGGGGTGTTGACATTCATCCCAACTCCTTTGAAAATTTAAGAACTAACATTTATTAGAAGGGTTTAATTTTTAAACTCAAGGATTTTACTCACTCAAGGAGAGGAATATGAAAAAGGTATTTTTAGGAGCAGCAACGCTAGCACTTTTAAGTACAAGCGCTTACGCAACAAAAGCAAGACTTCTTGCTCTTGGTGATGAAGTTGAAGACAACTACTACACAATGGATGATCGTTACATCTTTACTAACGCATCATTTGTAAACAACTTTGGTGACATGGTTGTACTTGAATATGGCTCAGAGGGAATTGGTTCTGGAGCATCAACACTTGATACTGATGGTGATCCAAAAGCAATGGGTGGATTCTTTAAGAAAATGGGGAACTTCACATATGGTCTTTACCTTGGAAATGAATCAAATATTTCATCATCTCTAAGAATTCTTGCATCTGCGCCAGCATCAGGAGGCTATCTTGCTACATCTGATAATCAAGTAGAGCTTTTCATTGGTGGTAAAGCCGGTGTGAACTGGGGTGCTTCTTTTGTTTACGCTTCCTCAGAAAGAAATGTTGAAAGTCTTCCGGCACCAGGTACTTTCCATGTGCATGAAGATAGTGCAATGGCAGTTAAGCTTGGTGTTAATAAAGACAATTGGGATGCATATACAAATATCTCTCTTAACTCAGAATCAGAGAATAAAACGACAGGTAATAAATTTGATGGAACACTTGGTGTTCAAGTTGGTGGTTCTTACACAATCAATAATGACACTAAATTTTATGGTTCATATAAGACATTTACATGGGATCAAGAAAGAGGCTTAGGTGCTGAAGATGGAGATCTTTCTCGTCTAGATCTTGGAGCAGGTAAAGAATACAAAGTTGAAGGTGGAATGGTTTTCGTAAGAACTGCATTCCAAATGATCAATGTAGAAGTTAATGCTGCTCCTGGTAAAGCAAAGCTAGAAACTATGAATCTTCCAGTTATTATTGGTGCTGAAACTAAAGCAACTGATTGGTTAACTCTAAGAGGTTCTGTTTCTCAGTCTATTTATTCAAATGCAAAATCTACTGACCTTGCAAATGCGACAGGCGGATCAACTAATATTTTAGCATCAGCTGTTGTTGCTGACTATAATGGATCTTACACAAATGGTGATGCTTCTTTTGAAAATACAACAAGAGTTGCAGTAGGTGCTACTCTTACTTATAAAACTGTTGATATTGATGTTTACACTGGTTCAAACGGTGAAGACACTGATTCAAGAGTTGCTATGAAGTATAACTTCTAATCAACTTTAAAATTTTTGATTATATACAGAAGGCCGTGGAAGCATAACCACGGCCTTTCTTAAAAAAAAGTAAAAAAAAATTGCACACAAAAACAAAAAGGGTATAATTTAGTAAATTATTTTTAAAATCGAACTAGAACGCTAGTTTAAATAAAACAAAACAAGGAGTAAGTTTTGAAAAAAATGACAGGTATTATCGCAATGGCAGTACTTTCTTCTGCAGCATTTGCAAACACAATCGTTCCAGAAACTTCACGTGATGGAAAAACTAAAAATGATTCAGTAATCGCTACTACTGGTGAAATGAGAACTTTCGTAGCTGGTGAGTATAACTCAAAAACAACAGAGTCTGACGCTGCTGGTTCATCAGAAGTTGATACAACTAACATGAATGTTTATGGTGCATGGTCAAACAAAATGATCTCTGTTGAAGCAGATATCAACATGGGTGAGTTTGCCGATACTGATAATGATTCATATGGTGTAAAAGCTGCATATAGAATCAACAAGGATTTTGCTCTAGGTCTTGGATACACAATGATGTCTCAAGATACAGCTAATGATGATGAGCAAACAAAACTAGAAATCGCTGGTTCATACAATATGAATGACCTAGTAATCGGTGCTTCTTTTGCAATTAACTCTGAAGAAGATAATGCTGGTACAGACGGTTCATACAACACTCTTACAGTAGGTGTTGGTTCAAACGCTAACAATATGTCTTGGGAAGCAGGTCTTACTTACACAATGGAAGAAGATACTGATCTAGATGTAGGTTCAAAATTTGAACTATTTGCTGGTATGACTAAAGTTGTTAACAACATCGAATTAGACGGTGATCTTTCTTATACAACTGGTGATGCTTCTGCAACTGCTGGTGGTGACTACACTAACCTAGAGCTTAACTTTGATGCTGAATTCCTAGTAGGGAAAATGTTCTACATCACTCCAGGTCTTAACTACACAAGCGAAGATAATGATGGTTCAGAAACTAACCAACTTGATCTATCTGCTGACTTTGGTTACAGAGCTAACAAGATCGATGCAACTTTTGGTATTGACTATGCTGTAATGGCTGAGTCTAACGATGTTGACTTTGATTCAATGGCTTGGAAAGTTAACGTAGCTTACAACTTCTAATTTTAATTTTAAAATTTAGAATATACGTGAAGGGAGGCTTATGCCTCCCTTTTTGTTTGCGTGCATCCGCAGGAGCGGATGACGCAATTCAACCCAGCGAGTCCCAGGAAGGGACGAGTCGGGTAAGCAACTATGCAATCTCGCTTACTATTTATTGAATGAATTACTTTGCAAAAAAACGCAGGAGCGGATGACGCAATTCAACCCAGAGGCGACCACGAAGAGAGCCTTCGGGTACAGTCTTTGCAAAATTAAGTAGCTCATTATTGAATGAAACTCTTAGTTGTAAATATAGAATCCACACCCGTCTAAGTTTTTTTTTTTTAATTAATTTAAGTTTTTATTTTTTTCTTCTTAGTTGAAAATTTGCATATACAAATTTAATGGAGGAAGAAATGAATAAAACATTTATGGCGGCAACTTTAGTTGGGCTTACAACATCAGCAGTATTTGCAAACACGATTGTTCCTGAAATATCACGTGATGGTAAAACTAAAAATGATTCAACAATTGCAGTAACACAACAGATGAGATCTTTTATAGCAGCAGAATATAACTCTACTACGTTTGAGCCTGATGCAGGTGGCGAAATCGATACGACTAATTTTGATATATTTGGAGGCTGGTCAAATAAAATGCTTTCTATTGAGGCCGATCTCGATTTTGGTAATGTTGATACAGGTGCAGCTGACACTGATTTTACGACTTACGATATTAAGGCCGGCTTTAGATTAAATAAAGAATTCGCTCTAGGGCTTGGGTATCAGATGATAGACACTGATCCTAATAATGAAGTTTCTACAATTGAAATAGCGGCATCATATAATATGAATAATTTTATAATTGGTGCATCATTTAGCATTGTTGATGAAGATACTGGTTCTGCTGATGGTTCTCACAGTAGAATTATATTTGGTGTAGGCTCAAATGAAACTGCAATGTCTTGGGAAGCAGGTCTTCAATTCGATTTAGAGGAGAAAGATGATGCAGTAACATCTCCTTCTAGAACGAAGTTATTTGCTGGTACGACAATGATTATAGGTGAAATGGAAATTGACGGAGATATCGATTATACAACTGGTGACTTTACTGTTGCTGGTGGAGATTTTTCTGAGTTACATCTAAATATTGATGCTGAGTTCATGGTTGGTGGAATGTTTTATATTACACCAGGTATAGAGTACACAACTACAGATAATAATGGAACAGATACCGATCAATTAGATCTATCTGCAGATTTCGGATACCGAGCAAATATGATTGATGCTACATTCGGTATTGATTATGCTTTAATGGGTGAGGTCGGAATTGCTGACTATGATGAAATGGCATGGAAGATTAATGTTGCTTACTTATTTTAAAAACTAATTATGATCTAATACCTATTTGTAAAAGGGAGATTTTCATCTCCCTTTTACAGTTGTATAATCGATGACAACATATACGCCTAGGAGCTTTAGTTGAAATCGATTACATTTTTAATACTTATTACTCTTTCACTGATTAGTGCTAGTGTATCTGCAAATTTTATTCTTCCTGAAATTTCTCGTGATGGTAAAAGCTTAAACACTTCGGTTATTTCTGTCTCTCAAGAAAAAAGAAACTTTACCGCTATCAAGTATGAATTCTTAAGTGTTAAAAGTGATGCGACTCCAGCAGTTGAAATCAAACAAAGCTCTCCAGGGATTTTAGGCGGGTTTTCGACTAATAGCTTTAGTGGCCAGTTTAATATGGATATTCCTACCTATGATGTGGAAGGTGTAAAGAACCATGCAACTAATTTTTCATTCCTTGGTGGATACCAAGTAAATAATAAGCTAACTCTAGGGATTGGCTATACAAAGTCCGAATTAGATATTTCAACAGATGAAAACGTTATTGCAGCAGGTGGAAGTCTTAAAGTAAAAGACAAGGTTTTAGGTGGTTCTGTTGAATATGTTGAAAATAAAACTTCTAACACAAAAGGTGGATTCTTTGTTTTGAGTGCGGGCTTTGGTCAGCAGGATGCTAAAAATAGTGTTGAGGCAGGAGTGCAATTAATGACAGAAGGTTCTGGTGACTTAACTGTAGGAAAACGTTTCGCTCTCTTTAGTAGTATGACAAAAGTTGTTAATGGAATTGAAATTGATGGTAGCTTCACATACGAGTTTGGAAATTACCTAAATGTTAATGATAATGCATTAGATGGAAATAATTATAATGCGCTTTTCTTTGAATTCGATGCAGAGTTCTTAGTAGGTTCAAACTTCTATATTACTCCAGGTATTAATTACTCTGCAGAGAATGCTCCAGGTATATCAAATGATACTTCTAATGTGAGTTTAAAAAGTGATTTTGGTTATCGCACAAAAAGACTAGATGCAACAATTGGTGCAAGTTATGTCTTTATTGGTGAAGAGAACGATATTGATTATGATGGCCTAGGCTGGTCACTAAATATTGGATATAAGCTTTAATCGATATATCGAAATAAATAAATTATGAGTAGGGAGGCTTTGACCTCCCTTTTTATATCCTCTAAAATAAAAACAAATTATTTATGAGGTGTTATGAATAAACAAATTTTTGTATTTTCGCTATTATTATCATCAACTGCATTTGCAAACCGAGTTATGCCTGAAATCTCTAAAGATGGTAAAACTAGACATAGCTCTTCAATGGCCGTGGCAAATGACCGCAGACAATTTTTTAATTCTCAATTCGAGGGTGGAAGTGCTGAGATTCAAGATATCGATACTCTTGATAGCTCTGATTTTGATATCAATGGTGCTTTTGGAAATCGTGTAATTTCGGCCGAATTTTCATATAACGACAATATTGGCTTCGCTCAGACTAGGCCAATCATAACAGAGGTAGGTCATAATAGAGAGGCCGTTCTTCTATTAGGGTTTAGGCCTGTTGACTTAGTTTCTTTTGGTTTTGGTTATCGCAATATAGAAAGAGATATACAAAATAAGAATATAAATACTTTTGAAGTAGAAGCTTCAACAATGTTTAATATTAATCGCGTAAGTTTTGGCGGTGCTTATAAGTATGTAAAACCAAATTCACAAAGACATGGTTACTATGCGGACTTAACTCTTGCTGGCGGATATTTAGATGAGGTTCTTACTATAGAATCTGGTTTAAGTGTTAAGACGAAAAGCCAAGAGCTTAATCGTGGAACACGCAAAGAATTCTTTATTGGTGGAACGCTAAAGCATAGTAACTTAGAATTTGATACTGATTTCGAATATGAGACTGGGGATAACGGCTACGAAACAGGAGATTATAAGAGAATGAAGTTTAACTTTGATCTTGAAGTTCTTTATACGAAATACCTATATGTAACCCCAGGAATTGATTATAGAAATCTTGAGATTAATAGCTCTAAATCTGAGCAAGTTTATACTTCTGTAGACCTTGGATACCGCGAAACAGGAATGGATATTACGCTAGGACTCGATTACCTTGTAGACGGAAATCTAGAGATTTCAAGTCAAGATATTAAGCTTGATCAGTATAGGGTAACTTTAGGAATGGGATACCAATTTTAGTATTGAATAACTCTTAATGCTTCGTAGGCTACGGCCGTGGCCACATTTGAGAGGTTCAACGATCTCACATGCTCTGAAAACATCGGAAGACAAAATAATCGATTAGGGTGGCTATCAAAGATATGTTTTGGTAGCCCTTTTGTTTCGGAACCAAAGACTAAGTAACAACCATTAGAGTAGTTACGGCCATAGAAGTGGTTTTCTTTAGCAGTCTTTGTATAGAAGAATAGATCTTCTTCTTGTGGTTTTTCATTATCAAGAAATTCTTCCCAGTTTTCATATTCGGCAACTTCAACGTGTTTCCAGTAATCAAGTCCTGCTCGTCTAACGGCCTTCTCTGAAAGATCAAAACCATAAGGTTTTATAAGGACAAGTCTTGCACCAAGAGCGATACAAGTGCGCCCAATACTCCCGGTGTTTCCGGGAATATCTGGCGCATATAGAACAATATTAAAAATTGCGTTACTACTCACTGGGATGACTTCTTATTTTTGCTTTAAGTACTCAACAAGAGATCTGATCACAGTTCCTGAAGCACCTTTTGGTGGACAGTATGGTAAGTGAGATTGAGAATCTCCAACACCTGCGATATCAAGGTGTGCCCAAGCAATGTCATTTTTAATGAATTCTTGTAGGAATGCTGCTGCTTTAGCTGTCCCACCCCAACGTGAACCACCGATATTCTTAAGGTCTGAAATAGTTCCTTTCATATCTTTTTGCCACTCAGGGATAATTGGAAGTTCCCACATATACTCATCTGCAGAGTCTGCAGCTTTTAGTAGGCTAGAAGCCAGTTTCTTGTCATTTGACATAAGACCACAAACCTCAGTACCAAGTGCCATTAGACATGCCCCTGTAAGTGTAGCAGCGTCGATGATTGCATCTGGTTTTTGGTCACAAGCATAGTCTAGACAGTCAGCAAGAACTAAACGTCCTTCAGCATCAGTGTTTAGAATTTCAACTGTTTTACCATTTCTAGCTTTTACAATTGAGTCTGGCATTGTTGCTTTAGAGTTAACTGCGTTATCAGTCATACCTAGGATACAAGTGATTTTAACTGGAAGTTTCATTTTAGCAGCAGCTCTAAATGCAGCGTAAACAGTTGCTGAACCGGCCATATCAAACTTCATATTCATCATTGAACCACCTGGCTTAAGTGAGTATCCACCAGTATCAAAAACAAGTCCCTTTCCTACGAAAGCGATGTGCTTAGTGTTCTTAGTTGCTTTTGAAGGAGTGTAAGTTAGGTGAACTAACTGAGCATCAAATGCAGAACCGTCGTTAACAGATAGGAAAAGATCCATTTTTTCTTTCTTAAGTTCTTTTCTACCCATGATCTTACATTTTACACCGGCCATTCCTTCAACATCTTTTTTAACACGCTTAGCGTATTCTGTTGAACGAAGAACATTTGGTGGCTCGTTTACGAAGTCACGAGCAACGTTTACAGACTCAGCAACGATTTGTGCGTTTTTGATAGCTTTATCAAATTCTTTCTTTTTAGCTGCTTTTTCAGCAGTATCGATAATTACTTCTTTAAGCTTTGCTGGCTTTGAGTCAGAAAGGTACTTATCAAACTTATATGCAGTCATTTCGAAAGCTTCAACTAGAATAGCTAGAGACTCTTCTTTCTTTGACTTGTAAGTGAAAGTGTCAAAAGCTACAGCAACTTTCTTGTATTTAGAAACTGTTTTATAAGCTTTTGCTAACTCTTTTCTAATATCTTCAGTTGTTACTTTAGTCTTGTCACCAAGACCAATAACTAAAACATCGCTACCATAGTGGTTAAATGAGTAAGTTGTTCCTTTCGCTCCAGTGTAGTCTTCTGAGCTGCTCATTGATTCAAAAGTAGCCTTAAGCTCTTTTGGCCAACCTGTAAGTGCTACAGTTGCAACTTCTTTTTTCGCTTTCTTAGTCATTGTCGAGTAAGCACCAATTACATAGCAATCAGCACTTGAACTTTCTTTAGAATTTAAATTCAAAGTGAATTTCATATTTGCTCCTTAAAAGGGGGTTTCAAAGTGATTTAAGAGGGTATAAACTAACAGTAAGTATACAAAAAGACAAAGTATGACAAAAGTCGGCAAGGGTTTTCATGGACGCAGTCAAAAAGATTAAAGATTTAATCCCAACGAAGATATTTCAAAGATACCTTGCGTCAAATTTTATTGTACCATTTACGATGAGTCTTACATTCTTTGTTGCTTTCCTCTTAACGACACAACTCTTCAAATTCATGAGGCTTGTGACGAAAAAAGGGGTAGGAATCTTACAATTTTTAGAAATTCTTGGCCATATTTCGATTAGTTTCATCCCAATGGCGACTCCACTGTCAATTCTCTTTGCCATGATTTATACACTAAATAAATTAAGTGAAGACTCTGAAATTGTTGCCTTAAGGGCCATGGGAATAAATAAACATCGAATTTTTTCTCCTTTTTTCATTATTTCAATTCTAATTGCCGCTTCGGTTGTATCTCTGAATACAAATATGATTCCAACATCTAAGAAAATTTTTAGAAACACCTTTAAGCAACTTGGCTCAAAGGGGATTCTAACTGATATAAAAAAAGAACAATTTTTTACTGAAATTCCAGGAGTTATTCTATTTGCTGAAGATGTAAAAGAAGAAGGGAAGGTACTGGAGAATGTATTTTTAAGAATTTCCTCAAAAAATAGTGTTGATAAAGTTATTATGGCCAAAAAGGGAGTTCTAAATAAACCAAAAGTTGATGGTGACTCTATAGGCCTTAATATTCGTTTTGACTTCTTTAATGGCAGTATTATTTCAATAGATAAAGAGGGACATGAGATAGAAAAAATTCTTTTTGAAACTTATGAGTATCCAATTGTTACTAGTCAAAGCTTTTCAACTGTTAATAAGGCCAGCATGATGTCATCTAATGAGCTTAGAAGACATCTTAGAAAATTGAACGGCCAGCTCAAGCAAGCGAAGACAAAGAGAATTAAAGATAATCTTGAAGATGATATTAGAAAGGGAAGTATTGAATATTGGGGACGTTATACGATACCAATTCAATGTATTATTTTCGCTCTTCTAGGCTTTGTTTTTGGTGTAAAGAAGGGACGTGGAGCGACAAGAAATACAAGTGCGCTGGCTCTTCTTGTGACGATTATCTACTACGCACTCTACTTTTCAGGGGTGTCCTTGGCCAAGAAAAATAATGTTCCAATCCCCCTAGTCCTGTTTTTACCAGCGGTAATTACAGGAGCTATAGGAATTAGTTATTATAAAAAAATAGATTGGAATTCTTAGTTTTGAGAGTTTGCTTTTTCCTCTAAGTATTGCTTAGAAGTTTTGACGCCACCGTTTTTATCAAAAATAAAAAGTGGGAGTTTGTGATCTTTTGCGATCTCTACAGGAAAAACTAAACTTTTAACACCTGAACGTGAAGACATTCCAAGTAGTTCTCCATTATAGAAAACATTTAATGCATCAATATTTCCAAGACGAAGAAGAACTTGGTCACCTTTAATTAGTAAGTAGCGTCCCTCTTTTAGAGTGAACTTCTTAATTGGATCATTATCACTCTTATAAACAATCCAAGAGTCACCAGTCATTGCCTTTAGAAAGATGTTTTGCTTGTCCTCTTCAAAAGCTGCTCTTATATTAGCTGGGATGATTTCATTTTTTTCTTCTTCTGAGATGTCCTTGAAGGCAAAGAGAGGAGAAGGTAAATTGTAAAAGCTTAGCTCTTTTTCCTTTTCTTCTTTTTTCTCAACAGGTTTTTCTTCTGCGGGTTTTTCTTCTACTTTTGTCTCAACTACTTCGGGCTTCTTTTCCTCAATTTCTTGAGATGGAGTTTCTTCATCCACAAGATCATTTGTTGTTTCATCAACTGCCGAATCTTGCATAGGAGTGTTCTCATCTAAGACCTGCGCCTCAAGAACAACTTCCTTAGTATCTTCTCCTGTGTCTACTTCTTTAGATTTATCGAGGTTTATGTAAACAAAGATACCTATTGAAAAGGCCGCTACAACGCCAAGCAATTTGTATTTTAATGAATCAGAAATCTGAACTTCTTTTTTTACAAGGTCTTGTTTCTTTTCAACATTGGCCTGAGGGAAGTCATCTGCTTCAAGAGGTTGCGACTTCTCGCTTGCGATCTCTCCGTAAAGCTCTTCAAGTTTTTTTGTCGCTTCCTCTGCATCGATGTCGTAAGTCTTTGCTAGAGTTTTAACAAACCCTCTTACATATGCAATATTAGGAAGCCTTTCAATGTCATCTGCTTCAAGTGCCGATAGGTTGGTAAGATTAATTCTTGTATGTCTGCTTACTGCTTCGATACTTAGATCTTTCTTATCTCTGGCCTTTTGTAGGTACTGACCTAAAGATAGATTTGGGGCTTCTTTTGCAACTTCCTGTTCCATTATTACGCCTTTTTAATTATAAATTATCAGTTTCAAATTTGTTTGAATAATAAACGTTCTTCATTAGATTATTTTTTATTACTAAACTTCTTTTCGCATAATCAGTTCTTGGAAACTGCTCAATGATCTCATTATAAAGAGGTAACGCCTTTTTACTTTCTCCAAGAGAGCGATAAATCTCTGCAAGTTCAAACTTAGGTGCAATTTCTTTTTTACACTCACCAGTTGTTGCAATATTTAAATTCTTAATAGCATCTTTAATATTTCCATCTTTCTTGTAAATCATGGCAAGTTGAAATGGAGCCGGACAATAGTCTAAAGTATAGCCTATTACTTGTTGAAGGTATTTTATGGCCGCTTCTTTATTTCCTTTCTTTAGTTCAATTAGAGATAGGTTGTACTTTACTCGGTAGTTGTAGCGATAGATAAGATCTTTAAGAACAACTTTATACTGCTCTTCGGCCTTATTATAGTCACCTTCCTTGAAGTAGATTGAAGCGATGTTATTTCTGGCATCAGAGTTCTTATTATCTACTTCAATTGCTTGTTTGAAATAGAACTTAGCTTTTTCAGGTCTATTTTTGAAATAATAAGCAAGACCAAGATTGTTTAGCGTCTTTGTATCATTCGGCTTTAATTGGTTGGCGTTCTCTAAGGCTTCAAGTGCTTGAGAGTAATCCTTATCAATCATCTTTTGAGTGCCATATGTATAGAAGAGTTCTGCTTTTTTCAACTGTTCAGATTTCTGACTTGAAGAACAAGAAGTTGTCATGATTCCAATTAATGTTGCAAATAGAAAAGTAACTGTTGTCTGTTTCATCATTTCACCAAAAACGTTAGATTAAAAAGAGAATATACTCTTTAATTGTAATGGCATTCAGCGTCCATTACAATGTTAATCTAAGAGCTTACAATCGTTACCTATGTTTAAAGAAGATAACTGATTCAAAATGTCGGGTACCTGGGAAGAAGTCGAACATGTGGGCTTCTTCAATAAGATAATTGTTAAGAATTTTATGAGTATCTCGGGCAAGTGTTTGATTATTACAGCTCACATATACGATATAATTTGGATTAAGTACCTTAGTAAATTCATCAATATTTTTAAGGCCACTTCGAGGTGGATCAATAACGAGTAGATCGATATCTTTTATATTATAGGCTTGAAGCTTAGATACGGCCGCTTGATCATAAATATCGAGCTCACAATACTCCTGATAATCTTTATTTTGTAACTGAATATATTTTGACGCAGTAGCATCCATAACAATCGTTCGATGAGAAAGGGATTTTGTTATATTCCCATTTCCTCCGAATAGGTCGACTGTAATTGAAGAGTCACTTGTTACACTTTTCATTTTTTCATTAACTAATTTTAATAAGCGTTCATTCATTGGCGGGTTTACTTGAAGAAATCCCTCCGCAGAATAATAAGAGTCAAAAGTTTTTAAGATCTTTCCATCACGTTGGAATAACTCAATATGTCCCTTTGATTTCTTTGCTTCACCCTGCCAATTGTCATGTAAGTTAGCTAACTCATTATTGATATCATCATTTGCCATTAAACATTTTTTAATAGAAGTGATTTTTGAATTTGAGTCATTAAAGAAACCAAGTGTGCCATATTTCTTATTGTAATGAAGCTGAATACGATTTCGATAATGGTAGCGATCACTTGCTTTGTGAATAACTAGTGAATCACTAAGGTCAATCTTAAATTGTCGATGGAAATTGTCGAGATAAGCCTTTTTCTTAAATTCAATTTCATTCTCATAACTAGTATGTAAGAAGTGACATCCTCCGCATTCGTTATAATAAGGACATTCTGAATCGGTACGTAATTGAGACTTCTTAGTTAACTCAGTTAAACTTGCAAACTGAATACTTTTCTTAGACTTGTAGACAAGGGCCTTTCCTTCTTCTCCTGGTAGAGTTTTTTGGATAAAGGTAATTCCATTTAATTTTGAAACGCCTTGACCAAGAGAGTCGAGGTGTTCGACTTTGAAGTTCACTGGGAAATCTTTTGGAAACTTGATCTGTTTGTTTGGTTTCTTCTTTTTAGTCATAGGAAAATATGTCTCAATCTGCTATAAGTATCAACTTAGCTAAATTAGTAATATTATTAAATAATATGGCATCATTATTACAAAAATTGTCATTCCTGTTTGAACTTTTTTTCAACGGTAGTTTTATCCTCTTATTCACTCTCTTTGATAATAAGAAGGTCCCTGCCAGTTGGAATCAAAAGTTTATCGTGAATACCCTAGACTTAATGGTTTGGGTAGTCCCAATTGCTATTGCTTTAACGGTTATTAAGAACATGATTGAAGCAAAGAATGGTGAAGACTTTTTTCGTCGCTATTCATTTTCATTACTAGTATTTATCCCAACACTAATTACTTGGGGTGACTTAAAGTTTACATATCTATTAGCGAGTGCTCACTTACTCTCAACAATCTTATCTTTATATGATGATGGGGGAGAGACAACAAATCGGGAATATAAGAACCGATTTGATACGCTCTTTAGTAAAATAAAATTAACTTCTGCTCAGCTTGTACTCTTCACATTTGGTGGGGTTATTTTAGCTGGAACATTACTACTAATGCTTCCTCTATCTGCTGCGGATGGAGTCAGTATTAGTTTTGTAGACGCTCTTTTTACTGCAACCTCCGCAACATGTGTAACAGGTCTTTCCACACTTGGAACAAATACAAGTTTTAGTATTGTGGGACAACTTGTTATTTTAGGATTGATTCAAATTGGTGGGCTTTCCATCATGACTTTATACTCTTCGATGGCCATCGTTCTTGGACGATCGATGAAGATGAAAGATCGTATCATCATGCAAGACCTTCTCGATGTCTCTTCGCTTGAAGAACTCTTTGCCATGATTATCAATATTGTAAAGTACACTTTCATTATTGAACTTTGGGGAGCAATCATTCTAACGATTGGTTTTACTTTTGAAGGCTTTGAATTTGGTCAGGCAATGTACTACGGATTCTTCCATAGTGTTTCTGCTTTTTGTAACGCAGGCTTTGCTCTCTTTGATAACTCTCTAGAAAACTACGCAACTAATCCGTTAATTCACGGAACAATAGCTATCCTGATCTCTCTTGGTGGGATTGGCTTTATTGCTCTTAAGGAGTTAAAGGAAGTTGTCACGAGAGAAAAGACTATTGTCAGACTGGGAATGCACACAAAAGTCGTTCTCATTACTTCGCTTGCTCTAACTGTTGGTGGAGCAATCTTTATCTTCTTTGGAGAGTTCCTTGGTGCCCTTGATGGCTATAACCTTTGGGAGAAAATTCAAATATCTGTCTTCCAGTCGATTACTTTAAGAACGGCCGGGTTTAATACGATTCCACTAACAAATCTCCACTCATATACGATTTATATGATGGCCATGTTTATGTTCATTGGTGGCTCTCCCGGTTCAACCGCCGGTGGGGTAAAGACAACAACTCTTGCAATTTTAGTGCAATCTATAATTTCAACACTTAAAGGTGACAAGAACGTTATGATGTTTGATCGTAAGATCGCAGGCCCTGTTGTTGTTAAGGCAACTGCGCTAATGTTCATCTCTATTGTTGTTTCAACATCATTTATTTTTGTCATGATGAAGATAGAGCCAAACCAAAACTTTCTGCCTCTCTTCTTTGAAGTATTGAGTGCTGGGGGAACTGTAGGGCTTACACTTGGAGTTACTCCATTTTTAACTGTCGCGGGAAAAATTGCGATTTCGATGCTAATGCTTATTGGACGTATTGGCCCTCTCACTTTAATCTTAGCTATTGGTGAGAGACAGAAATACTCAGGTAAATTAGACTATCCTGACGGACGAATAATGATTGGTTAAAATTAAATAAAGGATTTTATATGCTAGTTGCTGTTATCGGGCTAGGGACATTTGGTGCAAAAACTGCTGTCGGACTATTTGAAAAAGGTGCCGAGGTAATTGCTATTGATAAGAATGATGAGCTCGTTGATAAAATTAAAGACCGAACAACTCACGCTGTTGCACTTGATGTAACAGATGAGAGATCGCTTCGATCAGTAAATATTTCTGACGTTGATACAGCAGTTGTGGCCATTGGGGATAATATTCAAATGTCGATTATGGCCGTTACGATGCTTCGAAAACTTGGAGTTGGTCGTGTAATTGCCCGTGCTACCTCAAAACTCCATGAGCACGTTTTACATGAAATTGGTGCTTCTGAAATTATTAAAGTTGAAGAGGAGATGGGAGAGATTGTTGCTTCTAAGATTATTGCTCCACACGTTCTCCAGCGCTACAACTTTGCAGCAGGTTATTCAATTGTCGAGCTAAAGCTTGGGAAGAAGTTTGAAGGTAAAACTCTTGTTGAGAGTAAGATTCGTCAAAACTATTCACTTAATATCGTTGCCCTTCAAAAGAAGGTTCCATATATCACTGAAGATGGTAAGTCCGCTTATCGTATGGAGATTAATGATTGTCCGATGCCGATGGATATTATCGAATCAGATGACATCGTTGTTCTTGTCGGAAGTGAGAAAAACTTTAATAAACTTTTTGCTGATCTTGAGGATGCATAAGTCTTTAACGTCGCATAAAGGGGAATAACTTTGAATTTATCACTAAGAAACCGAGTCGCATGGAGTTTTTCATTTGCCGCAGCTGTGGTAATCCTACTTGCGTTTATCGTTTTTTATCATTTAAATAATCTGAATAAAGAAATTGAGTCGATAACAGATCGTTCTAATAAAGTAACTCTTATTACTGACGAAGTTAGGATTTCGGCCGTTGCGATTCTAAAGAATCAAAGAAGAATTCTAACGAAGAAGCCTACTCCAGAAATGGTTGAAAGGATTCTAAATCTTTGTGAATCATTTACATCGCAACTTCAAAGACTGGATACTCACTATGATGAGCCTGAAGTTAAAAAGATTATTGGACAGATGCTCTCTTATACAGACTCTCTGAAAGTTATTCTAAGTAAAGCATCCTTATTCCATCGAAATAATATTGGAATGACTTCTATTGGGGAGCTTGCGGACAAAATCCTTGATGCTTTCTCCGAATTTCAAGATATTCAGTATTACCAAAATGTTGAAAGAGAAGAGAAGATTAAGGGTATTATCAACGAAACAAAACGTAAGATGATGATTACTCTTATCATCGCATTTCTGTGGACAATAATTTTAGGTTTAGTAATTCCTGGAAAGATAGCTCTGCCATTTAAGAAAATTAAGGATGCAATTCGTGAGCTTCAAGATTGTAACTTTGATGTGTCCATTTATTACTCCCAAGATGACGAGATTGGTGAAATTGCCCAAGAGATGAATAAGATGATTCACTCTTTTAAGAAATTTGAAGAATTACGTGCGGATAAGATTGTTGTTGAGAATAGAAAATTTGATGTACTCGCCAATATGGTTAAAAGGCCGGTTCTTTTAACAAATGCCAAGGGTGAGCTGATGTATATGAATAATCAGATTTACCAACTTCTTCAGGTTCAATCTGAGGATACAATTGGTAAGGTGATGACTGACTCAATTATTCCGCAGTGTATTATTGAGACCTATGAGCTTGCCATTAAGCGTCGTTCAAAGATTGAAAACCAGGAAATCAAAATCGCTAAGCGCGATGACTCAACTAAATCAGATAAAGAAGTTGGGGATAAGATTTCAGTAAAGGTTGATATTGAAGGTGATGAAGTTACCGAGGAACAGGAAGAGGCCGAGGAAGTCGTTGAATATATTTATGAAGGCTATGCGTCAGTTATTCCAATTCGTGGACGCGACTCGTCACTGGATTATTACCTTATGGTAATGTCTAAACAAGTTGAGGCATCATAAGTATTTAGGTGCCTCAAAACACTCGAAAATATAGTTATCCCTAGAAATCTGTGCTATGATTCGTGGAATTTAGCGGAGTTATAGATACAATGATTGATAGGAAACTAATTCGAAATTTTTCCATTATTGCCCATATTGACCACGGGAAGTCGACACTTGCAGATCGATTAATTGAAAAAACAGGTTCAATTACTGATCGCGAGAAATCTGATCGTATTCTCGATAATATGGAACTTGAAAAAGAGCGTGGGATTACAATTAAGGCCCAGACTGTGCGCTTAAATTACAAGGCCCGTGATGGACAGACTTACTACCTAAATATCATCGATACTCCGGGGCACGTTGACTTTTCATATGAGGTTTCGAGGTCTCTTGCTTCTTGTGATGGAGCACTTCTTGTTGTTGATGCTTCTCAAGGTGTGGAAGCACAGACTCTTGCCAATGTTTATATGGCCATTGAAAATGATCTTGAAATTATGCCTGTACTGAACAAGATCGACCTTCCTCATGCAGACGCGGATCGTGTAAAGCAAGAAATTGAAGATGTTGTAGGAATTGAGGCTTTAGATGCTGATGAAGTATCTGCAAAGTCAGGTCTAGGCGTTGAAGACCTCCTTGAATCTATTGTTGAAAAAATTCCATGCCCGAAAGGTGATCCAAATAAAGACCTTCAAGGTTTAATTTTTGATTCGTGGTTTGACCCGTATCAAGGTGTAATCTTCTTACTGAGAGTTGTTGAAGGTACAATTAATAAGAAAGATATGATCTATCTTAAGAACTCTGATCAAGAGTATGAGGTTCTTAAGCTTGCTGTGAATACTCCATTTTTTACTGAGGTAAAAGAACTCGGTGCCGGTGAAGTAGGAATGGTAATATGTGGTATCAAAAATATCCGTGATGTAAAAGTTGGGGATACAGTTATCAATGCCAAGAAGAAAGATACACCAAGTTTAGGTGGATACGAAGAAGTAAAGCCAATGGTTTTTTGTGGTATCTTCCCAGTCGAGTCTAATGATTATGAAGTGTTAAAAGATGCACTTGAAAAGCTAGCTCTTAACGACTCTTCATTTACATATGAACCTGAAACTTCTCAGGCCCTAGGTTTTGGATTCCGTTGTGGTTTCCTAGGCCTTCTACACATGAATATTATTCAAGAAAGACTAGAGCGTGAATTTAGTTTAAATTTAATTTCAACAGCACCTTCTGTGTCTTATAAAGTAAAGATGAATGATGGTGAGATTGTTGAAGTTGATAACCCTTCAATGATGCCAGAGCCTGGTAAATTTGAAGAGATTACTGAGCCAATCGTTTCAATTTCAATTCACGTACCAAATGAATATGTAGGGAAGATCATTCGTCTTTGTGAAGAAAAACGCGGTATTCAAACAGATATGAAATATATTACGGAAGAGCGTGTACAAGTGACTTACGACCTTCCTCTTAGTGAAATGGTTTTTGACTTCTACGATAAGTTAAAAAGTTATACTAAGGGATACGCATCAATGGACTATGACTTTAAAGGTTACGAGCCTTCGAAGTTAGTTAAGGTTGATGTACTACTTAATAGTGAAAAAGTTGATGCGCTATCAATTATTTGTCATGTTGATAACGCTTATTATAAGGGACGAGATCTTGTTGGTCGTTTAAGAAAGATTATTGATCGTCAACAATTTGATATTGCCATCCAGGCCGCAATTGGTGCTAAAATTGTTGCTCGTGAGACTGTTAAGGCACTTCGTAAGAACGTACTTGCTAAGTGTTATGGTGGTGACGTTTCAAGAAAGAGAAAGCTTCTTGAAAAACAAAAAGAAGGTAAGAAGAGAATGAAGATGGTTGGATCTGTTGAGGTTCCACAGGAAGCATTCTTGGCCGTACTTGCTGTAGATGAAGACAGTAGTGGTGGGAAAAAATAAACATGGAAGAATTGAGAAGTATTTTAGATGATGCTGTAACGAAGTTTTCGTCAAATGAATACTATGACAAATTAAGGTCAGCAAAAGAAGAATACTTCAAGCTTGCTGGTAAGTTATCTGAAGAAGATGAAGACTACGAATCTCGCATGAATGGTTTCGTCTATTGGTATATCACTCAGCGTGACTTCGATGATAATGGGCCATTAATTAAGAAATTTGTAAATGAAATCTCAATTGAAGAGAATCAAAAAGATTCAATGTTAGGTATTAACCACTCTCTTTTTGAATACCGTGGACAAAACCTTTTTAAAAAGCATGTCTTTAAAGACATTCTTCACAATACAAAATTCTACATTCCTAAAAATGAGTTTACATTACAACTTGTAAAGGATGACTTATTTATTGCCCGTACAATTAGTTATGAGGGTAAGACAATGCTACTTGATGATATTTCTGTTCTTCCATATGATGCGAGAGGGCCTCTCGTTAAGGAATCAAAAAAAGTCAGAAAGCTAAATGATCGTAAAAGAGATATGCAATTTCTTTTAAGAATTGAGTCCCTTAAAACAAAATGGCGTCAATACGGTCATATCGATCCGAAAAAGATTTTTGTTTTTTAGATCTTATAGGAAATGGCCAAGGATATTATCGTTCCTTCGAAGTTACTTGTGTCATTTGAATAGTTGAAGAACTTCATTTTACCGTTTAGCCCAAAGGTATTTTTAAAAAAATAGTCTACAGAGAGAGTTACTTTACTACCGGAATATTCCTCTTCGTTTTCATTTTTTGCAAAAATTGTATTTGCATAAATGAGATTCATATCAAGCGCTCTAAAATGTAAACCTAGCCCTAGCATACCTTGGTATAGATTATTTTGATTAAATGATAGCTTATTACTACTTAAAGTAGAGGTTTTAATAGTTTGAAAGTTTTCGCTATTTAAACCAATTGAAAAAGAAATTGTTTGATTTGTTGAGGAGAATATTCTGTCTAGAATTGTTAATTCGTAATCCGACAAGTTCTCATCTATTTCTTGGTTGCTTCCTTCTAAAGTGATCTCACTAAGTTTAGTATAGCTAGCAGTAAACTCGAGTCTATTATTATCAGAAAGGTAAGCTAAATATTCAATTTCAAGACTTGGTGAAAAATTGACCTGGTACTTTGCTTCAATATTTGAAAGATATGTTTGATTATAAATTCTGTTTGAGAAGCCAGCCTTTAAGACTAGTTGGGTACTCCGATCTTTACTCTCTTCAATATACTGAGCATTTAATGGTTCTGCATACTTCCACGAAAGAGCAGGAGAATAGGGACTTGTCAGGTAAATCGACTGTCCGGCCCTCGGTCCTTCTATGGAGTCAATGTGCTGATTCCAGTCCTTAAGTTGTGCTGCAAAATCACTAATGTGCCCATCCTTATATTCTTCATATTTTTTTGCAACTTCGCTCCAACTAGTATCATTCTTAAATCTAACTGTTTTTGGTTCTTGTGAAAGAGCAAAGGTAGTTAAGCTCAATATAAATGTAAATAAAGTAAATACAGATCTAAGCATCATTTTCTCCGTTAAACAAATTTTATCATATAAGAATGATTATGTAAGACGAAGAAATTTTTATCTATTCACTCTCAAGTGCTTCTGCTTCTTTTAATGTGTGCTTTTTTTTCCAAAGAACATATGGGATTACACCTAAAAGATTCACTGAAATTGCTACTAAGAAGTAGAGGTTAAAGAATGAAGCTCCCTTATCTTGGCCTAAAGCTTTAAAGAGCTCTTCAAATACAAGGTGACCAACTCCTGCTCCCGCTGGTGAGATGGGAATAGCTATTGAGATAAGCCCTACTGGAATAATGCTAAAGAGTTGCTTGATTCCAATATTAACATGAAGGAATGAGTGTACTAGACTCCAAAAAGCAGTAATGGCGAAGATGTGGACAATAATTGAAAGGCCGATGGATTTTAGGATAACTGTTCTACTTTCTCCAATCTTCCAAAAAGTCTCTGTAATGCTTGCAATTTTATCACCAACAATTGGAAAAACTTTAATTAGCTCAATTACATGTATCTTTATTCTTACAGGCATAAAGAGTACAAGAACAAATCCAAGGGCACCAAGTAACAACATAATATTAAATGAGATAAGTGGCTTAACTTTTGGCGATAATACAGTTAACTCTGAATAGAAATAAATCGAAGATAGCCCACCAACAATTAGAAGGCCAATTAAGCCAATAATGCGATCAATCAGTGCGGTACTTAAGAGAAAAGATCTCTTCAAATTCTTGTCCGAATCCCTAACGTAGAGAAGTTTTAAAAAGTCTCCCGTGACAATACCTGGGAGAAAGGTTGAAAAGAATTGTCCTATTAAATTGATTGGGTAGATCTTTTTAATATGAATTTTATCACTCTTTGTTTTTAGAATTAGCGACCAACGAATTGCCGCAATAAATGAACTACATACTAAAAGAGCAAATGATATTAAGGCCCATGGGCCATTCTCAAGTACTTGTCCGATCAGACTAAGGTCAAGTTTATCAGACTTTGCAAGCCATGTGAGAATTGCAGCTGCAAAAATAACCTTGAGTATTGTCTGAATTGACGCTTTGTGCATATAGTTAAATTCCTTATTTAGGCTTAAAACTTAGCATAAAAGGTGCTAATCTAGTACCAATTTTTAAAAAGGATAAAAGCTTGAAAATTACAGTAATTGGAACGGGGTACGTTGGTTTAGTAAGTGGAACTTGTTTTGCAGAAATAGGTCACAAAGTAACTTGTGTTGATATTGACGAGAATAAAGTTGCCATGATGAGACGTGGTGAATCCCCAATTTTTGAACCAGGACTTAATGATCTATTAGAGAGAAATATAAAAGCAGAAAGGCTTACTTTCTCTACAGGTCTTGAATCAGTAAAAGACTCAAAATCTATTTTCTTAGCAGTTGGTACACCATCTGGAGATGATGGAAGTGCAAATCTTTCTTACTTATTTCAAGCTGCTGAAGATGTTGCAAAGAATATTTCTGATGATGCAATTATTGTTATTAAATCAACTGTACCAATCGGGACTTGTGAAAGAGTAAAAGAGATTGTTGCAAAGAATACTGATAAAAAGTTTCATATTGTAAATAACCCGGAATTTTTAAAAGAGGGTTCGGCAATTGAAGACTTTATGAGGCCAGATCGCGTTGTTATTGGTCATAATGATCAATACGCAGCAGAAGCTATGGAGGAACTTTACGAGCCATTAGTAAAACAAGGCAATCCAATTTATATGATGTCTAATCTTTCAGCAGAGATGACAAAGTATGCGGCCAACTGTTTCCTAGCAACTAAGATTTCTTTTATTAATGATATCGCAAGACTTTGTGATACTTTAGGTGCAGATATAAATGAAGTACGCCAAGGTATTTCAAGTGATCGAAGAATTGGTTCTCACTTCCTTTACCCAGGGCCTGGTTATGGTGGCTCTTGTTTTCCAAAAGATGTTAAGGCCCTTATTTATACTGCTAAAGAAAATGGTCATTCTCTAAGAGTTATCGAATCAACTGAAGATGTTAATGATGAGCAAAAGTTATATATGGCCACAAAGATTAAGAAGCACTTCGGTTCTGACCTAAGTGGAAAAACTTTTGCATTCTGGGGAGTAGCATTTAAAGCTAATACTGATGACGTTCGTGAGTCTCCAGCAATTTACATGGCAAAAGATCTAATCGATGCTGGTGCAAAGATTCGCTTCTTTGATCCTGAAGGCGGACCTAATTTCATGAGAGCGATTGATGAAAAATATCACGCTTCACTTGAAGAAGTTTCAAATAAGTACGACTGTTTAAGTGGATGTGATGCAATGGTTACAGTGACTGAATGGAGAGAGTTTTCAACTCCTGACTTTACTGAAATTGCTACACGCTTAAATGAAAAGGTAATCTTTGATGCGAGAAACCTATTTAAAACTGAAAAAGTTTTAGCTGAAGGTTTTACTTACTATGCGATTGGGAAGAAAATTTAATGAGTGAATTGGTTGTCGCCAACATTCAAATTTCATCAACTCTTGATTACAAATCAAATCTAGAAAAAATTAAAACATACTTATCACAGGCAAAAAGAGAAGGGGCCCAAGTGGCCTTCCTACCTGAATGTTTTTATTCAATTTCTAATGGCAGAGAGCCTAGCCCGCACCTTGTGGAGTGGAATAATGAACACTTTGATAACATCAGGCAATTGGCCGTTGATTCTGGGCTCTTCCTTATTGGGGGCTCTGTTGCTTTTAAAACTGATACAGGTATTCTTAATAAGGCCATTAACTTGGATCCTCAAGGTCGTGTTATTGGTAGCTACGACAAGTGCCATCTATTTTCTTGTGACATCACAACTGTAGATGAACAAGGAGAAACAAAACGTAAAAAAATTAATGAAGCCGATATTTATACCGCTGGAAAAGATCCGCTAATTATTGATGTACTTGGGTGGAAGATCGGAATCGCAATTTGTTTTGATCTTCGCTATCCAAGTTTTCTTCAGTATTACTACGACAATAAAGTTGATCTTATTACTTTTGCTTCTGCATTCACTGTTCCAACAGGGATGGCCCATTGGCATACTTTATTACGAGCACGTTCGATTGAGGGACAATGCTATGTCGTCGCCAGTGCACAATGTGGCGAAAATAACCCCGGAATTCACACTTATGGACACTCTTTAATAATTAATCCGTGGGGAGAAGTCCTTTGTGATCAAAAAAATGATGAGGGGACAACTATTGTTAGACTCAATAAAGAGCAAATTAGAGACACACGTTCTCGTGTTATCCTATAATCTAACTGTTTAAATTTATTGAAAATTGAGTAGAATTTGGAGGTATTTCATAATTACCTGCCGATAAGTCTATATGATTAGATTTAGGAGGCAAAGATGGAATTACTAGAAATTATACTCGTGACTACAGTCATGGCATTTGCCACCAGCGGAAATATTATTCTTTCAGGGTTAAGCTATTGGGAGAATGAAGATAGGGTAAGAAGGTCCATTTCTCATGCTAATGAAGGGTATGGTATGCGCGAGTCAGAATTAGAAGAACACACAAAAGTTGCATAACTAAGTGGCAATTAAGTACTTACTTGAGGAGAGCTTTCGATAAGCTTAAAGAACCTTATCGAGAGCTCTTGTTTAAAATTAGTTACAGTTACATAAATGGATTATCACCCTTAGAGTGATCTGTTACATCCACAACTTCAACAATATCTGGAAAATTTTGTTTTACAAGTCTTGCAACACCATCAGTAAGTGTTGCTTGTGAAGCAGAGCAACCTTGGCATCCACCTGTCATTTTTACGTAGAGCTTATCATTATCATAATCAATAAGTTCGATATTTCCACCGTGGGCAGCTAGTGCTGGTCTGACTTGTTCATCAAATAGTTTTTCAATTTTTCTAAGCATATTAATTCCTATCCATTAATTGGTTTAAGTGGCCAAGAATGGCGATTGATGCATTTTCCACTCTCATGATTGAAGGGCCAATGCTTATTTCTTTAAAACCAAGATTTTTAAATTCGTAAATCTCTTGGTTAGTCCATCCACGTTCAGGTCCAATAGCCAATTGTAATGGTCTTTCGATATCTATTTTAACATCTTTTAACTTAGTTGTGGCATAAGGTGAGAGAATAAATTTTTGAACACCTTGTGTTTGCATATCTTCGTATTGATAAGTCTTCTTAAGTTTAGGTGCCTTGTAGAAAACAGCTGACTGGCTTACACCAAGTTCAGATAGTTCTTGAAAACGTTCGTAAACTTTAGAAGTGAGATAGCTCTTATCACTTAGAATGGCCTTAAAGATATGAAAACTATCTGCTCCCATTGCACTACAATGTTCGAAAACTTTTTTCATTGTAGGTGGCCTTGATGCCGCAATAATTAGCTCTATTGGGTAGTGGAGTCCTGGACGAATCAGGCCAACTTCTACCTCGACTGCTTCGTCGATTATTTTACTAACTTTAAGAGTTGTTAGCCCTTGCTCAAGAATTGTTCCCTTGAGTTCGTCACCAATCTTTACTTTGACAACTTCACGTAAATGTCTCGATTGCTCTTGAGTGAGAACAACTTTTGATTCGCGAATTTGATTTTTTCTTATTATGACAGAGTTCATCTTCTTTAATTTTAATTAGTTATAGCTTTAATTCTTTTACCACTTCTTGCACTTCTTGGGTATGGATTTTAAAGCAACTTTGTCACAGATCGTCAATAGAGAGCACTCATTCACATTATTTATGGCCCCGATGGGCTGGGGGAAAACAAGACTTATTTGGCAATTATTAGAAGACTTTGAAAGAATTATTATTGTCTCTCCATTGCGATCAATTCTGGAAGATTTGAAGGAGAGGGAATGTGTTGTGGATAATATTTCTGGCAAGGGAATCTTTTTAACAACTGTGGAGTCACTTTCTAAGGATGATCTTGATTTTGCTTTAAAATCCAACTCTCTTTTTGTATTAGATGAATTTCACCTCTTCTACGAATGGGGAGAGTCTTTTCGTCCGAGGTTACTTGATTTCCTTTATCAAATCTCATCTTCTAAAAATACCAAAGTGATAGGTTTGAGTGCAACGATTACTGATGAGTTGTATCGTGTGATCGAAAGAGATGTCGAAAATAATTTCAGGCATTTTTGTTTTCTTAATATTGGAAATTTTCAAAAAAAGAATATGTATAAGAAAAAGCGTATGTTGATTCGCCCACTTCTTCTACTTAAGCTCATCTTTGAACAATTACTCTTTGAAAGGGGAAGAACCATTCTCTTTTGTTCATCACGAAAAGAAGTCTTCTTTTGGCACAAGTTTTTTAAAAGATTAGGTATTTCATGTGATTACTGTGTTGGCGGAGAAGTTAAAGACTTTGTGGCCAGAGAGAATCAAAATCCTGCAGATTTGATTATTGCGACTAGTGCTTTGAGCCATGGAGTTAATTTACATGGAATTGAAAATATTTATATTAGTTATAGGCCTAATGAGTCCACAAATTTTCAAATGATCGGTCGTGGTGGTCGGTTTGGAGAAGAGTTTCAGTATTTTGGTGCCATAGAGAAAGGGAAGAAGTGGTGGGAAAGAATTCACTACAAGATATGTAATTATCTCTTTATAATGAGTCAGGACTTATTATTATGGTTGAATTAGAAGGTATACTCATTAACAAGGTACCATATCAAGATAAACACTTGATTGGAAACTTACTCCTTAGGAACGGAAATAGAATTTCTGTGATGTTCTATGGTGGCCAAGGAGGGGGAAAGAAAAAAGTTTCTTCTATTTTACAAGTTGGTTATCTTTTTAAAGTTGGTTTTGGCAGAGTTAAGAGCAGTTTTGAAATCTTAACGAGTAAGGATCATGTTGAAAAATGGTGTCATAAAAATATTTCTCATAATCCAATGGCCTTCTACCTACTTTGCTTCTTCTGTGAATTTTGCCAGTCGTTTGCTCCACAAATTACACATAAAGATGATCTTGATTTAAGTGAAAAAAGTCATGAGGGGATTTTTCGACTTCTTTCAAATGCCATTTTTCGACTAGAAAGCCGTGTGTTGGAGAGTGACTTTAATGCCAACCATGAACTTTTTATTTTTCTTGTAAAGGCAATGGTCGAACTTGGAATTTTTCCAAGAACAGAGACATGTGCTGTCTCAGGCGTTGAAATTGGGGATAAAGACTTTGTTTCTCTTTCTATTGAACAAGGTGGCTTTATTCACTATTCTCACTTAAGCCTAGAAGAACAAAGGTTGGTAAATGGCCAAGAGGGAAAGAGCCTTAGAAGTGAAATGTTAAATGTTGCTGCAAGTAAGTACTCTGAGTATAAAGTAAGTATGCAAGTCCAAAAATCTGAATTAAACCAACTGGTTAATTATATTTGTTATCATCAGCACGTTCAACGTGAGCACTACAAGTCCTTAAGCTTACTCTTATAGGTCTTCAAATACTTTGTAAGTAAGTGAGATGGCCTTAGCTAGATTTGTATTCTTTGCTACGTTTAGGATGGTTTCATCTGAATAATTTAAAACGAGAGAACTTCTAGTAAACATATACGAGTAGTTAAAGTTTGTTGAAAGATAGTACTTATTTTCACCTTCATTACCATCGATCTTAACGGCACTATCTTGCCAATAGGTTAGTGAAGTACCAAAGCGCATTGTTGCACTTGGATTATATCCAAGGCCCAAAGATGATGAATAGCCGAACCCTGGCTCAACTTCTTTATTATCAATCGTTCTTTTAAAACCGTAGTGTCCCTCTAATGTCACAGAGTAGTCGTAGTCGTAAACAACCTTAAATAGAGCAAGTCCTAGAGTTGATTCGTAGACTCCTCGACTTAGTGAGTCTGACAAGAGGGGATCATCATAACTATAAATAGAATTACCATTTGGAATAAGCTGCTTAAAGAATAGAAAGCCACGAGGCTTTAAAAGATTATAAGTGAGTTCAGGCAAAAACTCCCATGTAAATTGAAAACTTGGATCGACCATTTCAGTGGTACTTGTTTCTTTTATAGAAGACTCAACTGTTCTTTTTTTAACTGGAATATCAAATGCGATTTGAAAATAGCTGTCAATGAGGTAGCTACCTTTAAACGCGATAGTTTCAGTTACTTCATTCTTAGAATTAATATTATGAATCTTGCCATCAACCCCCGCTTCACTTGTTACTGCAGAGTTTGCATAGTTGATTTTTGCTTCCCACTGGTGGTCGCCTAAAATAATATTAGGAATATTTGCGCCACCACCGCAGCATGAAGATGCATTAGTTGTTAATGAAAATAAGAATGTAAGTAGAACTAAAGCGTAAGTGGCCATGAGACAGTATCGTACAGGTTTCCGTTATCTTTTAATTGTAAGTGAAAGTCCCAAAGACCACCCATTGTGAAATAGATATCAGTTAGTTCATAGACTCCTGTGGCAATCTTCGTTACAGTTATTGGGTAGGAACCATGACCCATATCAGGCATCCAGATATAGGCTGAAAATTCCCCAATTGGATCTTTTAGGTTATCTGCTGAGTCTTTAAATTTGATTGTGATAGTTGAGCTGTCGTAGAGCAGTGGCCCTTTTTCCCATTGACGAGAAATTGTCAGGGCCTCTGTATTAAATTGCAATTCACTTGTAATATTATCACTTCCACCAACTAACTCTTTCAGATTTCCTGAAAATGGAGATTTTCCACAACTTGTGAATAGTAAGAATAGAAGTGCTAGTGATAATAATCTCATTACTTTTTAAGCTCCACATCAATTGCTGCAATGTCACCATTTAGCTCAAAACGAACTTGCCAGTAGCCTTTCATGTGACCCATGAAGAATTTTGCATTTCCATTGATTACTTGATCTTCGTCAAATGACCAAGAAATAGCTGGACCACCGTGTTGGCGACCATTTGCCATCATCATCCATACATAAACTTTAAGTTCTTCTGGGGATACTCTTTCTCCGGAGTCTTTGTCATAAATAATTGCTTCAAATGCTGAAGGTTTTCCATCGTATGGCCCGTTTGTCCACTCGATATCTACACATAGATTTTGTGATTCAATTTGAAATGGACATGCCATTACTGAAGCTGTGATAACTAGTACAATTAATGCTTTAAACGAATTTAACATATTTACCTCGCGATATAGCACCCAAGTGCCTTTGATTCTTTATATGGTAGTTCTTTATTATTCTTTAGTGCTGTAAGCACATCATTTAGGTAGAATTTTGAAGATAGCTCAGGACTTCTCTTATTTGTAACTGCCCCCTGGTAGATAACTTCTTGTTTTTCATTTAATAAGAAGACATGAGGTGTTTTAAGAGCGTTCATTTTATTTGCGAACTTTAAGTCTTGATCAATGAAGATAGGGAAGTTGATTTTGAACTGGTCAAAATACTCAAGGGCCTTCTTCTTATTAATATGTTTATTAGAGCTAAAGCCAATGAACTCAAGATTTGTAAACTTCTTTGCAAGAGAGTTAATATAGTCGAATTGTTTTTGTGAACAAGGACAACTAGGTGAAAGAAAAATTAGAACTTTCTTTTTACTAGTTTGAGAGATTTGTTTCTCTTGATGAGTCGATAAATCGTAACGGACTTCAGTAAATGCCCCAAAAGTTGCGCTTGAGATAAGGAGTGCAATTAGTAATTTCATAGGTGTTATTTATAAAATCTCTAATTGAAGTACAAGAAATCAATACCCTAGTAGGTATTAATTTTTACGATACCTTGATTAAAGTCAGCTTTTGAGCACGAGTAAGCTTCTTAATTTGAGCTTCTCGCTTGCTCGCACTTGAGCGATCTGGGTGCTCCTCTGTAAAACGAATTTTTTTAGGTGGGTTGGCCTTGGTAAATTTAGCACCTTTAGGATCATTTTTATGTTCTTCAAATCTTCGTTCTACATCAGTTGTAATACCAGTGTAGAGCTTTCCATTCTTTGTTTCAATGATGTAAACAAACCACTTGTTGGCTTTAGCCATTAATTCTTTCTCGCTTGATATGTATCTTCTTTCATAAGCATTCCCGTACCAATTCCGTACTTTTCTTGAGTGCCTAATAGAGACTTTAACTCATTCGTGGAAATCTTTCCATTAAAGAAGTTAAGGTAACTTTCAAGCTTACTTTTTAGCTTCTCACCATGTTCGTTTAAAAGCTCGACTCTAAATTGAGAAACACCTTTTGCAATGAGTTCATCGATTAAGTCTGTCGAACTCTGTGCAATAGCATTAAACATTGTATTTCGACACTCTTGATCGGCCTTGATAAAATGCATATTCCCAAATTGGTCTTTTAGTTCCACATGATGCTTTTCACATGGTTTCCCACAGTCTTTAAATGACGATCCTTCCGATAAAAAGGCAGCATACACACAATGTTCCATATGAAAACTTGGCATATATTGGTGAATATTAACCTCAATTCTCCCAGCATCAGTATTTTCAAGAAGATTCTCCAATTGCTTGGCATTTAAATCATATGACGAAGTTAAGGTTTCAAATCCTTTGTCTAGTAGATAGTTGGCCGTTTGTGAGTTGGCCACGTTTAAAGAAAAGTCACCTTTAAGTTTAATGTTACATTTAGATCTCAAGTATTGGTAAGAGCCAAGATTACGACAAAGAATGAAATCAGGTTCTAATCGAGTTAGAACATTTAAATGGTGATATTCTTTCGGTTTCAAAATTCTATTCGTTGCAATACCAACTAGGCACTTTGGAAGTTGCTTTAAAAGCTCTAATGAAGGCTTGTAATCCTTTCCAAACTCAAAATCTAAAGTGATGAGTAGTCTTTCGTACTCGCATTTTTCTAAGACTTCAAATGCTTCTTTTACTTGATCAATATCTCTAAGAAGGAAATTAAGAGTAATATCGTTTTCAGAAACTTCTTTCTTAGTAAGGTTAAAGAAAGAAGTTTGAGGGGTCTTAACAAAGACTCGCTTACTATTTAATTCTTCGATGGCCTCTTGTCTCAACTTCTTTAATGATTTTGAGTGAATGAAGGGTGACTTTTCATTTGATATTAATTTAAAGTTTGAAACAGCATAAATTGTACGAGATAGGGCACAAGCATCTTTTTCAACTTTTTCAAAATCTACTGGCTTTCTCGCTTCTTCAACTAAGTCTTCGCTTTCAACTATAACTTGATTAAATCCATCGTTAATTTTATAGGTCAGTTTCTCACCAATATTTGCAATAAGCGTAACTTGAATTGGAACGCGTTTTTGTTTATTTACATCACTTATTAATGACTCGCTCTCTTTTGCAACTTTCGGATCCGAGTTTAAATAGATATCCATACCGGGGCGAACTTGCTTCCACTTAAAATCGTGTGCAAGTGAAAGGCTTACGCGTTTTCCTTTTCTTTTTACACTAAAAATTGAAGATCCAATCTCGAGGCCCTTATTATCGTCGCATATCGCAACACCCATTCCATTTTCTAAATTACGATCAGTATCGATTTCTAAAAATGGAGGTGAAACTCTTTTTACTTTTCCAAGTTCTATCCCTCGGTGGGCCCCGTAGTTACCTTTAACAAGTTGTTGGTGGTCTACCCCATGAAGCCACCCTGAGAAGAGACCTCGTGAGTATGTAAGGGCCATATTATCGAGTTCTTTTTGACCAACTTTCTTGCCTTCAAGTTTTGCCTTAAATGCACTTGCAGCGGTTGAAACGTAGGCCGCTCCTTTAAGACGTCCTTCAATTTTAAAAGAGTCAATTCCCATATCTTGGAGTTCATTAACTTCTTCAATTCCACAAAGGTCCTGAGGGGAAACGAGGTAACTCATTTTACGTCCATGTTTTGTGAGGTCTTGTTTTTCTCCATCAACAAACATTTCGTAAGAGAAGCGACAACTTTGGGCACATTGACCACGATTTGCAGAACGTCCACCGATGCTTTCTGACGTAAAACATTGGCCAGAGTACGCAACACATAAGGCACCGTGAGTGAAGACTTCAAGCTCACGCTCTGTATTTGATCTAATCTCTTTAATTTCAGGGATTGAGTTTTCACGTCCTAGGACAAATCGTTTGATATCAAGGTCTTCAAGAAATGTAATATGATCGTGATTGGTCACTGTCATTTGGGTCGAGCCGTGAATAACTTGCTCTGGATATAATTGTCGGACGATATTTGCTAGTCCGATATCTTGAATGATTAGAGCATCAGGGCCTAGGCTCACAACTTCATTTAATCTTTTAATAGCATCAGAAATCTCTTCTTCAAAAATGAGAATATTAAATGCGACGTGTACCTTTACTCCATAGAGGTGGCACATATCGATAATCTCTTTTAATTCATTAACTGAGTGGTCGTGAGTCCTACCACGAGCATTGAATCCTGGCATTCCAACATAGATGGCATCTGCACCACCGTGAATTGCCGCAAGGCACATTTGCATATTACCCACAGGGGCGAGAATTTCTGATTTTTTCATGAGCTGCTTTTAGCACGAGTAGAAAAGGTACGCGATACCAAATCGTGATTTCAGTAATTTATATATAGAAAATAAGAAAATTGATGATAAGTTTTCGCAACTATAAAGGCTACTTATTCAAATAGATATTAGTTATTAGGTAACACTTATAAAGTAGGTGAATACCAGATAACTTCAATGTAAATTGACGCATAAGTTAGTAATATTACGAAAAGGTGGCACGTTCCTTAATGGGAAAATAATTAGCCGTTCGGCATTTCAAAAGGTATACTTTGTGCAATTATTTACCATAGTAGGGGGCATTGTGTCAGAAAGTAATATCAAAGACATGCAGCAAATTGTTAGTCTAGCTAAACGCCGTGGGTTTATTTTCCAAAGTTCGGAAATTTATGGCGGCCTATCTTCTTGTTGGGATTATGGCCCATACGGAATTGAGTTAAAAAGAAACTTAAAGAATAAGTGGTGGAAGGCCATGACTTTACGTTCAGATATCGTAGGTGTTGATGCTTCAATCTTTATGCACCCACAAGTTTGGAAAGCTTCAGGTCACGTGGATGGCTTCAATGATCCAATGGTTGATTGTAAGCAATGTAAATCTCGCTTCCGTGAAGATAAAATCGATACAACAGCTCCTTGTCAAAACTGCGGAGCAAAGGGTGAGTTTACTGAGCCTAGAGATTTTAACCTAATGTTTAATACACAGATGGGTCCTGTTGAAGATTCATCAGCAAAGGTCTACTTAAGACCAGAAACAGCTCAAGGGATTTTCGTAAATTTCTTGAATGTTCAATCAACAATGAGAAAGAAGCTTCCATTTGGTATCGCACAAATTGGAAAAGCATTTAGAAATGAAATTACTCCAGGTAACTTCATTTTTAGAACTCGTGAGTTTGAACAAATGGAAATGCAATACTTCATTAAGCCTGGTACTCAAATGGAGGCCATGGAACAGTGGAAAGAGATTCGATGGAATTGGCACTTATCAAATGGACTACGTCCTGAAAATTTAAGGTGGCATCCACACTTAGGTGATGAGCTTGCTCACTACGCAGATGCTGCTGAAGATATTGAGTATAAATTCCCACATGGTTGGGATGAAATGGAAGGTATCCACTCAAGAACTGACTTTGATTTACGTCAACATGAAGAGTTCTCAGGGAAGAACTTAAAGTATACAGATCTACAGGATGGAAATAAAAAATTCCTTCCATATGTTCTTGAAACTTCTGTTGGGTGTGATCGTTCACTTCTAGCAATTATGTGTGACGCTTTTAGAATTGAAAATGAAGGTGATAAAGAGAATGAAAGAGTGGTAATGAAGTTTCACCCATCTCTTGCACCTGTTAAAGTTGCTGTTCTTCCATTAACTAAAAAGTTAAACGAGCCAGCAACAAAGTTATTTAATGAACTTCAGCAAGAATTTGCTGCTGAATACGATGTCGCAGGATCAATTGGTAAGCGCTACCGTCGTCAAGATGAGATTGGTACTCCGTTTTGTATCACTTTTGACTTCGATTCATTAGATGATAATGCAGTTACAATTCGTGACAGAGATTCGATGAATCAAGAGCGTATCGCCCTCGATAAAGTGAAAAACTATTTAAGAGATAGAATCTACATTTAAAATATTTTTTTGAAGGGCCACAGATTCGTGGCCTTTTTTCTATACTAAGCAAGGAGCGCAGTTATGAGTAAATGGGTTTACTCGTTTTCAAAAGAAAAAACTGAAGGTAATAGAAGCATGAAAAACCTTCTAGGTGGTAAAGGTGCCAACCTAGCTGAAATGTCTGCTCTTGGATTACCGGTCCCTCCAGGTTTTACAGTAACAACTGAAGCCTGTATCGATTATCAAAAAGCTAATGCAATAAATGAAGTAATTAAATCACAAGTTGTTGAGGCACTTAAACTTGTCGAGTCATCATCTGACAAAACATTTGGTGGTGGAGAAAATCCACTTCTTTTCTCTGTTCGTTCTGGAGCAAGAGTTTCAATGCCTGGAATGATGGATACTGTTCTTAACTTAGGTCTAAACGACGAAACAGTAGAGGCCCTAGCTAAGAAGTCTGATAACGAAAGATTTGCTTGGGACTCGTATAGAAGATTCATTCAAATGTATGCCAATGTTGTTATGGGTATGAGCCACTCTCTTCTCGAGTCAACTCTAGAAGATTTAAAAGAAGCTAAAGGTGTAGACTCTGATACAAAGTTAGATGCAAAAGATTTTAAAAATTTAGTTAAGGTTTATAAGCAAATTATTGCTCAAGAAACTGGAAAGCAATTTCCTACAGATCCAATGGAACAATTATGGCTAGCAATTGAAGCCGTTTTTGGATCGTGGAATAATCCACGAGCAATCAAATATCGTCAGCTGAATAATATTCCAGGAGACTGGGGAACTGCTGTAAATGTGCAGGCAATGGTTTTTGGTAATATGGGTGATGACTGTGCAACTGGTGTTTGCTTCACTCGTGATCCATCGACTGGTGATAAGAAATTCTTTGGAGAGTATCTTGTTAATGCTCAAGGTGAAGACGTTGTTGCAGGGATTAGGACACCGGCACCAATTAATGAATGTTCAAAGAATGATTCAAATAGAAATGAAAAAACTCTAGAAGAGTATATGCCTAAGGCATTTGCTGAGCTTACAGACCTTTATCAGCAACTAGAGAAACACTACAAAGATATGCAAGATATCGAGTTTACGATTGAAGCTGATAAACTTTACCTACTACAAACTCGTAATGGGAAAAGAACTGCAGCTGCTGCTTTAAAGATCGCTGTTGATCTTGAGAAAGAAGGTATTGTGACGAAGGAAGAAGCGATTATGCAAATCGACCCTGAAGCACTAAATCAACTTCTTCACCCAAGACTTGATCCAGATGCAACGAAGAAAATTATCGCTAAAGGTCTTCCAGCTTCTCCTGGTGCAGGTGCAGGGAAAATTGTTTTCCACTCAGACGATGCAACTAGTATGAATGAAAATGGGGTGAAAGTTATTCTTGTTCGCCAAGAAACTTCTCCTGAAGATATTGCGGGAATGGCGGCTGCTCAAGCGATTCTAACTGCACGTGGTGGGATGACTTCACACGCGGCCGTTGTTGCTCGTGGAATGGGGAAACCATGTGTTGCAGGATGTTCTGAAATTTTAGTTGATAGTAAAAATCGTACAATGATTATTGGCGATAAGAAATATGTTGAAGGTGACTTCATTACACTTGATGGTGGAACAGGTGAAGTTATTGAAGGTGAAGTTCCAACTCTAGATGCTGAAATCAATGCTGACTTTGCAGAGTTCATGTCTTGGGCAGATGAGATTAGAACGCTAAAAGTTCGTACTAATGCTGACAATCCAGAAGACAGTGAAACGGCCGTAAAGTTTGGTGCTGAAGGTATTGGTCTTTGTCGAACAGAACATATGTTTTTTGAGCCAGAAAGAATCCTTGCAGTTCGTGAGATGATCTTTGCAGATTCGACGATTCAAAGAGAAAAGGCACTTGCAAAACTACTTCCGTATCAGAAAGAAGATTTTAAAGGAATCTTTAAGGCCCTTGACGGTATGCCTGTTAATATTAGACTTCTTGACCCTCCTTTACACGAGTTCTTACCTCATTCTGAAGAAGAAAAGAAAGAACTTGCTGAGTATATTGATGTAGAAGTGAAAACGATTGAAGATGGATGTGAAAGGCTTCATGAGTTCAACCCAATGCTTGGTCACCGTGGTTGTCGTTTAGGTATCACTTATCCTGAGATCTATACAATGCAGGTTACTGCTATTACTCAAGCCGCTCTTGAATCTCTTGCTGAAGGGATTGATGTGAGACCTGAGATTATGGTTCCTCTTGTTGCAACAGCTAAAGAATTATCAATTCTTAGAGAAATCTTAGTGGCAACAATTGATAAGATAAAAGGAGATAAGGAATTTAAGTACAAGCTAGGAACAATGATTGAGCTTCCACGTGCAGCGATTACAGCTGCAGAGATTGCTGATCATGCAGATTTCTTCTCGTTTGGAACAAATGACTTAACTCAAACAACTTTTGGTCTTTCTCGTGATGATGCTGGACGTTTCTTAACTGAGTATATTTCCAAATCAGTTCTTCCAAATGATCCATTTGTTTCACTTGATCAAGAAGGTGTTGGTTATCTTGTTAAGTTTGCAACTGAGCAAGGACGAAGTGCTAACAAAGAAATTCACGTTGGAATTTGTGGTGAGCACGGAGGTGAGCCTCAGTCAATCGACTTCTGTCATCGAATTGGATTAGACTATGTATCTTGTTCTCCGTATCGAGTGCCTATTGCTCGTCTGGCAGCTGCTCAGGCCGTAATTCGTAACAAGTAATGTCGATAGAAGAATTAACAAAAAAAATAAAAGCAGAGTTTGGCAGTTATAATTTTAACTGCCTTGCTTTTGCCTATATTGATTTTAAAAATGAATCTTATGAATCATTTTCATTTTTTGAAAATCCTTTTTTAAAAGATCAGAGAGTTTATTTTGATCTTGCTTCTCTGACAAAGCCGTTAACACTTGGTTTTGCCTATTTAAATAAACCTGAAATCTTTTCTGAAGATATGAAGCTTCTTCTAAATCATCGTGGAGGATTAAAGGCCTGGGGAAGACTTTCTTTTGATAATTGGCGAGAACAAATCCTTTCTTATCCAATTAAAGAAAGTGAGACTCTTTATTCAGACTTTAGCGCACTAAGGCTTCAGCTTGAAATTGAAAAGGAGCAAGGTCTTTATGATCTTGTCTCACCAATGTGGGATGAAGGAATTAAGCACTGGCTTGATATTAAAGAAGAGGTTTGTGTACCTACTGGCCGTAGAAATAGAGAGATTATCGACGGGGAAGTTCACGATGATAACGCCTTTGTAATAGCTGAAAAAGTTTCTCATGCTGGACTTTTTGGAACGATTGATGGTGTTTGTAAAACACTCTTAAAAGTAAATGGTGACTATCAATTAATTAATAAAACGAAGCGTGAAAGCGATCAGCGATTTATTAATGGTTGGGATAGCGTGACAAACCCTGCAACTTCTCTTGCTGGTAAGTGTTCCAATAAAGATACTTTTGGTCATCTTGGTTTTACTGGGACATCAATTTGGATCGATCCTCATTCACAAAAAGGTGTTGTGATACTTGCAAATGAGGTCATTAAATATTGGTATGATCGAAAGAAGCTGAGTGAAATTCGAAAGGAAATTGCAAATTATTACTTTTGTAACTAGTTGATTTTGCACATCCTCTTACACCTTAAATTAAGAAATTGTTAATAATTGCCGATAAATATCAAGTATTTTATCGGAGATGAAAAATGGGACTCGTCCTTAAGCGATTTCAATTATTATTTTTAGTACTTTCGTTCTTACTGGTTTCTTGCCAGCAAACGAAAAGATCAATTTCTAGTATCGAAGACCAGGTTGATAATCAACCGGCGCTTTATTTGAATACGATTTCAGAAGCACCTGATCTATTTGACCGAAATCTTGAAGAGTTAGTTGCTCATTATAATGTTAACCTCCAAAAACGTGCTTATGACTCGAGTGAAACGAGGGCCGTTCTAATCTCACTAGACTCAATGGAGCTTCCAGAGGGACAGGCTTTTGCTATTGATACGTCTATTGAAGACAATGGCGTCCATGTCTTAAAGATTTATCGTTCAACAAATGATGCAGCTATTACTAAGGCATCAAAAAGTCTACTCTTTAACTTTCTTTCTGAAATTAATGAAAAAAAGAATATTGTAAATATCTACTCTTTCTTTGAAATTGCTCACAATGCTAAAGCAGGAGATCTTCGTGCAAAGATTGCGTTAGAGAATTTAAAGATGAAGGCATTAGGTGATTCTGCAATTTATGATGAAGATCGCAAAATTATTGAAGAAGGTATCTCTGAACTAGAAAGCGACTTTAAGGTTGTAAAAAAAGAAATGAAGGCCAAAGAAACAGCTCGTAAGAGTGCAATGGCCGCACTTGATAAAGCTTCTGAGAATCATCAGTTAAAGGCATTAATTCAAAATAATGATCGCAAAGGTGTTGCAGATCTTTTAGAGAAATATCTTCCTTGGGAACAGATGACTCCAATTGAAGATTCATATTGGAGTCATATTCTTAAACGTATGAGAAACCCAATTGCTGCAAAAGATAAGGTTCTGGTTTACCGTGGGACATACGGTGACCGCTTATTCCCTCAGATTGTTGATGGCCAAGAGCTTGAGTATGAAGATGCTGTAAAGAAAGCAAATCTCGGTTCAATGTCTACTATCTTAACTCGAAATCAAGGAACTTATAATCGTAGACTTCGCTCTCTTCAAACAATGTATGGAAAAAAAATTGCTTCTAATCCAAGTAATACAGATTCTAAGTTTGTTGAAACTGCACGCTTAACAACAATGCTTAAGCAGCACTCTATTGAAGCGCAGGGAAGTCCATTCCTTTCGTTCACTTCAAATTTTGATACAGGTTATACCTTTGGATTTTCAATTGCTGATGACAAAACTGTAGCCGATGCGAAAGGTGCTATGGGGGCATTCTTAATTGATCCAGAACTTCTTATGTTTAATCAAATGTCGGGATTTAAATCTGAGATGGAATACTTAGCACCATTAATTACGTTTCCTGATGAAATGGTTGGCTTCTATGATGAAGACTATATGGAAAAGGTTAATCGTTCAGCTATTAAAGATGCACTTCATGATGGCCTTAAGAAAGAAATGGTTAGGATTTATGGAGATGCGCAAGGAACTGAAATCGCTGAAGAAATCCTTTCTCGTTCAAGTGAATTTAATGATTATGAAAGGGCATATCTTGTTCCAAAATTAAAATCAAATTTGACTGGGGCAGCTAATGAGAACGTCGGAATAGCAAAGAAGATTAGTAATTTCTTTAGTAATTTAAAAAATAAATTTTCCTCTTCCAGTAAGGGGAAAGTTAAAGTGATTGATGAAATGCCTAAAATTAATAATTGTTTATACGCTATTAAAAGCTTCTTACAATAAAAGAGGAATTCATGCATAAGAAAGCATTTGGTTTACTTTCCGTCTTACTTCTAACACTTACTGTTCTTACACAGTATTCGCAAGTAGATCGTTCTGAGTATTCATACTTCAGCACTCGAGCACCAGCTTCCGTTGCTGATATGGAACGTTTAGAGACGTTACTAGCTGTTGATAAACTCGATTACTATATCGGTGAATATATCAATAACTTTGGTAAGAAGATTGATGATGAAGCACTAGGAGAACTTAAGAAAGTTGAGCTTGATTATATTGTTGATAAGTACTCAACTGACTCTCGAATCTTTGATGCAAAGAAATACGATGCAATTATTTATGATATCTTAAAAGAGCGTCTAGGTAAGAAACCTTCTGGTTCTAAAGCTAGTTATGAGTGGGGTTATAACTTCTTTAAAAATAAATTAAATGAAGGTTTTACTCTTCTTGATTCTAAAATAAAACCAAAAGATGACTCTGCTATTACTAAAGTAGAACCAAGGTCTGAATTTACTCTTCCAGATCAAGGAATTAAAAATGGTGAGCTGACTTTAGATGCTGATCATTATATTTCAAATCGTACGACACGTGCTGTTTTCTGGGAAGCAGTTGAAAGTAATCGTGATGTTGAATTTCACCTTGAGAACTCTAGAGAGTTCTTAAAGAACCTGCAGGCCAATGGTGGTCAGATACTAAAAGAAATTCGTCCATTTGCAAACAATTACAATAAAATCTATGCCGTTCAATACCCTGGCGAGTCTACTTATCGTTATGCGATTACAGCAATCGGTGGAAAGGATCGATTAAATCACCTAATGCTGCAATTCGGACTATCTAAGAGGGGCCATACAGTAACAAATAAAGTTCGTATTTTTGGTGATCTTGATGATACTCATAAGATGATGGAAGATGAACTCTCTGGTATCTTTAGACACTTACCAAAGTCCGAAAGAGTCATTATCGGACAAAAAGGTGCGATTGAGAGAACTTTTGAAACACTGTGGAAAGTTCGAGCTCTTAAAAACTTATACGATGATGAGCCAGACTTGGTTCTATCTCACGTCTCAGATAAACTAAAAGATTCCTTTAAAGATCTCATGGCCGATGGAGATATCAAGAAATACGATATTTTCAAAAATAAAAAAGATATTGAAACGGCCTTTACGAAGTTAGAAAAGACAATTAAAGCGAAAGGAATTGAACCCTTTGAGTTTAAGAAATATGACTATGATAATTATGTTATTTCGATGTCAGATATTGTTTTTAAAAACTCAAAAGGAGAAGACGTTGTTTGGCGTGTTGTGGCCAATAGTTGGGGAGATGAAATTTCTCCTCTTGCAAAGGCTCTGAAAAATACGGGGCATAAGAATATCACTTATATTGGAACAGCAGGAGCCTTTCCTGATAAAGGTTATAGTGTCGGTGACCTTGTTATCCCTTCGCATACGCGTTTAGATGGTGAAAGTAAAAAACTACGCGGAACGATAATGAATATTGATGGTGCTAAAGTTGGTGGCACTGTTGACCATGTATATTCTCCATTTATTGAAACAAATGAGTGGTTAAAAGAAAGCTCAAGTCATTCTGAATTTGTTGAAGTTGAAGTAAGTCACTTACGAAAAATTTTAAATGGCCAAGATGATGATCTTCAAGCCTATCTACTAATATCAGATGTCCTTAAGTCAGAAGGAGAGACTCTCGCTTCTGCTACAGGGGCCAAGAGAAGAAACTCTCTTAATAAACTTCTCTATGCAATGCTTGATAGAGATAAGGTTGGAATACCACAAGGTATAAACACTGCTGATAATCATATTGGAATTCTAAGAAGTACAATTGATAAAGTACTTGGAAATAAGGCCAATACATTAAAGTACTATATTTTCTCTATGCTAAAAGATAATAAGAATATATCTGAAGCAGAGATTCAAGCGGCAGTGGACTCTGTCGATAATTTTAGTGATAACTATTTTACAAAGAGAATTACCGAATCTTCTGAGGTCTCGAGTTATGTTCTAAGGAAATTAGAAGAATTTGGGCATATGCCTAAGATTTCTATTGATAAAGAATTTGTCGACGGAAAGTGGCACCCTAAAACAGGTAAGATTATCATTAATATTCATGCTGACACACAAGAGTTAGTGGATCAGTATAAAGAAGTAGCAAAAGATTTTGAAAATGAAATTGCAAAGGTTTCTAAATTTTGTGAAATTAATTTCGTAAGAGGCCCTCCTTCAAGTGAATTTGTTACAATTCCAAAATATGTAGGCCTTGATAGTGATTACCTTGTTAACCTTTATTCTCAATCTGCATTCAAGCAAGCAGGTCTTGACGCTCAGGTAACTTATAACGGCAATTTAAAATTTAACTTCTTACCAACTGTTAATAATAGTGATGTTTGTGTAGATGAGAAATTTTGCCACCTTTCATTCTTTAAACCAGATCAGGCAACAAAAGACTTATTAGTTGACTTCGACTCACATACTAAGTTCAAAGCACAATTTAATAAAGATCCGGTTGAGATGTTCAATAATATGATTGAGTGGGCAAATCAAATTAAACAAACTAATTATAGCTTTGAAGTTGTCGTTGAAAAGAATGTGACTCTCGAAGATGGTAAATTAGCTGAAATTGTTCCAGATATCGATCCTGATAAGGGTCTTCTTGTAAAGGTACGCTTTACGAAAGAAGGGTATAAGAATCCACTAGTTCTCTTAGAAGAGGCTATTCATGTAAATCAAATTACACGTGGAGATGACTTTTTAAAACATCCCGTTTTTTGGGCCGAAGCTGCATTAAACGCAAAACATGGTTCAATGCGTTCTCGTGAGTTCTTAGCACGAGCAGAAGTGGATGCAATGGATAAATTAACAAACTTAATGAGAAGTCACTTCTCCGGAAATGCAGAAGCAGCACTTAGTAAAATTGAACAATATGCAGAAGTTAGAAAGGCGCATGCATCAAAGATTGCCAATAATCTTAAGAAGAAGGTGCGCGCTGAAAAAACGATTCGTAACGGTTTAGCTAAGCAATGGAAATCTCTTCATAAAGCGCTTGAAGCACAAGATTTAAAACTAGATGATTATATTGCTTCAAATAATCGTAAAAAAGTGGCCGAGTTAATTGAAGCCTATATGCCATGGGAACAGATGGAGCCTACTGAAATTGCAGCATGGCAAAAATGGTTAAAAGAAATTGAAAACCCAAGTGATGATTTCTTTGTGAGCTTTAGAGGCTTAGGTGACGATCTTGTTCGAGAATCAGATGATGGTGGTCACTTCTTAATGGCAAAACTTTTAACAAAGAATCAAGGGAGTTATACGAGAAGACTTCGCTCGTTAAAAACCTACTTTGATAAGAAAATTAGCAAGAAGGCAGGTGTACATATGCCAGTGGAGTTTCAGTCTCTTGCTGGAGTTTTCAAAGGCCATAGTGTTGAGCCTTTAGGGTCTCCTTATTTGTCAGGATCAGTTCTCTCTGTTGCGGATAATTTTGCTAGTGAATACCAAGGTCAAAAAATAGCTGCTTTGAAGATGTCTGAAAATAGGAGTTTATTAAACCTTGTTTCAAATTATAATGAACTCGAAGAGATGATCCCACTGATCGTCTTCCCTGATGAGATTATTTCAATTGAGCCAGCAGGAGATACTGAAGCAATTCAGGATTCTGTAGAAGAAAAAATAGGACGTCCTCTCAAAGATACAGAGCTTAAAAGATCTGCAGTGCAGTCCGATAGCGATTACAAGATCAGAGCAACACTTGAGTGGTGGAAACAAATTGATCCAACTGGTATCACGCCTACAAATTCTACCAAGACCTGTAAGGGTGTAATTAAGATGTTCTTATCTCAACAGTAATTAGTTGATCATAATATTTACCCTTACCCTTTGTCCGAAAAACGGTTAAAATTGACGGATAAAGGGTAAGTTATGAATTTAGAAAATTACAAAGATATAAATGCGCTTTCTGCATTAAAAGAATCAAATAAATTTAAAAAGGTGTTCTTTTACCGTATTTGCGGTACTGGAATGGGAGCGGCAGCATGCCTTCTTAAGGAAGCAGGGTTTGAAGTGGCCGGCGCAGATCGTATGTTCTATCCACCAATGAGTACCTATCTAGATAACTCGGGTATTGATGTCTATAAGTTTGAAGAACACAATATTGAAGAGATTATTAAAGACTATGATTTAATCGTTGTAGGAAATGTGGTTGCTAGAAACTCTGATGATGCAAAGTTTATTGAAGAAAGTGGACTTCCATTTTGTTCATTTCCAGCTGCAATCGGAGCCTTAGTTTTAAAAGATAAAACTGTTGTTGGTATTTCTGGAACACATGGGAAAACAACAACTACATACTTTGGTGTTCAACTTTTCGAAAAATTAGGGATGGAGCCAGGATACCTCATTGGCGGGGTAATGGATGAGCGTCCTCCTGCTAGAGTCGGAAAAGGTGACTACTTCTTTATCGAATCAGACGAATACGACTCAGCATACTTTGAAAAATTCTCAAAGTTTCGTTCTTACTATATTAATAAATTAATTATTACATCTCTTGAGTTTGATCATGCTGATATTTTTGAATCAATTGAAGATATAAAAAATGAGTTTAAAGCAATTCTTCCATGTGTAGACGAAGTAATAGCTTGTTCAGAGTGGCAAAGTATTAATGAACTTAAGGTCACGGATAAGTCATGGTCGGAGTACGATCGTGAAAATGTAAAAATCATTAATGTCGAAAATGGTCTAACTTCGTTTTCAATGAAGTGCTCAGTTGGTGAGCATGAATTTAAAACAAATCTAATGGGCCATCATAATATACTTAATTTAGCGTCAGTTATTATTGTCGCTTTAAAAGCTGGAAAGAGTCCAGAAGAAATTCAGGATGGTATCTTAAATCTTAAAATGGTGCAAAGAAGGCAGGAAGTAAAAGGTAAATTCAACTCTTCGCCTATTATAGACGACTTTGCACATCACCCAACTGCCGTACAAGAAACTTTGCATGCAATCTCCTTAAAATACCCAGGAAAGAAGATACATGCTTATCTTGAACCAGGCTCAGCTACTGCTCGAAGTGATCTCTTTCAAGAAAGATTTGCAGACTCATTAAAAGGAGCAGAGAGTGCAACAATTATCAAACCATCTCGTCCTACAACGGCAAAGGGCCAAGGTGATCTTGATGTTGATAAACTAAAGTCTGACTTAGAAAAAAGTGGAATAAGAACTAATGTTGTTACAGAATTAGAGCCTTTGATTACGTTAATAAAAGAAAATAGCAGTGAACAGAGTGTTCAACTCGTTATGAGTAATAGTTCTTGTCTAGGTTTATGGAGTAGCGAGTTTGTTAAAATACTTTAAGACAACTCTTCCATTTCTCATAGCTTTTACAAGTTTCTCTGGCCAGTTTGCACAAGCAAAAAGCTTAACAGATAAACAAGTAATCAATGAGTATATGAAGCTTCATCGTAAGCAATATAAAACGACATGCTCGATGAAAATTTATAATGAGTCTCAAAAGCTCTATAAGAATTTCTTAGGGAATGGAATCTTTATTCCTTTTCAATTAAGTGGAGATCTCGATGAAGGAACAATCAAAGAATACGTTCCTTTAATGAAGAAGAAAAGAGAATGGATAAAAGGTGTTAATGAACGCCTTTCCAAAATGCGATCTTTTAGAAATGTTCTTGCTCGGAATCGTCAGATTCAAACTCAATTTGAAAAGGCAATGCGCCACAATTATAAGTATCGCTACATAAAGGATTTAAAGACTAAATCACAAGTTGCCCTTGAATCAAAAAAAGAAATCAAACAATTTCTAAAAGATCTTGAAAGATATCTAAATAGCCTTTTCTTCCTACAGTCTTTTAATTTTCCTGTTGATCACCTTCACTTAAGAAGTGAGTATGACAAGGTTAAGGATATAGAAACTGCAGAAGGCAAGCAGAAGTCAAATTCTGCATACTTACTAAGAAAAATTGTTGAAGACGGAAGTGTTGATCCTAAAAAGGGGCGATCTGACTTAGGTCTTAGATCTCTAATTGACTCAGTCTACTTGCGAATTGTTGGTTTTGATCAACCATTCTTAACTGAAGACCTACGCTATGATATTTCTGATTTAATATCTCGACTTGATGGAGTTTTAAGGAAAGGTCATAAGAAGACTTATGCTAGAACAAAGTACTGGCAAAAAAAGATCATTGAACGTGAAGATTACTATCTTGATTTACTTAATAAGAGTAAAACAAAAGATGATATTTTAAAAAAAATCTTTGAAGATAAAAATCAGGCCCGTTACGCCTTAAGCCAGTATATCTATGATAAGGAAGCTTTGGTTTATAAATTTTGGAAAAGGCAGAAAGAAATTTATCGCAAGCTATACGCACTTGAAACGATTTTAATTCATGAAGTTGGACGTCTCGATGATAATTATGGAAGTGAAAGAAGAGATGTGGCCAAAGTTGTAATCAATCGTGTGACAAACCCTGGTTATAATACAATTGAAAGCGATGAACCGTTCTATCAGTCTCTTGTTAAAGCAGGAGTGAAGAATACTGAAAAGTATCCGTGGCTTAATGTACTTTTTAAAAGAGGCCAGTTCTCATTTACTTATTTTTTTATACCTGCTTCGAAAGGGATCTTTTGTCCTGACCAATCTAAATCTGCAAGAAAGTTAATGCGAAAGAATTTAAAAATTATTTTGGATGAATTACATAATCCTGATAAGGACTTCAAGGCAACACGATACTTTTCAAGAGCATCAATGCTTGGTCGAATGGATATGTCCTCTTTGTGGGATGAGTATACAAGCATGGAGGAGCGTCCAGGGCCTTTAATTCACAATACGTCGCGATTAAAAACATTACTGACTCGTAAGAACTTAAACTATTTATACTCTTTTAAAGATAGTGGTGAACATAATTACGATGTTTATCGATATAAAAATAAAGTTTATGTATACTCGGCCACAAGTGATAAATTCTATCAATACCGTAATCCTCATTATTTCAAATACTTCGTAAAGGACGATGATTACTAATTTTTATTGAGTATAAGCTATTGAAAATAGTAGTTGAAACTAGTTGTTAAAACGCACTAATAGCAGTATATTCATACAATTATTAGTGTATTAATTATTTATAGCTAGGAGATGAGGCAGTGCTAAAAGATTTTACATTCACTTCTGAATCAGTAACAGAAGGGCACCCTGATAAAATTGCGGATCAAATCAGTGATGCGGTACTTGATGCGATGTTAGAACAAGATCCAAAATCTCGTGTTGCTTGTGAAACTATGATCACAACAGGTCTAGTTGTTCTTGCAGGTGAGATTACTTCTACAGCTAATATCGATTTCCAAGAAACAGTAAGAAATAAAATTAGAGAGATTGGATACGATCACTCTGATAAAGGTTTTGATGCTAATACTTGTGGTGTAATGGTTGCTCTTGATAAGCAATCACCAGATATTGCTCAAGGTGTAAACATTGGCGAAGGTACATATACAGAATTAGGTGCTGGTGACCAGGGTCTAATGTTTGGTTACGCTTGTAACGAAACTGATAACTATATGCCAATGACAATTGATCTTTCACACAGACTTGCGGAAAGACTTTCAGAAGTTAGAAAGAATGGAGTTTTAGGTGAGCTTAGAGCTGATGGTAAAACACAGGTTTCTGCACAATATGAAGATGGTAAACTATCTCGTATTGATGCAATTGTTGTTTCTACTCAACACTCTGACAATATGACACTTTCACAAGTTCAAGAAGCAGTAAGAGAAGAAGTTGTTAATAAAGTTGTTCCAGCATCACTTGTTGATAACAACACAAAATACTTCATTAACCCAACTGGTAAATTTGTTATCGGTGGGCCAATGGGTGACTGTGGTCTAACTGGTAGAAAGATTATCGTTGATACTTACGGTGGTCACGGTGCTCACGGTGGTGGAGCATTCTCTGGTAAAGATCCAACTAAGGTCGACCGTTCAGCAGCTTATGCGACAAGACAAATTGCTAAGCATATTGTTGCTGCAGGTCTTGCTGATAAAGCTCTAGTACAAGTTGCATATGCAATTGGTGTTGCTGAGCCAATGTCACTTCTTGTTGATACTTTCGGTACAGAAAAAGTAGACGTTGCTAAGATTAACAATGCTGTTAACCAAATCTTTGATATGAAGCCAGCGGCTATTATTGAAAGACTTGATCTGCTTAGACCAATCTATTCACCAACAGCTGCTTACGGGCACTTTGGTAGAACTAAAGATGGTTTCTTCCCTTGGGAAGAATTAAGCTATGTGGAGAAGTTAAAAGCTCTTTGCCTTTAACCGAAAGCCGCGCCATCGCTTCGCTAGGCTAGCTTTCTCGAGTCACATCCATCTCAGCTTCAAAACTGCCCTTTGGGGCACTTTTGCCGCAGGATGTCCCTTGGGAAGAGCTGTCGTATGTTGAAAAACTTAAAGCACTTTGCTTGTAAAATAGAAGGCTCCGAAAGGGGCCTTTTTTATTTGTGGCAAACAACCGAAAGCCGCGCTATCGCTAGCTTTCTTGAGTCACATTCATCTCGGCTTCAAAACTGCCATTTGGGGCACTTTTGCCGCAGGATGTATCTCAAGGCCAATGGGAAAGCCTTTCTTTTTTTCCAATTCAGTTTATACTTATCACTATGAATGAATTCCTCATGTTCACATTACGTTATACACCATTCTGGTCAATTCCAATTATGATCATTGGTGGCCGCTTTGCTTACTACTATTGGTTAAGAGGCTACTCTCTGCCTCCATTATTCTTTGCTCTTTGTTCAGCTATCTCAAGTTTCTTTCTATTTATTTGGGTTATGGCCGGTGGCCCAGACAAAGTTGTTCATTATTTCTTAGATATTGTAAGAAACTTTTAGACACTAATATTTATATATAAACCTGTGATATCAGCTATTTATGCTAGTTTCGGAAGTTTTATCATGGTGTTAAAAAATTGACACGTCCACGAGTTGTTCGATACCATTTTAGTGGGACAATTTTTAACCTCACACGATGAGAGGCAACAACACATGAAGAATGATTTTAATTTTCTAACTGATACATTCTCAAATGATGAATCAGATAATGAAGTAAAAATCGATCAAGGAAGAAAACCAGTGATTATTGTCGTGGAAGATGATCAAACTCTTTCCGCAATGATAACTAAGTATCTAAGTAAGAAGATAAACCTAGAAGTTATTAGCTTTTCTTCTCCAACACCTGCAATCGAGCATATTACTAAAAACCAAGTTGATCGCTTTTGTTTAATTACAGACATTAGCTTTGAAGATAATTCGTCTGACGGGCTCTATCTAATCGACTTATTAAAAGAGCGTGGCCTAACTTTTAGTTCTATCGCAATGACGGGCTTCGCCTCTATTGAAACAGCAATAGCGGCAACTAAGAAAGGTGTTTTTCACTACCTAACCAAGCCGTTTGAATTAGAAGCTCTAAAAGACCTTGTCGTTAGGGCCCTTGTTCATAAGCTTGAGTATCGTGAAAGTCTCGAAATTACTTCTGGTATAAACAACGCCAATGATAAACGTTCACTTGGAACTAAGTATAAGTTAGAGATGCCTACTGAAGACGATATGTTTTGTGGGATGATAGGGCGTTCTAAACCAATGAGAAAAATCTTTGAACGGATTAAGAAGGTTGCGTCCTCGAGTTCAACGATTTTAATTGGTGGACCTTCTGGAACAGGGAAAGAGCTTGTTGCAAAGGCAATTCATTTATCATCAAATCGTAATCATAATAAAATTGTTAATGTAAACTGTGGTGCCATTCCTGGTGAACTTTTGGAAAGTGAACTCTTTGGCCATGAAAAGGGAGCCTTTACAGGAGCAGTCTCAAATCGTATGGGACGCTTTGAAGCTGCTGATGGTGGATCAATTTTCTTAGATGAGATTGGTGATATGCCACTACTTTTACAAGTAAAACTTTTAAGAGTTCTTCAACAAAGAGAAATTGAGCGTGTTGGTTCTTCGACGACGACTCCTGTTGATGTGCGCATTATTACGGCCACTCATAGAAATCTTGAAGACTCTGTTCAACAGGGTAATTTCAGAGAAGACCTTTACTATAGACTTAATGTTATTCCGATTAAAATTCCAGCATTAAAAGATCGAAGAGAGGATATTCCACTTTTAATTTCATATTTCCTATCGCGTTTTGTAAGTGCTGATGGAAGAAATGATATTGAATTAGATGATGAGACTTTTGAAATTCTTATGTCTTATGAATGGCCTGGTAACGTTCGTGAACTAGAGAATTTAATTGAAAGACTTGTTATCTTAAGAGGTGGAAATAAAATTAGACCTCAAGATCTACCACCAAAAATTCTAGCTCTAACAAATCGCTCGACAATTGATACTGATGATCTTGTTAGTCTTCCAGATAATGGTATAAATTTAAAAGATTTTATGAATGAAGTAGAAGAGTCTTTAATTAAGCAGGCACTTATTAAAACAAATGGTAATAAAAACCAAGCTTCAAAGCTACTACAGATGAATCGTACAACGCTTATTGAAAAAATGAAGAAGAGAAATTTAGACGTTAATATTCAACAATAAATTTCTACTTAACATGGCCAATCTGACACCAATACTTAAGCCGACTTTCATAGTCGGCTTTTTAAATACCTAATATCTTGTTATGTAAAAAAATTGACATGGAAAAAACGTCCCATGAGAAAAATTTTCCTTTGAAATATTTCAAAATATTGTAAAATAGATTCACGGCATGCTTTAGGACGAAGAAATTGCCAAATAATTGACGTTATTAAATTTGAAACAGGAAGTTTCTACCAAATGAAGATAGATTTTAATTCAAAAAATTTATTATCTTTTATCGTACTTATTTTTAGTACTGCCTTCCTAAATATTGCATCAGCATCAATTGTTACACCAGAAGCTCACAACGACTTTCTACGTGTTAAATTCTTTATTGATAAGAAACTAGTTAATGTAACGAAATCAAACTCAGAGGTATCATTCTCGACGTTAGATGGTGATATTTACTCAAAGGTTAAAGACGGGCTTAAGAACTTCTCTTCTTCAAAGTATATTAAGAGAATCTCTTATACTGAACCAACGTCTGGAAATAATGTTTTCACAATCTCTTTAATGCTAAAAAAGAATGTAGAAGTCTTCTCATTCTATAAGAATCGTGACCGTGCATATTTTGTCGACTTCTGGAAAGATGGCGCTGTTACTACTAAACAGGCAGCGATCAAAGATATTTCTACTCTGGTAAAGAAGAATGAAGCATCAGCACAGCAATCAACGCCAAAGTTTGTAAAAAAGTCTAGGGCCGTTAAACCAGCTCCAAAGATAGTTAGAAAAAATGTTGTTAAAAAGGCTCCTGCTAAGAAAGCGAAAGCATTTCGTGATTTTAGATATGGAGCCTCTTTTATCTGGGACTACCAGGCACTAGCTCCTGAGCTAAAAACACAAATTCTGACGAATAGAAAGACAGCAGAATACTTCTTTCCAATTAAAAATTTTGATTACAACAAAAATGAAAAAGAAGCTCATATGCAACTTACTCTTAATCTTTATAGAAAAAGTAAGTGGGGACTTATGTATAAGTCAATTAAGCTATATGAGAAGAAATTTTCACAGTCTTATAATCCTTACAATGACTACATGAAGGCCAATGCTCTTTTAAGAGAAACTCTTGAAAAAGGTGATATTAAGCCGGTTGATACGGCCGTTTCAATGTATACGAATATCCTCGAGAGAACTGATATTTACGATCTAAGAAAGGGGATCTACAAATACCTCGTTCAGTTCTACCGTGAAAAGAAGGACTTTGTTAAGGCCCTAAAATATGCAAAGAGATTCTTTAGTGATGCAAAAGAGAATTTTGATTACGAAGAATTAGAGTATATGGGTGAGTACATTCTTTCATCTCTTGCGAATTTAAATCAAGTAGAGAAGGTTGAAAATCTAATCAAAGATAAAACTTTAGTTAAGATCATTTCTAAGCAAAAGCTTAAGGCTTACGAAATGTATACTTATCTAAGACAAAATGATGAAGAAAAAGTGATTGGTGCCTATGAGGCATTCGCTAAAACGACTAAAGGTGAGTATCTTCCATCGATCTACTACAATGCTGCAGAAGCTTACTTTAGAACATCACAATATGCGAAAGCATTCAAGATTTATGACTCTTTTATTTCTAAGTACTCATATGTAAGTGAATCTGCTCAGGCAAGACTGCGTATGGCCCTAATTGCTGATATTCAGGATCGTCCAAAGAATGAAGTATTAGAGCTTTATAAGAACGCAATCAATAGAGCTCAGAATCAGGAAGTGAGTCTCGAAGCACGTATCCGCTATGTAGGGCTTCGAACTATTAGAAAGATTAAACCGGATACAAAAGATCTTGAAACAAGAGTTTTTCTCGATAAAGGAACTGATAAGAAGTTAAATAAAGATATTGAAATGCTTCTGTGGCAAACTCGTTTGAGAACGTTCATTGTTGATAGACAATATGAAGAGGCTTTAACATTCTTGACTGCACTACCAATTGCGGCCATGAAAATTAGTGAAAAGAAAGTTTTTGAAGCTGATGGAGCCGAAATTGTTTATGGAATCATCAAATCAAATTTTGAAGAAGGTAAATTTGCTCGTGCTATTCGCGCTTGGGAAATCTACAAAGATACTTATTTTGCAAAGATTGGTGCTGATCCTGAAATTCAATTTATTATAGCGAAATCATATATAAATCTTACACTGTGGGACGGATTTCAGAAAATGTATGAGAAAATGATAGCGAGCAAAAAGGAAACTGCTCACACTTTCCCTCTATGGGTTTCTCGCAAGGAAGTTAAGAAGTTGGACTTGTATAAGAACGAGCTACAAATTCTAAGAAATCTAAAGCTAAAAAATTACACTTCAGTAGACCGCATCATCGCGAGTACGAAAAAAGATTACCCAGGATTTGAAAAAATTACATTTTATAAAGCTCTTGCTCACTATAAGAGAGGAGAGTTTGCAAAGGCAGAAAAAGAGTACGAGAGATTCTATGCAAGTGATGCAAATGCAAATTCAATTGATGCTAAAGACCTTGTTGACTCAATCCAATTCTACCTTGAGTCAATTTATGAGAGTAAGAAGTATGACAAATACTTAAAGGTTTCTACAGCTCTTCTAAAAGACGCAAATTCATTCCAGATCGCTGATACAGTTGTTGAAGGATTAAGAGAAAGAGTTAATTACCAAAGAATTGAAATCCTATTTAAGAAGGCGAATAAACTTGCAGCAGATGAAGCAAGATCTTTCTTGAATGATTATGAGAAATCACTTTATAAGAACCGTGTGAAGTTTTTATTAGGAAAGGAAAGCCTAAGACAAAACGACTTCACAACTGGTGAGAAGTTATTAAATGAAATACTTTCAGATAACGAAGCGAAGGATTATCTGAAAGAGTTGGCCAGGACAGAGCTAACATTAGTTAACTTAAAAAAGCGTACACTATAATTTAGCCCACGGATCGGGCAAACGACAGACAGGAGGTCAGATGAATACGTTTACAGCGGAAGTTTTTGGACAGGATCCTAAAATTGTTAAGGCACTTAAAGTTGCAAACAACGTTGCTGTTACAAAAGCACCAGTTCTTATTGTTGGCGAAGCAGGTGTTGGTAAGAAGACACTAGCTGGTTTTATCCATGAAAATTCAACAAGACAAGGAAAGCCATTTGTAACTGTAGACTGTGCAGCAGAAGCAAACCAAGTTGAGAATGAGATCTTGGGTTATAGAGACCCAGAAACAGGACGTTTCATTAAAGGTGCATTTGAAAACGCAAACGGTGGTACTGTTGTTCTAGTAAACGTAGATGGGTTGGAAGATACTTTTCAAAAGAAGCTTCATAAAATCCTTGGTGAACTAACTGACTATGAAATTGATGTAAGAATGGTTGCAACAACAACTAAGAACCTTTCTAAACTTGTTGGAGCTGGTCGTTTTTACCGTGGCCTATACACTTTCATTTCATCAAACTCAATTACTCTAACTCCACTTAGAGAAAGAGTTGGTGACTTAGAATACATCGCAAAAAGTATTATCAAGACAACTCTTGGTGGTGCAGAAGTTTCTGTTCAAGAAGAAGCCATGAATAAGATCCTTTCTCACTACTGGACACACAATGTAAAAGAACTTAAGGCCGTTATCGAAAATGCTTTAGCAAATTTCGAGGGAACTGAGGTTTCAGCAGAGCACCTTGAGATCGGTGAAAAGAAAGCAGTAAATGTTATCTCTGAAGATGATTCAGAAGGAATTAGATTAATGTCTCTTAAGGAAGCTGAGAAGCTACTTATCAAGAAGGCTCTTATCCATACTTCTGAAAATAGAACTCAAGCAGCAAAGATTCTTGGTGTATCAATTAGAACACTAAGAAATAAAATCAATGAGTACCGTGGAGACGGAAACTCATACTTTGTTAACTTAAGATAAGGCTTCATCATGAGGGTTGAGGATAAGACATTAAAAGCACTAGCTGCATCTTTGAATTTAAGACAGATCCGACATGAGGTCTTAACTTCAAATATCGCTAATGCAGATACACCTGGTTATAAGGCCAAGCGAGTTGACTTTGAAGAAGCACTTGCAAGAGCTTTAGACGTCGATGGGAATCTTGAAATGTTGACCTCTGAAGAGAAACACTTTGACGTTGGCAATGGTGGTTTTGAAAATCTTCAACCTGAAATTTATGATGATCCAAATGGCATCGTCTCTGAAGATGGGAATACTGTCGACAGAGACGCTGAAATGGCCAAAATGGCAGAAAATAAAATTTTGTATGATGCGTCAGTAAAGTTACTAAATAAGAAACTAGGGATGCTTAAATATACAATTAACTCTGAAAAATAGAGTAGGGGGAGATAATGGATTTACTAACGAGTTTAAAAATTAGTTCATCAGGTGTTGCAGCAAATAAGAAGCGCATGGCAGCGATTTCTTCAAATATTGCAAATGCTCAGACGACAAGAACGGCCGAAGGTGGTCCATATCGTAAGAAAGAAGTTGCTTTTGGAAGCGAGCCTGCTCGTGAAAGCTTTTCGGATATTTTAGAAGGTGAAATGGGTGAGGTTGCTCAATCTGTTCATGCAACAGAAGTTGTATCAAGCGATAAACCACCAATCCTAAAGTATGAACCAAATCACCCTGATGCAAATGAACAAGGGTATGTTGCCTATCCAAATATTAATGTAATGGAAGAGATGGCAGATATGATTTCAGCTTCAAGAAGTTATGAAGCGAATATTAACGTAATGAATACAACTAAGAGTATGGCGATGAAAGCGCTTGAAATTGGAAGTGGAAACTAAGAATAAAGGGAAGGGGTTAAATCATGGCGATCAATAATATTACGACAATGAATGACGTCTTTAACTCACACAAAATGCGCGAGTGGACAAGTCCAACTGGTGGCGCGGAAGAATTCAAACTAGAAGGTTTTGATGAACTTTCAAAAGTTACACCATCTGAGAGAAGTCAGTCATTTTCTGAAATGCTTTCTAATCAAATTATGGATGTAAACAATTTACAAAAAGAAGCTAATACAGCTATTGAAAAATTAGTAAGTGGTGAGAGTAAGAATATCCACGAAACGATGCTAGCTGTTGAAAGAGCTGAAATTGCTTTTAAGACAATGAACCAAGTTCGCAATAAAGTAATTGATGCTTATAAAGAAGTAATGAGAATGCAAGTCTAGTTAATAACTAGTTGTTAATGATCTCTTAATTTAGGATGAGTTAAGAGTTTCAGGTGTCAGGAGGATACGTGAAAGATTTTTTCGACAAAATGCTTAGAAACTTCAAAGAGTTCTACGGAGAACTTGATGCAGGAAAGAAAATTTCTCTCTTTGCTGTTACTGGGGTTATTCTAGTCTTCCTATTAGGTGTTGTCCTGTGGGCCACTCACACAAACTATAAAGTTCTATATTCTGATCTTAATAAAGAAGATATGACAAAGGTTGAGGTCTTCTTAAGTCAGAATAATGTTGAGAAGAAAACTTCAGCGGATGGAAAAACAATTAGTATCCCAGAGGATATGATTGAAACTGTACGTCTTAAAATGATGACTTCAGGATTCTCTTTTTCAGGAACAGTAGGTTATGAAGTTTTTGATAATCAATCTTTTGGAACAACTTCATTTGTTCAAAAAGTAAATAAGCAAAGAGCACTTGAAGGTGAGCTAATTAAGACGATTAAACACCTAAGAGGTGTTAAGAGAGCTCGTGTTCACTTAAATATCCCTGAGTCTTCACCATTTGTATCAGAGAAGAAACCACCAACGGCTTCTGTTGTTCTTGAGCTAAACCGTGGTGTAACTTTAACTGAACAAGAAATTAAAGGAATCTCTTCACTTGTTGCTTCATCAGTTGAAGGGATGAGAGGCGAGGGTGTTGTCATCCTTGATCACAGAGGAAAGAAGCTTTCAGAGAATATAGGGGACGCGATGACTGCTAATACGGCGAATCGTCTTGCTCTTGAATCAAAGCTAAATAGAAAGTATGAGAAACAAATTGAAGATATCTTAACGAGAGTTGTTGGTGCAGGAAAAGTAATTGCTAAAGTTTCAGTTGATATGGACTTTACTGAAAGTGTATCAACTCAAACAACTTATGATTCTGAAAACAAAGCTGTTCTTTCCGAAGTAACAAATACTCAAAACCTTCAAGGGTCACGTCCTTCTCCACAAGGAATTCCAGGAGCTAGATCAAACCTTCCTGGGGAACAACCACAACCAGGTGTGCCTGAGACAAGAAATGATGTTAAGAAAGAGTTAGCAACTCGTAATTATAACGTGCCAAAGAAAGTGACGCGCTCAAAGTCTCCTACTGCATCTGTTAGAAAAATTTCAGCAGCGGTTATGGTAGATGGTAAGCATGTGACTCAGACTGTAGATGGTAAGGCCGTTACTAAGTATGAACCATGGTCGGAAGCTGATATTGCTAATTTTCAAGCGATCGTTGCTTCAACTCTTGGAATTGATAATCGTCGTGGTGATGTTATTACAATCAAGAATATGGAGTTCCAACAAGAAGATCTTGAAGCTATTGATGCTCTTATGCGTGAACGTGAAAATAGGGAGCTAATCAAGAATATCTTTAAGTATCTTGCAATTGGTTTAACGATTTCTCTATTCTTCTTCGTCGTTGTTCGTCCATTCATTCAATGGGTAACAGACAACGCGGTAGAAACAGTTGAAGATTTCTTACCAAGAACTCTTGAAGAGCTAGAAAAAGTACAAGCTAATCAGAAACTTCCTGGACTTGAGGATGCTCTTCCACAAATTGAAGAGAAGCTCAATCCAGAGAAAATTGAAGGGAATATGCTTCGTGAGAAGATTATCTCACTGGTTGAAGGTAACCCGGCAAAAGCGGCACAGATTGTGCATGATATGATTCATAGTACGGAATCTGATAAGCAGATTGCGTAATGATAATAAGTAATAGAGCCCTTTAAGGAAGAGGAGAGAAAAGTGGCCGATCAATCATTAGACCCAGATGTAGAATACTCGCTACTATCAGGACAAGACAAAGCAGCACTTCTGCTTAGTTCCCTTGGTGTGAGTACGACACAACTTATATTCGCACATATGCGCGATAATGACGTAAAACGTCTTATCAATGCGATGTCTAATGTTAAGAAAGCGCCAATTTGGATGATCAAGCGTGTTCTTGAAGAATTCTATTCTGAGCTTAACGAAGAAAATGATCTACTTTTCTCTGATAACTCATCAAGAGACTTTATTGTAAATGCTTTAGGGGAAGATCGTGCCAAACAACTTCTTGGTCAAATTATTGATGTTGGTGCCAACCAGACACTAGAGTCACTGGAGCTAGTTGATACCAGAACTCTTGCAAACTTCTTAATTAATGAGCACCCGCAAACAATCGCGCTTATTATTGCTCACTTATCCGCAGAGCGAAAGGTTGATGTTTTAAGACGTCTTCCAGAAGGTCTACAGGCCGAAGTAGTATTAAGAGTAGCAAACCTTGATTTTGTATCTCCTGAGCTTATCGCACAACTTGATGATGTACTTAAGACTGAGCTTTCAACTCTTGGAACTATCGATACAAATCAACTAGGTGGTGTTGAACCAATCGCAGATATGCTTAACCTTATGGATAAGAACTCTGAGAAAAATATTATGGGACGTGTTGAGGAGAAAGATCCTGAACTTGCAGAGGAAATTCGTAAACTTATGTTTGTTTTCGAAGATCTTGTTTATGTTGATGATCGTGGTATCCAAGCACTTCTTAAAGAAGTTGATCAACAGAAACTTGTTATTGCTCTTAAGACTGCTCCTGAAGAAATTAAAGCGAAGCTATTTAGAAATATGTCAAACCGTGCAGCAACACTTCTACAGGAAGACCTTGATGCTCTTGGGCCAACGAAGCTTTCTGATGTTGAAAAAGCTCAAGCTGAAATTGTACATAAGTGTAAAGAACTTGAACAACAAGGTAAGGCGTTTATCTCCCGTGGTGGAGATGGCGATGCCCTTGTTTAATTAATAATAGGTTAATGGCCGTAGTATGACTCGTGATATAAAAGAATATGAATTTCACTCTTTCTCTCAAAAACCACTTAACTCTAGTGTTGAGGAATTTGAGTTTCAAGATTTCGAAGGTATGTCGATTCGTGAAATTGAAGAGAAACAGAAGATTATTCGCGTTGAAAGAGAAATGGCCAAAGATACTGGTTTTGATCTTAACCCTATTGTTCACGAACATAGAGGAGTACGTGCTCAAGAAGAGAATGACTTTTCTCAAGCTGTCCAGGAAGAGGTAGCGCGTCAAATTGAAGCAATCAAAGATGATGCATACCGTGAAGGACTTGAGTTAGGACGTGAACAAGGAAAAGAAGAAGTAAAGAATGAGCTTGCTGGAGCAGCTGAAGAAAAGATTCTTCTTTTAAATGATATGGTTTCAGAAGTTTTAAGTACTCAAGTAGGACTTCTTTCTGCTCAAAAAATGCAAACATATACATTGCTTAGAACAATTGCAAAATGGATTGTTCTTAAAGAGCTTAAAGATGACGGTGAGTATATTATTCGTCTTCTAGAAAAACTTATAGTAGAAGCGCAAACAAAAGAAAATCTTCTAATTCGTGTCAATGAGAAGCATTTTGAACAAATGCCTGAAGTCTTAGAAGTTGTTCAAGGTAAACTTGGAGAACTGACTAACACTCGTGTTGAAATTGACTATGATATAGAAGCACCAGGTATTGTCGTTGAATCTCAAAACGGTATTGTCAATGGTAGCTTGAAGACGCAATTAGATAGTCTTGATAAGTTATTTGAAGCAGTAGGATTAGCAAGTTCAGAGGACGACTCGGATGAATCACAATAATTTCTCTACATTAGATTTAGAAGCAATTCATAAAGCATATGAATATGCTACTCCTTACCAAAAGGTAGGAAAGGTTTGTGCCTCAAAAGGTATGCTCTATGAAGTAAATCTTTCTAGGGCCGTTATTGGTTCTAACGTTGAATTCGTAACGGAATTTGGTGATCGTTGTCTTGGTGAAGTTGTTTCAATAGATGGCCCAAAATGTTTAACAATGCCTTATTCAGAGATAGCTGGAATCAATTCAGAAACAAAAGTATTTTTAAAAGAGCTAGTTACAAAAGTTAATGTTGGAGAGCAATACCTTGGACGTGTAATCGACTTTCAAGGAAATCCAATTGACGGAAAAGGACCAATTAAAAGATCAAATGAGGTTAGATCAATTTTTGGAGAACCAATTAACCCATTAGAGCGTCCACCAATTTCTGAAATGCTAGATACTGGTGTTAATGCAATAAATGCTTTTATGACGGCAGGAAAGGGACAGCGTCTTGCTATTATGGCCGGGTCAGGTGTTGGTAAGTCTGTTACGCTTGGAATGGTTGCACAGAAATCGTCAGCTGATGTTAATATTATTGCTCTAATCGGAGAACGTGGTCGTGAGGTTCGTGAGTTTATCGAACATGACCTTGGAGAAGAAGGCTTAAAGAAGTCAATTGTAGTTGTTGCAACATCTGATACTTCTGCCCTTATTCGTATGAAGGCTGCATATGTGGCAACAACATTCGCTGAATATTTTAGAGATCAAAATAAAGACGTTCTCCTAATGATGGACTCGATAACACGTTTTGCTATGGCGTCTCGTGAAATCTCGTTAAGTGCTGGAGATCCTCCAGGTCAAAAAGGTTATACACCAACTGTATTTGCACAACTTCCGAAATTAATGGAGCGTGCTGGGACAAAAGCTGATGCAGGTTCCATTACAGGTATTTATACTGTTCTTGTTGAAGGGGGAGATATGGATGAGCCGATTGCTGATGCCGTTAGGGGGATTAGTGATGGACACATCATTTTATCTCGTGCCCTTGCTTCAAAGAACCAATTCCCTGCGATTGACGTTCTACAATCACTATCGAGGGTAATGAATAAAGTTGTTTCAAGTGAGCATCGTGTTGTTGCAGGACATATGCGTGATCTTATGTCTGCTTATCGTGATAATGAAGATCTGATTAATGTCGGTGCTTACTCTAAAGGTTCAAACCCTAAGGTTGATAAGGCCATGATCATTATCGATCAACTAAACGACTTATTAAAGCAAATGCAAGGTGAGGATCATTACCAAACGATTGATGAATTATACGATTCAATGGTTGGCCTCGCAAAGTATGCAGAAGAAGCATATAACTCATATGAGGAGTAATATAATTGCGTAGAGAAAAGTTTAAACTACAAGGCCTATTAAAGTTAAGAGAGTTCAAAGAACAAAAAGTGAAACTTGAACTCGGGCAGATTAATATCGAAAAAGGCCGTTTAAACGAAGCAATTGCCAAGTGTCACCAAGATATTGAAGAAACATATAGGGCACAAGAAGCCTTCTTTGATACGTATACCTCAGGTAGGAATGCTCAGTTCTTTCCAATGTTTATTCAATCTAAAAGAAACGAAATTAAGGTATTAGAAAATCAATTACATGCTGTTGAAAGGCAATATCAAGAGAAGGTGAAAGAACTTTCTGTTGCTAAAGGTGAAGTAAAGGTAATTGATAATTTAAAAAATGAATTTGAATCAGAACAAAATAGAGTCATTGAAAAGAAGCGCCAAGAAGCTATTGATGAATTAATGATGGCTAAAAGGCATGCTCAAAAATTGGCCGGGGAAGCTTAAAATGAAAAGGTTATTTCTTTTAGTATTAATACTATCATCTTCACTGACTGCCACAGCGGAAGAGAAGAAGATTTATTCGCAAGAAGAATTTGATAAGGCACTTGAAGTGGCCCTTGAAAAAAAGATGAAGAAAGTTGGTCGTTCAAAGTTGATAGATTTCTCAAAAGAGCTTCTTAAAAAAGAAGAAGAATTGGCCAATCGTGAAAAGGCCTTAAAGAATCAACAAGAACAAGTTGTTGTTAATCAAAAGGAACTTGAGGGGCGAATTAAAGAATTTAAGGCCTATCAAACGAATTTCCTTTCATGTCTTGATAAGAAAGACTCTGATGAACAAAAACGTGTGATTCACATGGTTGATGTCGTTTCAAATATGAGGCCACAAACAGCAGCTAACTTATTATCTCAGCAGGACCCATCAATCTCAATTAAGATTCTTGGAGAGCTCGATCCAGTAAAGGTTTCAAAGATTTTTAATATGATGGATAAAGAGATCTCAGCGCGTTTACAAAAGCAATATATGACGATGAAGAAGTAGAGGTAAACTTTTCCATGGTTAATTTTTTAGTAAATTTGTGTAAAGATATTGCAAAGCGTTAAAAGAAGGAACAAAGAGTAATGCTTAAAAACTTAATTGGACATAACTTAAAAGCAAAGGGGACAAAGGAGCAGTCGCAGACTAATGCGAAAACTGTATCAGTTGATAACCTGCTTTCTAGTCACGCCAATAAGAAGCTTTCAAAAGGACAAAAGGAAGAGTTTAGTAAACTACTTCTAGATGGGGAGTCCAAAGGACAAAAATCTCTTCAGACTACGAATGTGGCCGAGGGATTAATGTCAAAGTCACAAAAGCATAATCTAAATAATCCTGTTAACGAAAAAATCTCTCATCAAGAAGTCAGAGAGCTTCTTAAAGAGGGAAAGGCAAATACAAATACGCTTATTAAAGAATCACATAGTCCAAAGATGGCAAAGGCCATGGCAAAGCACACTACGCCGACTTCTTTAATTTCGACTCTTAGTTCTACAGAGAAAACTCCAGCAGGTAAGCATAGTGATATTGATAGCATTCTTGGTACTAAGAATATTGTCGAATTACAAAAAGCTAAGACTACACTTGAGAGTAAACAAACTCCAAAACTCGCTGCAGAGGGAGTGAAGACAAATGCTTTGTTAGGAAAGAACACACAAGCTATTATTGAGTCAGCACAGGCGACACCTGAAAGAGCTGTTGAGGGGATGAAGGATAATAATCTTTTAAGAATGTCCTCAACAAACCTATTTAAAGGTAAGAAGCCAGTTGCTACAAATAATAAAAATCTTGCAAGTGGTGCAGACTTCTTGGCAAATCGCCAAGTTTTAAATAACCACGTTGCAACTGATATGAAAGCTTCAAATAGTTTTCATATGAATAAGTTTGCCAAAGAAGCATCTCATAAGAGTAGCTCAATTATTCGTATGAAAAGTGAACCAAAAGCTGAGGACTTCTCATCTGATATTGCGACAAAAGGCGATAGAAGAGCTCCACAAGTTCAAAATAATTTAATTGGTGCTCTTGGAAATACTAATACAACAAATGACTTCAAAGCAGAGATCAATTTAGGGAAAGCTCCAGAAGTTCTCGATCTTTCAAATGTATCTAATGCAGATCAAATGATTAAAGAAGTAACTAACTATATTGAAATGAACCGTATTGAAAACGGTAAGTCCTTACAAGTTCTAGTTAAGCATAATGAACTAGGACATTTTAATGTTACTGCTAATAAAGATGCTAACGGTATGATCGCTCTAAATATCGAAACTACTACGATTGAAGCAAAAGAGTTCTTTAAAGAAAATGAAGTTAAATTGTTAAAGAACCTCGATATGAAAGGTGTTAGAGTTGCTGACTTTAAAATTCATACGGCAACATCTGGTCAAATGAGTGATACTGCCTCTCAGTCTGAGAGCTTTAAAAATGAAAAACGTAATAACGAAAGACAAGCGGACAAAATCTCCACTAGAAATATGACTGGAAATGAGTCTGATTATGCGAGACAATTAGATAATGAAGATTCTTTTGCATTTGATAGTTTTCAAGATGCAAGAGAAGGCCGTCAAAGAAGATGGCAAGAATATAGCGAACGCATAGGTGCATAATGCCAGGAATTGGAAAACCACAACAGAGAAATTCATTTTCACAAATCGGTATGGCCCCTCGCCAGACGAAGGGGAATGGAAAAGGTTCAGTTGGTGAAGAACTAAACCGTATTGCTGGTAATAATATCGCTGATCAAAAATTTGTTGATGCTAAAGATCACAATAAAATGGGACAAGAAGGTTTCTTAAAACTTCTATCTCACCAACTAACTCATCAAGACCCAATGAAGCCAATGGATCAAAAACAACTTTCTGCAGATCTAGCTCAATTTTCTCAATTAGAGCAGATGACAAATATGAACCAAAAGCTTGAAAATATGGGGAAGAATGACCCACAAGAATTAAAGTTTTTTGGTGCAAGTTTCTTAGGAAAAGAAATTCTAACGAAAGGTTCATCAGTTACTTATGATGGTCAATCTTTTAGAAAAGATGTTCCATTTTTCTTAGATAAAGAAGCTAAGAATGTTATGGTTAATATCTATGATAAAAATCGCCAATTAATTGGAAAGGTTGAAGCTGAAAACCTAGGAAGAGGACAACACACTCTAACTTGGAATGGACGTCAACTTGATAATACCAGAGCTGCAAAAGGTGATTATACTCTTGAGGTTTGGGCCTTTGATAAGGACATGAATAAATTTAAGGGTGAAACAAAGTCGACAGGTGTTGTTAATGCTGTTGATTTTGATAATGGAGAAACAATTTTCACTCTAGAAAATGGAAAAAAAGTTTTTCTTCGTGACGTTGATAGCTTCAAACAAGCTTCTAATAATGGTTCAGAAATGAACGATAAAAATATTGCCGCATTGCAAAAGAGAGCGGCTCAAAACTATAATAATATTAACAATTCCGCTAACCAATAATTGGAAATAAATGGGAACTAAAGATATTTCAAATTTTCATATTCCAAATGTAAGCCAGGTTCCTGGTTCGAAGAAAGTTGATCTTCGTAACCGCCTTGGTAACGTTAGTGGTGGTAATGAAGCTGCTCAGTCAGAATTTAAAAATCTTCTGAATGATCAGATCTCTAATGAGAAGATCAATAAAGCGCATCACTTAGATCAGTTAGCGCAAACTCAAAGAGAACATGGAATTCAACTTTCGACTCATGCTGCAAAGAGACTGCAGGAGAGAAATATTGATATTGATAGTAATGAATTTTTTAAGCTAAAGGATGCTTTCCAGAAACTTCAAAGTAAAGGGGGAAGGGATTCTTTAGTGATTACAGATAAAGCAGCCTATATCGTGGATGTAGCGGCCAAGAAGGTAGTTACGGCCATTGATAAGGGAAGTATAGAGAGTAACGTTTTTACAAAAATTGATTCGACTGTATTGGTTTAAGATTTAATTAGCTGGTCCTAACGGAAGCTTTGTGTTTGCCTGTCGTTGTAAACACACCTTTTAAAATCCTTATTCCATTTAGTCGTTTTTAGATCTAAAAAATTTAGATTTGGTTTTAGTCTAGGAGGGACGAATGAGTATTTTACGATCATTTAACATTGGTGTATCTGGTTTAAGCGCTTCAGGAGCGGGGATGAATGTTGTTTCAGATAACATTTCAAATGCTGGAACGAACGGTTTTAAAGCTTCAAGAGCTGAATTCCAAGATGTACTTGCAGTCTCTCTAAAAGGGATCGAAGGTGGGGATCAATTTGGTGCTGGTACAAAGCTAGCTCACATTAAGCCGATCATGACTCAAGGTGATGTAGCAAGAACTGAATCAATCACAGACCTTGCAATTCAAGGTGATGGTTTCTTTAAAGTAAAAGCTCCATTCGGAAATGGATATTCTAGAGATGGTTCAATGCACTTTAACAAAGACGGTGAGCTTGTTAACAGTGATGGATATAAAGTAATTGGTTTCAAATCAAATGAAGATGGAACACTTACAAATAAAGAAGGTGAAATTAAGCTAGGAAACACAACAATTCCAGCTCAAGCAACTGAAAAAGTTAAGCTTTCTATGAACTTAGACTCAAGAGTTTCTGTAAAACAATTCGATCCAAATAATCCAGAAGAAACTTCAAACTTTTCTTCTTCAATTACAGTATATGACAATGTAGGTACAGCTCGTCTTGTAACTGCATACTATAATAAATCAGCTGATAACAATTGGACTTATAGAATCATGGCCGATGGTGCTGATGCTCAAGGTGGTGAAGCTGGTAAGATGGTTGAAATGGCACAAGGTCAACTTGTATTCAACGATAAAGGTCAACTTCAAGAAGAGATCGAATCTTCAAACTCTTTCAACTTCAATAAAGGTGCACAACAAGGTCAAAAAATTGAATTCTCTTGGGGGGAATCAATTGCTGAAGGTGGAGACGGTACTGATGCTTCAACTCAGTATGGTTCAGGTTCTGCAGTTGCTAGACACACTCAAGATGGTGCTTCTGCCGCAACTCTTGGATCTCTATCATTCAATGATGATGGTATCCTTACAGCAGTATATGACAATGGTGAGACAAGAGATATCGCTCAAATCGCTATTGCAAAATTTGATAATAACGAAGGTCTTTTCAAAATGGGGAAAAACCTTTTCAAAGAATCTAAAAACTCTGGTCAACCAGCAATGGGGAAGCCAGGAGAAGCGGGACGTGGACAAGTTCTTTCAAAGTCAATCGAGCTTTCAAACGTTGATATCGCAAGTGAGTTCGTTAACCTAATGACGTCTCAAAGAAACTTCCAAGCTAATGCTAAGACTATCTCTACAGCAGATAAAATGATGCAAGAGATTTTCAGAATTAAGGGTTAATAAATAACTCATACTCCTATGCTTTTGAAGGCCCTCTTTTGAGGGCCTTTTTTATATTCTTGTGTTTAAATACTCCTATAGGAGATTTATATGAAGAATCGAATCGAAGAAGATTTACTTGGACAGTTAGAAATAAATAACGAAATGCTCTATGGGATTCATACTCAAAGGGCCCTAAATAATTTTCAAATATCAAATGCTAAAATAGGGGACTATCCTAACTTTGTTAAAGGAATGGTTCTGACAAAGAAGGCAGCAGCAGCGGCCAATAAAGAAATTGGAACAATGGAAGATGATAAGTGCGATATGATTATTAGCGCTTGTGATGAGATCCTGACCAACTTAGATAAATATCTTAAATATTTTCCAACGGATGTCTTTCAAGGTGGTGCGGGAACTTCTGTAAATATGAATACTAATGAAGTTATTGCTAACGTGGCACTTGAGATGAATGGACATAAGCGTGGTGAATATGGAGTTCTAAACCCAAACGATCACGTTAATAAATCACAATCAACAAATGATGCGTACCCAACAGGATTCCGTGTAGCAGTTTACTTTTATATGACTAAAGTAATTGAGCGCATTCAAGGACTTTCAGACAGTTTTGAGAAGAAGGGGATTGAATTTGAGAAGGTGCTTAAGATGGGGAGAACACAACTCCAAGATGCTGTTCCAATGTCTCTAGGTGATGAATTTCATTCATGGGCCGTTAACCTTCGAGAAGAGGTAAGGTCATTATCTCGTTGTCGTGACTTAGTTCTTGAAGTAAATCTGGGAGCAACTGCAATTGGCACAGGACTGAATGCTCATGATCGTTATTCTGACTTGGCAATTGGTTTTCTTTCTGAATTCACTGATGGAAATTTTGTGAAATCTGAAAACTTAATTGAAGCGACTTCAGATTGTGGAGCTTATGTTATGATTTCAGGCTCTTTAAAAAGAACAGCTGTTAAGCTTTCAAAGATTTGTAATGACTTAAGACTTCTTTCTTCTGGGCCACGCTGTGGCCTTAATGAAATTAACCTTCCCGAACTACAGGCCGGTTCTTCAATTATGCCGGCAAAGGTAAACCCTGTTATTCCTGAAGTTGTTAATCAAGTGTGTTTCAAAGTTATTGGAAATGATATGACAATAACAATGGCTGCTGAAGCAGGACAACTTCAACTTAATGTTATGGAGCCAGTTATTGCTCAGTCTCTGTTTGAATCAGTCGACCTTCTAAGTCACGCGGCTTCGACGCTAAAAGAAAAGTGTATCGAAGGAATTACTGCCAATGAGGAGCATACGACAAATATGGTTTTAAACTCAGTTGGTATCATTACTTACTTAAATCCATTCATTGGCCATCACATGGGTGATATCATTGGGAAAGAAGCAGTTAAGACTGGAAAATCAATTCGTGAATTAGTCCTTGAGAAGAAGTTGCTATCTGAAGAAGAGCTTGATGAGATCTTATCAGTTGAAAATTTAATTAAGCCTAAGTACAGAGCAAAATTATTTAAATAAAAAAAAAGCCTCCTTAACGGAGGCTATATTTTTTCATTATTTTAGTTTCGACGGTGTCTTCTTTCTTTAAAAACATGGGCACGGCAGGTTGCTGCCATGATATTTGGATGATTAGTTGGTCCAGAAAATCTTGTGAAGTCAAAGCTTCTAACATTGCAACCTTGTTGGCATACATAATTAAAAGTTCTTTGAAATCCATTTGTGTATGTAATTGTGTATTGATAATCAAGAACTGTCATACGTCGATGTGAGTTGTTGTAGATCTCACAGTTTACATAAGGTCCCCAGTTAATCAGACCTTCAACCGTGCGGTGTCTTTCTTCTTGTGCCCAAATTTTTTGAGTTAGAAAAAGTAGCAACGCTAAACATAGTAGCTTTTTCATAAAAATCCCTCTCTAATGAATATTTATATCAAAATGCTATTAGAGTTAAGTGGCTCTGGCAAGTTAACTCGAGTTAAGCTATGAATGCTGCGTGTTACTGATTAAGAAGTCTATCGGCTTGAATCGTTAGACCAACATTTTCTCTTGTCACCTTGCAGTATAGTGTTGTTCCCTTGAAGGTTTCTTCTTTCCACATATCTTGGTAGTCATCCCAATTTTGGTCCGCAAAGAATTGATCAAAGAAAGCGCCAATTGAGTCTACTAGGCCCTCAAGAAGTTTTGTATGGTCACCGTTTTCCTCAAGATCCATTGATGCGAAGTAAGTGGTTGCTGCAGCAGCCTCGTTTGATGTATCAACAAGAGAGGCCATAATTAGAACTTCACCTTTATAGAGTCTTCCATAGATTTCGAATACTTTATTGGCTTCAAATAATTCATTGCGATATGTATCTTGAAGAAGTTCAAGTACCGAATCCGCCCATTCGTTTGGAAGATCAATTAAAAATGGCCCGTTAGTTCTTGAAAGCATTCGCAATATCCTTTTTAACGCTGTGAAAATCTATATAGAAGTAGAAGATAATTAACAAGCCACTGTTTGTGTGTCAATATATCTGGACTTTAATTAAGATTAAATAAAAGGAGTAAATAATGAGTGTTTATATTTTATCTGGTGCAAGAACGCCAAGTGGAAGTTTTCTAAGCTCACTTTCTCAAGTTGGAGCAACTCGTTTAGGTGCAACTGCAATCGAAGCTGCTGTTGAAAAAGCAGGTATCGCTAAAGATAAAGTTGATGAAGTATTTATGGGTAACGTTGTACAGGCCGGTGTAGGACAAGCCCCAGCTCGCCAAGCTGCAATCTTTGCAGGCCTAAGTGAAGCAACTCCATGTACAACAATTAATAAAGTATGTGGATCAGGAATGAAGACAATTATCTCTGGTGCTCAGTCAATTATGACAGGTGATAACCAAGTTGTTGTTGCTGGTGGTATGGAGAATATGTCACAAGCTCCACACTTACTAATGAACTCTAGAACTGGTGTTGCAAAATTTGGTGCAGCAGAAGTTAAAGATGCTATGCAGTGGGATGGACTATGGGATGTTTATTCTGATCAAGCAATGGGAAATTGTGCAGAAGAATGTACTGAGAAATATAACCTAACAAGAGAAGCACAAGATGCTTACTCAATTGAGTCTTTTAAAAGAGCTCAAGCGGCAATTGAAGCAGGGATTTTTAAAGATGAAATTGCTCCAGTAACAATCAAAGGCCGTAAAGGTGACACAGTTGTTTCTGAGGACGAAGGTCCATTCAAGGCAAAATTCGATAAGATCCCAGGACTAAGACCAGCTTTCAAAAAAGATGGAACAATTACTGCAGCAAATGCTTCAACAATTAATGATGGTGCTGCTGCTGTTGTTCTTGCAGGAGAAGAGTATAAAGACCAAGCGGATTTTAAAGTCGTTGGATGGGCATCACACGCTCAAGCGCCAACTTGGTTTACAACAGCTCCAATCGAAGCAATGAAAAAGAACTTAGAGAAAACTGGACTAAAAATTTCAGATATTGATGTTTTTGAAATTAACGAAGCTTTCGCAGCTGTACCAATGGCAGCTATGGAAGAGATGGGAATTGATCATGCAAAACTAAATATCTACGGTTCAGGAGTATCTCTTGGTCACCCAATTGGAACTTCAGGAACTCGTATTGTTGTAACTCTTATGACGGCCATGAAAAACCAAAATGCAAAGTACGGTTTGGCCTCTATTTGCATCGGTGGCGGTGAAGCGTTATCATTGATATTAGAAAAAATTAAATAAATTAGCAGGACTTTCGTAGTCCTGCTTTTTAAGTAGGACTATGGATGGCCCAATCTCAAACACAAAAGCAACATAAATCTGGTATCGTACGTTTCAAAGCGGGCGAAGTTCTTTTCAACCAAAACGATCCAGCAGATTCTCTTTATATTATTCAAAAAGGACAGATCAGACTCTATATTCCAAAGGGGCAGGGCTTTGTTGAAATCGCTATTCTTCGCGCCGGTGAAGTAATTGGTGAGATGGCCTATTTTGATAATAAGGGTTCGAGAAGAAGTTGTTCTGCTGCTGCTATTGTTCCTACTGATGTTGTACGTGTTACTTTTAGTGCGTTTGATAAAACAATGCAGGGATTAAACCCATGGTTTAAAACAATTGTTAATACTCTGGCCGATCGCCTGCGAAAAACTAATGACCGCGTAAAGGCGCTAGAATCAAATTCTGTTGGTTTTGGTAAGGATGGAAAAGTAGGTGAGTATGTCTTTTTTCATACAACAGATGTACTAAGGATTCTTGCAGGTATTTATCTTTCTTCAAAGGTTCACGCCCAAAAAGGTGAAGACGGTGCCCACCGTATTCACATCAGTTCTATTCGATATTACTTATTCGATATCTTTGGTGTTTCAGAAATTAAATTTGAAGAGATGATTGAGCTTTTAAAAAGAGAAGGTTTGATTATCATGGAAGATGATAAAGACGGACAGCCTAAACTTGTTAAGATTCCAGATCTAGAAAGTCTTCGAAGTATAGTCGCTTTTATTAATGCGGAAAAAATAAAAACAGATGATAAAAAAATTAAAACATCAAAGAAGTGCAACCTTATACTATCACGAATGAAGCATCAGCTTCTTGCAAAAGGTGTTACTAAGGGAAAAGCATCGGCCGATCTTTCAGCTGTCATTAATGAATTGAAGGAAGGGGAAGCAATCGTAAATCCTGAAGATATTCGTCCTGCCATTATATCTGGAGTAGTAGAAGATATTTTTGTGGATGATAAAGGTAATATGACCAATGTCGTAGACATGGATAAGCTAACAAAAACTCTACCTGGCCTTATCTTTCAAGTTGCTTGGCAGCGACTTAATGAAGAAAAGGCCGGTAATAGTTATTAATTTCCAGTTGGATAGAAGTTTACTTCAACGTTGGCCCCGTCACTATAAACAGCATTTCCAAAAAGCTTTAGGAAGTATCCTGTCTCATTCATGGCCGGAACCGCTGGTGTGTCATCTGTCGGACTTGTTATCTTAATATTGAAGTTAGAGTAGTAAGCAGGATTTGATCCCGACTTCATTAGCTGCCAACCGTTAGTTGAACTCTTGTTAATAGTCTGGCCATTAATCTTAAGTGTAATCGAACTTTCAACAGGCTTACTATTAAGCTTCACATACCCATAGAAGTTTTGTGGTGTCTGGTAGCTGACGACTAAACATTCAGGATGTTCTACAATGGCATTCCCATTTAGACGAATGAAGTGACCAGAATGTTCCTCTCCAACTGAAGGAGAGTACCTCGTGGCAAAATTACCTCTTTCACCAATATAGATATAACCATTACTTGTACTTTCAAGAATTGGTGTACCAGCTTGAGAGCTTCCTCTTACGTACTTTGTAATAATAAGAGAGTTCGTATCAATACGAGCACCTGGTTCAGCAACTTTCCAGTAGTTGTACTTGTGATGTAAGATAGCATCTTGAATTGAGTTATAGACATGATCAAAAACATTATTGAAGCTTGTTTTTTGGGTACAAACATCGACATTATCGTTGTATCCAAAGCCATTGTACGAGTTATTAGAACGTGGAAATGGATATGGATTACTTCCACTTAAGTTCTCATATGGTTGATTGTAGATCAGGTCACTGGCACCATGGTAATTAAAATTCTTTTCACCTTTAGAAATTTGTGGACAGCTATAAGACTCTGGGTCAACAGACGGAGCAAGTGAGATAAGTCTTAACATCGATGAGTTAAGCTCATAGCTTCCAACATTACTACATGTTGAATTAAAGGTTGCGGCCGTATTCTTGTTTGTCCCAAGCATTTGTTTATCAGAATTTGAATATAGAGATTGAGAGTAGAGCGCGCCATTGTAATTACCACGCATACATAGAAGATCGTGGGCCATGGCCTTACGATATTTTACGGCCAGAGAGTGATTATTTGCTAAATTTACTCCTGTTGTGTTCCAAGAGTTATCATCTTCGTTAGACATGATGACAATAATTGTATGGGCACTCTTTCTGAGAGCACCATTTAATTGATTAAGTTTTACTAATTCGTTAATACGTGAAAGTCCACCTTCACGTGATCCTGATCCCGGACTGAAGTTTGAGATAACATTTGAAGCGGCATAGCGAGAAATTGTCGTCACTCCTGAAGGACTAATTCCTTCACGAGAAAAGAAGTAGGTTTCACTATTTCCCGAGCCGATAAGTGGCGCCATAAGAACTTGGTAGTCGAATCGATCTGCGATATCATTAACAACATTATTAAGAGCGGTTTTCGTTTGGTTGCTAATAAAGCTTGTACTTTTTGAGTTATCCCATACAAAGAGAAGGTCAACAGGTGGCCTAATATAGGTAAACTTAGAACACATTTCACTGTTTACTGTTTGAGTAGGATCTGTCCCAAATGAGTCTGAATTCTTGCGAGTTGCAAATTCTTCTTTCGCACATGAGGCCATAAATAATAATGTCAAAATAATTAAGATCTTTTTCATCAATTAACTCTTCGGTTAAGAAAAAATAAAACTTAAATATATTTCGGCCTTTTTTACTAAAGTATTACTCCCATTTGGTGCTTCTTAGGGGCAATATTTTTCATTAATTTTGTTAATGATATCAACAGGTTAAAATAGGAAGGTCAAAGCAAACGGAGAAGAATATGGCACAATGGTATTACGTTGAAAAAGGTGAAAGAGTAGGACCTGTTGAATTGGAAGAGGTTGAAGTTCTATTTGGAAAGGGCAAGCTTACACCTGACAGCTATGTTTGGACAAAGGGATTTGATAATTGGAAGTTAATTTCTGAGGCCACAGAGCTAGGTCACTTATTAAATAAGAGAGTTGTGGATGAACTTCCTCCTGAGCTTGATATGCCTCCTGTAATAGACGATCAACATGTCGTTCTTTACTCGTGGGAAGACATCAAAGATGATGAAAAAATCATTACGATAAAAATTGGACTTGATCGCGGTACCGATGAAGTAGAGTATGGCCCATTTAGTGTGATTGATTTACAAAAAGCTTATAAGCAAAATCGTATTAATGAAAAAACTCTTGCCTATATTCCTGGTGAAAATGAGTGGGTATTCCTTGCCGAAACTCCAATTGCAAAAAAAGTCATGGGCTCTGTTCCTCCTTTAATTACTGATGATGAAAGAAGACTTAATCTGCGTAAGCCATTTGTTGCACGTATGTTCTTCCATGATTCTCAACAAGTGTTTGAAGGTGTTTGTCGTGATATTTCTATCGGTGGAATGCAAGTTCTTGTTTCAAACTTTCCATTTAATGTAGGGGATGAAGTAACGCTAAATGTTCACCCTGAAAATACTGATTACCACTTTATTGCTTCTGGACTTGTCGTTCGTCACTTAAATGAAAACCAAGGTTTTGCTCTACGCTTTGTTAATCTATCTGATGAAGCAGAAAGCTCGATCAAAAGTTATATCGGGTAGTCTTAGATGGATACTTCGATTTATATTCGTGAGTATCGCAGCGATAAAGAGGATGCAAAAACTGTCATTCTTTTTCATGACATTGGAGGAGGACACTATACTTTTGATAGCTTGATTCCTTTACTTGTCGAAGAAGGACTACATGTTGTTTCTTTTGATTATTTAGGCCATGGACTAAGCTCAGGAACACGTGGACATTTTGAAAGTATTGACGAAGTTAAAAACTTCTTAAAAGAACTCTATTATAATAGTAAACTTGCTCAAGGAGATGAGGTCTATACTTTGGCCGTTAATCAAGGAGCATTGATCTCACTACTTTTTTCTACATTATTCGATAATGTAAAAGGTAATATCTTTTTAAATCCCAAGATTCGTATAGAATTTAATAAGAATCTTAAAAATGAATTATTATCAAAAATACCTTGGCAGCCAAATTTTTTATCGCGTTATCATATTAAATTGTCAAAGCAGAGTAATGATTTAACTGCTAATAATTTTGTGACAAAGAGAACATTAATCGTTCTTAATCAAATCTTGAAAAAAGTTCAATTAGACGTCTATTTCATGGAATGCAGGAACTTAATATTTAGTAGTAACAAGGATAGTATTATTTTTGAGACGATTATGAGTGAATTTAGAGATGAAATAGAAATCCCAGAGTTTAATTCTGTTAAGGCCATAAAAAAACAAGACATTATTTTCAAAGAAACTTATAATTGGATATATGAAAACTAAAATTTTAGCTCTTTTTGCCCTGTTTTTTTTAACTTCATGTGGAAATATGACAAAGAATTTTGTCAAAAGTGGAGAATCAATTATCAAGGGTGGTACCGCTGGTGATAAGCCTTGGAATGAAGCATTAAGGTTTCAACGATTATCTTGGTATTCAGAGCTTAACCTAATGTATGATGTATTCTTAACAAAAATGGAGCCTAGTTCTCCTTTTTGGCAATGGTTTTCAGAAAGTGAATCAAGACGTTTAAAAGAATGTAAAGCAGTCTATGTTGCCATTACGTTTAGTTTAGACTCTGACAGAATTTCACATGCAATGTTTTATAATCAAATTTTATCGAAAGAACTTCAGCCTGTCGTAACAAATGACTTTGATATGGCCATTGCTAATCATCCAGACTTCAATAAATTCTTTTTGTCTCTATATAAGAGTAAAACGCTCTGTGCAACATCTGATATCGGTGACTTAAGGATCAAATTTCCTAATTTTAAAACGAGAACTCTGCATTTTTAGTCAAAAACATATCTAAAGTTTGAACTTAAAAGCTCCGATAAAAATTTGAGGAGCTTTAGTAATGAGTGAAGAAAAGAAATTTGAAAGATTTGGTCGATACCTTATTCTAGATCACTTAGTTGATGGTGGTATGGCCAAAATTTGTCGTGCACGCTTTCTGGGGGAGCAAGCCGATAAGATTGTTGCTATCAAAATGGTCCAACCACAATTTTCATCAGACGAAGCATTTCAGACAATGTTTATGGATGAGATTAAAACGACTTTTGGATTGTTACATCCAAATATCGTTCAGACCTATGATTATGGTTTCCATAATGGCCAGCTTTTCGTTGCGATGGAATATTGTGATGGAAGAAACCTAAAGCAATATATTGATAAGCTAAAGGAACATAATTATGTTTTTCCAGTAGAAATTTCGTCTTTCATTACGATTCAGGCCGCTCAAGGTCTTCACTATGCTCACACATTTACAGATAAACTGACAGGAAAGCCTGCCAATATCATTCACCGTGATATTTCACCTCATAATATCATGTTAACTTTTGATGGCTCTGTTAAGGTTATTGACTTTGGTATTGCAAAGTCTGAAACAAACTCTGAAGCGACTCAAGCGGGAACAATTAAAGGAAAGTTATCTTACCTTGCTCCTGAATACTTAGATGGATTAGATCTTGATCCACGTTATGACTTATTTGCAACGGCAATTACTCTTTGGGAAATGCTGTGCTCTCGAAAATTGTTTAAAGCTTCAAATGACTTAGCTGTTTTAAAGAAGATTCAGGAATGTAAAATTCCAGTTCCTTCTTCAATCAATCCAATGGTTCCAAAAGAACTTGATAAGATCATCTTAAAGGCACTTCATAAAGATCGTAATAAGCGCTATCAATCTCTTGAAGAGTTTGCTCGCGCTCTTAATAAGTTTCTATATTCGACGTATCCAGACTTTAACTCTTCAGATCTTTCATACTTCGCGAAAGAACTATTTAAAGACGAAATTAAAGTAGATCGTGAAAGAATGTATGAGTTTGGTCAAATTGAACTAGGCCCATATATTAGAGACTATAAAAATGAAACAGAAGGTAAGCCTTCTACTGGTGATAGCGTCGATGCAACTGAGCCTTCTGATGCTAAGAAGAGAAAAGAGAAAGAAGCTCTTTTTGAACTCGATATTGATGAACAAACAGATATTCAGGTTGAAGGTTCAATACCTAAGCTTGATATGGCATCAAAATCGGCAAAAACAAAGATTAATAAGATTGATATTCGCTCTAATAAAACAAGTGCGAGTACAAAAATTAAGCGTATAAAGAGAAAGAAGAAAGTTGAAACAAAGAAGAAGAATTACTTCATTCATGTTGCTTCTATTGCGGCAATTGCTGCAGGAGTCTACTTCGCTAAGGATCATATTCCATTCTTAAAGGACTCGAAGACTGCTCCGACAGAGGTTGCAGAGGCGCCGGGCACAAAAACAAAGGCTAAACGTACTCCAACGAGTAATCAAAATGGAATGATAACGCTTAAGAATTTCAGTAGAAATAAAGATAAGTTATATATCAATGGTGCTGAAAAAAGTGTTGATGTTTTAAATCGATTAAAAGTTCGTGCAAATGAACTACTGACAATTCGAGTTGAAAAGACAGGGCGTGAGCACTTTATAGCACAAGATATATCTGTACAGGATGGTGAGTCTCGCAATATTCAAGTAGAGTCGATGGCAAAGGCATACTATGGTTACCTACAGACAAGCTCTGCATGTATCCGTGGATCAATTAGCTTTGAACTATTTGGAGAGCAAAGAGAAGAAAAATTACCAATTCGCTTTGTTCCGGGGATTCCTTTTGCGACAGGTATGAATTCACAAGGTGACAGTATTCCAAAAGAGTATGAAGTCGTCATTAAGGATTCAAAGAGCTCTGTGCCACACAAGGTGAGCTTTGAGATACAGAATTCTAAAGTTGTTGATCTTTGTAAGCTACTATAAAAAAGGCCCGTTTAACGGGCCTTTTATTTTATCTTGATAATGCTTTAATTAGTGTTGCAAGAACTGACTCTTGAAGCTTTGTGATTTGGCCGATATTCGCCATGATAATAAAAGGGCTTTTTAGAATATTACCGCAAATTGATAGTTCACCCTTATCTTCATTATACTCGACAATCTGGAAAGCGTTTACGAATTCTTCTTCAAAGTGCTTCATAAGCTTTGCTTCAAAATCTTTACCTTTGACAGGGTTTGGCTTCTTGTCACCATCGATAGTGATGTGAACTAACGCTTTCTTGTCACTATTTTTCGAAACGTCTTCAATATCATTATAAATAAGCTTTAACTTGTTTGCGCCAAGGTTAATTTTAAAGATATGCCATAGCTCTTCAAAGAAAGCAGTTCTGTCATTTGGCCATAAAGCTTTTAGGTGATCTACAACTTCAAAAAGTTCCTCTAGGAGTACGATATTATTTTGTAGGATCCAATTACTTGAGATCTTATTGAATACTTGCTCAAGCTTCTCATTTGATTCTGCTTCAAATTGTTCAGAGTTTTCAAAGAACGTTCCTAGCTCGTGAAGGGGAGTATATTTTGATTCTTTCTTTAGAAAGTTGTGTACGCTTTCTTCTTCTAACAACTCAGGAGAATAAAAAATACAGTCAAAACTCTCTTCAGATACTTCCGATACATCAGCAATTTTGCTTTTTGTCGTACTATTTAAATCTCTGATAATAATTTGATTCTGATTTTTTATAAAACCAATCTGACGTTGCATTATGTCCCCTCTGTGTATCCTATTGCAAAATATTATCGAATTAGTCGAGCATACGTCAATGCTGTATGCCCGCAGGAATAAGGTTTGTAGCTGATTTTAGTTAAATAGGGGAATAAAAGAGCATAGTACTGTAGATATTTGAACTCAATGTTATAATTAACATATGTTGTCATTAAAATGGATGATTGGCCTTTGCCCGATCTTATTATTTTCAACAAATAGTATTGCTCAGGATGCCTGGCTTCTCGATGATTTTTATAACCAAGGTGCCAAGCAAGTTGATCAGAAAAAAGAAAAAGTACATTACAAGAAAGACTCGGCCTTATATCAAGTTGATATTAATGGGGACATTGTAAGAGAATATATTGGAACATCAATTACTGATGGGGTACCAACTCTACAGATTTATGATGTACAGAAACGACTCATTTTTAGTTATAAATTTCCTATTTCAGGATTTAACTCACATCTCTATCGAATAAAAAGAAGAAAGATATCTGCTAACAAGACAGCAACTCTCTTTTATCAATTTAACGGTAGCACAAATTATATCAATACTTATGGTTCATCTAACTTATGGGGAATTGTTGTTGAAGATGGCCAGTTAGATAATATTAAAATTCATAATTTTGGCCAAATCTGGCAAGAGAATAAAGATGACTATGGCCTTTATAAACGAGCACATCTCGTGAATTTCATGGATGTTAATAAGGATGGACAACTGGATGTCGTAATCTCTAGCGGGGCAGTTTATAAAGCCTACTCCCATATTAATGGGAGTAAGTGGTCACAAACTTATAAAAAATAAAATATTTTAAATGATTCTCTTATGAAGCTTTCTTAACTTCATCAGATTCTTTTGAGCTTCTCTTATCAGATAACTGAGTAACATTAGTGTGATCAGCAGATTCTTCACGCTTTAAATTACTTGCATATGAGTCCTTATTCGCTCTAAAGAAAGTATAAGCGCTAACTGCAATAGGAAGAAGAATGAAGAATAGATAAAGTAGACTTTCAGAAGCATTATTTTCAGTATAACTTTCTACTTTTAAAAGCTCCGGACTATGGACCCTTTCTGTCTTCGCTGTTGAAGGCTTTCTTGTTGGAGAAAAATCGTAGCCTTTAGCTTTTGAAGGTTCAACTTCTTTATACTCATCAATTGATGAAGTGTATGTATCTTCTACCGCTGGTTTTCTTGCAAAAGAAAATTGTGATGATAAATACATTAAAGAAATTGCGATTACTAATTTACTCATTATTTTCTCCATCCTAGAAGTGGCGATGGCCACCTTAGTATTTTACCACCATTTTTAAGGCAGTTTGAGATGGTAATCTTTGACCATCAGCTAATCTTACTTATCGGCTAATTTTCATAGGTACTTAAAATTGCACTAAAAAAAAGAATGAACAGACTAAAATTCAGGGATTTATAACCGATGAATATATATAGGAATCGATATAAAGTAGATATGGGGAGTCGGGTATTCGTGCCTGGATAGAAAATGAAAAAGTATATGAACGCCGTTAGGCTCGATCCTGACAAAATTGAAAAAGACTTTCTTGAATTTTGTAAGACATTCGTACTTCGCTTAATTGCTTCGATTTTCTTGTTTAAGAAGAGAAAGGGAGAGGTTCTTGCTGGAGCTACTACTTTTTTTACCATCTTAAGCTTTGGCCCTGCCATAATGATCTTAATTTCAATTATTGGTGCTTATCTTGGAGATAGTGATACAGCCAAAGAGCATATTATCACTATGATTTTCTCTAATTTTCCGCAAATAGATACATCTGTTTTAAATGCAATTAAGCATTTAGTTGAAGAACAGGTTAAGGGTTCATTTATCGATTGGCACCAACTAGGACTATGGTTCTTTGCCTGTCTTGGGATTAGCACTTCATTTATCTTTGGAATTAATACCCTTTCAAAAGTTGATATCGATGGAGGGATGATTCAGGATGATCTTAGATCAGCTATTTTTGGTATCGTTTTAGCTCTCTTTTTTCTCATCGTTTCTTTTCTTATGGAAAAGAATGTCATCGTTGGTTTGCTATCAAATTTAACAACACATTCTAACGAACTTTATTACCTTATCGAATTACTTTTACTACCTTTTACGATCACAACTTTTGCACTCGTTTATAAGGTTTCAGCTCAAATCAAGGTTAGTTATAAAGATGCTCTGTGTGGCGCATGTGTCTTCATTATGTGCTTTTTTGTAGGGAAGTCGACTTATTGGGTTTATCTTAAGTATTTTAAAGACGATTTAGTTAGTGATTACGGAAGTTTTTATAACCTACTCGTGGCAATGATTTGGGTTTATTATATTATATGTTCCTTTTATTTAGGGGCCTGTTATACGTATGTTCCGAAGATAAAGATTTTCGACGGTAAGAAAAGAGGTAAACGTTGATTAAAGAAGATGTCATTCTACTGATGTGCCATGAGGTATGTGAAGATTTGCATATCGATAAGGTACTTCGTAAGAACTTCTTTGCTTATTTCTACTCATGGACTTTTAGTTCATATAATCAAGTTGAAAAAATTATAAGTGAAATTGATAATGATCAATCTTTTTTCAACCGTTGGAAAAGCTCTTTCAAATATATGAATGCTAAATTTAGCTACGAAGAAAAGAAACTGGTATTCTTTCGTCTATTTGATATCTTTAGTACTAAGATAAGAAATAAAAAGGCACCTCATATTTTACGAGAAGCCTATGAATACCTAGAAATTAAAGAGTCAGACTTTGAATATATTCGAGATGGCTTTTATCGCACTCAGTATTTCAATCAAGCAGGACTTAGAGATTATTCTAATGCACTTTTATTTTCATTAATGATCTCATATTCAAATGACGGGATTTTAGATCAAACGGAATTTAAAAGTTTAAGGAACGTCTTACACCATATTAGTGGTCATATGCCAAAGGTACCAATTCATTCATTTGATATCAAAAATGTTTTGGCCGTAAATGCTTACTCAAAAGAAGAAATTTTAAAAATGAGAAGCGAGGTTGTCGAAGCAGTTAAATCTGATGGAGAAGTTAATAAGAAAGAAATTGCGGCCGTAAAGTCTGTGGTTAAAAAGATGCACCTTGGTGAGTTTCATGACGATAGCTGGAAAGTTGTTTCTCCTTTTATTTCTTTGATTGTTTTACTTGCTGATAATGAGCTAAGTGAAAAAGAAGAAGAGTGGTTCCTGGAACACTATGATGAGAGTTTTATCGTTAATAATATAGAACAAGTCTTTTGGCTATTTAGTGTTTTAATTCAAGTACCAGACGTTTTTAAGAAGAACCGTTCATTCATTCGTAAATTATGGCATGATCAAAAACCACTTTATGATATGGCGAATATGTTATTTTTAACATTTGCCAAACACTTTTTAAGATTAGATGAAAATAGATTAAAAACATTTGCGGATTATATTAAAATAGGTCGTAAGAAGGATATCGTTGAAGGTATAGATGAAATCTTATCAGGAAAGGTTGTTGAGGAAGAAATATTGCTTATCATCAATCTTGTACTAAACGATCGATATGATCTTGAAAAAATAAATGGGTTCTTAAATAAAAAATATATTGAAAGAGTCTTTAAAGGGGTAAAGAAGGAGGACTCAAAGCTAAAGTACTTGGCCATTTGTCATATTCTTTTTGCCGATGAAACTATCGATGGAAATGAGTATAAGGCCCTATGGGAAGCTTTTGCTTCATCACGATTAAATCCACAAATACTTCAGTCTGTTATCTATGACTACTCGATCTGTAATATGAAAGTTTATAAAATGGATGACTATCACGAGTACTTAAATTCAGGGAAGTTTTATCGAGCTATTTAAGACTTTTATTAAATAATCTCATCTTAAAGTCGACCCCCATAATCTCCATCGGCTTCAGATCAATCCAGATATTATCGCCAGATAATGGTTCACTAGAAAATATAAGATGATTAACATAACCGGTCTGTGTTGGGGCTTCACACTCTGGTGAGAAACTGCTACAAGTATCGCGATCGAGACATTTGTTCTTATATGTTGAGTAGAAAAGTTTTTTCCCACCGTTAAAGGCAAGCATTAGGTTTCCATTTGTTAAAATAAACGAAATAAAGTTATCTGTCGGAGGTGCTTTGGGATCAAAATTAAGTTCTCCGATTATCTCAATTAACTTATTAATTGCACTATTGATAATATTTGTGACAAATTCGATATCAATCTCTTCTTCACTTAGGTTAATCTCTTTTGAGATCTTAGACAGAAGAAAGTAGAAGAGGACTTCACTGTCTGTTGTCCCTAGTATAAATTTTTGAAAATATTCAGGAATGTGTTCTAGGATCTTTTCACGACATTTATCAAAATTTTTAATATTTCCATTATGTGCAAAGGTCCAATGGCCATATTGAAATGGGTGAGTGTTTAGGATATTTGTTTCACCAACTGTTGCTTTACGAATATGCCCAAGGACAGTTTGTGACGAGACAACACCTGATACTTTTTTAAAGATCTTATCCTCAAGAGCAGCACAAGTCGATTTGATAATATGGGGAGAGTTTCTCACGTAATAGGCTACACCCCAACCATGTGGGTGTTCTCGGCTTTGTACTTCTAGAGCATTGTCTGCTTGAACAAGGCTTTGGTGAACTTGACTTAATATAACTGATCTAAATCCAAATAATCGACACATAGAAAAAATTCCTTCTATGTGTCTGATCGGTTTTATCTAATAAAATTTAAAGTTGCTTGGACATTTCTTTTGATTGACTCAATTTTTTCCGCTTCAGTGAAATGAAGCTGTTCTTCGTTAGACATTTTTATGAGAGAAGACTGGGAAACTAAGGCGATCATAGTCATATTGTGAAGAATATTCCTTGCTCCCCATAAAAGAAGAAATTCATCGTCATCTTTATAGTTAATTTCTTCTCTGATTAATTCAATTAAAATTTGAACACCTGGAGGTCCTTTTGCATCTTCAAGGCAGGACTTTGGTACAAGCTCTTTGTCTAAAGGAAGGTTATTCATTAAGAACATTTTTACTGAATTTAAAAATGTACTACTCTCATCCATGAAATATTTGAAAGTTTCGACAGAAAACTCTTCCGTATTATTTGTTCTATTCTTTATTCCTGTCATCACTTCATCCATACGCTGAGTGTTTTGATTTAAAACTTCAGCATAAAGTCCGGCCTTCGATTTAAAGTGGTAATTGATGGCCGAAACATTAGCATCTGCTTCTTTGGCGATGTCACGAATCGAAGTATTATCATAACCGCGGTCGGCAAAAAGCCGACTCGCAGTTGCTAAAATTAAATCTCTTGTTGTCTTGCTCATTATACTTCTACCTCTTTCGAATCAAGGATCTCTGTAGAAGCTTCATCTTGATGATTTGAAACACTAGCAGCATCTCTTTTGAAGATTTTATTTGCTATCTTATCTGTGAGCTCTACGAAGTCTTCGATGATTGCATAGGCACAAGGAATAAATATCAGAGTCATAATTGTCCCTGATGTTAGTCCCCATGCCATTGACATTGTCATAGGAACAAGCATTGCATCTGATCCACCAATACCGTAGGCAGTAGGTAGAAGACCTGATACTGTAGTAAGCGAAGTAACAAGTACTGCTCTTAGACGAAGTCCCGAAGCTTTTACTAAGATTTCATTTAGGCTTAGTTTTCCTTCTGACCTAAGTTCATCAATGAAGCTGATAAGAACAATTCCAGAGTTTACGATAATACCAGCAAGGCCAATAATTCCAATCAAGGCAAGGAAGCTGATTGGACGTGAACGATCTGGGTAACCACTAAGGATCGGTGTTGCAAAGGCAATTGAGAAGCCGATGAATCCTAGCGGAATTGTCATCATGATAATCATTGGACGTAGAAAACTCTTAAATAGGAATACTAGAATTGCAAAGATTGCAATAACCGCTAGTACTCCAGCTTGAGCAAGTGACTCAAGAGATTCTTTGGTACTCTCTGCGGCCCCTCCAAAACGAAGTGATACACCTGGGTATTTAGAAGCTACCTTATCGAAAATTTGCTTAAGCTTTATATTGGCCATGGCCGAAGTAGCATTAATATTATCAACAGAACCAATTAAAGTTTTAGACCTCTTGAAGTCATAGCGCTTAACATTTGGCGTTCCATTTTCTTTGCGAATTTTGGCAAGTGACTTTAATGGGATAAGGTTTCCACGATTATCCATAACTTGAATATTAAGGATATCATTAGGTTTTCCTCTAAGTGCTTTCTTAAAACGCACTTCTAGGTCAACGTCCTTATTATCTAATGTCACAGTACTCGCAATACTACCAGCGATAGCGGCCCTTATCGCCGTACCAATTTGTGATGCTGAAACACCTAGTTGATCGGCGCGGACATAGTCGATATCAACGTAAACTTCTTCATCTCCGTAAACATCATCTGTTTTAAGGTCTAGAATACCGTCAATTTTTTCTAATTCACCTGAAATTTCCGCAATGATTGCATCAAGTTGCTCAAAGCTATTAGCTCTAAATGTTCCTTGAATATCTTCACCTACAGGAGGTCCGTTTACTTGAGATTCAAATGTTAATGACTCAAGCTCTGGGATTTTAATTTCACGTAGCTTTTTAAGCATTTTTGTTTCAGCAATATTGTATTTGGCGTAATCATTTACATAAATGAAAAGAAGACCAACGTTATTACCTTCTTTATCCTTTGGATCTGAGAAACCAATAGCCGCTTTCCCTGCAAAACCTACGATATGCTTAGCTTCATCACCAATCTTCTCTTTAATCTTGCGACTAACTTCAAGCATATACTTTTCTGTCATTTCAACAGGTGTCCCTCTTTTTGCTTCAAAGCGAGAAAGGTAAATTTCCGTTTGATCTGCAGGGAAGAGGATAAACTTATTACCTAGGGCCATAAAAACAAGTGAACCAATGATGATACTTGTGAAGAAAAATGCTGAGATATAACGATGTTTAATCGCAACTCTCATAAGAGTTTCAAATTTAGTTTGAAATTTTGTAAACCAATCGGCTTTCTTTTCTGCTCCTGTTTTCTTTGCTGAACCTGAATACTTTGCAAGTCTCATTGGTAATAGAAAAAATGATTCAATTAGAGAAAGAATAAGAGAGATTGTTACAATGATTGGAATGGCCATGATGAATTGCCCCATAATTCCTTTTGTCACAAGCATAGGAATAAAGGCCGCAATCGTTGTCATTGCCGTACCAGTAATTGGAAGCCACAGCGATTTAACACTCGATAGGGCAGCTTCTTTAGCGCTATATCCTTCCTCATTCATTAGACGTGTAAAGTTCTCGCTGATAACAACACTATTATCAACAAGCATACCTAGTGCAATTACAAGTGCTAGAACAGTCATGGCGTTTAATGTAAGACCGTAGTCCGGCATAAAACCTAGTGTTCCAAATACAGCAAGTGGTAGTGACATACTAGCAAGAAGTCCAATACGTCCAGGAAGAAATATAAATAGGAAGAATATAACAAGAAGTAGTCCTGATACAGCGTTTGAAGCTAGTACTTCAAGCTTGTTAACAACCTTTAGTTCTTCGTTATTGTAGACGTAGAACTTATACTCTGGATAACGTTTTTCAAACTTCTCCATATGAGCTTTAATCTCTTCAACCATAGTAATAGTATCTTCACCTGATTTTTTTGAGATTGTAATTAGTGTCGCTTCTTCACCATTATATGAAGTAATTACTTTCTTTTCCTCTTTCCCGTCAATTACTTGAGCAACGTCATCTAGGAAAATATTAGCTCCTGAAAAGTTTGAACGGATGAGAATATTCCTAAGCTCTTGAACATTTGTAACTTTTGCTTCAATACGAACAAGCTTTTGATCATCTACAGTTTTTAAAGTTCCACCTGGAACGTTTACGTTTCTTAGACGTAGTTTATTTAATACCTCATCAATACCAATATGTTGTCTTTCAAGCTTTTCTAGATCAAGAATAATCTCAAACTTTCTTTTAGCAAAACCATCTAGTGTAACACCTTTTACGGCCTTAATATCTTCAATGTCTTCTTTTAAGATATCCGCTACTTCATCTCTTTCACGAATTGAATTAGGGCCAACTAGTGCAATTTGATATACTGGAATTTCATCCGAGTTAATCTCCTGGAATAGTGGAGCATCTTGAAGATCTTGTGGTAGATCAGATACACGGTCTACTGCTTTTTGAAGATCACTCATAACATCATCAACACTATCAACATTATCCATATCAACTCGTATGACGATTTTAGAAAGACCAGCTTGTGAAGTTGACTTAACGTCCTTTACACCTGAAACGGTCCTAATTTCATCTTCAATAGGTTTTGTGATTTTAATTTCAATGTCATTTGCTGAGGCACCGTCGTATACTGTTGTTACAATAGCTGTAGCAAATGAAACGGTAGGATATGACTCAGAAGTCATTTTGTTCAGTCCCATTAATCCATAGATTAAAAGGAAAAATGTGACAACAATTGTAAACTTATGATTCTCTATAAAGAATTTCGATAATTGATTCATAGTTTTGCTCTTTTATTTAACTTACAGGGAGTTTGATTAAAAACTGTGAAGTAATTAATAATAGTTTCTATTACTTGATACTTTGTACTGATTTCATCAAGGTTTGAGTTTAAAAGCAGATTCTCATCAATCAGTAAATCTTGAGATGTAACACGTGCTTGTTTAAACTTTCTTTTTGAATCTTTTAAAGTATCTCTTAAATGCACTTCGTTTCTTTTTTGAGCTCTAATTACATTTTGTAGAGTCAATACTGATCTAAGAGTTTGGGCGTGAAAGGCATCTAACTTTCCTTTAACTTCTTGTGCCTGGGCAAGGTTTTGACGCTTGATTATTTTATCTTGAATCTCTCTAGTCTTATCTTTTTCTCCACCAATTGGCATTGTCCATTGAATACCTACTGATAAACGATTATCACCATTATCAGTTAATTCCTGAAAGCTATTTGAAAAACTATATTCTTTACCAACAACTTCGAATTGAGTTGTAAGTTTTAGATCTGACTTATCATAGTTATTATTAACTTTTTGAGATAATTCTAAGTCTTTTTGAAGAAGGCCTAGGACTTCATCATATTCTGTGTATTCAAGTGGTAGCGATGATGAGTGCTGTGCAATTGTTTGTGTACACCCCATTACATCTTCAACTGTTCTATCAAGGTTATATGCTGCAAGTTGAATAGTTTTCCCACCAAGTTTTTGAGGAAACAGTGACTTTAATGTCTTTAAAAGTTCATTTCTTTCAAATTCTAAAAGATAAAGTTGGCCATTTCTAGCTTCTACTTGTGAGCTAATACGTGAAAGATCACCCTTGTCTGCAATATTACTGCGGTAGCGCTTTCTTGTATCCTTCTGTAGTTCCTTTGTTGTTTTTAAAAGGGCCTTTGCAATTTTAGTCGACTCATTATTAGCAACAATTTTCCAATATAGCTTTCTTGCTTCTTGAACAAAGGCGTGAGAAGAAATCTTTCTTTGTCTCTTCGCAATTTCTTCTTGTACCATTAGGCTTGCATCTTGTGCTCTAGAAGTCGAGCCAAGAAAGTCCTTGTAGATATCTAGAGCTAAGAAAGCACCTGCTGAAGAAGTTGTTCCATCTTTTACGAAGTTATTGGAGTATTGGTTTGTGTTAACCATGACTCCGTAAGAAAGTCCGTACTTTGAATTCTTACTTAGCTTCATTTGAAAGTCTGTAAGAGGTGAGGTAACTGGAATAAATTGAGCAAAAGATTTCTCTTTCGTTTCTTGGTAATTAGCTTGAGTATCTAATTTAAATCCAAAGTTTTCGTCATACTTTGCTCTTTCTTGTTTCTTAGCAAGCTCCTCTAAAGAGATTCTTAACTGGTTAAAGTTTTCTTCCTCGGCCCATTGAATGAGTTTGTCTTCATCGAGCATGACGGGAAGGGTATTGGCCCAACTATATGAAGCGCCAGTAATTAGTACCGTAAGGACAGAGAATTTAAGTCCGTGGCGTAAGTACTTATTCATAATTAAATTACTCCCTTATGTGTTCAAACACTTGTTTGATTCAAACGATTGTTTGAAATTTACTACACTTTGATTTATGTGCCAAACATTTTATGGGCCGAATGAATTCCCTTTATAAATGAACATTGTTTCCTATTACTAAGTACAACTCGTAAATTAAGCTATAATGATAGCTGAGAGTAAGCCGTGACCGGAGGTCGAGCTGAATTATCCAAAAAGAGCACTTGAAACTTTTAAAAAATACTCACAACTAAATGAGTTTAGAGAGTTTTATCTTGCTATCTATAATCGATTACAAAAACGGGTAAGCTCTGTTGAGAGGGCCCAGCTGTCTCATGAACTTGTTGATCATTTTACTAATGAAGCTAAATCAGATCCTACTGCTAAATCCATGATTTCTTGTCGGAAAGGTTGTTCGGCTTGCTGTCATACTCAAGTGTCAGTTAACCAGGATGAGGCGGAGCTTTTGGCCACTCGTATCTTAGAAGATGGAATAAAGATTGATATCGATTCATTGGTAAGACAATCTACTGTCGGTAACGATTCTGCTGCGTGGTTTGCAATCCCTTATGAACAAAGGGGCTGTGTTTTCTTAGACGATAAGGGTGCATGTCGTGTGTATTCTGATCGCCCAAGTGTTTGTCGTTCAAATTATGTTATAAGTGATGCCAGATATTGTGATACGTCAAATGGTGAGTATAAGACGATTAGAATATTAAAAACGAGTAAGGCCGACTTTGTGACAATGGCCGCCTTTAATTTAAGCTCTAAAGGTGGAGCATTACCTTTAATGCTTGTTGAGTCTCTAAATAAATTAGGAGAACAAAAATTATCTAAATCAATGAAGAAGAACTTCAAAAAGAATAGCTTTAAAAGGCTAAAAGAGCTTTTCAATAGTAGTGCAATGTAATAAAAATACTTCATGCACTGTCCATTATGTCATAGTAACTCAATTCATCTGTATGCCAATACTTTAGGTAGTGACTACTTTGAATGTAAGAATTGTTCTTATGTTTTTAAGGATCGCTCTAAACTACTTGATAGTGTCGTGGAGAAGTCACGCTACGATACTCATGAAAATAATAGTGAAGATCAGGGTTATGTTGATTTCTTAAATCGACTTATTTTACCGTTGAGTGAAAGACTTTCTGAAAATAGTTATGGGTTAGATTTTGGTTGTGGCCCAGGGCCTACAATTTCAAAAGAGATGAGCAAGCGTGGTCATCATGTTGAAGACTACGATATTTATTATGCCAACAAACCTGAGCTTTTAGAAAACCAGTACGACTTTGTTACTTCGACAGAAGTGTGGGAACATTTTTACGAACCCGCAAAAGATATAAAAAAATGCTGGGATCTTGTGAAGCCAGGTGGACATTTAGGTGTGATGACATATTTTACACCGGAAGAAAAAGAGAAGTTCTCTAATTGGTGGTATCTGCGTGATGAGACTCATGTCGGTTTTTACAACGAAGCAGTCTTTCGCTATATTGCTAAAGAACTAGGGGCGAGTTTAGAGATTTTAAGTCGCCAAGTTGTTATTCTAAAAAAGGATTTATCATGAAAATTTACGGAATTAAAAACTGTGATACTGTAAAGAAAGCTCTTAAGTACCTTGAAGCGAAAGGTGCAACTTATGAGTTCATTGATTATAAGAAAACACCACCAACAAAAGATGATCTAAAGAGATGGGATGAGGCTTTTGGTGAGCTTCCTGCAAATAAGCGCGGTCCAACTTTTAGAAAGATTAAAGAAGAATTTGAAGGTGCGACAAAAGCAAAACAAATCTCTCTTTTAATTGAGAACTCATCTGCAATCAAAAGACCTATTCTTGAAAAAGGGAAGAAGACTCTTAGAGGTTTCTCTCAAGAAGAGTGGGATCAGTTATTCTAAATTATGCTTAAAGATTTAAAAGATACAAATTCATATCGCATAAAGTGTATGGGCTGCTCAAGGCCCAAAACACTTTGTGTTTGCAGCCTGATTAAAACTTCTCAAATTCGCTCTAAAATTGTGATTCTTATTCACCCAATGGAAGCGAAGAAAGAGAAGCTTGGAACAGGTCGAATTACTCATACTGGACTAGCAAATAGTGAATTAATCATGGGAATTGATTTCACAAGTGATAAGAAGGTAAATGATCTTTTAAATGATGAGAGTTACTATCCAATGGTTCTTTACCCAGGCGAAGACGCACTTAATATTTCTGCTCCTTCAAGTGAAGAAGTTGAGCTATTAAAGAATAAGATCCCATTGATTTTTGTCATTGATGGAACTTGGCCATGTGCTAAGAAGATGATGAAATTATCCACGAATATTAATCAGCTTCCTCGTATCTCTTTTTCGTCAGACAAGGAATCAGCATTTCTTATTAAGCACCAACCTCATAAACAGGCCCTTTCAACTGTTGAGTCTGTTCATGTCTTAGTCAAAGAACTTGGAAAATATGGTGTCGAGGACCTCGATGGCAATGAAGATTCGATGATCGATGCTTTCAAGGCCATGGTTCAAAAGCAGATCGATATCGCCTCTGATCCTAATGTTCCAACGTATCGTGGACGTAAAATGGATAAGCAGAGAGTCGCACTTGTCAGAGAGAAGAAAAACCGCTCATTTATTCTAAAATAACCCATTTTTTTGGCATCACCATTAAAGCCTAAGTCCTTAATATTAAAGAGAATGCACTTAAGTTCCGGCTTTTTTAGGAACTCTTAAGGCCCTATAATAAAATATAAATTATTAAAGAGGGATTCTTATGAGAAGCTTAAACGTACTCAATAAATTATTAACAGCGACTATCATCTTCACGATGATCAACCTCAATATTGCAATCAATATTGAACAGGCACGCTTTAATATCACAGGCCAACAAGCGATGGCACAAAGTACACTTCCAAAAGAAGATCGTTCTATGTCGGGGGACGGTTCATTCAAGTTAAAGAATGCTCAAGAATCCGATAGTGATAGTATGGCCCGTAAGCGTCAGCAAAATAGTGGGACCTATACAAAGGAAAAAGCAAGTGGGGGATTACTTGGAATATTTAGTAATCAACTTTTTGCACCTCTCATTTTGTTAACAATTGCATTCTTAGTAGCAAAGATCTGGCTTTTCTTTAAACCAAGTAAGCCTTATGACGTATATGCCGCAGCTCTAGGAGCAGGTATCTTATTACTAAATGAAGTGATGAGTGCGTTTAAGCAGAATGAGTCACTTAAGGATCGTAAGGATCGAATTGAATACGAAGGTCTTGATGAAGATGGGCAGATTGATGTTTCTCAAAAACAGATGCTTGAAGAAGAGAAAGCTGCTCTAGAGGAAATCAAAGGAACAGCAGAGAATAAATCAAAATATCAAAAAGCCGCAGCCGCTGCATTTGCTGTAGCTTCTGGAATCGCTTTTGTTCAAGGAAATGGTGAGCAAATACAGGCACAAGCATGTGCTGCAGCTGTTAATGCAAGAGCGAAAGCATTAATGGCACTTCAAGCTGGATCTGTTGCTTGTATGGATCCATCAGCTGCTGACACTGCAGTTTACACTACTGCATGTGAGGCAACGGCTGTAACAACAGAGGCTATTGAGACTCTTAAATTAATTCCAGGTGAATCAAAGATCCAATATGCGCAGCTTATGAGTTTAATTGAAACGAAGGAAACAAATAAGCAAACTTGTAAATTAGGTGCAGATGCAAAGGCTACACAGGCAACGACTTTATGTAAGGGGAACCTTGCTAAAGCTCAGTCTGCAACCCCTGTATCAGCAGCACTAACAGCAAAGCTATCAGTTGCCTTAGGAGAGATTCAAGCCGCTACTGGTGCGCTTGCTGGAACGAAGGCAGTAGTAGAAACAGCCTGTCTAGTCCATACCGAAGAAACTGTTAAGAACTCAGGAGAAAGTTCTGAAGTTAAAACAGGAGCAGATGCAAAACCAAGTGTAAAAGCTGGTTTCTATGCGTCGATTCTTACACTACTTATTAATAAAGCTCATGCTGGTTATGGAAATCTTATTGGGGCCCTTGGTGGATTAATTGCCGCTTATAAATTACCAGTAGGGACAGCAATGGATACATTCATGCTTTCAAGTACGAAAAGAGGAACATTGTGGCTTGCTATGAGTGGAACTTCTTTAGCTTCATCGAAAGCAATGGATAAGGAAGCTGATACCATTCAAAAAAATATTGATAAGATCGATTCAATTTTAAAGAAATTTAGATCTGCTGATTCTGTAACAAGTGCACAAGCAAAAACACTTCAAAAGAAGACGACAATGTTAAGTGCTTATACGCCTCAACAAATTGGTGAGAAATTTGAGTGTATTGGAGGCCTTCCTAAAATTGCTACAAATAATGGCTCTAAGGCGTGTCCAAATGCTAAGAAGTATATTGTAAGTGGAACAGATAAATTGAATGCCGCTGGTTTTAAGATGCCAGATAGTTTAGTGGGGTCCCTTGTTAATGCCGCTAATGGAATTCAAGATACGACTTCTATTTCACCAACGACACAAGAGGCATTTGACGCCCTTGGTTCATCTGCTAACGCTCTTAATAAGAAAGCAAATGCTGTTATGAAGAAAACACTTGAACGCGCTCAAAAGGCAAATAAGAAGAAACCTGTTGCTAAAAATTTACTTGCTTCATTTGGAAGGAAGTTTGGAAACTTAAATAAGAGAGCAGGTGGTTCAAGTGGTCTTATGTCAGCTCTGCCATATCTTTCTCAACCAAATCAAGGTTCAAGATTTGATGAGAATGAAGATGAAGAGGAATTACAAGATGGCCTAGCTGTTGATGCTAAAGGTGGAGAAGGTCTTGATGCCGCCGGTGCTGCTAATAATGGTGGGTTTAAGTTTGACTTTGGTGAAAGTGATGCTGATCAATATGCACTTCATAAGAATTCTGAATTTGCGGCAAATGCAGACGCGGTTGCAGCAATGGAAGAAGATAGCGAAGGTGAGATTATTGAAGATTCAAATGTTGATATCTGGAAAGCAATCTCTGTTCGTTATAAGAAAACAGCTTACGATAGATTATTAAAGCGAATTGAATAAAGGAGACTAGAGGTCGATCTTTTTGATTCGCTTATCAATACCAAGATTCTTCTTACGATATTCTTCGCCGAATCTCTTAGGACAATCAACTTCTTGATAAGAAAATAATTTAGTATCTTTGAAAAAGTAGTGTGGCTTCTTTCCTTCGTAAAACCATTGGGAATGCGACCACGAGCTTACTTTTATTTCTGGCTCTTTGCTCTTTTGGTTAATAACGACTTCATCTATTTTGTAAATTGAGCTTGGAGAACGATTCTCTCCAGCATAGCGATTATCTACTTCCTCCACACAAGTATCCACATCATAAGCAACATGATAGCTAGGTGAGCACGAGGCAAAGAAGTAAATTGAAAGTAGCGCTAGAGTGATTCGTTTCATGTAGAACCTATCGTCATCTCGTGGAAATTCCTTTAACTGTCAAAGTTTTATTTAAGTAAATTTAGAGGTTTAGAGATTTAAATTAATTTAAATATCTTAAAAAAAGACCTAAAGCTAAATAAAAAGAGAAGTGAAAACCAAGAGATAGAAGGTAGCCACGGTAGAAATAAGAAATGAGATAGGCAAAGAGGAGCCCGCCTGCAATTGAAGGTAAAATGAAATAAAGGGCATCCATTCCAAATATATAAAATAGTGGCAAGTGAATGACAGCGAAGAAAATCCCAAAGTACTTCACACTATCTCTTCGATTATAAAATTTTAGATAGTGTTCAATTAATATATTAATTAGTAGCTGTTGAAAGATAATATCAGCAGACTTCGAAATAAAAACATTCCAATTAAAAAGTGGAAAGAGAATTTCTGAGTTAATGATTTCAAATTTCTTAATCATTGAAATAGGAAATAAGTAATTAATTGAAACGGCCATTGCTAAGAAAGCGATGCTCACAGTTAAGTAAGATCTAATATGCTCTTTAGAGATCTTAATTGAATTTGTGATGTAATTAAATACTAGGGCGCTAGCAATAAAGAAAGCAGATGTCGGGGCCCAGCCTGAATTGTAATCAATTCCGTATGGCTTAAACACAAGATTTATAATACCCATGATAAGCATCCAGAAGCTGCCCACGATAATTGTAAATTTAAGTGATTGTTGATTCATAGAAAGTCGTTGAGAAAATGGCGCACTCGTCAGGATTCGAACCTGAGACCGTCCGCTTAGAAGGCGGATGCTCTATCCAGCTGAGCTACGAGTGCGTACTTGGACTTTGTGTTCAGTTAAAATAATGGCACATGCCAGATTTGTCAATATAAGATGTAAAAATGTTGAAGAGATGGTAAAGTTTATAGAAAGTTTACACAGTGGAATTCTATGTCAGATAACGTACTAAAAGCTAAAATTATTCGCTCGCACCAGCGCGACTTCGATTGCCTCATCGACGAAACTAAAGAAGTAGTCAAGGCGACGGCGCTTGGTAACCTTCTTAAGAAGGGTGAAACCCTCGTTGTTGGCGATAACGTTTATTTAGATACGATAGCTGAAACGGGAGAGTTTATTATTAAAGAGGCCATGCCTCGTAAAAATGAAATCTTTCGAATTCTAGTGAGAACATCTAAGCGTAAAGTAACGGCCGCTAATTGTGACTATCTTGTAATCCTATCAAGTGCCGCAAGGCCAAAGTTTAAGCGTGGAATTATCGATCGTTTTCTTGTGCGTGCCTTCCAGTGGGGAGTAGAGCCAATTGTTGTCTTCAATAAAATGGATCAATATGATCCCGAAGAATTTGATATCCAGTATGAAATTCTACGCCTTAAAGAACTGGGCGTTAAGTATTTTGAGATCTGTGCATTGGATAAGGATTATGAGACCCAATACCTAAAAGGTGGAATGAATGAATTCAGAGAGGCGCTTAAAGGTAAGACAGCTCTCTTTGTTGGCCAGTCTGGGGTAGGAAAGTCACAAACGATTTCATGCCTCTCTGAGGGGGAAGTTGAGCTTAAAACTAAACAGGTTGGAAAAGTTGGTAAGGGCTCACATACGACAACTTGGTCAGAAATTGTCGACCTTGGTGACTTCTATCTTATTGATTCTCCAGGGATACGTTCGTTCTCTCTCGATGATATTGATCCAGATGATCTGATGGAGCTCTTCCCTGATCTTGAAGAGATCGCTCGCCACTGTCAGTTCTCAAATTGTAACCATGAACCAGAGAATCGAGGTTGTGCCTTTTATTCTGAGGAATATGATCCAGAAACTGAAGAGGGACTTATGGTTCACTCTAGGCTTGATAGTTACCAATTATTTCATTCTGAAATTTCTTCGACTCCTTTTTGGCAGAAAAAGAAAAAATATCGCTAAGTATTTAATTTTACTAAGTCTTTAACATTTGGACCTTCTTGCCTAGTGCAAGATTTATCTCTTATTCACCTCATGATTTATGCTCTTTTGACGATAAGTCAGACAGCTAAAATATCTGTAATAAGGGGTAATAATGTCTGATAACAAAGTAATTAACTTCCAAGCTAAGAGAGAAGAGAATATCGAAAAGAAGCGTAGAAGCTTTGAGCGTATTTGCTTTAATAACTTTATGGGAGCTTACTCGGTAATTGAATCAGATGGTTATTCTTACGCTATTAATATGGTTGATATCTCTCATGATGGATTGTCATTTAATGTTCCATGGACAGATAAGACAGATGCAAAGCTCAAGGAAGGGGATGAGCTAAAGCTTAAATTCTACTTCACGAAAGGATCATATATTCCTGTTATCGTTAATATTCGTCACAGCGCACTAACTCAAGGTGCGGACGGTGTCACTTATATGCAATATGGTTGTGAATTCGACAAGTCGATGCACTCATTTAAGGCCATGGAGCAATTTATCAACTTCATTTATGCATTCTCTGAGTACTCAGTAGTGGATAATGGAGAGATGAAATCTCTTTTTATTTAATGGTATCTAATTGTCATTAAGCCTTTAAACTTATAAGATCGGGCCATGAAAATCGCGATTTTAGGTAGTGATAAGCAGGCCCTTGCCGCTTATCGTTTTTTTGAAGACTTAGGTGTCCACGTTAAAATTATTGGTCAAATTCCAAGTGAATCTCTTGAAGATTTTAGAGATGTTGCCCATCGTAATGTAGAGGTGATTCGCGTTCATAAGCGCTTCCTCAGTCCATCTTCAGTTTTAGAAAATCGCTCTCGTGTGGCCGATACTTTCCGTGTCGTGTTTAAAGTCGATGCAACACCTGAAATTGAGCGCCAAAAATTAGAGAATCCAGAAATATTTGAAAAACTAGGTAAGGACGTTCTTGATTCTCTAAAGAATTCAATCGAGTCTTTTGAGGACTTTGACTTCATTTGCTATTCAAACGAATTAACGATGGCAAACCCAATGGGGGCAGCTCAAGTTCATGCTTTAAATGAACGAGCTCTTGCAGATGATAACAGAATCACTTACCACATTGAGCACGAAGCTTCTCTTTCTGCTATAAAAGCCGCGAGAAACCTATGCTTAGTAGGGACTGGAGTTGAAAACCTTAAACTTCTAAGTTTAATAAAAGATGTCTATCTTGAAGACCTAACTAAGACCCTACAGATAATAACTTCTGAAGAAGTTCCATTTGGAAATTTAACTTCAGCACAAGTTAAAGAATATAAAGATGAAATTTCTCAATTTAGTGACCTTTTAGCAAAGGATCGTCAGCAATTTGACGATGAGAAGAGAGAGTTTGAAGAAAAAATAATGCAGTGGAGATCTCTTGAGCCACATATTAAGGCAAAAACTCCAATGCCTGCTGAACCGAAGCCAAGGCTTATGATTTATAACAGTGCTGTTGTTTCTTCTGTCGATAAGCTCTTAGATCGTAAAGGTTTATTTGTTACTATCGAAGGAAGTGAACTACTGGGTGGTGCTGAACAGCTAAAAACTCTTGCCTGTGACCGTATTTGTGTCGATCAAGGTGTGAGTGTTGAGTCTAGTAAGGTAAAAGGTCTAACGAGTGATGAAGAGGGATTCTATTCTCTCTATGAGATGGCGTTAGAAGAAATTAAAGAAAATATGTTAAAATATTTTTCTAAGCAATAATTGAAAACTAGGTTTTATATTGAGACTATTTTATATCGTATTCATATTAGCACTTCTTTCTTGTACGACGGCCGTTGACCGCGAGTACAAAAGAGTGCAAACAGATGAGTACTACCGCGATTCTGGTGCCGCTGTTTATATGCTTCCAATTCTTCCTGAGTGGAGAAATTTTTCAGGTGAAGGGCAGTGTAAACGCACAAGTGACATGAGATACTTAAATATTTTGAACCTTATGGATAGCTTCTCTATTGACCATCAAAGTGCTTCTCAAATTCAATTTGCTTTTAATCGCTTGTACACAGAGCGTGCTCAGAATATGGAGAGAAGTCCGACTCTAAAAGAAGTTGAGCAAATCTTCTTTAGTGCTAACGACTTTGTTACGGCCACTGGTGGTTATCTAAAGCAACCAAAGTTTTCTCAAGTTAATATTATTTGGTTTGATAGCTACCGCGATAATATGGCCCAGCTTAAGAAACTTATGTCTTCTAAGTCAATGCTTGAAGGAAGACCTGTCTTTGTTTCTCTATGTCTTAAAGACACTGAAATAAAACCTGCACTTAAAGAAGCTAGTGTTAATTTTGAAGGTGCTTATTTTGTGGACTATCGCTATTTAACTTATTACACACCTAAAGGAGAGTTATCTTCTGAAGAAAATTTCTACTTAGACCAATATCTAAGCTCAAGTGTAAGAAGACGTCGTGTTTATTCTCATAAAAAGCGCCCGAATTTTATAAAAGGACGCTTTAAATATATCAATTATTAAGGAGTAATTATGTTCGGTTTTGGAACTAAGAAAGATGCCCATAAAGAAGATCTAGATCGCCTATACGCTAACTTTGAAACAAATATGGGGAATTTCAAAGTAGAACTTTATGCAAAAGAATGTCCGGAAACAGTATGGAATTTTGCCAACCTTATTGAAGGTAGACAAAAGACTCCAGCGAAAGAAGGGCCATACTACGATGGATTAATTTTCCACAGAGTTATTGCTGGCTTTGTTATTCAAGGTGGATGCCCAGATGGAACAGGAATGGGTGGACCTGGTTATAAATTTGAAGATGAGTGTCGTGCTGATCTTCGTCACGACGGTGCAGGGATTCTTTCAATGGCAAATGCGGGGCCAGGTACAAATGGATCTCAATTCTTTATCACTCTTGGTGCCACTCCACACTTAGATGGACGCCACACTGTTTTTGGTAAAGTTATCGAGGGAATGGATGTTGTTGAAAAAATCGGTGAAGTTCGCACTGGTATGCATGATCGTCCAATGCACGATATCGTTATGGAAAAGGTAACTATCGAAAGATAATTTTTAATATCTGCTCCTTATAAATTTATAAGGAGCAGCAACTGGGTAAAATAATCCTAATTCTTTACTTTTTTTCTTTATATTACTTAAATTAAATTTACTTCCGAAGAGGTCATTAAGAACTTCGGGAGACTTATGAAAGTTATCTATATTCTAACTTCTTTACTAATACTGTCTTGTATACAGGACCCTCAAGTTAAGTTTATGCTTAATAATGATGGCCCAGGTGACTCTGGTGGAGGTGGAGCTAGTGAAAGCCTAGAGCTTGAGTACTTAATTCCAGGGAGTAATCACGATATTACCTTCAATTTTGATACAGCAAATGAGGCTAATGTTGTAATTGATTGGGGAGACGCAAGCCCTGTTGACACAGTAACTAAGCCTGCCGCTACAGCAGGTAGTATCACTCACACGTATACTAACTCTGGAACATATACAATTACTATGACTGGGTCATTAGGCAAGCTAGTTATTAATCATAGTGAATTAGAACATGTTTTAAACTTAGGTGATATGGCCTGGAACGACTTCTATAATATGTTTGCTTTTGCTAGCAATTTAAAGAGTGTAAATGGTGGCGTTACAGATAACGTTACTAGTATGAGATGGATGTTTCGAAATTGCCCTTTAATTGAAACAGTGAATATGTCGACTTGGAACTTTTCAAATGTTCAACTTATGACCGGAATGTTTTTATTTTCTGGCAATGGAGCACTTAATATCAATTTGAACGGACTGAATGCTCCTAATCTAACATCTATAGAGGGAATGTTTTCAAACTCCGATATAAATAATGTTGATTTCTCTTATTGGACAGTTCCCGCCTTAACAACAATGAACAACTTATTTATCAATTCAACAGTAAAGTCGATAAATATGAATGAATTTGATACTTCAAATTTAACAGAACTAGATTCTGTTTTTGAAGATACAACATCTTTAGTGAGTTTAACCTTTGACAACTGGGATGTATCTAATGTGACGTCATTTAATAGAATGTTTTCAAATACAAATGCAAGTGATTTAAGTGATGTTCAAGCGTGGAATACGGCAAGTGCTACAAATATATATAGTATTTTTTCAGACGCCCAAAATGTAACAAGTCTTGATCTTACAGGTTGGACGATATCTGGTGTAACAAATTTAGCAAGTGTTTTTTCTAATATGACGAGTCTTTCTAGTTTGAATATTTCAAATTGGGATACTTCAAGTTCCAGAAGTTTTTCATATATGTTTTCTAATACATCTAATTTAAATTCGTTAGATATTTCAAGTTTTAGTAATTCTTCTTTGAATAATGGTGCTCGCAGAATGTTTTCTGGCTCTGCTGTAAATAATCTAACGTTTCCTGCAACATTTAACATAAATACTAACGGTGAATATAATGAAATGTTTTTAAATTTTATAGGTGGTGGGACTCTTGATGTTTCAGTGTTTGACCTAGCTACATATGCTCAAATTCCTCGCATTTTTGAAGGAGTTGAAGGAGTTACTATTGATGCTAGAGGGTGGCCGGATGATAGTTCTATTGGAAATGCTAACTATCGTTGTTTAGGAAACCCACAAGTGCCTTTAGATGGAAGTGTTGTTTTTATGTGTGACACAGGTAAAACCGTTTGTGGAATAAGTTGTGCTCATTAATGGAGAGATATGAAAAAAATAATTTGTTTCCTTTTAATCTTTATATTTCAGCTTAATACTAGTGCTCTTAGTAGTGCAGAAAATCAAGAAGTGAAATTTTTCAAAATTAAACTTGTTGTGAAAAAACAGACAAGTTTAAAGGCTATTTATAGTCGTCTTCTATATGAAGAAGTTGAATATTCCGAGACCTATAAGATGGTTAGAGCAACTAAGAAATTTAATCCTGATATAGAGGATTGGAATAATTTAATGCCGCAGAAGATTCTTCTTTATATTGATACTTCTAAAGTTGATATTAATAAATTGTATAAAGCTCGCAAAGTAAGTACTACAAATAAGAGTGATATTTATAAAAAATCTAGTTCAAGTAGCGAGAGTGTATTAAAGAATCTAAAAACATCCGTTTTCTATATGGCCTCATTTGGTAATTTTGATCAAAGTAAAAATAATTCTAAAGTTGTATTTAAACAAAACTCGTCTTTTACGCTTGGCTTAAGTCTTAGTTACAAACCAAATATAAAGGATGTAAGCTTTTCATCAAGTTTATATTATTCATACTTAGATACCGCATCAACAAATCTTGACTTTGGAGATATTCAAGTCGATGCAGAAATTGGCGGTAATTTCTATGGTAACTATGATATTAAAAATAATATAACGTTATATTCCGGATTGGATTATGAAAGGTTCAATACATTTAATATTGATGAGCTTGTAACAAATTCTGAAATTGCTTTTGATAAAAATAGCGTGATTTATTTTACTTTGGGTATTCAGAAGAACTTTAATGTATATAGAAAAAATGTACTTCTTAAGATTAGTTATTCTTATTCTATGTTCTCCTCTAGTTCATCTTCTTCAGAGGATTATGAGTTTAGTGGAAGTAAGCTAATGGTCTACTCAGCAATGAATATTTATAACAAGTTCTTTATGCATGCTTTATTTAAAATGCATAATATGACGGGACCAAGTGACTTAGTCGTTAATCGATTTGGACTGGGAGTTGGATATAGCTTTTAAGTTATCTCAACTCTATCAACCATCAGTTGAATATATTTATTACCGTTGAAATAGTTTAAGGCCAATGTGAAGTAGACCTCTAATACACTATTGGGGTCTGCTTGACGGTCATATATTTGATCAGGTGTAAGTTGTCCCCACTTAGACATATAGTTAAAACTAATCCCTTTAAGATTAATTTTCTGATTTGTAATCGAAGTAAAATTCCATCTTACGTGAACATCTTTTAATAGATCAAAGCTCTTAAGTTTTGCGCCTTTTAATTTGAAAATAGGCTTCTCATTGCCCATTCCAAATGGCTCAAGAGCGTCTAGTCCTCTAAGGAGTCCTGGGTCTATTTCATCTGGTGTGATCTCAAGATCATAGAAGTCTTGCACAGTTCTTTCTATTAATGGAATGGCCTGAAGCTTTTCATTCATTGAAGTCTTGAATGTCTCAAGGTTATCAACTGGCATTGAAAGACCGGCCGCAGCCTTGTGTCCACCAAACTTTAAGAAAAGCTCACGGTGCTCATCTAGTAGCTTGTAAATATCAAGCTCTCCTGCAGATCTAGCAGACGCCTTAATTACACCTTCGTCTTCAGCATTACTAAATACAATAGCAGGAACTTTAAAAGTTTCAACAAGCTTTGAAGCAACAATGCCAATAACGCCCTCATGAAAGTGTGGGGCATAAACAATTGCAATGTCCAATTCACCATTTCTTTTGAGTTCATCAATAACTTGTTCCTTGGCCTCTTCAAAAACTTCTCTTTGAATGGCCTTGCGTTCAGTATTGCAATTTACTAGCTGATGATAGTATTCACGAGCTTCGTTATAATCTTTTGATATTAAAAGTTTTAGAGCAACTTCAGGGTGGTCAAGTCGACCTTTTGAATTAATGAGGGGTCCTACATTAAAAGACAGTTTTTCACTTGGAATAATATCTTTGCCACGATCTGTTGGATCAAAGAAGGCCTTAATTCCTTCGTATTGAGTATTCTTAATCAGTCTCATCCCATGACGAACAAGTTTTAAGTTCATTGGAGAAAGTGGAGCAAGGTCACAAATAGTACCAATAGCAACGTATTGAAGAAGATCGTAAACAGACGGAATCTCTTGTCCACGGGCCAATAGCTTCTTTCTAATTTCCACACAAATAGCAAAAGCTACACCAACACCTGCAAGAGGTTTCATTGCTGAATCAGCAGGCTCATCACGGCGAGAAGGGTTAACTACGGCTACAGCTTCTGGCATTGTTTCACGTCCATCCTTATGGTGGTCAGTGATAATAAGCTTTAGGCCTTTCTCTTTTGCATAAGCTGCTGCTTCAACATTTGAAATACCACAGTCAACCGTAATCATAAGGTCAATGCCTTCTTCAATAGCGCGATCAATTGAGCAATTATGAAGGCCATAGCCTTCGACAAAGCGAGAAGGTTGAATAAGATCAACTTCTAAATTTAGCTTTTGAAAGAATTGGTAGAAGAGTGCACAAGACGTCGTTCCGTCTACATCGTAGTCTCCATAGATGGCAATCTTCTCATTATTATCAATGGCCTTGATGATCTCATCAGCGGCAATATCAATATCAATAAGTTCACCAAAGTTAGGTAATGCTTTCAGGTCCCAAGAAAGAAATTCTTGAATCTCTTCAACGCCCATTCCTCTTTTTTGAAAGAGTCTTTGAACGACTGGGTGTAAATTAAAATTTTGAGTTGCTTGTGTTGTGTTCTCCATTAGAGAACGATATCACGTTGGAACTTGATCGAGAATTAATAAAGTCTTACCAAAGTACGGTAATACCTTTAATAATATCTTCTTCGTGCAGCTCGTTAACATCTGAAAACAATAGCTTAAAGTCAGAAGAGTTTTTTGCGTGGACTTTATCAAAGTATTTTGTTGGTAAGAATGATTTCTTGCAGCTTTGGCATTTTTGTACTTCGGTTGCGGTATCGTGCACATGGCCACAAACATGGCACTTTTTAATAATTCTTTTTTTAGCAACTTCCATATTAATTTCTTTCATCATTCTAACCTTAATTCCTTTAGATGTAGTACATACCTCTTCGAAAGATAGGTGAATAAGTTTAGAAAAATCGGCAATAATTACCGAAAAAAGTAAAGGCCGAGTGTCTAACTCGGCCTTTGATCAAATTTAGAAGGGGGGATGGGTATTAAAAAAGTTTTATGTTAGCACTATCATTAGCGTCTAAAGCAGTCGTGTAATTATTTAAAATAGGGTTACTGTCTGCAGTATTGATACCCATATTAAAGTTTTGGTTTGGAATATTGTTATCCCAGTTATAGCCATGTTTTGAGTAATCAAAATTCTGCACTTTAATTGATTGTTCTGGAGCGTAGTAGTTACCCCAAGGCATTGATTCACTTACTCTCAGCATCGGTGCACTTGTACCGTAATAATCGTTATAACTATAATTCCAATTATTAAGGCGATTCAAATCTTGCATCATAAAAGATTGCTCTCTAAAGTCTCTAACCATATTTGAAAAGCTCTCTTGTCTCTGATTAAGGGCATCGTATGTACCAAAGTATGAATTCACCTGTGGTTGCGTAAATTGAGAGGTAAGCATACTAACAAATTGTTGCATGGCCACGGCCTCTTGCTGTTGTTGGCGTTGGTACTCTGCTTGCTCCTTCATCTCTCGGATATATTCAATGAGAGCAAGTTCGGCCTCTGAGAGCTTGTCGTCTTCAGACTCGTCTTTTTCTTTCTTCTTTGCTTTCAATTTATCTTTATCTATTTCTTTACTATCTGCTTCAGCGGTAACTTGCTTTTCTTCTATATCAGTTGAATCATTCTTATAGTCTTCAAGCTCTGCCGTAATCTTTGCAAGTTCATCTTGAAGTTTCTTTATTTCATCAGTGTCAATCTTAGATTTTGCATTCTCCAGCTCACAAACTAAGATTGCATTTTCTTTCTTTAATTCTTCATTTTCTAATTCTAGTGCTGAAAACTTCTCACTGATTTCTTGAAGCTTCTCTCTTGTTTCATCAAATTTTGAAATTGCTTCTTTTGCCGTATCTAGCTCGGCTGTTCTTTGCTCGATTAATTCTTCGAGTGCCTTAATTTTTTCTTGGCGTATATTGTCATCAACAGGATCAGATGATTGTACATTTGCTAATTTCGATTTTAGCTTAGATATTTCCTCACTACTTTTTGCAAGTTCTTGCGAGAGAGTATCTGATTTACCTTGTAGGTCCTCATATCTTTTTGATAAGTCTTTGAAGTCTTTGACAAGCTTTTCATCGACGTCTTTAATTTCAATTTTTACAATATTTTCAACCTTGCCAAAGAGTTTCGCTGTATCGAACCAAAGATCAAAAATACCTTTTTGGTGGACTTGATAAGATGTTACAGAAACTTGCTTTTCACCAGCGATCTCGCGGTAATGGCCACTATGATATGAGTTGTCTGAAACTAGCATTTCATTTTGCACGTAAGTGCTCGATAGAAATAATGCACTCATAATAAACAGCTTTTTGTAACAAGCTTTCATAAATTCCTCCCAAGAATTTGATTCAATTTATTAGTTGCAACTGCTATGCCAAGAAAAAGGCCAAAAACCATGCAAAAATGCCATAGATACTGTTCATCTTTTAGACACTGGCCAAAACCAATACGCTTTTGCTTTAATAGATGCATGAAAGATAAAGTATTTAAAAAGACGTATCAGGTTAGTATCAATAGTGTGAATATCAACAAGAAATTGGGCCTATTCGGTATTCTTGGTTATTTACAGGACATTGCTACTGTTCATGCAGAGGTGATGGGTTTTGGTTTAGAAGATATGATAAGAGATCAATCCTTTTGGGTTCTCGTAAGACAAAAACTTCGTATGACAAAATTTCCTGTATGGAATGAGAGCGTTGAAATTCAAACTTGGTCGAGGCCTCCCGAAGGAATGTACGCCTTTCGCGAGTTTGAAATCTTTCTTGATGGTGAAAAAATTGGAGATTGCTCAACTGTATGGATGATCCTAGATGGTGTGACAAGAAAGGTGAAAAAGCCTGACTTCTCAATGGAGAGAATTAATCCACGCACTGATTATCATTTAGATTATATTGCTCATAAAGTTGAGGTAAGGGATAACTTTGAAAAAGTTAATACCATTACAGTACGAAATAGTGATCTTGATTTAAATATGCATGTCAATAATACGAAGTATTCACAGTGGATTCTTGATTCGATTCCGATCGAACTCCATAAAACGGCAACGCTTAATGAATTTGAAATTAACTTCATGGCCGAAACTCACCTAGGGGATGAGATCGATATTTACCGAGCTCGAAATGTTGAAGGGGAGTTTAAGCACGATATCACCTATAAAGGAGTTAGGCACTCTGATGGCAAAACTTGTTTTTTAGCAAAGCTCTTAGCTGATTAGATTAGCGTAGATAGAATTCAAAGCTACAGGCGCCTTTTCCTGAGTAGCACACTTCTGTTCCATATGCTGGTACAACACCTTCATTTCCACCATTGATGGTAAGATTATATGCATCGGCTCCATCATAATTATCATTGGCATTTTGACCAGCGCATCCTTCTGTTCTACTTGTATGGCGAAGGTTTCCTGTACAATCCACTTTGTCGTAATCCCAAGTTCCATTGCCATTTTCAATAATCGGAGCACCGCCATTGTAAGATGGAGAGATAAACATAGCATCAGTTGTTCCATTGGCCCGTGAGAAGTACTCTGGGTTTATTGATGCTTGAGTATTAGGCAGTGTTCTCTCTGTTAAGAGATTGTCTGCAATTGCACTCACCATAATAGAGTTATCAAGATCTGTAACTCCACTTGAGCGAACAACAAGAGTCCAGCCTCCGCCATCTGTTGTCATATCACAGTAAACCGTACGCAGAGCGTTTTGTCCTGGTTGGAAGTTGATCGTGTAATTTCCTGAAGGAGCATTTGGATTCTCTTCAAGAATTTGCTTACAAGAGGATTTGTATTCTCCATATGAATTCGATTCACGAATCATAAACCACCCATTTCCAGCACCAATTGCTGTTGCTGGATCTGTTGCCCATTGCTTAGCGGATCCACTCCAGTAGGCACCGTTAAAGTATCCACCTTCAGATGCTTCTCCCCCTCCATGAATTTTACCGCTCCAGCAGCTTGCATACCAGAAGGGTGTATCAGTATAAAATGTCGCACAATTCCCTGTATGAGTATCATTGTCTTGGTCTGTAGTAGACCACATCATTCCATTATGACTTGTAGCAATTGGTGCAGCTACTGTTCCTAGTAATTGAGTATAAGATTCAATATTTAATCGATACTTATCAGCAGGATCAAAATTTTTCACTGTCATGATTGCCTGTTGCGAGATCGTTTGTTCATAATCAGGTGACCAGGAATAGAGGAGCTGAAAATCATTATTTCCAGAAATCGAATTCCAATGTTTTAGACCGAGGAAATAATTAAAATATTCTAGGTAGTAATTCAGTGTTTGTGCTGCAGGCATTCCCGGTCTGGCGATTGGAGAGCATTTTCCCGTGAAATCATTTGATGATGAACGATCATATGAACAACGTGGAGTTGTATTTATTGAATCACTATATGTAATACCTGTCGTTGGCTTATTTGTTCCTTCTCTCGTATTCCCCCATACTAGTGTCCAACCACCTCCTTGAGTCCCCATATCACATACTGTTGGAAAAGGAGGAGTTTCTCCAACGGGACTATCTGGATCAATTATATAAATCCCTGTTCCACTTGAATAACCACGATCAAGAATCTCTCGACATGACTTCATTGAAGGAAGTGAACGTACCCAAACACGTGTTTCTTGATATTGTTTAAGAGTAAGACCAAGACCTGATTCAACTTCGGTACTATTATAAGCATTTGTACAGTAGTTGTTATCAGAAGATGTACAAGTCGTGATATCACTTCGTACCATTGAGTCTCTAGGAGTACATCTCTTACCGTAACCTCCACCAATGAAGATTCGGTCTGTAATATTTGGATCCACATTGACGCATGAATAGAAGACACGCCAGTTATTCCCGTAGCCATGGAAGAAATACTTCCCAACAAGTTCTACATCTTCTGTACCATCCATATCTGCAAATTTTACTTGAGGGCTTGTCGCATCTGCTTGGGAAACGACTTGTTGAAAATAGTCTGGAATTGTCTTATCGAGGTAAGCCGTCTCCCAAGTGTTATCTGTAATGCTAAATCCAGTGTTTACACTTTCGATGCGCATTTGATTGAAGGCAATCGAGTTTGATTTCGAGTATACTTCCGCAGAAGTATCACCTCGAACAGCGTGGGTCGGGTAGCCATGCCATACTTTTGTCCAGCCACCGCCTTCTGTCGTCATATCACAGTCAACTGTAACGGCCGTTCCTTCTGGATAAATCGTATAAGAACCATTCCCTCGTGATTTACCACTTAAAAGAATATCCATACAGTTCTTTGGACGATTATATTTTTCTCTTAAAAAGTAACGTGCCTTGACAGTAGCTTGTCCTGTGTTGAAACCACCAACTCCACGAACACGTGAAAGGTCGTCGCTTCCATTTGTATGATAAATATAGTGACGTGGCTGATCGTGTACGTCAGATGTTCCTGTTTGATTGTATGCGGGAAGACAGTCTCCCCATCCAAAACCAACTCCTGCCCAGTTAGTTTGACTATCTAAGTAGTAACTTGTTCCATTGCTATTTCTAAAGTGAAATTGTGAGCCACCTGTCATAATGTCACAATCTCCTGGTGTCGTCCTACTTGGTCCTGCCTTAATATCAACAACAAGGTTAAAATCTTCTGGGTTAAAGAATTCAACAGTCGAGTAGTCAGTTGCTCCCCAGTTGCCGATATCTCGTGCCATCATTTGCGTTGCCGAGAAATCAAAGAAATTATGCATCCCAATTGTATTAATATCCGCATAATTTGTACTATTGATATTGATGCCAGCAAATTCATTTTTCATTATGTTATATGACTTCTTCGTCGTCATTGCAGGATCTGCTGCATTGGCATAGAAGAGAGTCCAACCACCATTGTCGATATCCATTTCACAATAAACTTGTGTGGCAGTAACTTGATCTGGATAGATCGTATAAACTCCTGAACCCTTGGATTCTCCTAGCTCTAAGATATGTTGACATGACATTGGTCTCATCCCTTCATCGTGGAGATAGAGCTCTGCTAATTGTGTCCCAACATTATTATTGTGATCTGAAGGAATTCCCGTTTTATAAGCAGCATCTGAACCAATGGCAAAGTACCAATTTGAGTGGTTAACTGAACCATCAATAAGAGATTGATCACTATTTGAGTAGCCAAAACTATTATTTCCAAGCTCTAGGCCACCCCATCTTTGACTATTCATTTCAATATCAATTTCTCGATAACCACGAACAGGAGTGTCGTAAATTGGATTTGTAAATTGTGACCAAATATTTTTTTTACCTTCGTTAGGGTAGTTAATCCAAAAAGTAAAACGATTAAGATTTTCAAACTCATCAATATACTGAATGATGGAATAGAGGTTACCAGTCGGTGCTGCTTGATTATAGAGTAGAGCCGAATTAGTCGTAGGAAAGAATCCACCGGCGACATTATGCTTATAGATTCTCGTCCAGCCACCACCATTATTATCCATATCGCAATAAACGCTTAAGGCCGCTAGCGGTCCTGCTCCATCGATGTCAATTGTGTAAAGACCACTTGGATATGTTCCTGTTTTATTTAATGTCGAGCATGAAACTTGACAGTCACGAACGACAATATCAGATGGTGCATTGGCATAGAAATTCATCCATTCTGGATTAGTCTTCGTTGCAACAAAATGTTCATTTGTTGTTGATGTATTCCATACTTTCTTGCAAGTATTATGGGCCACTATTGTTTTAAGTTCATTGGTTGCTAGTTTGAAACCAGTATCAACAGTATTGATCGCAAGAACAGCTTGCGAGAAGAGTAGAGTAAATAGAAAACCTATTTGAATGTTCATTTCTTATTTGCTTTTTGTAACTCTTTAATTGCTTTGCGCATCTCTTGCATATCTGCTTTAAGTTGCTCGTTTTCTTCTTTAAGTGAAGCAATCTCTCTTTTAACTTCTTCATCATTATTAAAGAGCTTATCAATCTTATTTGAAATTGATTTTACTGCTTCTACTAAAAGCGCCGTGATATTTCCGTACTGAACAGATTTATAGCCATCTTGTCCTGTCTTTACTAATTCTGGTTGAACTTTTTCAACTTCCTGGGCGATAAAACCTACAGTCTTTTCTTTTGGAAAATTTCTCTCTGGAAATTCTTCTGTTTTCCAATCAAAAGTTACCCCACGTAGAGAGTTTACCTTGTGAAGTGGATCAATAATCGTTTCCACGTTTTCTTTGAATCTCTCATCTGAAGTGTAGAGGTAAGCTGCTGCGAGAACATTCCCCGCTACATGAAGCTTTTCTGTTGGAGTAGAAGTTCCTACTCCTATATTTCCTCCGGCCATCATTCGCATGATTGTTCCACCACTGTATTGTGTCGTAATATTTAAAGCATTAGTATCACCGCTTCCAGTTCCATCATAGGTGATGCTAAAGTCAGAAGTATTAGCAGAACCGGCCTCTACAAAAGTAATGGACTTAGATCCTCCATTAGTAATATCTTTCATTAAAAGATTACCATTATAAATTTCTAGTTTTTCACTCGGGGTAATAGTTCCGATTCCAACATTTCCAGTTGGTGTAATTGTCATATGAGTATTTTTATATGAGGCATCATCATTTCTTTGGCCAAGGTATAGATAGCCGTCATTATTGTTGAATGACCATATCTTATTATCGGCACCACCGGAGCGATCTTCTAGGTATATATAAGAATTAAGAGCTCCACTTACATGTAGTTGACTTTGTGGTGTGGTCGTTCCTATACCTACGTTACCAGAGTTATAATAGATATTACTTCCAGTTGTTGTCCATTGAGATTGATTAATACCACCAATTTGAGTTGTTACATAACTTTTCATTGCACTAACTGAAGGAGCTTGTACCGTTTGAGCTCCAGCTGTCGAGTTTACAACTGCTGCTGATTGAGCTCGTCCATTCGTAAAGTATAAATTGGTTGCACCTTCGGCCAGGTCATCAGTATTTGCAAGACCCGTAATTGCTGTGTAGTTCGCATTGATTTGTGCCTGTAGTTTTCCGTAAGCATCCAGTATTGTATCTGTTGCAGCTAGTACAGAATTTGCTCCAACTGAATATCCTGTAAGAGGTGTGCTCATTACATTTGATGCTGGTACACGTCCACTTCCATCGAGTCTTAAAAGCTCATTGGCACCATTTGAAGTATTAACAGCTATATTCACATCATCAGTGTTCGCCGTTAGAGTAAGATCACTAGAAGCTGTTAGGCCTTTGAATACTAAGTCAGTTCCAGTCTTTGTCTTATAGAGAGAAGTTCCACCGGCACTTGAAGCAGTGTTTTGTTCTCCACTTGCTGCAACAACACCTGATAAACAACCTACACCGTCAATACAGATATCATTGCCTGTTGTGACATTCATACCACCATCAATAGTAAGCTTCTGTGTTGGTGCGATATTTCCAATGGCAACATTTCCACCAGAAGACTGAAGATAGACATCAACATCACCAGCATTAGGGCCTGTGGCAAATGTTCTAAGGTATGTATGAGTATCACCACCTTCATAGATTAGGCGGAAGTTCATGTCTTGAAAGTCTGGTTCACCATTATCTTCAATTAGATCAAAGAAAGATGCTGTATCTCCAACAGTTAGTGAGAATGCTTCAGTTGTTGCACCTGCTCTTGAAATATAGAATGGTTGAGTGCCTGAATCCGTTGCAAAGTTTGCACCACCATTTACGGTAAGCTTGTGGCCTGGAGATGCAACACCAATCCCAACATTACCTGCACCATTAATTCGCATTCTTTCTTTATTAAGATCTGCAATTAATGAACCACTTGTTCTAAAAACAAGGGAGGCTTGTCCATAGTCTGCATTGGCACCATCTGTTTCCTGAATCGAAGCAATCGATGCATTGGCAACTTTTGAAGATCCTGAGTAGTTAGATGTAAATAGAATATTACTTTCAGCGCCGATCGCTGGATCTGTCGAATTTAAACGTAGCATCGCAGGAAAATCTCTTCCTGCCGCAAGACTTACGGTTTTATCTACACCGTTAATATCAAGAAGCGAATATGGTGTTGTTACACCAATTCCAATATTTCCTGTCGGATAGTGAATATCACTTCCTGCTGTTGTCCATTGTGTTGCGCGATTATCAACATATGATTTAATAGCAGCAACTGAAGGTGCCTGATCTGTCTCACTGCCTACTGTCGAGTTCACAACTGCTGCAGTTTTTGCTCTGGCATCAGTGTGATAAAGGTTCGTTGAGCCCTCTGAAATATCATCAGTGTCATAAGCTGAGATTGATGCAAGAGACGATGCGTGAGAGTCAAGTTGTCCTTGAACTTTTTGGAATGCTTGAAGGACACTATCTGTCGCAAGTACACTTGAAGCTGCACCTGTTGTAAACCCTGTTAAGGCAACATCAATGGCAGGATTATAGTTAATAATTGAATCTGCTAATTTATCACCAGCACCTACTTGAGCAATCTTGCCATTCGTTGTTCCGACATCAACTGCAAGAGTTCCCGAAGAAGTAATTGTACCACCAGTAAGTCCTGTACCACCAGTCACTGCTGTTACTGTTCCTGCGTTTCCTGTAGGCCATGCCGCGCGACAGTCAACACCGATACATAGCTCAGTTGCTTTTACCTTTCCAGCTACATCAAGTTTTTCTGTCGGTGTATCTATTCCAATACCAACATTTCCAGATTCAGTTATTCTCATGGCCTCAGAATTTAGTGGCCTAAAAATAATATGTGCTTCATCAGCATCATTGGCCATTGTTCTAATCTTTAGCCCTTGATAGTCATACATCATTTGAAAGTAATCAGTTGTACTATCCCATGAACGGTCCATTCTAAATGAGCTCGCCCAAGTATCATCAACTTCTTTGATATGAAGTTGCGATGTTGGAGCGTTAATATTGATACCAACTTTACCTGTTGAATAATGAATGTCGCTACCACTTGTTGCCCACTGAGATGAAGTAATAGCACCTGTTTGAGCTGTTACATAATTTTTTACTGAATCAACAGAAGGTGCAGTATCTGTTTCTGTTCCTGCCATCGAATTTATAACTTTTGCATCGGCCATCGCTTGCGCAGTCGTATCGACGTAGCCTTTTACTGCAAGCTCACTTGGAACTTGAGTTGCTGAATCTAAAGTTCCCGAGTTATCAAGGTCACTTGCCGGAATTTGTGCTACATTGGCAACATTTCCAAGTCCGACATAAGTTTTATCAATTGTTGGCGCATTAATCTTTGACCAACTAATAGCTGCTGCTGCGTTAATATCCGCATCCATAATTGACCCATCTTGGATTCCACTTGAATCAATTTCTGGACTTGAACCGCTGGTTACACGTCCGAAGTTATCAACTGTTACCGATGTGTAAGTTCCGGCAGACCCAATATTTGCTTGACCAATAACTCCCGCATTATCAACTAGAGTCGTATCAACAGCAACCGCCGCCGTTTGATTCACACATTCAAATTCATTTGATGCATTTACAGAAACAACTTGTCCTGGAGCACAGGCTCCATTGAAATCAACACTGTCAGGAGTCACTGCATCGTTTACAATGGCCTCTGCAAGAGCTGCGTGATTTGCATAAACTGAAATTGGATTCGCTAAGATATTTTGATAATCAAAAACGATTGAGTTCGTCGTATCTGTCACACGAATAACTAAGGTCTCTCCTACAGGAATAGTATTAATGACTGTTGCAATACCGGCAAAATCTAATTCAACGGTATAAATTCCATTAGAGAGTGGAACACTATTAATTGTTTGAGTTGCAACAACTGTAGAAAGATCATTTGAATAGAAGAGATCAAATTGAAGATTAGGAGTTCCTGTAATAGGAGTTCCATTACTTTGCACAAGACGTCCCGAATAACCGAGCTTACTTGTCGAAGCGTGTAGGTTTAAGGATAAGAAGCTTAAACTAAACGCTAAAATAAATATCAAGATTCTACTTACGTACAACAAAGTTCCCCTGTGTTTACAGTGGCATATCGACATATTATTATGAAACATTAAAGAAGAGAAATTTAGGTAGTTAAGTGGATAAATTTTCCAATTTAAGTGCCGGAGGTGCCAATTTTATTGGGCTTACCCTCCAGTTATTAAGGGGTTGCATTACATGGTGGATACATACGTGCAAGTTCTCCAATTGGCCCACCTGTCTGGCTATGATTAGGTCTTAATTTTTCCCAATAAGAGTTCGTTGGAAATATTTTACCATTCGCTTTATACATACCTTTTTTACCAAGGAGGATATTGTACATGATATCCATACTGCAGCGAACTTGGTTAATTGGTTCAATTGTCGACTTATACCCATTAGCAAATTGACAATTTTTACCTCGCCAATAACGTGCATCTTTTTTGCGATTTAACTGAAAGAGGCCAGTAGGGCGATCTGTAGGGTCTGGTACACGACCGGTATTTACTTTTGTTGGGTCACATGAAGATTCAACTTGAGCGATGGAAGCAAACATCCAAACCCAAAACCTCTTTCTTTGTTCATTATTAAGATTATACCAATTTGGACACGTATATGGTCTTGCTGTCATTCCCTTGATTTCATTATGTAGAAATACATCAGCAGCACCTGCTTCGTTATCGATATAATTTGTAATCATTTGTCCCCAAACACCTTCATTACCATCTTCATTAATGAACATCTGGCAGTCTTTGTTAAAGTACTTACCATCTCTACGGTGCTCAGTAGGGAGAGGGTCTCCTTGAGATATTGTATTATCTTCGACCTGGCAATTATGGCAATCTCCATCGGGAGGATTCGTGAAACTATTGATTACATTATTGAGTTCTTTCAAGAAATCTGCCTCTCTTGATTCGAGATCGTTACTATAAGAGTTAAAATTAAAAAATAGAATCAAAAAAAGAATAAGAGACTTCATTACTTTGCCTCCTTATTTTTTTGAACTTTAATATAGGAACACTTGATACCACTCTCTTTTGATTCATAGTTGATCATATCACTCTTTATTTCTAGAGTTTGAGTGCTCAACGAATCTTTCTGCTTAGTGGAAGGCATACAGTTCTTAACCTCACTAATTTGTACTACTTTTGTCTTCGTATAAGTGAATGTTGAAGTGTATGTACAATCTGACTTTTCACTTTTGTTCTTATCAGTAAGGGGTCCGATAAAAATTCGATGACCAATTCTTAGACCTTTCATAGGTGACTTTTCATCAACAAATTGAATTTCTGAGGCATCACAAAAGTCAGAGTTCTTTACAAGGGTATTGTATTCACCGACGTGTTTCTTCATCGTGGAGATGAAGTCACTTGCGTTCGAGGCAAAAGCAATTGAAGGAAGTATTAATATTATTACCAGTTTACAGATACTTATAGTTGAAATCTTAATCATACTAATCCTCTTATTAACTTCTGTATTGTACCATTTTATAGGGGGTTAGGGCACTAGGGAGACAAGTTTTCCACATCGATTATGACATGGCCTATGTTTTGTGTTCATTATTACACACTCTATGACAAATTAAGGATTTCGTTGGTAGTAATGAATATTACAAAAATGGGAGAAGCTTATGAAAAGAATGGTCAATATTGCGACGTTAATGACACTTGCATTACTTGTGTCATGTAATACTGAAAAAATATCGAAGATAAAATTTATCCATGCTCTAGAAGGTGAGTCTCTTTCTGGTGAAATGAAAATCAACGGCCAAGAGCTAAATCTATCTGGATCAGCGGAAGAATCATTTGAAGTTAAACCAATGTATCCAAGAAAGTTAAAGTTAAAGCTAGATTATAATCATGGCCCAGAGCTTAATAAACTTTCAGCAACTGAAATTAATATGGAATTTGAAGTACGTAATTACGACTCTGAAGAGGGAAGTGTTGATCTAAGAAAAGCAGGAACTGTAAAGCTTCAAGGTGATAAGCTTAAGCTAACAAATTGTACTAACACAGTTGATTTCAAAGTGAATGGTGATGAACTTGTAGTTGATATGTCGAAATTCAAAAGTCTTGCATCTTGTAAAGTAGTAGGAAAGTACAATAACTATAATCGTATTGGCGAAGAAGGTCGTCTACACAATGGTTTTGGACGAAACTTCTTTAAATTTGCAACTGATTCGCAGTTTGGGAAGGACGCTGCCTACGAAATTGTAAATAACTTCTCACGCTATATTTATCAAGATGGTGAAATGGCCGAGTACTTAAAAACAATGATTTCAAAAATCGCGAAATCATCTGATATGCCAGATGTTGAGCCAAAGGTTTTCTTTATTAATGCACCAATTGAAAATGCATTTGCTCTACCTGGTGGATATGTTTTTGTCTTTAGAGGTTTAATTGACTCTCTAGAAACTGAAGCAGAGCTTGCAGGTGTTTTAGGACACGAATGGGCACACGTAACTGAAAGACACGGTACTGAGTCTGTTACTAGAAATCTAAAGTCAATTGCTACTAAGTTTGTTGGTGCAGGATTTGTTTGGGCAAACTTTGGAATTCTTGGTGGTGCAGCAACTTACTATGTTTATGATAAGTTAGAAGATATTCCGCTTATGGGGTTTAGCCGTATTCAAGAACTTGAAGCCGATAAGCTAGGTGTTCAGTATGCTTATAAAGCAGGATATTCTCCTTATGGACTTGGTAAGTACTTCTCATCAGTTCCTGATTATGATGAGACTTTCTTCCAAGCAATTACTTCGAGTCACCCGAAATCATCAACTCGTGTAGAAAAAATTGAAGAGTTAATCTTTAATTATATTCCGTATGATTCTTCTCTTGTTGTGACAAGTACTGAGTATGAAAAAGCAAAAGAGTCGATCGATGAATTACAGGCTATGCCACCATATGTTGTAAGACAGCTAATGGTTTCGATGGGCGCACTTGTTGAATCAAGTATTAAAAAGAGTGTACGTAAGAAATTAAAACTAGATCACAAATTAGAAGAACGATAGAAAATAGGCCCTCGAAAGAGGGCCTTTTTATTTTAGAATGTAAGTCCAATTCCCAAGAAAACTTCATTTATATTTTCTTCAGTTTCATGTGTTCTGACAAAACGATAACCAAAATCTACAGGGATTGACCTGAAGATAGATGTATTAAAGACAATCTCTGCCCCATAACTACTTATATGAAATCCATTGTCAGCTGAAATTGCATAGACTTTCGTATTGTCATAAAAGAGATTCATATAGATACGCTTAAAGTAAATTAGAGATGCAATATTGTAATCTGGATAGAAGAGAGGGAATAGGTAATTTGAACTTGTTTTAATATATCTATTGGTAGCAAAATAATCATACCCACGAGAAAATACATATCCCATAATCTCTTGTGATGTCGGCTGGAAGCGATAACTTGTTCCTTCTCCGTACTTTTCTCCTGTAATAGAGAATTTAAATCCATTGTTTCTAAATAGACCTGGCGTTGTTAATGCGATGTCACCAAACCATCGATAATCTCCAACGACACCTGTTGTATCATTAGTGTCTGCATCTTGATACATACCAAGTAGTGAAAAGCTCCATGGGGAAATAATTGATCTTGCAGTAAAGTCTTTGTAAAGATCGATATTCAACGTTGTCGTTTGACGAATTAAATCGGCTTCACCATTAATATCAATGTCATTTGAGTTGTAGTCCTTTGTTTGCACGTATTCAGCACTGTAACCTAATGTAATATTCAGATTGTATAAGTTATGGCGAGAAACAAATGGAAGCTGTGCTTGAACTCCTACTGTATTTTCATCCCAACCATAGTTATCATTATCTGTTCCAAGACGGCTCACTTCTCTCTCTCTTAAATCAGCGATAAGGCTAAAAATTGGCCAGTATCTCTTAAAGTCAATTTGTAGTGAAGAATAAGATGTGTTCTCAGCTGCTTCATACCCAAGGTTAACATTCCAGCCAAAGTCTCTTAGATAATTATCTGCCCATAGAGATAGGCCATAACCTTGTCCAACAAAGAAGCTCCATGAGTGAGGCGTTAATGCCCTCCAGTCAAATCCTGAGTAATCTTTTTCTTTGTATTGCTCATAATTCTTAGTTGCGACTTCTTTTCGATCTTTAAAATCAATTCTTTCAAAATTATTTAAACGGTCACTAGGACTATCCTTAGAGTAGTATTTATCAGGATCTGTAAGGTATGAAATAGGAATGGACAGACAATTATCTGTTGTCACTTTACTAATTCTTTTCCCATTGATCGTTTGTTCAGAGAAGAGAATTTCACCATTTGTCATTGTCGGTGTATAGGCCGCGATTTTAGAAGTTGTACACTTCGCTAATGATTTGGTTTCAAAATTAAATTTGAAAACTTCTACCGCACCGTTGTGTTGCCCTTCAAATAAAATATTGCTTTTGAAATCTGTTTGTAGCCAGTATAGATTGTTAAAACTGATAGGTATTAAAGTTGTTACTTGTTGTGTTTCAAAATTTGCTTTTACAATTCCTTTTCCACCTGTGTCGATTGTCACTAGAGCGATAACTTCATTTCTGTTAATGGCCACTGCTTCAAGAAATTTATACTTTTCATTTTTAATGTGACGTAGCATATTTCCCGCAAGGTCCATCTCTTGGACAAGCCACTTATTTTTTGAGTCAAAATTAATCGCAATGATTTTGTCTCCAGCTTTATTAAAATGAGGATTGTATAATCGATGTCCAGAAGTGATATATTTTTTGCTTCCATCTTTTAAATCGATAAGACTTAAATCAGAATAGCTTTTAAATCCGTAGCGCCAATGTGGTAAGAAGTGCGACTGAATAGCATGACTCTTACTATAATCAAGTCGTGTTAAATCTTCACTGTAGGGAATATCTGTAAGAACTTCTTTTTCCCCATTGGATTCTCTAATTAAACGATAGAAGTTATTAAGGTCATATTCTAAGTAATATAAATCATCACCATTTTTAAATTGGTTCGTCTTAATCTTAAATTCTGTTGCTTTTAATTCTGGGAAGCTATCTTTTTTCCACTTCTTTCTAAGTTCTTCAAACGCTTCGTAGTAGAAGTCGTAAAAGTCGACACCAGAAGCATTTTCAATTGCACCAACAATACCATTTGGATATGGCCTTGCTGTCATATTGTCCATAACAATGTTCCAGAAATTATCACCATATTTTTTGTAACCATGAGAGATGAGTACATATCCATAAATATACCAATTAACGAGTTTGTCATTATATGTACCATTTACAAATTGATCGTATGTTGGAGTTTCACCTTTTAGTAGGACTGCCTTAAGCCTTGCCATAAAACGAGAAGAGCGTCCACGGCCTGATTGTGTGTATTTTGTTTCAGCATATATAGCATCTCCTTCCATAAACCATGGCTTACTTGCAAGAAAATTTAGAATCGATTGTCCGGAATCACCCATTAGTACATCAAAAGCTTTAACCGTTTTCTTATTGAAGATATCTTGTTGGATTATGTGGCGATATTCATGAATTGATAAATTTTCGTGCCATTCAACAGTACTCACGTGAGCAAAGAAGTTCGTCGAATCGAACCACTCTGTTCTTCTTGGCGTAAGAGTAACGAAACCATTTGGATTACCCATCTGAGGCCGATAAATTAAACTAACTTGTTTTGGCTTTTGTAGGCCATACGAGAGTCCAACGTATTTTGAATAGTGCTCCATAAGGTTTGCCATATAAATCGCATTATTCTTGAAGCCTGTAGGATATATAACCTGAACAAAATCATTTTCTACTGATGACCAGCTTTGCGGAGGACTTTGAGTATTTGCCCAATTATGTTGGGCCAATGTGTGAAAAGATGTTGATAATATAAAGGCAATAAAAAGTGCAAATCTTTGCATTAATGTCTCGCTATGTTTAAGTCTAATTTTATTTATATAAATTAAACTTTATTGTCGTGAATATGTAAACGAAATGCTGCTAAGGATAGTTTATGAGAATACTTCTTTTAGGTGCAACAGGACTGGTTGGCGGCCAAATATTAAAACAAGCATTAGAGAATCAAAGTGTTGATTTTGTCGTTGCACCCGTACGTCGTGAAATTAGTTCACACACTAAACTAAGTGCACCTATTATCGACTTTGATCATATAACGAAAGCTATGCTTAAAGAATGGAATGTCGATGCCGTTATTTGTGCTCTAGGGACAACCATTAAAGTGGCCGGGAGTAGGGATGCTTTTTCAAAAGTCGATTTTGAATACCCTCTCGCATTTGCAAAATGTGCAAAAGAGGCCGGTGTTGAAATATTTGTTTTAAATTCAGCAATGGGTGCAGATGAGAGTTCAAGGATTTTCTATAATCAAGTTAAAGGTAGAATAGAAAATGCCTTAAAAGAATTAAAGTTCAGATCGCTCTATTTCATAAGGCCAGGACTCATTGGTGGGGAGAGAGCGGAGTTTCGTCTTGGTGAGATTCTTGGGAAAATAGTTTTAAAATCACTACACTATGTCTTACCAAAAAAGTTACGTATTAACCCCGCTTCATCAATTGCAAGTGCCATGCTACAGGCCGCTATTGAGGGGAAGGAAGGGGTCGAAATTATGACATCTGACAGATTAATTTAAATTCGAAAATGAGTTTTCAATACCTTACTTCGAGATTGATATAAATTTTGTTCCGATTGTATTTTATAATTTAACTATTTGAAATTACTGTTAAGAAATTGAAATAGTTGTCGATAGGTAGAGATATAGATTTTTCATCTATGGGGATTTTTTATAATTCGGAGAACTATGTGAGCGAAGCTTTTAAAAAAGGTATTGAGTGGGATATTATCAGTCTTGCTAATTATGTGTCAGAAATTGTTTCAAAAGAAAGTGGAAATATTTTAGGGCCAGCACAACAGTCGATGGTAACAAGTCGTCTTAAAAAGAGAATGATGACCTTAGGTTGTTCGACTCCGGAAGATTACTATAGTTATCTTACAAAGAATTATAATAAGGAATCGTCTCATCTCATTTCGATGCTAACGACTCACCATACTTACTTTTTTAGAGAGTTCTCGCACTTTGAATATCTCTTGAAAAATATTGATAGTATTGTTGCAAATGCTAAGAAGCGTGGAGACTCAACAATTCGAATTCTTTCGGCCGCTTGTAGCCGTGGACAAGAAGTGTATTCACTTGGAATGTTCTTTAATCATCATTTAAAAAACTACCCAGGTATGCGTTTTGAAATTATCGGAACTGACATTGACCCAGAAAGTGTAAAGATCGCTAAGAATGGTGTTTATCGCTATCGTGAAATTAAATCAATTCCAACTGTTTACCTAACTGGAAATTGGATGCGTGGCTCTGGTGAGATTTCGAAGTTTGCAAAGGTAAATGCTAACATTAAAGATAATTGTCAATTTGGTGTTATGAACCTACTTTCTCCTGAGAAGTTCTTAGGTAGTAAAAAGTTTGATATTATTTTTTGTCGTAACGTTTTTATCTATTTTGATCAGAAATCAATTGAAAATATCGTAGTTAATTTTAAGAAGTATCTTCATAAGGATGCTTTATTTGTCACGGGGATTAGCGAGTCTCTTAAAGGCACTAGCTTAAAAGTTCAAACATTGGCACCAAGTGTTTATAGTCTTGACCCATCAGCACCAGTTAAAACTGAGAGAACTCTTAGTCTTGTTAACGATGGTAGCACACCAATTACAAGAACGACTTCGAGACCTAAGTCATTGCTTTCATCTATCCCTAAGCCTATTCGTATGCTAGTTGTAGACGACAGTTCTTCTGTTGTGAAACTACTAACAAAGATCTTTGAGAAGGATGAGGATTTTGAGGTTGTTGGTACAGCTGCTAATGGAGTTGAGGCACAGGAGTTTCTTAAAACTAACAAGGTCGATGCAATGACTCTTGATATTCATATGCCTGAGATGGATGGTGTTGAATATCTTAAAAAGAACTATCGCATGGGGCATCCTAACGTCATTGTTGTTTCTAGTGCTAGTCGAGAAGATACACGCTATGCTCAAGAAACTCTAAATAATGGTGCATGTGATTTTGTTGAAAAGCCCGCTTTAAACAATCTTTCGGAACGAGCGGAAGAAATTAAGAATAAAATTAAAATGTCATTCCTGAACTCAGGAACAGTATTGACACGAATTGACCGTTCGTTTCAGAAGAGCTTCGATATTAAATCGCCAGATACGAAGGCGCGCTTTTTTGTCGGTAACTTTAGTGATAAGAAGAAAATTGTCGCAACACTTGATGAATTAAGAGGGAATCAGCCTCCAACATTCTTATTTTTTGAAGGTAACGGAAACTTCCTTGAGATGATTAGTGAAGAGTTTAAGTCTGTTCCAAATGTTGAGGTTTTTTCTCAAATGACTACAGTTGTGAATAATGCTGTCTATATTTGCGATTTCAAGACTCACTTTGCAGCTGTTAATTCAAAAACATCATCTAGAAAGAAAAGCTTATCGGTTTTTGGTATCGTTTCAAAGCAAGTGGAGAATTCATTCTTTGAGTTAAAGAATACTCAAATACTTATTGAAGATACAGAAAGTATTAACGAGAGTGTCAAAGAAGTCGCTTCAGATATCTTCCCATGGACGAGTTTTGCTCACCTTGGAACTGAATATCTTGCAGACGATGAATAATTAATACTTTAATATTGAAAGTCAGGAAGATTATTTCCTGACTTTTCTAACTGGTTCGTCCTCACATTCAAATTTCTGAATTTGCTCGTATTTACGTTCATCTTTAGTTAAGAAATAGATCTCCTCTAAGAATTCTTGAGCTTGTGTGTTACTGACCTGTGGAAAATCTAAGTAAAATTCTGCTACAGATAAGAAGTTATGAGGTGTCTCAAGTACTAGCAAATCATCAACAGTATTAGTGATATCACTCCACGCTTCTCTAGAACAAACAGGAGTGAGAACTTGTATTTGATTTGGTTTATGTTGCTTGATTAGTTTTATCGCTGCTTTGACTTTCGCACCCGTTGCAATACCATCATCCACAATGAGAATATCACGGCCAGAAAGATCGATTGGTGAATTCTTCTTTCTTAAGAGTTTTGCTTGCTGTATTGCCTCTTGTTTTTTTTCATTTGTTAATCGCCGCAGTTGTAGTTCATTAAGTCCAAAATGGCTCACTAGCTCTTTATTGTAATAAATTTCCCCTGACTCGGTTACTGCACCGATCGCCAGATCTTGATTTTTTGGAGCGGTGATTTTCTTGACACATATAATATCAAGAGGGAGTACGAACCTTTTTGCAATTTCGTATGCTACTGGAACACCTCCTCTTGGGAGTGCAATGACTACTTTATTGCCATCATCGAGTATCTTATCTTTAAACTCTTCAGCAAGCAGTTTTCCTGCCTCATTTCTACTCTTAAACATATTGGCTTCCTCTTATGCAACTTTTACTTGTCTTTTTTCACCTATTGGACATTGAATGGCCGATTCTTTTTCTATTTCTAAATTAACAATTTTAGATAAGTCATAGAGCTCATTTCCAATGGTTTGAATAATATCATCAGAGGAGATAATTCCTATGATCTGATCCCTTCCATTAACAACCGGAAGACGTTTAATACCATTTGCTTGCATCTTTTTTATTGTGTCCACCACGCTATCATTGGGTGTACATAGAACAACATTTTTAGTCATAATTTCACTTACTTTAGAATTTGGTTCAATTTTACCTTTTTTACCAAATGAAATAGCTATATCTCGATCGGTTAAAATTCCAATAGGAGTGTTCTTCTTTCCTGTAACATTATCCACGACAACGATAGCACCGACATGCTTCTCATACATCTGTTTAGCAGCGTCTTTTAGTGTCGCATTTGAATTTATGATGACAGTGTTCTTTTGAATCATATCTTTGATTGCCATTTTTTCTCCTTTTAAACTCTTCATCTCAAGATGATTATAAGAGGAGTTATTTGCAGATATGATTTAATTATTTTTAAAGAAAGGTTTTGATTAATTTGCGATTATTGTTCAGATTAGCGCCGGTGTATCGTCTAAAAATGGAAATATCTTATTTATTAAAAGAATGGAGCGCGTGATACTGAACACGCAAGTGTTCAGCAAGATTAACCAAGCGTTAGCGCCGGTGTATCGTTTAAAAATGGAAATATCTTATTTATTAAAAGAATGGAGCGCGTGACAAGATTCGAACTTGCGACATCCACCATGGCAAGGTGACACTCTACCAACTGAGTTACACGCGCTTACTTGAGTGAAAAGGAATATATTGCTGAGAGAAAAAGTTGTCAATACTTATGGATTAAAAAATCTAAGAAAAATTTTAAATACTTAATTTTACAATCAAATAATAAGAAATAATATATTTACTATGACGGCCAATATAGGCGTCCAAAGATATTTAACTTTGATCTGTCTATTCTTTATTCTAATTAAAACAAGCGACGTGTTTACCAAGGTGAAGATAATAAGAATAATAAAGCTTGTGGCCATGGCCAATGATTTTAATTCAAAAAAGCTTATAAGTATGGTGATGACAACAGCTATAACAATAGTTGCGTTGATAGGTGTTTTTGTTTTTTTATTCACTACAGATAAAAAGCTCATCCACTTAAAAGGGTGCCTAAGTCCATAGAGTATTCGTGATCCCATAATTACTTGGGCCATTATTCCGTTGAATATCGCAAAAGATCCTATCAGGCCAATAACAAAGGGATCGCCTCCATGATGTACATACATATCTTTGATGGGAGCAGGACTAGTATTTAATTTATTTAAGGGAATACTTGAGATTGCGACAATCGCCACTAGAATGTAGAGAATAGTCGAAGTGATTAAAGCAATATAAATGGAGCGACTAATAGTGACTCTAGCAACAGTCGTTTCTTCTGCAAGATTTACCATATCTTCAAATCCAATAAAGGCATAGAAGGCAATGAAAGCTCCAGCAAGGATTGATTGAGATTTATCCCAAGAAATATTTTCTAACATTTTTGGAATCATGAAGTTACTTTCAACTAGTTCTGGCCACGCCACTAAGCAAACTAAAATAAGGCCAGTTACTTCAATAAGAGTGAAGATGATAATAAGATTAATTGATTCCTTAATTCCTTTGATAGCGAGAAGGGTGATAACTAGAATGACAAGGGTGGCTATGAGAGAATTTGGTATGTCTATAAGTACTTTGAAGTAACCAATAAACGCCTTCGTTAAAGTCGATGCACTAATAACGCCAGTAAAGGCCACTAACCAGCCGACGAGGTTTGACAGGCCTATGTTTTTAAATCCTTGATAGACATATTCTGCTTCTCCGGCACTTTTGGGATGGAGCTTTACTAGTTGTGAGTATGATATTGCCGTTAAAGAAGCAATGAGTGCTGAGAGCATAAAAGAGACAGGGGCCAGAACTCCTGAGGTTGCAGATATTTTTCCAATAAGTGAATAAATTCCTGCTCCTAAGATTGTACCAATACCATACAAAGAAACTTGAAATGTATTGAGAGTTCTTTTTAGTTTTACCATCAAAGAACCTTATCAGGTACGCGGACACTTTTCGACTTATTAAAGCTTTAGCAATTCTTTACTTAAAAAGTCTCAACTTTTCGGGCATTTTTTATTCGTTTTCGATGAATTATGCACCTTCTTATAAGGGCTAGCTCACTAACTAATGAATAAGTCGAAATGGGTTGATGGCAAGTTATGTCTAAGTGATTTAAATTGCGAAAAGTGTCCGCGTACCACTATAGATTTCTTTTTCCAGAGCCATCCGGAGAGTCCAGAATATATTGGGGGAGAAGCCAACCCGGAACTTGGCGACGAAGTTTGCGATAAATTTCACGGCCCTTATCTTGAGAGAGATAAAAGTGCATGGCACCTTTGGTTTGATCTGGATGATGGAGGTAGTAAGGTCTTACTCCTAATTCATGTAATGTGTAGATAAGCTTCACTAAATCATCAACATTATCGTTCACACCTTTTAAAAGCACGGATTGTGAAAGTAGTGAAAAGCTACTTCCAAGCCTTGCTATGCAATTACGTACATCTTTTGTTATTTCATCTGTGTGATTTATGTGAATAACAATATTGATATCGTTAAAATCTTGCCTGTAGTTGTTAAGAACTTCGATTACTTCATTACCAATATAATTTGGAAGCGAGGCCGGAGTTCTCGTATGAAAGCGTATGAATTTAATATGCTCAATTTTACTAAATTGATTTAGGTAGAAATCAATCTTTGAAGCAGAAAGCATGAATGGGTCACCACCTGAAAAAATGATTTCATTAATTTCTGAATGGGACTTTAAATATGCAATAACTTTCTCAAAGTCGGCCTTAAAGATTTCATGCTTGTCGCTTAGTTCGTTCTTTCTAAAACAGTAGCGACAGATAACTGGACATATCGTTGTCGGTGTAAAGAGAACGCGATTATCGTAGCGGTGAATGAGTTGTGGGGCAACGTATTTTTCTTGGTCGCCAATTGGATCTTCAAGTCCCATATCCGAAGACTCAAAAGCTGAAGGAAGGAATTGTTTGGCATGAATTCCGTCTAAGCCTTCTTTCTGAATGATTTCATTGATGTGGTCGGGGATAAAGACTTCGTAACGAGAAGGCCCTAAATTTAAACCAAAGCGAGCATTGATTTCATCTGTGCTTCGCAGTCCTTTTCTCATTTTTGATCTTGATCTTCTTGATTTCTTTGTGCTTCTTCGTGTTTCTTAATATCGTTTAAATGATGCCACTTGGCCCAAGCTGCACAACCACGAATAAGTAGGGCACCGTAAAGTGCAATTCCCGTAAAGTGAAGCATAACACTTATAGTTGAAAGAACACCTGTATTTTGAAGTAACCAGTAAATCCAATAGAGTAAGGCGATGTGAATAACGAAGATCACAACAAATTGGATTTTATATGAGATAGATTTTCCTGCTAACATTGCGCCTTTATATAACTACTTTGAGTCATTTTCAACATACTCACGGATTTCTTGAATCTTTTTAATGGCAAAAGACTTGTATATATCTGTAAGTAGGCAGTGAGCGTAGAGAACATCTCCTGCTGGCATTGGAAGCAAGGCAACAGGTTTTATTGGTCTAAACTTGCCTTTATAAGATCCGCCCTTATATTTGATATCAATTATTTCTTGTTTAGAAATATGCTCTTGAAGTTTTTGGATTGTTTCAGGGGCTTCTGCAATATTGGCCTTTCTGAAATCTTGAATATTTAAGATTTCACCTTCTTTGAGCTGGCGATTGGACTTTACTCCATCAAGGGTTTTGGCAAAAACTCGCAGACATGCGATTGTATCGTCTAGTGCGCGATGGTGATTTTCAAGTGGAATATCAAAATGTTTACACAATGAACTTAGTTTATGGTTTTCACTGCCTTTGACGTATTTACGAGAAAGTTTGCATGAGCAATAAACTTTGGCTTTATGTAATTCTATCTTAAGTTGATGCATAGCAAAGACGATAAAGCCTATATCAAATTTTGCATTATGGGCAACGAGAGTGTGAGTTCCACAGAACTCAAGAAATTTTGGTAAGACTTCTTCAATTGAAGGAGAGTCCTTAACCATCTCGTCAGTAATACCATGGATTTTTGTTGTGAATTCTGGAATTGGATTTATAGGTTTTACAAGGGTTTCGAAAGTTTCGATTTTATTCCCGATGACTTTAATAGCCGCAATTTCAATGATTTCGTCAACTAAAGGGGAGAGTCCAGAGGTCTCTAAGTCGAGTGCTATAAGGCCTTCTGGGAAATACTTATTGATATTTTTAATTTCGCTTTGTGTAAAATTAATGAGAATCCCTTTAAGTTGGCTTATAGAGGGCTGTTACGACGATTTGTAAATATTAACGAATCGTAGCAACGTGTCATGCCAATTTTAAATAATTTTAGTACGTTGAAGAACCTTAAATCTTAACTTTTATTACTGATTATGGGCCTTATGGTCAATAGTTTGAGGAAATATTTTTATGAAGAATTTTGATGTTATTGTTATTGGTTCTGGGCCTGGTGGATACGTCGCCGCTATTCGTGCAGCCCAACTTGGAAAGAAGACTGCGATCGTTGAAAGTAAAGAGCTTGGCGGTGTTTGTCTTAACCGTGGATGTATTCCAACGAAAGCGGTTCTAAAAGCGGCTCACAGTGTACACGAGCTTGCTGATATGAAAGATCTTGGTATTGATGTTGAACTGAAAGGTTTAAATGGTGGCCAAGCTGTTAAGCGTGCAAAAGGAATCTCTGCAAAGATTTCTGGTGGTGTTGCTTACCTAATGAAGAAAAACAAAATTGAAGTTTTTGAAGGTTATGGAAAACTTCGCACTAATACACAAGTTGAAGTTACTTCATCTCGTGGTCACACTGAAACAATTGAAGGAACAAATATCATCCTTGCAACTGGTGCTCACTACCGCTCATTCCCTGGACTTGAGCATGATGGGAAGAGACTGATCGGTGCTTGGGAAGCGATTAAAATGGAAGAGCTTCCAAAGTCAATTGGTATCATCGGTGCAGGTGCAATTGGTGTTGAGTTTGCTTACTTCTGGAATGCGTTTGGTGTTGATGTTCATATCTTTGAACTACAAAAGCATTTACTTCCAATTGAAGATGAAGAGTCATCTAAAGTTGTGGAGAAAGCATATAAGAAATACGGAATTAAAATGTCTCTTGGTGTTGAAAAAGTATCTGCTAAGAATAATGGAAATGACGTTACAATCACGGAAGTTAAAGGCGGAAAAACGGTTGAACACAAGTTTGACATGGGTCTTATCGCTGTTGGTATGACAGGAAATATCGATGGAATCGGACTTGAAACAGTTGGTGTTCAAACTGATCGTGGATTTGTTGCCGTAAATAATACTTACCAAACAAATGTACCTAATATCTACGCAATTGGTGACCTTGCTGGTCCTCCTCTTCTAGCGCACGCAGCTTCTCACGAAGGTATTATTGCAGCTGAAGCAATTGCAGGTCTTCACCCACACCCTCTAGATAAGATGAATGTTGCTGGTTGTACTTACTGTCAGCCTCAAGTTGCATCTGTTGGTTACACAGAAAGAGCTCTTAAAGAGCAAGGTATTAAATACTCAGTAGGTAAGGTTCCATTTACTGCAAATGGTAAGGCCATGGCCTCTAATGAAACAGAAGGGTTTGTTAAAACTCTTATGGGTGAAGATGGAGAAATGCTTGGTGCACACATTGTTGGTACTCATGCAACTGAACTAATTCACGAGTATGTACTGTTCAGACAAATGGAAGGTGTTGATGAAGAAATGTTCGCAACAATTCACCCACACCCAACTTTAGGTGAATTCCTAGCTGAGTCTGTGTTAAACGCTAAAGGTAGATCAATCAATTTTTAATTATATATAAGGACTGAGTATGAAAAATGATATCGTAATGCCTCAAATGGGGGAATCAATTACAAACGGAACGATTACGAAGTGGCACAAGCAAGTTGGTGACACGATTGAAATCGATGAGATCCTACTAGAGATCTCGACTGATAAAGTTGAATCAGAAATTCCATCACCATATTCTGGAAAGATCGTTGAGATTCTTTTTGAAGAAGGTGAAACTATTGATGTTGGGATTAAGATCGCAGCAGTTGATGATGATATGAATGCTGATGTTTCAGCAGCAGCTCCAGCGGCGGCACCTGCTCCTGCAGCAGCAACGCCGACTCCAGCTGCAGCACCAGCGGCTTCTTCTGACACACTTGAAGATGTTGTTATGCCTCAGATGGGTGAATCAATTACAAACGGTACAATCACGAAGTGGCACAAGCAAGTTGGTGACATGATTGAAATTGATGAGATCCTTCTTGAGATCTCGACTGATAAGGTTGAGTCTGAAATTCCTTCACCATTTGAGGGACGTATTGAAGAGATCCTTTTTGAAGAAGGTGAAACAATTGATGTTGGGATTAAAATCGCATCTGTTGAAACAGATACATCAAAGCCACAAGGGGCAGCGTCTTCAGTACCGGCAGCAGCAAGTGCTCCAGCAGCAGCACCAGCGGCAGTTGCAACAGCTCCTGCAGCGGCAGCATCTGTTCCAGCAGGACGTCGTTTCTATACTCCACTAGTAAGAAACCTTGCTCAAAAGCATGGAGTTGATCTTAACGAATTAGCTCACCTAAGTGGAAGTGGAGCAGGTGGACGTGTTAACAAAGCTGACTTCATGAACTATTTAAATAATAGAGGGGCAGCTCCAGCTGCAACAACTTCGGCTCCAACAGCGACAGCGGCAGCTCCGGCTCCAAAGGCAGCACCAGCTCCTGCAGCTTCTTCTGTTCCATCGGCAACAAGTGGACGTGTTGAAGTTATTAAAATGGACAATATGAGAAAAGCGATTGCTAAGAATATGATCGCTTCTAAAATGACTTCACCACACGTTAACTCGATTGATGAAGTTGATATGACAAATCTATTTAAGTTTAGAGAAGGATTTAAGAACCAATTCAAAAAAGAAGAAGGTTTCTCTCTAACTTACACGCACTTCATTCTTTATGCTCTAGTACAAGCACTTAAAGAGTTCCCAATGGTTAACTCTTCAATTGTTGGTGATGAAATCCACATGAAGAAAGATATCAACCTTGGTTGTGCAGTAGCAGTTCCTGGTAACGGACTTGTTGTTCCAGTAATCAAAGGTGCTGATAACTTAAATATTAGAGGTATGGCAAGAAAGCTTGATGAGCTTGTTCAAAAGGCAAGAGCTAAGAAGCTTACAATGGATGATATGTCAGGTGGAACTTATACTTTCACAAATAACGGATCATTTGGAATTCTTGCAGCTACTCCTGTTATCCTTCAACCACAACTTGGTATCTTCTGTGTTGGTACAATGAAGAAGCGTCCAATTGTAACTGAAGATGATGCAATTGCAATTCGTCAGATGATGTATGCAACTCATACATATGACCACAGACTAATTGATGGTGAAATTGGTTCTAAATTCCTTAGACATGTAATTAACACTCTTCAAACAACTGATTGGGCACAATTATTCTAAGAAGTTTTAAAATTTCATAATAAGAAAGGCTACCGATGGTAGCCTTTTTTATGTTCTTGGTGCTGACTTTTGATAGCGCTCTTTATCTTTTAAACTCTCATATAAGTTTTCTAGGGCCAGATGGCCTTTTTTCCAGTTAAAGACTTCTCGAAATGAAAGCCAATCAAGGACACAAAGTAACCAGTCCTTCTCCATTTGGTGAAGTCCACCTTTATCAACTTTTTTTTCTAGTGAAGCAAGAATGCTTTTAACTCTCTCAAATTGAACTTGCGAAAATTTTGACTCCCATTTGAGATCACATTCCCAAAGCTTTTGTTGAAAGAGGATAATACAGGAATCACAAAGCTCATCTATTAGGCGTAGTGCTAATTTAGTTTTTACATCTATTTGCTTTCCTTGCTTTTCAAGTAGGTATTCACAAATAATAGTCGAATCAAAAATAGATCCATCTTCTGTTTCTAGAATTGGAATTCTTCTTGCAGCATTGTATTTTCCAATCTGCTTTGCACCATCTGGAGTAAGAGATCTCACTTGCTCAAGCTCATAAGGGATTCCTAAGTCTTCGAGTACGAGAATTACTTTTCTAACAAAAGGTGATGTCGTTGATCCTATTAATTTCATACCGGTCCTTAGTTTAAATTATTATCAATTTTAATTTTTGGATTAACTGCCTTAATTGTAACGTTAAATTGGCATTGGTAGATATCTTTTTTCTCATTCTTTTCAATGTAGCAATTAAGGTGTTTTCCTTTTCTAACCTCGTACTTTTTATTTCCAATTGTATGATAGTTCTCAGCAATTAGATCGAGTTTGTTCCAAAAGCGTTTTGCTAGATGGGAATCGAATTTAATTCTTAGGGTATTATTATCGTAGCTAATTGTTGATTTACCATTACTCTTTGAACTCCCAAGAAACTCACTAATTGCTCCTTTGCCAAAATCTGTATCCTTATCAAAGGCCGATAATTGTCCTTCTCCACGGCCATTCAAATAAAGGTGGCAATGAAATTTATGACTTGGTTCACGTACACAAAAGAAATACTTATGATAGCGAAAGACAAGTCCATGAACGAGATCAGCGTAGGTATTCTTAACGGGGAGACCAAGAAAGATTTCTCTGGCATATTTTGAGTCGACGACAGAAAACTCATTAACGTGACTAGAGACGGCAATACCCGAGATTTCAGCAGCAAATGTTTTAAAGGTTAGGATAAGAGCAAAGGATATTAGTGCAAGCTTCTTCATAACTATGAACTATAGATTTCATCGATAATGAAGTAAAACAAGTTCACAAAAGCTTAACAAAGAAAACAGTAGGCCAACAAACTAAAAATCTAACTACTTGTAAATAGTAACAAGGCTTCGATACATCTTCTTTGCCTTGTGTGATTCTACATTTTTATTAATCTCATTGAACTTTGTACGATATAAATTTGAGTTTCCTTCAGCAATAAAATCAGGACCTAGCTTTTCTAAAAGTTCCTTGGCCTTATTATTAAAAATAAGGTCATCTTGAGTGAAATCCTGAACTTCAAATTTATCTTTATATTTATTGGCCAGGGCCTTACCAAGTCGAGTCTTGTAAAATGGCCTCTCGGAAGTATAAGTGAGGATGAATCTTCCCTTTGGCTTAAGGCTGTCCATAACCTTATTTAGAGTGCGGTAGAGATCATTTAGCATATAGAAGCCATCTAGTGAGATCACAAGGTCAAATTCGTTTTCTCCTAGCCATGTTGTTTCATAATTTGCTTCTTTAAACTCATGGTCACTTTCAACTAAATCAAACCCCTTGGCCTTAAGTTTATATTTTTTGGCAAAGTAGGCCGTTAGCTGACCTGTTCCACAGCCAATATCGAGAACTTTCTGATGAGGCTTAAAGTGGGAGGTTAGGGCATAGAATTGCTTCTTTGAAAGATTATTCTGCATGAAGCATTCGATTCCGTGCATCTCTTTACAGTAGATGAGATAAGATTGTGATTCTTTTGCAAAACGGTAGTAATTTGAAAAGGCCTGCTTCGCTTTGGCGTTGAATCCTTTCTGACTAAGTAATTTACGAATAATTTGAAACATAGTTTTTTATACTCCTATTTTCTTTAAAATTCTATCTTCATGAAATCTTAATCATTTAGAATTTGTGAGAACTTTAATTAAGTGTTTAAAATATATTAAGAAACCAAATAGGAGGTTCCTATGATTAAGTTTTTGGTATTTTTAGGTTTGCTTGTGACTTTAGCGAATGCTGCTGTAACGACGGTATTTATTGACGGCCTCAATTTACAAGGCCGCCAAAAAGTTGAAAATATATTAGAAGTCTTTGATATCTGAAACTAGCTCAGGAAAGTCGATAAAAGGATTTCTATTTCCTTGAATTCTCTCGATTTTATCATTGCGCTCGATCTCTTCACTATCTACCGGATCTTCCGCGTGCCATCTTCTTAAATAGTTTTCCATTCTACTGTTAATCTTTGCTCCATAGCGTGTTGCAAAGTAGAACATTGCACGAGCAACGTTACCTTTGTGCTCTACAGGTGGCTCAAAATAGTGCCCATCTGAGTGAGAGGCAAAGCAGTCTCTTGTCGCGCTCTTACCACTTTTAATATCACCAAAGTCATTGGAGCTACGTACGCTATTTGCTTTTGAATCAGTTGGGAAGAGGTGGTGAAGATCTCCTTTTTGTAGCCTTGAACTAAAGGCACCCGTAAATTTTGACTGAGGCCAAGTGTGTTCACAGTTTACGACCTGATGATTTGGAGTTCTTCCATTTCCAATTGAACCAATATTTGGAGTGTTCCCATTAAATACCTTATTACAGTAAACACCTTTTACATAAGGCTTATTACCTTCATCGTATTTTAAATGTAATTCATTAAAAAGGTAGCGCTTGGCCTGAGAGTAAGAATTTTTTGTGTGATTTTGGCTTGTAATTCTCTGTAGTTGTGTTCTTAGGTTTTCATTTTTTAAAAGGTCATTTGCGATATCTGCTTTAAATGATTCCGGATAGTAACCGGCAGTAGCCGTTAGGGCGAGTAGTGCCACTACTAAGAGTCTTAATTTCAAAATCTAATCCTTGATAATGTTTTTGTACATAAAAGCATCTCAAAGATAAAAGGCTTTGCAAAATAAAAAATCAAATAGAAAGGCCTTCTTAACAGAAGGCCAATATTAGTACTGAAATGGAATAGTCAGATATTAGAAGTTATTGATCTTATCAGCTAGGTTAGGGATATCAATAAATGGATTTCTGTTATTTTGAACAGAATAAATAATATTATTTCTTTCTCTTTCTTCTGCATCAACTGGATCAAGTTTGTCCCACTCTCTAAGAACTCTTTCTTGGTTACTTGAGATTGAGATATCGTATCTTACAGAGAAGTAGAAAAGTGCTCTTGCAACATTTCCTTTATGATCCGCTGGTGGCTCGAAAGCACCATTACCTTGAGTTTGAGAAGCTGTACAATCTTCATAATCTACTGGAAAACCATCTACATTATCAAACTCGTAGTTACCTCTTACAGAGTTTGCTTTTGAATCAGTAGGGTATAGGTGGTGTAGGTCTGACTTTTGAAGTCCTTTATCAAAACGGCCAGTAAATTTTGATTGTGGCCAAGTGTGCTCACAGTTTAGAACGTTAGAGTTAGGGATTTGCCCTGGACCCATTGAGCGAGTTTGGTATCTTCTTAGTGTTTTCTGGCAGTATACATCTTTAATGTAGTAACCTTTATCATCTTCTTTTAAATGGATTTTTCCGAAAAGAACTTTTCTAGCACCTTTGTATCCAAGGCTTCTTTGGCCATAACAACGACCTTTATTCTTAGAATCACATCCAAGTACATCCTGTGCATTTGTTTCTTGGTGAGTTGTATTTAGGACTTCAAAAAGATAGCTCTTTAATTCCTCTCCACCTCTTGCAAGAAAATTTTTAGTTTCTTTTGGGTAGTAGTTGTTTAATTCCGAAGCATTAATCGTAAGAGCGAGAAGTAGTGTTGATAGAACGATTGCGATTTTCATCAAATCCCCTTTGGTGTTTGTGTGTGTGAAACTTTTATAGGATATAATTATTAAATTGGCTAATGGGAATATTAAGTTTTTCTAATAAAATCTAACACAAGTTCTAATTTCAGTAATTAGACGCATTGCTCTTAATTAAACTTTGACAAAAGTTTCGAAAAATCTAGCTTTCTTTAGTGTGTTTTTGTATAAGTCATCAAAGAAATCAACAACACTATTAGGGTAACTTAATATGAAATACATCTTACTTGCATCTTTGCTTATATCTTCAAGTGTATTTGCTTACACTAAGACAACTCTTAACTGTATTAAAAAGTTAACATATGATCTAAATGTCGATAGCCGTGCCTTTAAAATTAATACAGATGAGGTTGATGTAGATATTGACTTTGAGGGAAGACCCCTAGATGAAGCAATTGCTATCATTAGAACGACTCTTGAACTTAACGGATGTAATAGTCATAACACAATTAATTTTTCTAAGACGCCATCTGGGCGTGCCAAGAGCCGTTGTGTGGAGCTTGTTCCTGGACAAGACTACTCAATGAGCTGCTATATTGAATCAAATATGGGCTTCTTTTTTGTGACTAAAGACCTACAAACTGATGCTTTTGTCGTTTACTCTCGCTGGGACTAATTAATAGCCCCATAATTCTGATAAGCGCTTTTTAATATTCTTTTCGACACCTATATCTTTAGGTTGATAGAACTTTGGTGTACCATTAGGTGCATATTGTTGTCTCACGAATGAGCCTTCAAAACTGTGTGGGTATTGATACTTTACCTTGTGAAACTTATCTGGAAAGTTTTTTAAATGCTCGGGAACCTCAATTGTCTGTGAGTTTTCAACGTAGGCCAGTGCTTCATTTATAGCATTATAAGCAGCATTACTCTTTACTGTACTAGCTAGATAAGTCGTCGCTTGAGCGAGTGTGATTCTTGCTTCTGGCATTCCAATATTTTGAACTACATGAAGGGCGTTTGTGGCCACTGTTAATGCGTTTAGATCAGCATTTCCGACATCCTCACTGGCAAAGATTACAAGTCTTCTTGCAATGAAAACTGGATCTTCTCCACCATCTAGCATAACAGCTAGCCAAAGAATGGCCGAGTTAGGATCACTCCCACGCATACTCTTAATGAAAGCCGATATCACATCGTAGTGACGGTCTCCACCAGCATCAAAATTACGGGAGTTCTCTTTAATAATATTTTTAACAGTCTCAAAATCAATTTCATCTTCTTGCTCAAGAAGAGAGAAGATTACTTCTAAACTACCGAGGGCAATTCTTGCATCACCGTTGGCATAGTCGCAAATAAGTTCGAGATACTCTTGTGACAATTCTTTTTCCAACTTGGAAATAGTTCTCTTTATCAGTGAGCGAATCTTATCTGTTGTAAAAGACTTAAGCTCAATGATCTTCATACGTGATAGGAGAGCGCGATTTACAGATCGACGAGGATTCTCAGTTGTTGCACCAATAAGGATGAAGCTTCCTTGTTCAACATGAGGAAGGAGGGCATCTTGTTGGGCCTTATTAAAGCGATGTATTTCATCAATAAAGATAATGGATTTTCTTTGGAAGTCACGGGCCTCTTCCTGGGCCTTTTGAATAAGCTTTTTTAGATCTGCAACTCCTGATAGAACAGCACTAAATTCATAGAAATTTGCATGAATTTCGTTACCCAAAACCTTGGCCAAAGTAGTCTTTCCACTTCCAGGAGGCCCCCAAATTATTAATGAAGGAATAGTATCGCTTCTGAGGAAAGGAAAGCGTCTAGCTAGCGCGTCAAAGCCTTCATAATCCTGCCTATTTTCAGGTCTAACCTGATGGGCCAGGGGAGTAACTTTATTATCTTCTGCGTTAAATAAGCCTTGTTGCATATATTACCTATTCGTTATTGGCCATTGACACACTGTGGGGCCGTCGTGTAATTTAACATACCAATTAAAGCTAGACAAAATTTGTGCTTATTGAAGCACTAATAAATCTCGCAAATGCGTCGTTAAAGGCGTTGAGAAAAAAAAATAGAAGGAGGTGAATGTTATGTCTAAAGATTACTCAATCAAAATCGAGATCGATGAAAGATTAAGTGCGGAAAGAGCTCTTAAGAAATTCAAGAGATACTGCGAAGCTTTCGGTGTTATTAGAGAATACAGAAAGAGACAAGAGTATAAGAAGCCTTCTATTAGAAATAAAGAAAAGCTACAAGCGGCTGAGAAGAGAAGAAAGAAAACTCAGACGAAGTACAGTAGAGGTTCTAAAATCTAATTTGATTTAAATTTCTTATATACTGAAGGGCTCCCGATGGGGGCCCTTTGTATTTTAGCTATCAATAAAACATAAGTTTAAGAATACTATTCCAACGAGCGTGCATAACCTTAACGTTACGAACATATTCTCTTGGAAATCCAGTTTGACCCTTTTCTAGGTCCATGTGAAAAACATTCCATTGCATATTAAGATCACCAAGGCGGTCGATAAACCAGCGTTTATCAAGTTCTGGAATCATCTTTAGCTCTAGTGGCGAGAGAAAATTATCAAGAAATTGTTCAAAAGATGGCTTTAACTCATTTGGAATAATGTAGATAAAGGCATCATTTGAATAGTTGTACATCTTTCCAACGTAATTCTTATACTTTTCAATATGTGGAGTATATGTCGAAAAGTTAGTTCCCTCGGTTAGGTGAAGAAGCTGAATATAGGATTGAACCCTGAGGTTTAAGTTGTCGATATTATCAAGAAGGGAGATAAGGTTAATATAGTCATCAACATTTCCGTACTGCTTACTTGGTAGTGAAATAAAGTCTTCTCGTAGCTTTTTGATATTTCGCTCAATTGCTTGAATTAGTGGAATAACTTCCTTTACGTATTGATAGCAGGTCTTTTGATTTTTCTTACAATTGTTAAATGCACCATCAAATTGAAGAACGAGTTTTAATGTGTTCTCTCTTAAGTTGATGAAGTCTTGAGATGTGTACGTGATTCTTTTTACGATATAGTAGAAGTCATTCTTGATCGAACGAAGCTGTGGACGTACATAGCGTCGATAGCTGTAATCACTTAGCTTTAGTTTTGAAGAATCGAAGTTAAAGTACGGATACTCCGCAAAACTTGAAAACGTTAAAAGAATGGCAAAAATTATTTTCTTCACTTCTTAAATGATTGAAGAGATGGCGCAAAATGTCAATGAAATGAACTCTTAACCAACCAGATCGAGATCAGCTTGAGGAGAAATATGACTTAGTTCAATGAACTTTGGTTTCTTTTGAAGAGAGCGAAAATCTCGCACCCAACTATCGGTGTTACAAAGTGAGATTGAAATATTATATCTTGGGATTTTGTTCTTTGCTAAGTTTCTTGGAAATAATCTCAATGGTGCACCGTGAAGTTTGAAGTGAACATCAAGATGAGAAGGGATTTTTCCTGAATAAATAAGCGCTAAGCAAATAAAGGCACCAGCATTTGATGATTCAATTTGAATTCTATCGCCTTTAGATCTTTTAATAAGAGAAAGTAGATCATTTGAATATTTTTCGATTTCTTTAGTGTTTAAGTTTTCAAACTTGAAGATATCTTTTCTGTTTTTAGAAGTTAGAACTCTTTTTTCATTCTCTGAAAAATTAAGGTGAGAAAAATTATTCATCATCACTTCATCAAAGGTAGGCTCTTGAGTATCAAATTTATAAACTACATCAGCTCCAGCACCTTTTACTTTGATTTTTCCAGAAAATAAGACCTTAGACACAACGAACCCCGTAGTTACTAAATTGATAATGTTATTTAGTTAATCGGAACGATTGGGTACTAAGTTAAGTAAATTTCCTATAAAATTTGAAATTTAACTAATTATCATCGAATTTATTCGTCAGACTCACTCATTAACTGCTTGAAAATATTATTCTTTCTCATTTGAAGCAGTTTCATGATATCTGTGGCCGTCTCTTCTAGGGCGCGGTCAGTAACATCAAATACTGGCCATCTCTTATTCTTGCCAAAGATTTCATTGGCCCATTCCAGCTCTTCGATAACTTTATTAGTATCTGCATAATCGCCCGTGTGCTCAGTTGCACCAAGTTTATTTAAACGATTTTTACGAATTGAATAAAGTGCTTCAGGATCAATTGTAAGCGCAAAGATTTTTCTTTGATCAATTTCAAAGAGTTCTTTTGGAAGATCTTGTCCATTAATAATAGGGATATTTACAACCTTAATTCCGTGTTGAGATAGGTACACTGAAAGAGGTGTTTTCGATGTACGAGAAATCCCTACAAGAATTACATCCGCTAGGTGGAGAGTTTCAACATTTCTTCCATCATCGTGGTTAAGCGTAAACTCCATGGCAGCAACACGGTCAAAGTATTCAGAATTAACAGCATGTAGAAGACCGGGTTCACTCTTAGGCTCTTGATGAAAGTAATTAGAGAAAGTCGTAAGTACTGGCCCCATTAAATCAAGAGAGCGCACATGCTTTTGCATTGAGATTTCTTTTGTATATTCTCTAAGTTCTGCTGAAACGATTGTATAAATTACGAGGTCGTGATGAATAGCTGCTTCGTCAAAAATTGATTTAATTTGTTCCTTTGTGCGAACATTTTTAAAACCTGTATAGAAGACTTCGCTTTCTGGGAACTGTGTCATGGCCGCGCGACTGATCGCTTTTGCTGTTGAACCTGTACCGTCAGAAATAATAATTATTTTCATCTTTTTCAAAATTTAGCCTCGATTTAATTCTTTAATCTACTTTATTCAAGAATGAAGTCTTCGACAAGGTTATAGATGTCATTTCGCTGACTCAACGGGTGAAAGCGAGATAGGGGAGTCACTTTCTTTAGGAAGGTTTTTTGGGACTTGGCAAGTCGGCGAGTTGCAAAATAAATCTTCTCGATTAATTCCTCTTCAGATGTAATCTCACCATTTAAGAATTGGATGCTTTCTTTGTAGCCAATGGTCTTTAAGGCCTTAAGTTCAGCATGATGCTTACTGCTCTTCATAATCTCTTTGACTTCATCTAATAAACCTTGAGAGAGCATCTGCTTTGTGCGTTTTAAAATAATTTCCCAATGTTCTTCTTTTGGTAAATCAAGGCAGATATTTAGAGTTTCCCAACCGTGAATATTTGTTGAAAAGTCATACGCACCCTGATCATCGGCTTGCTTCTTCTGCTCAGAGATTCTCTTCCCCGTCATACGATGATACTCATAGGCACGAGTACGACGATAGTGATCGTTCTCATGAAGGTTCTCAAGTGATTCAGGATCATGTATCTTAAGGTAGTTCACAATTGGGGCCATACCCTCTTTTTCGTATAGGGAGCGGGCCTCTTGCTGAATGGCCTCATCTGTTGATTCGGACTCGTACATGCCACGAATTAAACTTCTAAGGTAGAAGGCACTTCCTCCAACAAGAATAGGAATAATTCCTCTTGCATGTAGCTCATTGATTTTATTCTTTGCTAGCTCCACAAAATCTGAAGCATTAAGTTCATTTGTAATGGGGGAGATACTAACAAGATGATGGGGCACGCCATTCATTTCTTCTTCATCAGGCTTGGCACTTCCAATATTTAATTCATTATAAAAGAGGACACTATCGAAATTGATAACGTGGCATCTTTCGATACCTATTTGCTTAGCAAGCTCAATGCTAATACCAGTTTTTCCAGAAGCCGTAGGCCCTAATATAAGAATCAATTTCTTTGTCATTTTAATAATTTTCTCAATTTCTTTGGCGAGATCTTCTTTGCAATCTTCTTCTCAACTAGCTCGTAGAATGAAATAAATGAAAGGAGTTTTCTAACTTCATTTACTTGAAGCTCTAAATCTTTAAGAAGCTCACAATCATTAATTATATTAGTAGCAATCTTTGCGTAGGGAAGGTCTTCAAGAACATGGGATACTGATCTTAAGACACATGTGTGTCCATCAAGGCGCTCAATTTCAATCCCCATTGCCATGTATTGTGCAAGATTTTCCAGATCTGAGATATCTTTTGAGATTGGCTCAGAAATTAACAAAGGAGTCATATTATCGATATCAATATGTTCACAAGCTTCATCTAGGAAGACTTGGGCATCCACAAAGTGCGGCCCTCTTTCAACGTGATTAAAGAGAAAGATATTCTCACCCAGCGCCGAAATAGTTAGCTCACTTTGTTGGCCACTAGCGTTTTCTCCAAACAGAGAACTCTGCCCATGAAAGTCAGTAGATTGGTTTAATTCATTTTGAAATCTTTGAAGATTTAACCCTCCACTAAAATTATCGGCAATGATATTATCTGCACCTTGGTTAAAGAGGGCACTTGAAAGGGAATTAAAATTCGCCTCTTCCTCATTTATCTCAAGAGAGTGATTCTCTGTAATAAGGTCTTGATTTTCTGAAATAAGCTTCTTTGCTGTTGCACTTGTTAGAGAGAATATCTCATTACTTTTTAAAAATTTAATAATGGTTTTATTAGGGTGAACGTTTACATCAATTTCATTTTCTGGAACTTTAAATTGCATGATGTAATCACCAGTAAGGCCTTGAGGCCAAAACTTTTCCATATTTCGAATTATGATTTGATGAATCTTCTTATCTGTAAAGAGGCGGTTGTTTACAAAGAGAAACTGCTGTTTACCGCTATAACCTTTAGAGGCATCTTTTGAAATATAAAACTGGCAACTTGATCCAAGATACTCACCATAGGACTGAAGTATTTCAGGCCTATTCTTACGAGACTTCTTTTTAAAAATTTCTCCAACACGATTAACAGTATGCTCTTGAGCTCGATAAATATCAGGGTCTTGATCATCCCAAGTGATAGAAAACTCAACTTGTGGATAGTTAATTAAGAAAGAATTGATAACACGTTTAAGTGCATTCTTCTCACTTTGACCAGATTTCACAAATTTTAAGCGAACAGGTGTATTAAAGAAGAGGTCTTTGACATAAGTCGAAGTCCCACTCTTATGTGTTGAGTACTTTGAATGCTCAACTGTTCGCGCACCGTGAATGACATACTTTGCACCTTCCTCCGGATTAGAGCGAGGGGCAGAGTGACAAGATATACGTGCAACTGAAGAAATTGAGGCAAGGGCCTCGCCACGAAAGCCAAAAGTATTGAGGCGATAAATATCTTCAAAATTATTTATTTTAGAAGTTGCGTGACGGCAGAAGGCATAGGGGAGTTCGTCAAAGAACATTCCATCGCCATTATCTTCAATTGCAATGAGGTCAAGTCCTGCATTGATAATAGTAACTCGAACTTTAGTTGAGTTTGCATCAATTGAATTTTCTAGTAATTCTTTAAGAACATTGGCCGGGCGTTCAACAACCTCACCGGCCTTGATTTGATCAATTAAGTGTTCGGGAAGAAGGTTAATTCTATTTTGTGTATTTTCTGATATTTCCATTGTACGAACTAGTCGCGATAGAAATTAACCTGGTTTCTTCCACCTTCCTTGGATTTGTATACTGCAGAGTCGGCCCTTTTAAATAGGTCTGTTCCACTACTAACTCCCTGTCTGTAGTCTGAAACACCAATCGATGCAGTTACCGGTAACTTATTATCGTCGTAAATGAAATCGTGAGTCTCAACGGCCTTTCTTAGGCGCTCAGCGATTTCGTATGATTGTTTAATATTAGTTTTTGGAAGTAGGACAACAAACTCTTCTCCACCGTAGCGAGCAAAGATATCAGTTTCTCTAATTCCATTTGATCGAATGACTTCAGCTAGTTCTTTTAAAACGTAGTCTCCAGCATCGTGTCCATAATTATCATTAAGTTTCTTAAAGTGGTCTAGGTCGAAAACAATTAAAGAAAGTGGTGTACCTGTTACTTTCGACTTCTTTACTTCAATATCAAGTTTCTTGTTAAAGAAAGACTTGTTGTAGCAAGCAGTAAGCCCATCTGTATTAGCTTCTAGTTGAAGTTTATCATATGTAAGTCTTTCTGGATCACCTTTAGGAAGGTATTTAAGTGCCATTGCACCCATCTTAATGATGTCACCTTTTTGTAATTCAGTAGGGGCTTCAACTTTACTATTGTTTAGGAAGGTTCCATTTCTAGAGCCTAGATCAACTACTTGATATCCATCTGTTGATGAAACTAGTTTAAAGTGCTCTCTTGAGATTCCATTAAATTCAAGTGGAATATCACACTTTGCACTTCGACCAACCGTAATCTCTTCTTCCTTTAAATCGAAAAGAGTACCGTTTAAATCACCACCAACAACAAGAAGGGCCGCAGGCTTATCTTCGGCTTCTTTATTCGCTGATGCTAGGGCAGCTTTGATGTCAGTTAATACTAGAGTAGCGTCATCACTCATATTCGTCCTTTCAGTACTTTATAATAGATTGTTTCCTTGTAGATTTTAACTAGCGCCCCGATTTTAATCAAGATTGGAAAACATTTCTATCTGTCTAAATCAAGTATTTCTCATAGGTTATCAAGCCATTCAAAGCTATATATTTTTCCGGCCTCAACTCCAGGTTGGTTAAACGGATCAATATTTAGGCAATAACCTGTGATAGCTGTCAAGTACTCGAAGAATACAATCAACTTGGCCAAACTTGGTTCATTTAGTTTTTCTATTTCAAAAGTAATATGTGGAACCTTTTGTTCTTCTAAAGCTTTCCTAGTTCCATAGAACTCCGAGTCCATTAAGTTCTTCAATGTATACTTTCCGAGTTTTTGTAATTTCGGATGATTGAATGAATTACTTAATTTAAAATCGTGTTCAAATTCTTTAATACGAATTAGAAGCATCACTTTATTAAGAGGGCCTTCCATGAATAGCTGCATTTGTGAATGCTGATCAGTAGCACCATATGAAGGAATTGGAGTTAGCCCAATTCGTGAGCCATTTTCATTTTTCTTTCCAAGACTTTCGGCCCATAATTGGACGAACCAATATGCAAAATTTTTCATTTTGCTTGAGTAGGGCATGATCACTGTTTGATCGTAGCCTTGTTCTTGATGATTTAAGAAAGAACTAGTTACTTCTTTAAACTCTTGTGACTTTTTTAGTGAGTGGCCATACTCAAAGCCGCTCTTGCAAAGAGCGTGAATATCAATTCCTGCAAAAATGGCAGGAAGAAGGCCAACTGGAGTTAGAACACTAAAACGGCCACCAACATTTGTAGGAATATCTAGTGTTGTAATACCAAGTTCATCTCCAAGCTCTCTAAGTTGTGACGTATCTGGGTCACTTGCAAAGACAAAGTAGTTTTTGAATTCATCTTCTTTAATACCGAGCTTTATTAGTTCATTTGCAAGGATGGCAAATGAAGCAAGAGTTTCGGCCGTGCCACCAGACTTTGATACCACATAGATTAGTGAATTTTTTAAATCAATACTTTCTAATAATTGGTTTGTGTCATCTGGATCAATATTATTAAAGAAGAAAAAGCGACGTTTTATATCTTTTTTAAGTGCGCTTACAAGCATCTCTGGCCCAAGTGCACTTCCGCCAATACCGACTTGGATAAAGTCGTGACGGTCACTGTATTTATTAAATATATCAACACATTGTTGTGGATAATATTCTTCGCCTAATTTTGTCACAAATTCAAAGCGTGGATTTGTTTGAAACTTTTCAATCTGCGCCGAGACTTGATCTGTCTTGTCTTGTTCTTGAATATAGGAGTTAATTGAAATTTTCATTAGGCTCCGTATTCCTTTTTAAGTAGGCGAGAAATGACAACTTTTTGAATCTGATTAGTACCTTCAACGATTTGAAGAACTTTTGCATCCCTCATAAATCTTTCTACAGGATATTCTTTTGTGTAACCAACACCTCCAAGAATCTGAACTGCATCCGTTGTTACTTTCATTGCTGTATCACTTGCACGCATCTTTGCCATTGAAGCAAGTTTCTGATTAGAAGCTCCGTCATCAATTGATTTAGCAGCAGCTTGAACAAGTAGTCTTGCCGCTTCTACATCACAGGCCATATCCGCCATCATGAATTGAAGTCCTTGGAAGTCAAAGATTGGTTGTTTAAATTGTTGTCTCTCTAGCGAGTACTTAATTGCTTCATCAAGAGCACGAGTTGCACAACCTACTGAGATTGAACCAATTGCAATGCGTCCTTTGTCAAGCCCACTCATTGCAACTTTAAATCCTTCGCCTTCTTTTTGTAGAAGGTTTGCTTCAGGAACAAAACAGTTTTCAAAAAGAAGTTCGCGAGTAGGTGAGATATTCCACCCCATCTTTCTTTCTTTTTTACCGTATGAGAATCCTTCCATTCCATCTTCAACGATAAATGCAGAAACACCCTTTGCTCCTTCTCCGCCTGTTCTTGCCATTACGATATAAGTTTTCGCAATTCCACCTGAAGTGATCCAAAGTTTTGAACCATTTAGAATATATCCACCTTCCACTTTCTTTGCAGTTGTTTTAAGTCCTGCTGCATCTGAGCCTGCTCCCGACTCAGAAAGTGCGAAAGCACCAATTGCTTGACCACTTGTTAGTTCTGGAAGGTACTTTTGTTTTTGTTCTTCGTTTCCAAATATATCTAGGATAGATTGAACCATTGATGAAACAGAGATTGTCACAGCATAAGCAACAGAAGACTTTGCAATTTCTTCTAGAGCATAACTATAGTCTTGAACTGGAAGGTTGAGTCCACCATACTCTTCTGAAACAGTCATACCAGTGAAGCCAAGCTCTCCAAGTTCATTGAAGATTTCCATGCGAAATTTTCCTTCAAAGTCATCGTGCTCCATATGTGGCTCGATTTTTTCAAGTCGAAAACGCTTTAGTCCTTCAACGATCTCTTTTTGCATCTCATTCATATCTATATCCTTTGAGTTCTTCAGTAAGTTCTTTAAGTCATTCGATTCATTATAAAATCCACCTACAGTACCAAATAAATCATAAATGGTTAAATTTTATGAAATTGAATGCTAGAAGCTTGAATTTTTAAACGTAATTCCAGTATGTTAGAAGATATAACCATTAACTATGTTTTATTTAATGAGTTTGTGCGATACAATAGTACAAAGGGTGAAACTCCCTTCCTAGGCGCTAGCAAGGAGAATACAATGAGACACGATATCAATTTGGCCCATTCTGATAAGGCCAATGTAGAAGAGGTTGAGTTAACTAACTCGTTTCCTTACATGCTCTTGATTGCCTCAATGGCCGTGATCACTATCATGCACTTAATTCTTTACCCATTGGCCAAGCAATTTGCAGCAAGCTTCGCTGGATTTTAGGAGTCATGCCATAGAATTTTGTCGCTGAATTCTTAGTGGATTCTGACTTAAGTGTTTAATTTTACTTCCTAACTAACGAAGTTCTTCGTGTCTATCCCGATAACTTTTATAATTTGAATATGAAAACGCTACAAGAATTTAGACCATCTCATAAAAATGTAATCAGCAACGGAAAAGCAAAGAAAGTTCGTGTCGCTCGAAAAGTAAGGAAGGGCAAAAAGGGGAGCTCTTCTTTTACTCCTTCTGGTAACCTGACAAATATAGCACTTGCACTCTGTGCTGTTCTTATGGGTTTTGGACAATATAAGAAGTCATCTGAAGTAGCTAAGTTAAAAGAGGCGAATGCTTCTTTAACTAAAGAGATTACAGCTCTTCAAATGAATTCGATGAAATATATGGCAGACAAGAAAATCCAAGAAATTTCAAAAGAAACTTATAAAAGTAAAGTTGCTCACGTGGATTCATTGAATGCCATTATTGCAAAAAGTAAAGTTGAGCTTGCTAAGGCCAATTTGGAAATTGATAAGCTTAAGAACCTAAAGATGTCTGAGCTACAGTACAAGACTAAGCTTGCACAAATCGAAAATGAATATCAGAAACGTCTAGATGCGCACAACAGAGCAAGTACTGAAACGATCACTCGCATGGGGCGTAAGATGATGGCCGAAGTTGATAGTACAAAGACGCGTGAGCCAGCAAGTGCTACACGTCATGTTGTTCAATTTAAAGGAAGTAAGCCTGTGAATGCAAGAGTACTTACTAACCAAAAAACTACTATTGAATCAGATGAGTGGCGCTCAAATAATATGGAACTCTAATTACTTTCAAATTTTGAAAGAAGTTTCATTGCCATATCCTTTCGATAGGCGATATCGGTCGGGAGTGCTCTGAAGTCAATTTCATGAAGTAAACTCATAAATTTTTTATATCGCTTAGAGAGATCTTCTCGTGTCTTTCCAATAAAGAAGACATCGAGAAATGTAATATTATTTCTTGCAATTGAAATTTCTCGCATATTATTAAAGTAAATCGCCATATTCTCAAGATAGAGTAGAGCCGCAATACTTTGCTCTTCATTAGATGAGCTGTTTTTTAAGTCACGCTCATACAAAGAATATATAAACTCTTCAATCGTTGTAACATCAATTGGTCTTGCAACAGAGATAATTTGAATGATATCGCGTCTAAGGCATGACTGATACTCTGTCTGTTTATCTTGTTGGATGCACTTGTCGTAATCTATCTTATTAATTCTTTCTTGTGCCACTGAAGGAACTATAAAGAGGTAAGTTGGAATTGTTATTCCTAAGAATACGACAAATACAACGATAAATTTAATAAAGTCTCTAAGCTTATTTCTTGTCATTAAAATATATTCCGAATCCAAATTTAATTTTAGATTTTGGATCTTTAGGTTCTACAACTTTGATAATAACTCTTCTATTCGGGTTAAAGAAAATTTTCTCTTTGTTTTTTTCTTTTAACTTTTCTAGCTCTTCTTTTGTGATAAGAGGCTCAGAGTCGCCCTTTGTAGTGGCCGCAAGTGTAGCCGGAGGAAAACCAAAGTACTCAAAGCGAGAAAGAACTTTTGCAGCTCTAACTGCTCCTAATTGCCATGGACCTTCGATCCCTGGAGCAATACTTCTTTCATCTGAATCAGTATGTCCTTCAATCATAATTCGATAGTTAGGATTCTTTGTTCTGATAATATCAATCATAGTATCAAGTGATTGGATACTACTCTTACTTAACTTAGTACTTCCTTCAGGGAAGAGGATACTACTTGAAAATGAAATAATTAGCTCATTATCAATGAGTGATATTTTACTATTTTTTTCAAGTTCAGGGTGCTTTGATATCTCTTCTGTTAGCTCTGATAATTCTGTTTCTGAGCTTTTATATTTGTCCTTTTGAAATGATGTTGAGAGGTCCTTAGCTTTCTTATTGAATCCCACTGGGTCATAATTAGCAAAGGCCATCATTAGAATGAAGAAGCATGCAATTAGGGTCATCATATCTGCATAGGATGTCATCCAATCGCCATCACTGCCTCCACTATCTTGTTTTACTACTTTTTTCTTAACTGCCATTATTAACTCGCCGATTTCCAGTCTAGTCTTTCAGACGGTAAAAGGAATGAGTTTAGCTCTTCTGCCACAAGAACTGGGTTAGACTTGTCTAGAATATGCTTAATTCCTTCGATAATGATATTATCTTTTGTCTCCATTTGAATTTGGATATCTTCTAAGTTTTCAGCAATTGGAATAAATCCTAAGTTGGCAATGATAACTCCATAAAGTGTCGTAATAAGACATACACCCATGGCCGGCCCAATCATCTTCATAGCGTCAGCTCCACCGAGGTTGGCAAGAAGTACGATCATTCCAATTGTTGTTCCCATCATTCCAAATGCCGGAGGAAATTTACCAAGGGTTTTAATCTTTCTTGTATCTTCACTACGAATTGCATGCATATTAACAGCGCGTTGCTCGAGAATTTCGATAATCTTCTCTTTTTGCAGGAATCCATCTGCAATTAACTCAAGTCCTTCCTTGAGGAACTCATCATTTGCTTTACCTGGTAGATTCTCTGCTGCTTCACCTGAACGGTAAGCTTCACAGATTTGCATGATCTCTTTTATCACTTCGGCCGAATTAACCATTTTTCCACCAAGGAATTGTTTAAGGAAAATCTTAAAAAGTGCACCAATTTTATTTAATTGGAAAGCTACTGATGTAGCAGCGAAAGTTCCACCAATTACAATAAATAGAGAAGGGCCATCGACAAACAGACCGAGATTACTTGATGACATTCTTAGCCCTGCAAAGAGGACACCGGCCGATATTATTAGTCCAATTAAAGAAAAAATATTCATTTATTCACCTTTGTAAATATTCATAACAAAATCTTACTATTTTTAACTACTTAGGTTAACTCTCTAAGAATACAGTCACTTTTTTCCTGTCGTGAATTAAAGTTCTTCGAGTATTTTACTCGTCTATGTAGAGGCAACTATGGTTGGCATCGGTACCCAAGACTGAAAAGTTAAAGATTTTACTAATAAACACTGTTCGGAATAATTTTCCTTTAATTTTAGCAACTTATATTAGTTGTCATTTTGTTTTATGATAAATGTCATATTGCTGTGTGTTATCTTTTTAACAGTTTTACAATACTTGGTGTTTATATGAATAAAGTTTTACTAATTTTTGGTTGTTTTTTACTTTTTGGCTGCGTTGGAAAGGTTGAGGATGCAAATTCTGAACAAACTAAGGGAATTAATGATGGAGAGACTGTTATTAATTACACGGGAATTCAAGATGCTTTTCCGATAGCTCACGATAAGGTTGAGATCTACTTCCCACCATCTAATTTAGACCCATTAAAAGTTACGTATATTATCAACTACGATGGTGCTATCGCGCCAATTACAGTACCGGGTCGAACTCTAGTACCTGATTATCGTGGCTTTCTTCGTTATACGGTAACTGGTTTAAATATTAATGAACAATATATTTTCAATGTTCAGGCCAAGGATGATAAGGGACAGCAGTCAGTAAATGATGCCTTTAAATCTGTGACGACATATTCAAACCAGACCGCAAATTTTACAGGAATTGGTAGTATTAAAAATGTATCAGGAGGAGCTTCTAAGAACTCATTGTTAATTGAATGGCCGGCCGCAGAACGTACTGGTGGTTATATTCCTGAAGACTCAGATGTTTCAAAATATGAAGTTGTGTTAATTAACTCTGATACAGCAACTCCAGTTGCTTTTGATGATACTTCATTTTCAGCACCAACTCGTATTGTAAATTATGTTGATGGAAAAAAGATTTCTCAACAAGTTAACGGTCTTCTACCTGGAACAACTTACTACGTAAGAGTAAGAGGTATTCACCATGGTTTTAGTAAATATAGCTCAGATCCAAGTTACTTTTATGAGAAGAATAATAGTTACTTAAGTGCAACGACACTAAGTGATAGTGTAGGTGATATTCAAGTTGATCTAGATTCTTTTGAAGTTACAACACCAAGTAATAGTACTGGTAAAACTTCTCTTGATTTAAGTTGGGCCACAGGTATTGGTGCTATTGATCACTATCGAATTTATTACAAACAAAATGGTACAGGTGAGGCGTGGTCAACATATAAGAATAGTCGCGATGATATTTGCAATGGCGAGGAAACGACAGATCCTGCTTACTATTGTAAGCAAGTTACATATGAAGATAGTAAATCTAAACTTGTTGAGCTTGAGCCTTATACTTCTTATGAAGTATATCTTATTATGTGCTTAGATTCTTTATGTTCGCCAGGAAAGTCTATTATTTATAATTCTCCTAGCGTATATCGCACAAGCCCTCCACTTGTCAGTTTTTCAGGGATTACAGAAATTAATAATCCACGTTACCACTGGGCACTTAACGAAATCTACTTAAGTTATGAACCTGTCGATCTTGCAAGTGGTGTAATCGATGGGATGTTAATTGAGGTTAAGGGAAGAAGCTCTGGAGAGCCTTATATTGATACATTTATTAACTTTCCGGATGGAAATAATACAACATCATTAAATCCATCAACTCTTGATTTTACTAATGGAACAGAAGTTTCAATTAGAGGGATCGATATTAATTCGACAGAAGAATACTGCTTCGCTTTACTGCCTTACGTTTACGTTGGAGATGTTGTTACGCCTAATCGTGACTCAGAAGTTGTTAGTTGTATTGTTCCACAAGTAATGACTCCTACATATGAAGACTTTACTGGGATTAGTTCACTGTACTTTGACAGTTCGAATAATTCGGCGGCTATTTCTTGGACACCACCAGAAGAAGGTGTGTACGACCGATATGTTGTCTTTATGAAGACAACTGCTGGAACTTTTAGTTTCAGTGATGCTGTTAATGGTGACAATGATTACTTAAGATTTGAAGCGGAAGAGAATGCACTTGGTATTACAATTCCTTTTATTCCTGCTGGGACATATTACTTTGGTGCTCTTACTTACTTGTATCAAGAAGACAAATATTCTGAATTTAATAATAGTATTCAAACACTGGTGGTTGAGTAGCTTATGAAATTTTTATCAATTGTACTTAGTTTATTATTACTTGCCAGTTGTGTTGGAAAAGTAGAAGACGCTAATCTCGAAAATGCAAGAAATGCAGAGAGTGGACGACAGACTTTTCAGTTTGCAGGTATTTCTAAAGTTATCCCTATTTCAAATGATAAGGCTGAAGTTTACTTCTTTCCTGCAAACGGACCTGCATCAGAGTTAACATACCTTATAAAGGTTAACGATGCGACGATTCCTGTTGAAGTTAAAGCAGACTCTTTGACAGTAAATGACGAGGGTATGTATCGTTTTACTGTACGTAACTTAAATGTAAATACTGAATATACATTCTCTGTGGGTGTACGTGATGGTAGTACTGGAAGTCAGAGTGAGAATGATGCAACTTTAACGGCCAGAACATTTTCAAACTATACAGCTGACTTCGCAGGCGTATCAAGTGTCGAACCTCTTGTTGGTGCAGCTGGACAAAATACTGTTCTTGTAAAATGGGTACCGGCCGTAACACTTGGGTCGACTTATAATCCAATGCCAAATGATCCAATTGCATATGAAGTTGCTTATATCGCAGCTGATGATGGAACAATTTCAGATTTATTCAATAATACACATCCTGCAATTCAAAGAGATCTAAAGCCTGGTGAAGTAACAGCATCAACAGGTGGAACGACTGAAAGAGAAAGACAAGTTACTGGATTAATGCCAGGTAAGCAGTATTATTTCAGAGTAAGATCTATTCATAAGAGTTATGGAACTTATCAAGATACACAAGGTTACCGCTTTGAGGAAAATAATAAAGTTGCTTCAGTTACAACATTAGGCTCAGGTGGGCTTTTTGATTGGGATACACTCTCTCTAAGAGTGTCTACTCCAGACAAAAACTTAGGTTTAACTTCTATCGATTTAACTTGGGCAGCTGCAGCAGGGCCTTTTGAAAATTATAGAATATATAATTATAAGCTTGGTGAAGCAGAAGAAGATGTTGATCTTGTAAGGGCAAGAATTCCAGAGGAAATAGATTCTTCAGTTATTGATCCATTAAATTCAGCTGGTGATTATCGTACTGCTGATGCAGATGAATTTTCAAAAAGAATAGGAAGTTTGGAGGAGTATGATTACTATCTAACATTTGTAATTGCTTGTCGTACTCTAACTTGTGGTGATGGTGAGAGAATAATTGGAAAGCCAGTTTTCTATCGTGCTGTACCAAAGCTAGCTTCTTTCTCTGGTATCTTAGGTATTCAGAGTCCTCAAGATATTTCTAGACTTAATGAAATAACAATAAACTTCGATCCTCCAGTAATTGAAACGGGTTACTTAAATGGATTTGATATTTACTGTTATGAGGGGGAAAGCGATACAAGTCCTACACTTTTGAACTTTAATGTTGCAAATGCAAGTGGGAAGGCGGCATGTGATGGGCTCATTAGGATAGATGATAATCCTAGTGATTATACTGGATTTGGCTCTTATACGAATGTACGTATTCAAGGAAACTTCTTTGGGCCTGGGGATACTGTTGCTGATAAGGAGTATTGTTTTTCAGCTGTTCCTAAAATTTCTGGGAATAATTTTTCATTAAATGATGTTGAAAATGCGATTGTAAAATGTATTACTCCAATCGTTAAGGTTCCAACTGTAGAGCAATTTCCAGGTGTTCTAAATGCATGTAATACGGGTGCTGATTATATTACTGTTGGTTGGGATGCTCCAACTGGTGGTATTTATGACAAGTATGCTGTTTTCTATAAAGAAAAAGACGGTAAGGTATTTAAGTATACAGATGCACTAGCAAATGATCCTGCCTATACTCGAGTTGATGATATTGTTGCGACAACATATACGTATACAATCCCTTCTCTTGTTCCTGGAAAGATTTATCAATTTGGTGTTCTTCCTTATATTGATGGTCCAGACCCTATTTATGCAGATATCAACACTGGATTAGGTGAGTGTAAAATTGAGGTACCGAAACCAAAGTTTGAAGAATGGGTTGATATTTTTGCAATTGGTCCAAAAGCAAATGGTATGGTTACACCAACGGGACCTGATCGTAATAAAGATTATATTTTAGAAACATTAAACGATAGTGGTCAACCAATTGAAGTTGAAGTTGATCCCTCAACACTAGCTCCAACAAGTAGTTTTGAAGATCAGTTTGGCGTTGCAAGTGGAAGTACTCAGTTTAGTGGTGTTTATGGTGCTAAAGATGGAGTGACAACAAACTCTCTCCACCAATATTCAAATTCCGGAATCATTCGTATTGCTTGGAAGGATGTTACTTTTACTAGTGGTACGCTTTCAATGCAAACATTTATTGATGCCTATGAGACCGGTATGCAAAAGAAAGATCATAAAATTGGATATCGTGTATATCGCTCAGATGATAATAAAATCACTTGGAAAGATATCACAAGTGGTGACTTTGATTTCCAAACTCTGACGAATAAAGGTTTAATTCACCCTGCTGATTATACAGAAAGAAGTCGTACTAATGAAGTACTTGAAACATATCGTGCCGTGATGTTTACAGACTATTCTGTAAAACATATTCAGGCCGGTGATGACTATAATCACGCTCGTGTTTACTATTATAAAGTAGTTCCTGTTTTTAGGGGAGTTGAACTCGAGTATGAAAGAGAGACAACGAATCCTCAGCATATTATTAAGGTTGTTCTACCTCCTGAGAATATGGCACTTGTTCATAGGCTTATGGCAAACCGTCAGCAATGTCGTGAACTTGGAAAAGTTCACTCAAAAGATATTAGTCAGAAATATACTTGTTCTTGGAATGGGGTGGGGGCCAGAGGTCTAACATCTCCATGGATTAAAGGATCAACAGTTTATGACTTTGGCCCAAGTATGTTGATTGACCGTTTTGAATTAGGTTGTAATTTCACGAGAGGGGATTACGCTTATGAAAAAAGTAACTTTTCTGGAACGATTCCAAACTTTACAGGTTCTAATGATTTAGGTTCTGGTTTTATGGGGTGTTTTAACGGTAACGTTCCTAGTTTTACAGCAGGAGCTAATCACCCTAATACTGGAGAGTCTTATACTGATCGAAGCCAACTTCGTGTCGGTGATTGTTTTGGTGAGGATACTGCTTCAATTGCAATTACAAGTAATGCATGTAGCGATCCAGATACTGCTGATCGAAGAAACTTTATTTCTCCAGGACTTTATGGTGACTTTACTGATTGTACTGATCCGGCCAATATTGCGAAAAATTTCTTTGATCCTTATGCTGGAAATGGAAGTTACGCTTCTTATAATGTGCAAAGTGAATTTGCAGCAGTTTACTATTCAAGAAATGCTGTTAAAAGTTATGAAGACCGTATTAGTCATGGTTACTATAGGGGTGCTGGTGGTGCGGCCCTTGCCGATGGTAATAACCTAAGAAATAAAAATTACCTTGGGCCATCACGTTGTATGATTAATATTCCTGTATCGGATTCAACTGATGGTGATAAGCTTAAGCCAAGATGGATTGCTGTAAATAATCTTTCTACTCTTGCTCATGGTGTAGATGATGTTGATATTCTTGATATGTCGATAAATGATGTTCTTGCTAATAATAAGTTATACGATTCAGGGATTAATGCAGCTCCAAGTCCTACTTATACTAATGTTGATGCATCACCACGTTATCGTGGAAATACAAAATTATCACGTATCTTTTCTTCTAATGATTCAAAACTTCCTCCACTAACAGGACTTAGCCAGAGTCAGGCAAGTCGTGTGTGTAATTCATATGAGGTAAAGATTGGAACATATGATGATGATGCGGAAGAATTTAATCAAATTGGGCCAATAAGAGAAAAGAGGCTTATGCGTCGTGGAGAAGGAGTAACGGCAAGTCGCTATCCTAAAGACTTTGATGAAGCAGCTGTTGCAGAACTTGAGACAGGAACAAGAAGTGATGCTCCTGTAACAAGTGGTGTGAATTTTGAAAATTCATGTAATGTCTACGATAGAGACGTTGTAAGTGGAGCAGCGACAAATCAGCAAAGATCAGGTGATCGTCTAATGATCAATATGCCAAGTAGTTACCAAGGAACAGTAACGACGCCGCGTCGTATACCATTTATTTCTGGTTCAAGCTTCTATGATAATGGCGGAACGCAATTTACGACTCAGGCCTGTACATCACGTTTTGGTGTACAAGATATTATTGGAAATAAGGCCGAAATTTCATCAGAACAAATCTTTTGTGGTTTTGAAAGTGAAAAGCTAATGCTTGGAGCTGGTCTTGCCTCAAACTCTGTTGAGGCCCCAAATGGTGCTTACTACCTAAATACGTTAATCTCTTGGGTTATGTCTGATACAGATACTGGCCGTTGTTCATTTGTTGAGCCAGGTGGAGCGAGAGGTGGTAACTATCTTGTTAATGGTGCTTTTACACCTATTTTCGATCTCTTTGGAAATGTTAATACTGAAGTTGCTGAGTCAGTAAACTCAATTGATCCTGGAAGTGTTAGTTATTATAGAAATGGTGACGGCTTCTTCTTGGACTTTGGGCAGGATAACTTTGCACCGAAACTTTCAATTAACGATACTATGGCCCTTAAGTGGGATCAGGATGTTATTGATCGTGCTCAGGATATTTCAACAGATCCACGTCGTGGACGCTACTTTAATCCAATTATAGGTTTACCTCTAGAATGTCAGGGTAGTTTATGTTCAGAAAGTTTAGATAATATGTCGATTTCTCTTGATACTTTTGTAACAGACTTTAGTCTCGATGCTTCGACAATGGATATTCCAAATTTCCCTATTGGTGATAGTCAGATTTTTTCAGATGGGATGTCTGAAACTAGAATTAGTCGTAATGCGTATATGTCTCCATCTTCAAGAGAATATTTTTATGACTTTATCGAGACTGTAGACCCTTCAACGGACACATATGCCACATATTCAAGTACTCGTGGTGGTGCTCTAAAGTCCTCGCTGGATAATGATGGAACATCTGTTGACTATGTTAGATGGAGTCTTTCTCGAGACACGCCAATCTATATGCTGAATTTTGGAGAATCAAATACAAAGAGTAGTGGCCGTTATTCAGCAAAGTTTAATGCTAGAAATGATCACGAGCAGATGAGAACTGAATATTCAGCGGTTAGGTGTGTTGTACGCATCGATGATGAGTCATTTCAATAAAATAAGGTAGAATAAATGAAGAAGTACGTATGGTTGATCTTATTCTTTTTTACAATTATTTCGTGTACTCCTGTCGAGAAGGCAGAGGAGACTGCTGAGATCTTAAATGATGGAGTCGATGGTACTGTTGAATTTTCTGTCGTAGGAAATCTCGACCGAGGAGAGTTTCTACTTGGTGGGCTTGGCGATGAAATACTTATAAGAGTAAAAAATAATACTGGTTATAACCTAAGTGATGCACAACTTTTAATAGATCAAACTTCATCTGCGGGGGTTAAGTTTTTTCCTGATGAAGCTGGTGAGTCAGAAAGCCCTGGTTTTGGTGGGGATTGTGGACTTATTATTCCTTCTAAAGCAACTTGTTATTATAAGTTGAGATATGAAGCACGAACTTCTGGTATTCATACTCAAGATCTCCAATTTAATTATAAAACTCTAATTGATAATTTTTCACAGTCAACACAGTTGAAGTTTTTAACGGGAACTCCAGCATCATTAGTATTTGAAGAGGAGAAAATTAATTATTCATTTGGTGTTGTTGAAAGAACGGAGCCAAAAGTTTTTACTCAAAGACTTGTTGTTGTTAATACGGGAGAATTAAGGGCCCGCAATATCACAATGACTAAACTTGATAACACGACATCAAATGCGATTAGTATTGTTTCAAATACATGTGGAACTGTGCTTTTACAAAATGAAACGTGTGAACTTGTTGTTGAATTTGAGGCTAAAAATTATGGTGTAGACGCACCTGATGGTAACGTTGATGTTGATTACAACTCAAATATTAGATTCGATTATGGCCGTGATCCTGAGGGAGGTATTAATGCTCTTAACGTTTACTTTGATGCCAAATCAATTCGAATTGAAGGAGATATTCAAATTGGTGGTCTTCCTAATTTAAGTTTTGATGACCTTGTCGTAGGTAATATTGATACACAAACATTAAAAGTTTCTAATAAAGGATATAAAGAAGCGATTGTTCTTAGTGTTGACATTAGAAATGCATCAAATACGCTTGTTGCACGATGTTTAAGAGACGATAGCTCTGGGGGAGATAATCTAATCTGTCGTGATCCTTTAGGAGACTTAACAAATAGTTCAAGTAATCTACCTTTAACTATAGTTCCTTTTAAATTTCTTGATACAAGTAAATGTTTTATCGATGTAAATGATTTTAGCTATGTTCGTGGTGAAGATGGTCGAATAACTAATACAGCATTAAAACAAGTTGCTGGAAGAACGGTTTCTGATCCAGGCGGTTCTTGTTTCTTTAACGTTACTTTTCATCCTAGTGTGCAGTTTGGAACAGACGGGAGCTTTAATAACTTTCGCTTTAATGTGCGTTATGATTCAACATGGAAAGATAATGTCGTAATAAAGAACGACCTAGAGTCAGATGAGAATAGCTACGTTGTTGAGGATGCTAATTATTTAGCTGCTGCAAAACTAAGCTTTGATGTCATTGAGTATAAGAATACAACATATACTAATACAGATACTGCTGATAATGACTTATTTGATTATGATCTAGGACGTATCTCACTAATTGCTAACTCAAACTACAAAGAAAGACTTAGAATTAGAGTTAATAATAGTGGTTCGACGTTTGGTGAAGTTGTAAGTGTTACTGATGGAGCACAACCTACTCCTAATGCTATTACTGAAACAAGCTATAATATTAATAACTATTATCAAAATATAAAAAATTCTGGATGTGGTTTTCTTAATCCATATAATGGCCAGTGTGATATTTTATTTGATCTAAATCCAATTGTATCGACAAACCCTGATAGTACTGCCGCTGAGAATGAAGAAAATTCAGCAATGTATGATGTACTAGAGGCATATCCAAATCGTTATAAAATTTTCAGAATCAAGTACAAAGATGGGACTACTTACAATGACGATATGTCTCCACGAACAGATCGTGAAATAGAGATGAAGATGCGCGGCCTTCTTGTGAGAAAAGGCTTATTATCTTTCTCCGATTATACAATGACAGAAGGTATTACATTTTCTCCTGTTACGGCCAATGAAACACGCTATTTTCATTTAAAGTTAGAAAATGTTGGTACTGGCGGTATTACTTATATCAACCTCAACACTCCTTTTGTATTTCCTGGAACTTCCTTTTGGGCCCCAGACTCCAATACTCCTCTATTTGGTGGTGAAATTGTTGATAATCCAAACACAGCCCTTGTGAATGGTGTTGATAAAGATTGTTACAATATTATGGATTCTGGTGGTGCTGCAGGGCCAGTTGCTGCGTCTCCTGGGACAAATGCACCTTCTCTTCTTTCTCCTGGAGAAGTTTGTAGTCTAACAATTAAATTGGAAAAATTATCAAATGATAAACGTGAAGATAGTTACTACAGTACTAATGATCGTAAATGGCAACGTCATTTTTCGGCTCCTCTAAATGGCTCGCATGCTCTAAGAGAATATACTAGTGGGATGATGGTTCAAGACATCTTTAATTTTGGATACTTTGATGGAGACGGGATTGCTGATGCTGCAACTGGATATACGCCTGAATTAGATGGACATGGTGGATTCTATTCGACTCAAGATTACCCTGTTGCAATAAACTCGAGAAGATCTGCGGCGCTTGTTCCTGAAGGAGCACAGCCTATGATTAGTGCAATTCTATGGCGTCAGCAGGTTGATATCCCTTCTCACTCACCACTTGCAGGGGAGTGGGGAAAAAGCTTTGGAAGTTATTCTATTCCTGCTATGTATCGAGATCTTGCTAAGGGAACAGCTGAAGAGCCTATTTCTTATGCTCCGACAAAGTCTATTAATAGAATTGCTCCTTTTAGAGATTCTACATATGACTATGTTCTTTATGCGGGTACTTACTATGCTGGAGAGACGGTTTCACTTCCTTTTCAATTATATAATGCAGGAGAAAGACAAGCTTCTTCGTTAGTTGAAATGTTAAACGGCGATAGTGAGTTTGCTGTTACAACAATGCCTGGAGCAGTTGGCCAAGCATCTCTGGCAAATATTGAATTAAGCTTTGCTCCGGTAACTCAAGGTACTTTTCAAACTGAACTAGAAATTCAATATAGGGACGGATCGCAGACTCTAGTCGATCGTGATTCATATTCTTATACAGATAATATTAAGTCGCTTCGTATTCTTGTTGTTGCAGAAGCAGTTGCGGCAAATACTGGAAGGATTTCATTAAAGTCTCAAAAGTATACTGTTGAATATGATGAATTAACTTCTTCTCATACTGAAGCTCTCGATGTGGCCGTAACTGATCATAACCTAGTTATGAATGGCTATGATACTGCAACATCGGTTAGTGTTGAAGCCGTTCGAGGTTCAAATGTTTATGCAAAAACTCGTCTTGTCTTTACAAATGAAGGGACAACTACTGTTAATAATGTAAAGTTTAATTTAAAGACGTCACTTCTTGGGGCCATCCATGATAATAATGGTGCGGGTGTAGGATACTCTCTTGAGTCTGTTAATTGTGGAGCAAGTTTGGCTCCAGGTGCTTCTTGTTTTGCTGATGTAAAGCATAAGGCAAGTATCGCAGAGTTACCGCTGACAACTCGTTACGGAATTATTTCATATGATATTGGTTCCGATCAATACTATGCAGAATCTTTTAGAATTCAGTTTACAGCAGTTGATCCTGCCAAAGTTGCTGCTGGGAATTTAATTACTAATAACATTAGTGACGGATCAGGTGGGACAATTCCAAATGCTTACTTTATTGATATTGGAACTTACATAAACCCGGCCCATCCGATACTTTCAACATACCCAAGTGGGTCATTGATTAAAAACATTAATTTAAATAATCCAAGTGATGAGAAAGCAAGCTTCTTAAAAGAGTATAGGGAGTACGTTGGTAATCAAAGTGCAGTGATTCCTGCGGGAGACTTTCATACAATATACAATCAAGGTTTTATTAAAGTTGAATTAAATCGACCATGTTTTTATGGTGATGATGAAGATGGCGCCCTTCCAGAAGAAGAATGGGGATTCAACGTGAATACTACTAGTACCTGTACAATGAGAGTCACATTCACATTTGATGAGACATACCTTGGGCAGTATGTAGATGAAAGTGAAAACTACGCTATTTTAAAATACTACGATAGTAAAAGGGCATCAGTTTCTACACTTCCAATTTATGTCAAAGGGTTTATTGAGCCAAACCGTTCAAATGCGATGACGAATGAAATCTTCAATGTTGAAACAGATGATACTGGAAGAATTTATTTAGAATGGGTTGATTTTACACCAATTAATAATGATTGGGGACCAATCATTTCATATCGAGTTTACTATAGTGAATTTGAAAATAATTTAAATGATTTATACAACTCTACTGGTTTAACTTTTGTTGAAACAGCTGGTGTTACACCTAGTGTTGAAATTACAGGGCTTCTGCAAAATAGATTCTACTACTTAAAAGTTGTTGCTGTTAGAGAAACATCATCTGGTAAACAGTATATTTCTATGCCTAATGGATTCACAACGAAGGAAGTTGTCGTTCCTGACGAGACGGCAATTTATGATTATTCGAGAGGACTAATAATTGATAAATTTGCTCTTCCTGAGGGGTCCGGTTCTCCTACTTTCATTACAAAGTCTGAGGCCATTGAAAATTGTGAAGGAACGACTCGTACAATAAGAAAAATGGGGGGGAATAGAAGTAGAGCAAAAGAGCTTATTGATTTAAATGATTACTACCTAATAAAGGCCGATGATACAAATAGTGACTATCCTTTCTTTGCGTTCCCGCATTGGCTAGCCGATGCTCAAGAGGATATTGCGCCATTATTCCCTGGCTTTAGTTGTGATTTAACAAATATGCACAATGAAGAAGATAGTATTATGTATATTAAGAGCTGCGATAATTGTACATGTAATAATTTATCAAAGATTGTTGGAGGGGAAGACTTTCCTCTTGATACAATCATTTATACTTATGATGACTTTAGTGGTGCAGCTAGATGTCGTGTTTCACAAGATGATTTCTAATAAATTTAAGTTTGTATCAGTGGCTAACAATTAGTTTGATGATGCAAACTTAAATTTTATTTAAATCTTAACTAAATCTTTATGAAAATCTCAGTAATATCAGGAGTTTCGAGAGGTTTTTGCCCTGTATTATTTAGTGTTTAGTTAACTTAGAATATTTATGTGATGAATACGTTCTATATTTATATTCTAATATTTTTTCTCCCTTTTTCTTCTTTAGCAGAGGAAGTAAAGGTTGTTGAAACAGTAACTGTTCAAGAAGAAAAAGAAGAGATCACTCCTTATATGATGATTAGAGTGATTGAATCAAGAGGGATTGATAGGCGTGACCTTGCTCTCATCCGTAAATCTGCAATGGAAATAGTTCTTGGAACTTCTTCATTTGAAATATTAATGGGAGATAGCTCCGCTGCAATTTATCAAAATACTTTTGCACTAGATCTTTCAACGAAGAAAAAAACTAATAATTCGTATGCTATCGATTTTAAAATCTTAGATATTCAAAATGGAAAAACGGTTACTCAAGTTTTTAAAGATAATGTTGCGAGAAAAAGGTTTCATCTTGAAGTAAGAAAGTTATTGTATGAATTATTCTATGGCGACGGGTCATCAAACTTAAGGCCGTCAAAGAAAAACCCTAAGAAAAAGAATGCTGAGAAGAAGTTAAGTAATGACATTGTCTCAGCAATAAACTCACTTAAAAATTCTCAAGCTATTAACTCTAATGCTGTCAGTATTTTCTCTGTTGATGAATCTCCAACTGTTGAGGAGATTGTCGTTGCTGGAGATATTAATAAGATTAATAAAAAGAAAAAAGAAAAAAAGAAAGAGAAGAAGAAAGAAGAGAAGGTTGAGATTAGTAACTTTAAATCTCCTGATCTAGATCTAAGAATGAATGCGAAACCTGAAAAGGTTGAGGCATCAACTCTAACATTAATCCCAGATAGCTTCTATGCAATTGGCTACTTAAAAGAAACAACGCTAGCTTCAAATACTCTTAATACAAGTGAAGTAGTCGATACTAGAACTAACCTTACAAGTGTGAATCTTACGTATTTAAGTAATTACAAGGTCGAGGAGTGGCAAGAGTACTTCTCTGTTGGTGGTTCATTTTCAAATATTCTTAGTGAAAACCCTTATGGTATCTCTCCTCGTATGTCTGTTTACGGTGCATATAATAAGCTCCTTCTAGGGGATTCATTTTTCGCTTCAGTAGATGCTGAGTATGAACGCATTAGCTTTGCCAATATCAAGGATAGAGGTACAGGGATTACTGGATTTTCTAATAATATATTTTGGTTTGGCTTTGGTTTTAAGTATGTCAGTGAGCACTTTGCTAAGAAAACAGTTGTGGAAGGGTTCTTTAAAAAGGCACTTATTGGTTCTTCTGATTTAAGTACGACAGGGGACTCTACGCCATTAGATGGTGATAAATATGTGTTAGATTTTTCAGTTAATTTATATAAAAACTTTGGTCTTGGTGGGTATGTTGAAGTTGTAAATCTTGCCTCAGCAGCTACATCCGCTTTTGATACTTCTCACCAGATTTTCGGTGTTAGATTAGTTTATAATTAGGAATTGTTACTATGGATTTTAAGGATAAAATTGAAAGCCTATTCTCTTCAACGGAACCTGAAGTAAAACCGATTCAAGAGGAGACACTAATTTATTTTGGTGATAATCAAAGGCAACAAGTTAAAGATTTTTCAATATTTAGTAAGTCATTTAAGGATCAATCCTTAAAGGCTCTCCAGATCAAGAATGTAGAAATTAAGATCTTAAAAAACTGTTTAGAGAAAGAGTTAATCAACGCATATCTTGTTCAGAAATTGTTAATTGATGAAATGAAGCTTTTAAAGAAAGTCGTAGGAAATATCAATGGAGTGAAGCTTTATGTCACGCCTAGCTTTATGACTATTCAGCTTTGTGAAATTGGGAATATCAGAGCATCGTTAAGTAATATTCAAAGTGACATTTTTGGTAGACGTGGTCTTAAGAACCTTGTTGCAATTAGGCTCACTCGAAGTGTTAAAAAAATGAATTTAGTTTTAAAAGTTAAGTATAAAAATATTGATGAAAAAGATTTTCTACAGTTTAGAAGTCGTGAGGTGATAAATGAAGTTCTTTGATGTTGCAGAAAAAACAAGCCAAAAGGTTGAATTAGATAAAACTGTTAAAAAGACTAAGGTCTTTAAGAATCTTCCAGGTATTGCTCTAGTTGTGATCGATGAAAATGACCAAGTAATCAAAGTGAATACTGAGTTCAAAAAAATGTTTAATAATGTAAACCTAAAAGGTGGAAGTTGGGATATTTTCTTTAAGACAACATTTCGTAAAGAGAAGGGACTTGCAGAGACAAGTAATCTTTTCAAGAATTGTAATGATATTCTAAACGATTATATTATTCATACAGCAATGGATGAGTCTACTGGTTACCGATATGGTTGGATTTATAAAATTCCAGTTGAAATTATGAATAAGGTTTCTCAAAAGAGAACGGCACTAATGGAGTCGAAGAAACTAGATGCTTATAATCTAATTGAAGATGAAGTATTTGGTAAGAGACTTAGTTGGATTAATAACAATTTGTCTCTTTCAGATTTTCTATATGCTGATGATTGCGTTCTTTATTCAAATAGTAATGAAGCTAAGATGTTACTAAAAGACTTTGTAGAGCTTCTGTATGGTGTTTTAAACATGAAAACAGAAGAATCTCATTGCACAGTTGAATTCTCTAGAGGAAAGAGCGGTTTACAAATTACAGGTGTTTTCTCTAATTTTAATTTCTCGGATGGTGACTTTCAGTCAAATATCAGTTGGCATGGAAGAAAGATGCGCCTTAATGATATCTGTAAGGTAATGGAATCACGCTTACCTGATCTTTATACATCGATTTATGTAAAGAACTCTAAAGCTGATCATCAATCAAAACTTAAAATTACTTTAAATGTAAACGATATCGATGGTGTTAGATGGCACGTATCAAGAGGGACTGCAGGTGGTCTTTAAAAAGCTATTGATTCTTGGGCTTCTAAGCTCAAGTTTACTTGCAAACGAAACATTCTATAACTCTGCTAGTATTTCACTAGGGATGATGAATTACTCTGTTACTCCTAATGAAAGTACTCTTCAAAATACTGATGGTACTTCAACAGGTGAGGAAACTGCCGATGCAGCAGCTGCTGCTGTTTCTGCAATTTCAATTCAGGTAAATTGGGAATTCAAATCAGAGTTAAAGAAAAGTTACTATATTAGTGGTGTTCTTCCAATGATGTCAGCAGAAGGGACAGGTGTCTACTCAACTGTAGTCGGAATGAATTGGTACTTTGGTGATATTGGTACGAAATACTCGTATACAAGTAATGGCCAAAACTTAACGATTACACCAACAAGTAAGTATTACTGGGGTGCTTTTGTTGGCCCTGGTTACGTTATTTATAATACTGATTCTGCTAAATACTCAGATATTTTCTTTGATTTAGGCGTAAACCTAGGCGCTGGTTGGCGTTGGGGGAAGAATAGAACAATTAAAGCTGAAGCGGCAGTTAGTCGTGCAACAGGAATTAAAACAACTGGAATTAAAATGGGGGTATTTGTAGGTATTAGCCAATATCTATAAATAATTTTTTAATGAAGTACTTATTACTATTATTACTATCTACATCTGTATTTGCTGCTAAGTTTAATGTTAAGTCTGATCCTAGTGATTGTGACGTATACGTTATTGATAAAAATGGTAAAAGAGTTTCTCTTGGAAAAACACCATATGAAGCTGATGTCGAAACGATGCAAACAAATTATGGTGCAAATGGACCAATTCAAATTGAAGTTTTTAAGCCTGGATTTGAACCATATAGTTTATCTGTTCCAATTCTTGCAAAGTCGGATATAGATATCAGTGCTAATTTAAAGGTTGAGAAAAATATTGAATTAGCTCAGGACTTTGACTTTCTAGTTGGTGATTTATTTGATGTACTAAGGTTAATGAGAGGAAAGAACTTTGATCTTGCTTTTGCTAAGCTTGAAAAACTTGAAGTAAAATTTCCTCACTTTTCGATTATTCATGAAATGAAAGGTTCTATTTCATACTTAAAGAAAGATTTTAAAAACTCTCTTGCTTTCTATCGTAAAGCTTTTGGGATTAATCCTAAAAATAGAGAAGCATATAAGATGAAAATTTATTTAGAAAAGAAATTTAATGTTTCTAAGAATGAAGGAGGTAAATAATGAAGAAGTTGGTATTTATCTCATTACTACTACTTTCTTCTGCGGCTATTTCAAATCCCAAAATGAATGTCCTGCCAAGTCTTGAGTGGCAAAAGAATGAACTAGAAATGAAGGTTCATGATAAGTTACAAAGAGGTACTGAAGTTATTCTTGGCCATGAGCATTTCTTTGTTGATGTTGAAATCGTAACGAATACTCCTGAGACTCCAAACTTCAGTATTCCATTAAATCCTTCTTCTGAAGGAGATACTGGTAGTATTGACGGAAATGGACGAAAGGAATTAGATCTTACTGACGATTCTAAACAAGCTAAGGCAGCTGAAGATGATAAAACAAAATCTGATGCTGAAATTAAGTTTACTAATGATGTTCCGGAAACTGACTACGGTGAGAGTATTGTTTTTTCTCGTTTAGGTATGGAAGCGCCACTTATCGATGATTTTAATGACTTTTCTCCTTCTGGAAAAATCTTACTGACAATGGGGGATAACTCTAAGGATAAAATCAATAAAATGAAAGAAGACTTCTCTAAAGAAAAAGAGAAGCTTGTTGATCAAATTAAAAAGTTAAGGGATGCATCTAAGGCCAAGCCTAGTATGATTGAACAGATGTGGAAGTATAATACTTCTATTGATATTTTCAAAAATATCTCTGAGATTAATATCTCTGTTCGTCTTCCAAATGATATTGCTAAGGATGAAAGAGTTAGAATTGAGGGGCTTATTAAGTCAATCAAGCTTGGTGTAAATGATATTACTCCTAACTTTAAATTTTCTTATACGATTAATGTTCCTCAGAAAGAAGATATTATCTCAAAGAGTGACTTCCTAAAGGCATTAAGTAGCGTTTCAAATATTATTGCAATCGTTCTTGGTGTTTTACTGATTGGATTCGTTGGAAATCGTCTTATATCTAAGTTCTTTGAACTTAATAGTGCTGCTCAAGCAGGTGGTAATTTTACAATGCAAAATGATCGTCCTGAGTCAGATGATGATGGGGGTGCAGGTGAGATGTTGGCCGCTGGTGGTGGCGGAGGAGATGGCCTTGGTGGCGTACACTCTCTTAATGGTATTGAAAGATTTAAGGTTTTTGCAGATAACACTCCTCAAGAAGCAATTCTATTAGTAAAGAAGTGGATTGCTCAAGATACAAAGAGTGGACATGCTGCCCTTAGAGCACTTGTTCAACAAATTGATAATAGTGCACTAACAGATATATTTAAAATGCTAAGTGAGCCAGAAAAGGCAAAGTGGAGAGAGCTGCTCAATAAGCCGCTGAATGCAAATGAGTTATCTCTTGCTAATGATTATATTAGTAATCAAATCGTACAAAGTGTTATTCTTCCTTCAGTTATTGAAGACCCAAATACTTATGATTTACTTCTTAAGCTTAATGCTGAAATGATTAATCAGATCTATGAGAAAGATCCGTATATAGTTTCACTTGTTCTAAATGCTTTAAGTGATAGCTTTGTTGCTGAAGTTCTTTCAAGTTGCGAGTCAGAAACTGTTGATCAAATACTTATGTCTTCTGTTATCATTAAAGAGCAGGAGGTTAGAGATAATCAAGCACGTATTAAAGAAGTTCTTTCTCAATATGTTGAATCGAAATCGAAACTTCCATTCGTTGATAAATTATATGATATTCTTCCAAATGTTTCTGCGACAGTTGAAAAGAGTATTTTCAATACGCTTAAGCAGAATATTAATGTTGAAGAGTTTACAGAACTGAGCCAGAAGAACTTTCCTTCTGAGCTTGTAAGTGAGCTACCTTCTAAGTTCTTAAAGGAAGCACTTGCTAATTACGACCTTGGAAAGAAAGTTTCATTACTTTTTGCTATGGAAGATTCTGAAAGATTGTACTATTTAGACTTATTTGCACCTGATGGAACTAAGGCGCGTGATCTTATGCAAATTGAATTCGATTCTGTTGAGCGAGATGAAATGAGAAAGAGTAAAATCATTGCTGGTAAAGATGATAGCTGGCGTGAGTTTGTTAAGTTCGTTCGTACCCGTATCACGAAAGAAAAAGATGAAAAGACTGAGATCGAAAACCTTGTCCATAACTGGGCGCAAGATTTATACGGCTCTGTCGAAACTAGACCAGATTTAAAAGTAGCGTAATAAAAAAAGCAGCTCTAGAAGCTGCTTTTTTATTTCTTAATTTGATTTTCTATTTAGACTTGTGCAGCCTTTAACAAATTCTTAGCAATGATCATAATCATTACTTCATTAGTTCCTGCACCAATTTCATTAAGTTTATTATCTCTCATCATACGCTCAACAGGGAACTCTCTTGAGTAACCGTATCCACCATGTAGTTGGATAGCATCAAGAGCGATCTTCGTTGCCATTTTTGGAATAGCAAGTTTAACTTGAGCTGCAACAACTGGCCCTTTCTCTCCTTGGTCGTAACGGTAAGCTACGTTGTAAAGGAAGTTTCTCATCATTTCTGTTTCAGTTGCCATTTCAGCGATCATCTTTTGGATCATTTGGTACTCACCAATTGTTTTTCCAAATTGTGATCTTTCATTTGCATATTTAATACATTGATCAACACAAGCTTGCGCGATACCTAGAGAGATACCAGCAATCGTGATTCTTTCGATCTCAAGATTTTTCATCATGTGGTAAATTGAATCACCTTCGTTACCAACCAGTTGCTCTAGGCCTACTTTTGCGTTGTCAAAGATAAGCTCACCTGTTGGTGAAGCACGCATACCCATCTTGTGGATTGGGCTACCAAAGTCAAAGTGACCTTTGTCTTTTTCTAAGATGAAAGTAGAAAGATTCTTTCTTTCTTTTCCTGTTCTTGTATAAACGTAAGCGATATCTGCGTATTGAGCATTTGTGATCCACATCTTCGTTCCATTTAGAAGGTAGTGATCATCTTTTTTCTCTGCTTTAGTTTGAATACCAACTGCATCTGAACCGTATTCTGGCTCAGACATCCCCATACAACCAATATGTTCACCAGTAATTAGTTTTGGTAGGTACTTTTCTTTTTGTTCTTTAGAAGCGTTATTTTCAATATTGTTAACACAAAGGATAGAGTGGGCAAGGTAAGAAAGTGTTGAAGAAGCACAGGCCTTTCCAAATTCTTCCATTACTATTGTTGCAGAAAGGGCACCCATTCCAGCACCACCGTATTCAGGATCTGCTGTAATTCCAAGAACTCCGATTTCACCCATTTTTTTGAAAGCATCCATGTTAAAGCTTTCTTCTGTATCATGCTTTTCCGCTACAGGAGCAAGCTCTTGTCTTGCAAAGTCACGACACATTTTTTGGATTTGTTTTTCTTCCTCTGTGAAATACCACATACTCTCGTCCCCTCTGTCATTTTTAATCAAAATAACTTACCGTGTCTTACATCCTATGGCAATAAAGCCTAAGATGTTTTTAGCCAATAGACTATATTTAGTAAGAACGTAAATTTTGTAAGTCCTTGAAATTGTCAAAGTGTTTTACATGACTTACAATTTTTTTAAGGAGTCGATTGATGCTTACAACACCTGTAGTCAAGGATGAGGACACGGTATTTCCAGGGGAGAATTGGTTTTTCTACTGGAAAACTTCAGCTTCTCTTTGGAAATCTAAAATTGAACAAACGTCTTTAACAGATAAGATTATCGTACCGATAAATTGGAGCTTCCATACGGACACTGGCGATAAGATTGATTTTGCAAAGCAAAAGCCTGAAACGGACTTTAAGCGCCTATATGATATTTGCAAAGAACTTGATAAAGAAATTATTTTTCTCTTACCTGTTTCACCCGTACCATATCTGCCAAATGGAGGTATTCCATATCTCTTAGCTAGAACTGCTAGTTGTGATCAGTATGGTTTAAACCGTGCCAGCGCAGATAGTGACGGAACAATTCATAATTTTTATAGTTTTTATGATCCTCGAGTTTATAAAGGTTTTACACGTTTTTGTTCAGAACTAAATTCATACTTTCAAGAAAGTGGAATTAAGGCACCTTTATGGGCCGCCAACTGCGGTCATTACTCACATGGCCACTTCCATTCTTATGTATTCGATCGTTCGGTAGCGTTTCAAAGTGGCTTTAGCCGTTTTGTTGAAATGAAAAAGAGTGAACTTAAGCTTGAGAAGATTACGGCCGAGCAGGAGCATGAGTTTATTATAGAGTATAATGAAACGATTTCTCGTATCTATATCGATATTGTTAAGCAATCGATGGAAAAAAATTGGCAAGGTGTAAAGAACTTCTCTTTCTTAGAAGGTTCGATGAACTCAATAGAGAATCGAATGCTTGATCAAGTGAGTGACTCAAAGATCATTGATGATGCCCTTAAGAGTTTAGACAACGGAGTTCTTCCGTCTTCTATTCTTCTTCCTAATCGCAATAAAAATGGGATTTATTCTGATTTAAAAAAACAAGTTATTAACTCTTCTCGTTTAGACGAGTTCTATAATGATAAGACGATAATCGCGGATAATGACTATATTTTTAAAACATCAAATGCAGTTAATATTTTTCATAATGTGAAGGACTTTAAGAGTAAGGAGCTTATCGCTTTTTCTGGCTTTATAGATTTCTGTAAAAATCAATTCAGTTGGAATTATAGCTATAGCGATATTAATGAGTTTCATTGGGAAGACTACGTTGAAAGCCCATTTCAATTCTTCTATTTCAATGGAAAAGAGATCAATGCGGAACTTCTAGGAAAGGTCTTGAAACTCTTTATGAGTGGTGGAAAGGTACTTATCGACATTGCATACCTTGAAAAGAACTTAAGAAGAAGACTTGAGTCTTTTTACCTAGAAAATGAATTAAGTGTTGAAAAGATCCGATTTGTAACAGAGATCAATACTGTTACAATGGGTGAGGGGCGACTGCTTATCTTTAACTCAAATGATTTTCAAGAATGTAGTGATGACGAGCTAAGTACATTTTGGAATAAAGTAACCAAGAGTATTGGTTATATTGGATGTGAAATTTCTCAAAGCGGAGAAGTTCGCTACAAATGGCAAGAGAGGGCCATTGCTTCTTCTGATCTTAAATATGATAAGGTTAAGCGAATTAGTTTTTTTAATCCTTCAAGTTATAAACAAAAACTTAATATTAAATATCCATCGGAATACGTTTTCCAAAAGATGATCGATCAAAATCATGTAGAGATAAATAATACTCCACACGAGATTGAATTGAACTTCATGCCTAAGGGAAGTATTTCATTAGATTTTGGGATAATTTCGGAGTAAAGATGGGTGCAAGTGATAAAGTTTTATATGTAAGTTTTGTCTATAGTGAAGAGCATAGTCTTTTCTTTATTCGTTCGATTTTTACGGCCAAATCGTCAATCGATTTTAGTGAAGTGGAACTAGGTCCAAGAATGGAGATAACTTCAGATGGGTACCTAAGTGGATTCTTTGATGAAGAAGAGTTAACGAAGTTTGCTTACGATCTTAGTGATCGTCTAAAGCAAGATAGAGTATGCTTAATTTCTCCTGATTGCTTCAATAAAGTTTTAGAAACAACTAAGAAAATTGGTGGCTTACTTGAATCATTTATTGAGCATGGAAATGTTTTAGAAAATCCAGAAAGAGCAAAGAAAGGGTTCCTATCGAGTTTTATTCGATAGGAACTCTGAAAATTGCCTGTAGAGGTTTATGATCCGAGCCCTCGATATCTCCGCGAACTCTAGCTTCAATTAGTTCAAGATCACGATACCAAATGTAATCAAGTTTATTTCCAAGCCACTTCATTCGATCGTCACGACCTGTGTAGTTAACTTCTGTAAATCCTTCTTTATTTAAAATACCCCTCATCATTTTAATTTTAGACTTTGAATTAGTATTAAAGTCACCTGCAAATACAACGGGGCCATTTGTCGTTCTTATATAGTTAACAACTTGAGTAATTTGTTTTTTAAGAGATCTCTTTCTTACAAAGTTAATCGCATGAATATTAATAAAGGTAATACTGCGGCCATCTTCAAGTTTATATTGACTAGCAAGAGATAGTTTTGGTGTGCGGATAAATGGTTCTCTTACCTTGCTTCTAAGAGGTGTTATAGTTAGTGCCGGATATTTTGAAATATTAGTGACCCCTGTGTTGTACTTTCCCCAGCTAATAAATGAAGTGGCCAATATAATTTCTTCTTCTTCTGGAGAAAAGAGTCGCTCTTTCATTTTCCCTTTGAAACTAAACTCTTGTCCGAGAAGAATATCGCTTTCACTCATTAATACTTCAAAGTCTTCACGCCAGCTTTCATTCTTTCCTTTATACATATTCCAGGCAGTGACCGTGAATAGACTAGGGAATGAGCAGTCATTACATGAAAGGCCTTGTTTTACTTGAATGATCTTATCTGGGCCTGGAATTTTATGAATGAATTTTTCTTGTGCAAAAGATGGAGTTACCAGTAAGGCAACAGCTAAGCTTATCATAAGCTTTTTCATAACAAATCCTTTTGTTTGAATCTAATCTTTTAATATATTTAATTATCTATAAGAGAGAACGAATGTGCAAAGAAATGCAGCTAAAATTTTCCTTTTATAAGCTAAACTGTCAAAGCTAATACCTAATCAATTAGCTCGAACTCTGCCTGAAGAGGAGTGTGATCGGATCCTTCAACTTCTCCAAGAACTCTTGCTTCCACTAGATTTAGCCCACGATACCAAATATGATCTAGAGGTTGACCTAAAAACGTCATGCGGTCATCTGTTCCTGTGTAGTGGACCTGCATAAAGCCTTCTTTTTTTAATAGTATATTCATCAGAAGAGTTTTTGTTGGTGCATTTGTATTGAAGTCTCCTGCAAAGACAACTGGCCCTTTGATATTTTCGACAGTTTTAAGAAGTGTTACAATTTGAATCGTAAAAGGTTGAATACCAACAAAGTTAAGAGCGTGGATATTAACAAAGGTAACAATTTGTCCATTATCGGCCGGATATTGGGTTATTACAGCAAGTTTTGGTGTATTAACAATGGGTTCACGGTCGCTACTTTGAATTGCTTGTTTACCTATTGCCTTAACTATCGAACTTGTAAAAACACCAGTTGCTTGTCCATCTGTATTATAAAATGATGTTGCTAGCACACTTTCACGCTGACTATTTGAAAGAACTTCTCTCATTTCTCCTTGTAGTAGAAATTCTTGACCAAGTATAACTTCACTCTCGCTAGCTAGCTTTAGATAATCGCTTGCCCAAGAAGGCTCTTTTCCTTTGTACATATTCCAAACTGTCACATTAAAACGCGTCCCAAGCTTACATTCTGTGCAGTTAACTGAGCCCTTTGTGGAAAGTATTTTGTCTTTTGAAGGAATTTTATAAATAAGATTGGCCATATTATTTGCGGCCAAGACAGATCCTTGAAGTAATAATAGGGATGTGATTAATAGGCCAAGCTTTCTCATTTTTGTTCCTAATTAGTCTGACTTCACCAGATTTTGTTGTTATTTAGGTTTAATAGATCAAAGAATAGGCTAAATAGCAAAAAATCTACAGAGGAGCTTGTAATATTTAGTCCCTGACCATATAAATGTCACCTAATATTGGAGAATTATATGCAAAAGCAGCTTTTTTACTCGCTTTCACCTAAGACTTTGAAATCATTCCTTATTGAGAATGGTCAGAAGCCTTTTGTGGCAAATCAAATTCTTCAATGGGTCTATGAGAAACACGAGTACACACCTGAGGGGTGGTCAAATATTTCTAAGAACCTTAAAGAGTTATTAGAAGAAAACTTTGATTTCACACTTCCTAAAATTGTATGGAATGGCCTTTCTAAAGATGGAACGAGAAAATTTCTTGTTGCTATGAGAGATGGAAAAACTGTTGAAACTGTTATGATTCCGGCTCGATCTAATCGAAAAACTCTTTGTGTTTCTTCTCAAGTAGGGTGTGCTATTGGTTGTACTTTTTGTCATACAGGAACAATGGGACTTATGCGCCACCTTGAGGCCGGTGAGATTATTGGCCAATTTTTAGCTGTAACAAAATTTTTAAGAGAGAAGGTTGGACCAGAAGAGCGACTTTCTAATGTTGTTTTTATGGGCCAAGGTGAGCCTCTTCATAATTTTGAACAAGTTAAGGCCGCAACAGAACTTATGGTTGATGAAAAGGCCTTAGGCCTCTCTCAGAGGAGAGTAACAATATCAACCTCGGGACTAGTTCCTGCAATTAAGAAGCTAGAAGAGTTCCCATCTGTTAATATTGCTATCTCTTTGCATGCTGCCCATAATGAGATTCGTACAGAGCTTATGCCTATTAATAAGGCGTATGATCTAGATAGACTTCTGACTGCGATTAAGGAAATCCCACTTAAGGCCCATCGCTATATCACATATGAGTATCTTCTTATTGATCAATATAATGATCGTGCCGAAGACGTGGAGGCTCTCTTAAAACTACTTCCTAAGAAGGTATCAAAAGTGAACCTGATTCCTTTTAATGAGTATCCTGAGTCGAATTTTAAACGTCCAAGTGTTAGCCGTATTAACTGGTTTAAGAACCAACTTGATAATGGCGGAGTTACGACAACTATTCGTACGACAAAGGGGAGCGATATCTTAGCTGCTTGTGGTCAGCTTAAGAGTGAGCTAGAAAAAGACTTAAATCTTTGGAAATAAGGTTACTTCTTATTTTCGTAATCCCAATACTTAACTTTTGTATTCTTGGAAGATGGAAGACGCTTTGACTTCTCTGATTTAGAATCGTCTTCGACTTGATATGAATCCTCCCAAGATTCTTGAGTCTTGTGGTGGACTACTTTCTTTTTAAATGAAATTGGCTTTTTCGCTTCTTGATAAAATGAAGGAGCTTCATACTTCTCAGCATAAACAAAGCTAGACTGAATTACTAGAGTAATTATGGCAATTGTCTTAACGCTGAAACCTTTCATATATCCCTCACTTCGCATTTGCGGTTTTATTCCTATATCTTTTCGGATAGGGACAAAATTACTTTAATCGGCAAGTTTGTAACATGTTAAAAAGTTTACGAAATCCAATATTTTTGGGAAGATAGAAGGGTAGATTTATAAGCTCAGGGAGGATGCTTTGTCGAATACAAAATCAAAAGATCGTGCGGTCATAGGCCTTATGGCAATGGTTGCAGTTTTCTTCGTTGTACTAATATTATTTTCTGCTTATACCGTGACAATTTTCAAAGGAAATAACGATATTGCTTCGTCGAGTAAGAAGTCTAAAGACAAGATTGCCCTAATTGAAGTTGAAGGTGTCATCATGGACGCTAAGAAAACAATCCAACTTCTTCACCGTGCTGAAGCGGATGAAGCGGTTAAAGGGATTATCTTAAGAGTTAACTCACCAGGAGGTGCAGTTGCTCCAACTCAAGAAATTTATCAAGAAATTTTAAGAATTAGAGGGGCGGGAAGTTACGCTGAAGTAACGAAGAATCCTAAGCCAATCTATGCATCATTCTCATCAATCGCTGCAAGCGGTGGTTACTATATTGGTGCAGCGACAGAGAAAATTTGTTCATCACCTGGAACACTAACAGGTTCAATTGGTGTAATTATGCAATTTGTTGACCTTTCTGAATTATATAAATTTGCAATGGTTAACCCACAAACTATCAAAGCAGGTCGTTACAAAGATATTGGTCAACCAAATCGTTCGATGACAAAAGAAGAAAGAGCACTTATGACTGAGATGACTCTTGATGTTCATAAGCAATTTAAAGACGATGTAGCAGCACAGCGTAGTGAAAGAATTACTGTTGAAATAGATGACGTTGCACAAGGGCAAGTCTTCTCGGGTGCGCAAGCAAAGAAGCTTGGTCTTGTTGATGAACTCATTGGGCTTTGGCCATGCGCTCGCGAGCTTCATGCGAAGTTAGAGCTTGAAGGGGACCTAAACCTTTCAGAAATGAAGATTAAGAAGAAAGCGAATTTCTTTTCAATCATTGAAGACTTAGAAGATGTTAAAGGTGCAGTTAAGAATTTTGTAAAAGCTAACAGCTCGACAACTTTAATGTACAAATAATAGAGGCATAATGCATATATACTTAAATTGGCTACAAGATCATATACTAGCAGTTGTAGCATTCGTATTTACACTAATTCTCATCTATCACTACTTCAGTGAGAAAGACACAGGTGTAAAACTTTCTAAACGATATCGTAACTCGATCTTTGAAGCTCAATCGAAAGTATTCCTAAATGCAACACAATACCTCATTTCTGGAAATCGTGATCTTGCGATTAAAGAATTCTTAAGTGCTGTTGATATTAATAGAGAAACAATTGATACATATTTTGCTCTTGGTGGATTATTTAGAAGTAATGGTGAAATAGAGAAGGCCATCAGTATTCATCGCTCACTTATTGCAAGAGATAATATTTCTGAATCTCACCGCATTCGTGCTCTGAAAGAGTTAGCCATCGATTTCGATAAGGGAGGCTTTGTTGATAAGGCCATTGAAACTTATAAAGACGTCTTAAAAATCAATCGTGATGAATATGATGTGATTCAGTCACTTTGTCGTATTTATGAAGATATTGGTGACTGGGATCAAGCTTATAATTATCGCATGATGCTTTCCAAAGTAGGGCATGAAAATCAGTCTGAAACGATTTCACATATTCTTGTTCAAAAGGCCAAAAAGTTTTTTGAAAATGGACAGCTTTCTAAGGCGATTGAAGATCTAGAAGATGGATTTCGTTTTGCACCCTCTGTATCAGCAAAGATTTTGAAACTTAGAATTCTTCTTCATGAAGGCAATATTGATGAAGCGAAGTTCTACCTAGTAGAACTTTTAAAAGAGCAACCAATGTATGCTTCTTTTGCTTTTGAATCACTAGAAGAAGGGTTCAAAGGAAGTGAAGAAGAAAAAGAGAAGTACTTTAAAAGATTAAATCTTTTAATTGAATATTTTTTAGAAATGAAAGATGAAGAATTACTTTCTAATGAGTCGATAATTCTTACTAAAATTAGGCTTTTTAAACAACAGCATCAGTTACACAAGGCTTACGAGTTACTAAGTGAATGGGATAAGAACTCTAATGCTACTTCAGAAGCCTTAAAGTCTGAATATATTAAAATTTTAATTGAGCTAGGTAAGAAAGAAGAAGCGGTTTCACAAACAAAAGATCTTCTTGAGAATATGCACCAAACTCTAACAAAGCACTACTGTCGTGAATGTGGTTATAACTCAGATGAAATTTTTTGGCGTTGTCCGCAATGTCACGAGTGGGAAACAATACAGTTTAGATGGAAAGTATAATGAGAATATTTCTAGTATTTTTTCTTCTTTTGCCGGTCTTTGCTCAAACAAAGTCTCAGTCTAGTAATGATCAGAAGAAGACAATTTACTATGTGCAGTCTGTATATTCTCAACTGCACCAAAACCCTTCAAAATTTTCTCGTGTATTATCTACATTTGAATGTGGACAGCCTTTCTATGTTTTAAGTTCACCAATATCTGAGTTCTATCAAGTTGAGTACTCAAATTATAAAGGATTTATGAGTACGAATGTACTTTCTAAAAGAAAACCAGATGGTTGTTGGCAAGATATGTATCGTCGTTTCTTTGATCAAATTGAAATAGGGGTTACTGAGATACACTATTGGGGAAGGCTACAAGATCTTCTCATCAAAGGGGAGAGTAAGTAATGAAGTACTTCTTAGCATTTCTCCTCGTATTTAATACTTATACTCAAGAAAACCTTCCGGTAGAGAATGAATTTGTGAACTTTAATAAAATTCAAAAAGTTCTTAAGAAGGATGGGCTTGAGAAGGCGGCAAAAGAAAAAGCTAAGAAAGCTAAGAAGAAGCAAGTTGATGTTGATGCTGCAAAAAAAGCGTTCTATAACACTCCTGCTGGTAAAGATTTTTGGCATATTATGACTCAGTACTGGCTTGTTAAAAATGTAGGGATACTAAAATGGGATTTTCATAAGCCTGATTTTGGTGTTCGTGAATATTACGCTAAGTTTTTAAAAGAGGTTGGCTACTTTGGTATCAAGTTTGATATTTTATACCTAAACTCACCAAATGTGACCCACTTCGGATTTCCTCTGTCGACCAATCACTACCTATTTGTCATTAGTGTTCCGTTTATAAGAGCAATGGACTTATCGAAGTTACAAATTTCACTTCTTTTATTTGAAGATTTATTGCGGTTAGAGGATCAACAATTTATTAAAAAATTTGATGATGAAACACTTTTAAAATTAATGAATAATAATTTTTATAAAAAAGAATTCCCGAAAGAAGAATTTCATAAGGTTTTAACTCGTTTTAGTGATGTCGTTTTTAATTCTGGTTTTACTTTCAAAGATCAGTTTAAGACAACAAAGAAAATGGATACTATTTTAAAGAATAATCCAAAGTATTGGAAAAACTATTATCACTTACTAGAGAAGATTGATTCTTTAACAAAAGGAAATTTACTTTATAAGAATTATTCAAAGATTTATCCAGCGCCTGAACTACAGTTGAATTGGATAAACCCAACGACGAATTAGTATGAAGTTATTCGCCAAAGAAAAATCTATTTATCTGGCAAAGTATGCCACTTCGACAATAATATATTGGATTATTTACTTTATTCTTGTCTCAATTATTACGTTCTTTCACTTTAGGCTAGGTCATAAGCTTATCATTGTTGAGAATTGGCTATACGATTTCTCTTGGCAAGTGCTGGTTACTGCAAGAATTTTAGGATACCTTGTTTCAATTTACTTCTTCTCAGATATGAAGTTTAGAGATATTAAAGGCCAGTTATCTTTTGACTGGTACAATAGTGTTAACATTCCAACTTATTTAATCTCACTTGGAACACTCATTGTATTTATTTTCTTTAGTCGTCCGTCTCATATGGAAAATGTGCAATTCAGCTTCTGGCAACTAGTTGTTCATAATGTACTTATTTTTACATTTTTCTTTTTTGAGTTCTTAAATTCAAAAATTTTTTTAAAGTCGAGACGTGTAGGAAAGGTTTTTCGTATTTTAATAGAGGGCTCTCTCTTGTATCTTTCCCTATTGGTTTTATTTCCAAGGAATACAAGTTTAGAAATAGGTCATATGTTTTTATTTTACTTAGCTTATGCTCATCTCTATTTATTTAATTATTCCGTACTTAAAGGTATGATTTTTATTTCAATTGTTTTTGTACCTCTTTTTGCCTTCTTGGGTCACGATCCATTATGGGGTACATATTACTCAATATTTTTTTCAAAGCTTGGTAATCTTTTGGTTCCAGCTATAAGTTTATTAATTGTTACATCCGCATATTCATATATTTTAAAAAAGCAAGGAGAAGTATAGTGGAAGGTCATAACTTAGATATTTTCCAAATCCTCTTAGACTCAAGTATTGTCGTAAAATTAGACTTACTTCTTTTAATATTAGCATCAGTGCTTTCATGGACGATCATTTTCCAAAAGAGATCACTTTTTAATAAAACTGAAAAGGCCAATAGTGAATTTAAAAACTTCTTTAGCGGAGTGGCCTCCCTTGAAGAAGCATATCATGATGCTCAGACAATTGAAGATAGTCCGTTGAAGAAGTTATTTCTTTCTGGTTACCGAGAGCTTAAGAAAACAGAAATTGCTCTAGGCGAAGATTATGGACTTATTAAAGAGCATTATTCTTCAATTGCTAATCAATCAATGGAGCGTGCTTTATCAAACGAAGCAGTAGAAGTTGATCAGCAAATGAGCAATGGATTAACAACTTTGGCATCAATCGGTTCAATTACACCATTCGTAGGTTTATTTGGAACCGTTTGGGGGATCATTGATTCATTTTCAGGCCTTGCTAGTGGTGGTGCAACACTTGAAACTGTTGCTCCGGGGATTGCCGAAGCACTTGTTGCGACTGCTGTAGGTCTAGTGGCTGCAATTCCTGCAACTTGGTATTTTAATAAATTTGGACAAAGAAGAAATAAACTTAAAGAGCAACTTCATATCTTTGGTAATCAATTTATCAATGAAGTTGAAAGATATATTTCTTCAAAATCATAATTTAGGGGTTAGTTATGGGTATGAATTCTGGTGGCAATGGAGATGGACCGGTATCAGAGATTAACGTAACACCACTTGTTGATGTTATGTTAGTTCTACTTGTTATCTTCATGATTACAGCGCCCTTGATGTTAAATGGGATTGAATTGACTTTACCAAAGACTAAGGAAGTTAATGTGATGAGCTTAAGCTCTTCCCAAGTTGTTCTTAGTTTTACTAACTCTGAAGAGTTCTATGTGGGTAAGGATAAAATTCTACTAACTGAACTTATTGCTGTTGTTTCAAATAAGCTAAAAGAAACGAAGTCACAGACTCTATTTCTAAGAGCAGACTACCAGCTAGAGTACGGTAAAGTTGCTAAATTAATGTCTTATTTAAAATCAAATAATATAAATGATATCGCTCTGGTTACAGAGCTAGAGGATAAGTAGTATCGAAAAGAGTTTTAACAAATACATTTCTATCTCATTAGGAGCACATGCTGTCCTAATTTTGGGACTGTATCTTCTATCGATCTTTAAACTTGGGACACCTTTTGATCCAAAGAGGGCCAATCTCGATAAGGTTCGTGTTATAGGAAAGGCCATTAAGGTTGATGTTGTGGCGATGCCTAAGATGACTTATCAAGAACTTAAAAAAATGACTCCTCCAAAAGAGCAAGTAGAAGTGGTTAAGGAGAAAGCCAAGGATACTGGTGGAAGTGATAAGGCAATTCTTGAGAAGGCAACTCAGCAAAAGTCTTTAAAGGATATGCTATCTAAGTTTGCTAATCGCAATGTGAAAACAGATACAAAAACAAAACAAAAGGCTAGACCAAAAAAGATTACTGAAGACACAACAGACTATAGCAATATTATTGCTGCAGGAAATAAGTTAAGTGATGGTTCTTCTTATACTGGCACTGGTAGTGCCCAGGCCCAGGGGGACTTTGATAATTATGTTATCTCTGTGATGGAAGCTGTTCGTAAGCACTGGAGACTTCCGGCCTATCTAGCAAACCTTGAGTTATCTTGTCATGTTCAGGTTTTCATTAATTCGCAGGGAAAATTATTAGAATATAAAATTATAAAATCGAGTGGGAACGCGGAATATGATAGTAAGGCAGTGGGATCAATTCGCGCTGTTGGATCATTTCCTCGTCCGAAAAAAGAAATTACTAATAGGCTAGTGGCCGGAGAACTCGTTCTTGCCTTTCCTATATAGGAGTTTTTATGAAGTATTTAGTATTATTACTTATATGTTTAAACGTTGTTGCTGATGGTGGTCTGACTGTTGTCTCTGTAGGGGATGCTGAAGTTGTTAAAGAAAGTTTACTAGTGGAAAAGATTTTTTCAGAGGGAGTCTTTACTCCTAATGAAGTTGAGGAGTCTGAGAATTATATTAATATCGTACGAAACGATTTTAAATTCTATCAGAATTACTTTAATGTTCTACCTCGTCGTATCTCGCAGACTTCTTTTGATAATGTACGATTTACGAATTACAAAACGAAAGAAACTAATTTCTTAGTTCGTTTTAAAATTGTAAGAACCGCAACACAAACATCTCTCTCTTATAAGCTTTGGAATATTGCGGCCGAGCAAGAGCTTATTTCAAAAACAATTCCATATGATGCTAATAATCGAGCGGCCATTCACGCAGTATCAGATGAAATCTACCGCGCCATTGTCGGGAAGCCCTCAATCTTTAAAGATAAGATAGTCTTTGTTTCTGATTATAAGATGCCAGATGGAAAGAAAGAGCTTTTTATCATGGACTTTGATGGGGCAAACCCAAAGAGACTAACATGGCACAATGGTGTTGTTCTTTCTCCTGCTGTATCACATGATGGCTCAAAGATTGTTTACAGTCTGATTGATGAGTCTGTTAAGGGCGCAAAGAAGAATGTAAATCTAATGCTCTATGATGTGGCCACAAAGAAATCGACAGTACTATCTAAGAGAAAGGGCCTAAACTCTGGTGCTATCTTTACTAATAATGGTGATGAAATCATTTTAACTCTTTCACATCAAGGTAATGCGGAATTATATCGCATGAACTTAAAGACTCGTGCAATTACACGCCTAACGAAAAGCTATGCTCCCGATGTTGATCCATCCTTAAGTGCCGACGGCTCAATCCTAACATTTCTATCTGGACGCCCAGGAAAGCCTATGATCTATACAATGGATCCAAATGGTTTAGAGAAGGATGTTAAGCGTATTAGCTACGTTGGTAAGTACAACGCCACTCCACGTTTTCACCCAAGTGCTTCAGAAATTGTTTTCTCAAGCTGGTTAGATAATCGCTTTGACCTCTTTAAAGTAGGATCGGATGGCCAAAACCTTCATCGTCTAACGAAGGATTTCGGTTCAAATGAGGATCCAGAGTATTCAAAAGATGGACAGTTCATTATTTTTACAAGTTTGAGGGTTCTTTCACAATCGAGGGCCACTCAAAGTGTCTATATTATGGACACTTGGGGCAAAATCCTAGGCCCACTGACCTCAAATTTTGGAAAGTGTACAAGTGGTAGATGGCTTAAGTCGTTATAATCACAGTAAAAGTATATTTTTTTTGAACAACCGAGTGTTTTAGTCTTGTAAAAAATTCAGACGCGCTGTATCATGAGTTTAGTTTAACGCTTTGCAGAATACGCATTGAAAAATACACGGGAGTTTACGCATGACAATCGAAATGAAAAAAGAATCAACAAAAATTGAAAATCTACTGTCTACACTTCTTACGACTTTAGATGAGCAGGTTTTCTTTTCTGAACTATCAAAATTCTTTAAGTCAGAAATCGTTTGTGATGAAATCATCGTAAATATTGCACATGAAGACGGAAGCTGTCGCATGGTTGCTAAGAATGCTCGCGCTGTAAAGAACGCACAGAGAATTTCAAAAGGTCTAGGTGCTGTAGGACACGTAATCAAAACTAAGCGTGCTTACTTCTCAAACAACGTACAAAGAGATCCTCTATTTGCTTCGACAAAAACAGAAGCTTCTCACTCTGAACTGTGTGTTCCAATGATTATCGACGGTGTAATTATCGGTACTATTTCTTTCAAAGGAAATAGCGAAGAAGTTAACTTTAAGAAAGAAGACATTAATATGGTTATCGATAGCTTAAATGCTATCCAAAAGCCACTTAAGAATATGAAAATGTACCTATCTGCTAAGTTCCTAAATGAGTCACTTAAGCAGAAGATCGAAGAAAAAGAAAATGAACTAAAGAATTCTGTACCAGGTGTAACTCTTTCTCGTTCAACAACTCAAGAGAAAGAAATCATCGGTAAGTCAGAAATTATGCAAGAGCTTCTAGTTGCAGTTGATCGTGTAGCTGCATCAGATGTTAACTCTTATATGGCAGGTGAGACTGGTGTTGGTAAAGAGATGATCGCTAGAAGAATTCACTGTCGTTCAGAAAGAAAGAATCACGCTTTCATCGTAGTAGACTGCTCAATGGGTAACGATGAGTACCTTGAGTCAGAAATTTTCGGGAAAGAAGAAGTTGATGCTGTAAGAGGTTTCAGAATTAAGAAGGGTGCTCTAGAAGCAGCTAACGGTGGAACAATCTTCATCAACAATATTGATAAAATGCCAGTTAAAGTACAGGCGAGACTAATGAGCTTTATCAACGACCTTGCTTACTCAAGAGTTGGTACTCATGAAAAACTAAGATCAAACGTAAGAATTATTGCAGCTTCTTCAATCAATATGAAAGAAAGTGTTGCTCAAGGTACTTTTAGAGAAGATCTATTCTACAACCTATCAACAATTGGTTTAAGGATTCCTTCACTAAGAGAAAGAAAGTCAGATATTGAAATTCTAGCTAACCACTTCCTAAACCTAGGAAAGTTACCAGAAGCTCAAAAGTCGATGTCTCCAGGTGTTGTTAAGCTTCTTGAAGATTACAACTGGCCAGGAAACGTAAGAGAACTTCACTCAATCATGGAGAGAGCATATGTTCTATCTCCAGGAATGATTGTTGAAAGAGATCACCTTGCTGATAGCATCAAAGTTGAGCAAGCTGAAATCTCTGAAGAAAAAGAAGAAATCAGAGTGTTTAGAGAAATGACGCTAGGTGAAATCGAAAGAGAGCACATCTGCCAAACTCTAGATCACTTAGGTGGTAATAAGACTAAGACTGCTAAAGTTCTTGGGATTACAGTTAAGACTCTTTATAACAAGCTGCACAGCTACGGTATGATTGAAGCAAAAGAAGCTTAAAGAAAATTGATAAAGCGTAATTTTGAAGTTATTATGACAGTCTAAAAGGAGAGCCCATGTCAGAAGACAATAGACTACCAAAGAACTTCAGAAGTTCACCAGATTTAGAGAACTTCTACCGCTTTATTTATGAAAATAACTTAAGAAGTGAAGCGAAGAAAATTTTTGAAGCGTTAAAAGTCGCTACAACTCCTGTAAAGAAAAGAGGAAGAAAGAAAAAGTCTTAACTCTCTTGTAACTATCAACAAATTCATTATAAAATATAAGATGCCCGTTAATTAACGGGCTTTCTTATATATACCAAAGGATCAACATGGAAGTTGTCTCAAACGCTAAATTAGGTCTAAAAGTTTATGATCCATTATATGGATTCATCGACTTAACTCCACTTGAGATGGAGATCATTCACAGCCCATTCTTTCAAAGGCTGCGCTGGATTAAACAATTAGGATTTTCATTCTACGTCTTTCACGGAGCAGAGCACTCTCGCTACGGCCACTCAATTGGTGTACTAAATAATGCTCACCATATTCTAAGGTCAGTTGGCCGCGGTGTGGAAGATGGTGAATTATTTCAAAAAGTTCAAAAGACAAAAGAGGCCAAATATCATCAGGCCATTCGCGTCTCGGCCCTTCTTCACGATATTGGAACATTCTGTTTTTCTCACACTACAGAGATGGCCTATATCAAAATAGGGGAGACGACAAATAAGAAAGGTGGCAAAGGCTTACAAGACGATCATGAAAACCTTGGCTCTTTCATTATTAAGAATACTGACTACGAAGGTGGACTTACTCGAATTCTAAAAGATCATGGAATTGATCCACAGGAAGTTTCTGACCTTGTTAAGGGTACGCACTCGTCAATTCTTGCCAATCAAATTCTTCACTCGGAAATTGACTGTGACCGCATGGACTATCTTTTAAGAGATGCTCACTATACAGGTCTTAAATATGGAACTTACGATAGAGAATATCTTCTACACCATTTCACGACAGAGAAAGTTGCAGGTCATGATATTTTAGCAATTAAAGAAAATGCTCTTCACTGTGTTGAAGACTTTTTAAGCGCGCGCTTTGCTTGGTACTCACAGGTAATTCGATCACCACGTGGATCAAAGTATGATGCCATTGCAGATGCCCTTTGTTACCACATGCTAGAGAAAGGCCATATTTATCGCTATAGTGATTTACTTGATATTATCAGCAATGATCCAATGCGCTTTTACGGTTTTAATGATTCATACTTTATGAATACAATTCACAAGCTACTTGTCGATGGCCAATTCGATAAATATGCAGATATTAAAGATATGGCACGTATCCTTCTTCTTCGTCATGGTGCAAAGAATATTGATACGAGTGACTTCTCACAGTCTCTTCTTGAACAAGATAATATTGGTTTTAATGACAAGCTCTTTAAAAAGACAAGTAATAAGGCCAATGACATTGTTAACTTTGTGAAAGAGAAGGGAAGTGATGCTGATTGGGTTATTCCAGATATTCCTAAGAAGAAAATTATCTTTGTTAAGAGTCCAAGAGAACTTGCAAAGAAGACAACACTTGCTAATCTTCTCTTAGAAAGAGATCCAGTTAAGATTCGTTTAGATGATGGGCAAGTTAAACTACTAGCTGATGTTGAAAATTCAATCATTTCAAAACTTTCAAATACAATGAGTTACACGCCAAATTGCTTCTGCTCTGACGGAGCATATAAATTACTTAAAGAGCAAGGTGTGATTTAAGTTTTTTGGCCCTTTCGATTAGGGGTAAGTAGATACCTTCTAAACTTGCCCCATCGTATTCGATTCTCGTTAGGTTTCCTGTGAGTAGCTCGAGGTTAGAGTTTACAAAGAGCACTTCTGTATAGCCCTCAAATGTTGGGTAGTCCCTCACAAACGCCTTTTCTTCAATCGAATTTTCTAGATTTAAAAGTAGGCAGATGATATTTGCACTCCCTCTTCTTTGAGGAATACGAGGAATGATAAAGCTTAAATTCTCAATGAGATTATTGAGGTACTCATCTCTTTGTCCTTGCCCAAAAGTAACCATGGTCTTATTCGTAATAGAAAAGAAAGTTGCTTCAACTCCCATAAAGCGATGAGATTCATTATCAATTGATAAGAGAGATATCGTTTCGTCACGAGGGGAGAGAATATACTGACAAGTTAGCTTGTCATAGGGAGGCACAAAAATGAACTCTTCAAAGCGGCCTGACGAATTTCGATTTAATCCAATGACCTCAATGAAATTAGACTCGACCTCGCCACACAGCATACCAACAGTGATTGCACGTATGCGACTATTTTGCTCAAGATATTCATTACAAAGAACTTTATCTGTAAAGGCCAGGGTGACATTGACTCCGGCCTCGTCAATTTTATTTGTTTTAAAACGAGGGCCAATATCGACAGGTGTATCGATGACATAGATGATGTCATAAAATGAAAGATTTCTACTTTCCCTGTCTCCATCAACACTACTATCTTGTAAGAGGGAAGATAGTAGGTGAGCATCGATTTGCTTTCCATTAATTTTTTCAAGCACTTTGACCTCTCTTTTTCAGATTTGCAGCTGATTCTACGTAGAAAATTTGCTTCCATCAACAGCTGAAATATTAAGATTTACTTATTTGATGCAGGTGGTCGGTCTTTTTATCTACCTTTGCTTAAAATCTGATTTTGTTATAAAATTAGAGAGTGGCAAAGAGGATTTTTGCCCAATTCAAGTTAGGAAGATTTGAATATAGAAATGAAGGACTCATATCAATGATCTCAAGCAGTTACGCGAATCAAGCAAGTAATTTATTTGGAAACCAGAATTTGAATACAAATATGTATTTTACCCTGGAAAATGTCACTGTTGATTACAACGGTATCAAGGCCATCTCCAATATTAATTTGCAAATCAGAAAAGGTGAAATTGTCTTTGTTACAGGTGCTTCTGGAGCAGGGAAGACAACTCTTTTAAATGTTCTCGCTGGAAATGTTTCACCAACTGGTGGAACGATCAAAATTGAAGATCGCATTTTTACAACACAAGTTTTTCAAGATCTAAGACTTATTGAAAATATGAGTCTTATTGATAATTTACAATTTGCATTTGATCCAAGTGTTTACCGCTCTCGTAAAGAATTTGAGAGCGATCTAAACGAACTAATTAAAATTCTAGGAATTAAAAATCGCGTAAATCTTAAGGCCAAGGATGCTAATGGGGGACTAAGACAAAAGGTTGCCATTATTCGCGCCCTGCTTGCTAAGCCAGATGTATTTATTGCTGATGAGCCATCAAGCTCTCTAGACTTTGATAATACAAAAAGACTTTTTGATTTATTAAATATCTATAATGCGAAAAGAGGAACAACAATTATTTGGGCCTCTCACAATCGCGAATTAGTTCAACGTTTCACGGGACGTATTATCCACTTAGATAACTCTCGTCTAATCCACTCGGGGCATGCATGTTTTATTTAAAAGAATTAGCTCGTTTCACAAAAAACAATCTTTTTGGGCAAGCGCTTTTCTCTCTTTTAACAATCTCTCTTGTTATTTCTGTTTCAAATTATGACAGTTTCAAGAAGAAGATTTCAAATGCACTTCCGGCCATTCAAAATGAGTATTACTTCAATGCTCTTGTCGATGGGGACTTAAATACAAATAGTATTTCAAGAAAGATTAAGGGATTACCTGGCGTAAAGGGTGTTGAGGCCATTAGTGCGACAAAGAGTATGGCCGTGACAAACGAGCTTAAAGACGTTCTTGAACTTGGTAAAGATGAAATCACATCAATTATTTCAATGAAGGGACTAAAAATCATCTTAGATGAAAAAGTTTCGGAGAGTTCGACAAATCTTATTAGAGAGTACTTAGTACGTCTTACTGGTAAGGATAATGTTGTTCTTGGAAGCATTAGAAAGAAAATTTCAAATACTCAATCGTGGAAAAATGTTATGACAGAACTAAAGAGGAGACCTCTTCAAGTTCTAATCACGGTTCTTTCTCTTTTTTGGGTTGTTGCATTTATGACAATAAGAAGAAACTTGAAGCAGGTTTCTTATCTTGTTGAAAAGTTCCAAAGAAAGAAGAATGTTGCTTTCAAAATGTATACAGTAAATATCGTTACATCAATTCTAATTGGTTGTGCTCTTTCATTTGCATTCTTCTCACCAAATGAAGTATTTGCATTAATTGTAAGTGGAGCATTATTAACAACTTCTGCGTGGTACACGATCGGGAAACTTGAATGGCAAAAAGCTTAGTTCTTTTCACAGTACTATTAATCTCTTCTGTTTCAATGAAGGCGCAGGCCGCTCCAAGTCTTAAGGCGATTAAGGGGAAGGTTACAGACTCACGTACTAAGATTGATAATTATAAGAAATCAATCCAGTCTATTGAAACAAAGCTTCAAACTAAGAATGAAGACTACCTTCAGGCGATGAAATCTAGGCAAGACCTTGATTATCAAATATTTGAACTAGAAAAAAATCTTAACCAATCACTTTTTGATCTAGAAGCAGATAAGGTGAGAGTAAAGAAGACAATTCGCCATGTGGCCCTAAGCTATATGGAAAACTCAACACATGAGGATCTTATCAAAAGTCAGCTTCTCTTAAGATCACTTAAGAATGAGAAGAAAGAAATTCAATCAAAGATCGATTACTGTACAAATTTAAAGAAAAAAACTTTTGAGCTTAGAACTCGTTTAACTGAAACAGTAAAAATTGAAAGAGAACTTTATACATTACTACAAGAGCTTGAGACTCGTAAAAATTCAACTGTTCAAGAGTTTTTAACTGAAAAAGAAAATCACGAAAAATTAAAATCAGAATATAGTAAGATAAGAAAATCTCAGCGCTTAGCAAAGAAGAAGGCCCAAGCCAAACTAAAAGCAAGAAAAGCAAAGAGTAAGGGGACTTCAACTAAGCTCGTTGCAAACTTCGCTGTTCCAGTTAAGAAGTATATCTCTACTGAAAATGGTAAGAAGGGGATAACTTATACTGTTAAGAGTGGACAAGAAATCTATGCAACAAAGGCCGGAAAGGTTGAATACGTAGGCTCGCTTGCAAATGTTGGTAATGTTATTATGGTTGATCATGGAAATGATATCCGTAGTATTTATCTTGGAGACTTTGCTTCAAGTGTAAAGAAGGGACAGGCCGTCGATCTTGGCTCTTCTGTTGCTAAAACGAGATTCTCAATTAAGAAGGGGAATCTAAGTAAGGTTTATTTTGAAATTAGAAAGAAAAATACAGCTCAAAATACAGCTCAATTAATTAATACTAAAATTAATATTTAAAATTAGGAATAATAATGAAAAAGCTATTTGTTGCTCTCATGCTGACGGCATTTGTAGCACCTGTACAAGCAAAAGAAACGACGAAGTCGCGTTTCGAAAAACTCGAACTCTTCAATAAAGTTATTCATATCATTGAAACAAATTACTACCGTAAGGTTGATATTGATAAGCTCATTGATGGAGCACTAAAAGGAATGTTCCAAACACTTGACCCTCACTCTGCATTCTTAGATGAAGAAGTCTTTAAGAAGATGCAAGAAGACACAAGCGGGGAGTACGGTGGACTCGGGATCGAAGTAACACAAAAAGATGGTGTTCTTGTCATCACAACTCCAATTGAGGATTCACCAGCAGAGAAAGCAGGACTACTTCCTGGAGATAAAATTGTTGAAATCAACAATGAATCTACAATTGGTATTACTCTAGATGAAGCAGTTGATCGTATGAAAGGTGAGCTAGGAACAGTTATTAATCTAGGTATCCTAAGAGCTGGCGAAAAAGATATTCGCAACTTCAAGGTAAAGCGCCAAAAGATTAAAACAAAACCTGTTAAGTCATTTGCTGTAAATAATTATGCAGTTATTCGTTTAAGCCAATTCCAAAAAGATGCTTCGGCCTATGTTGTAAAAGCACTTAAGAAAGAAAAGAAGAAACTTGGTAAGAATTTTAGAGGTGTTGTTCTTGACCTTCGATCAAATCCAGGTGGTCTTTTAAATGAGGCCGTAAACCTTTCTTCAATCTTTCTAAATGATGGTGTCGTGGTTTCAACTGAAGGACGCGATCCAAAGAATAAAGAAATTCGCTACGTAAAAAAGAGTGGCCATAAAGAATTAGATATTCCTCTTGCTGTTCTTATAAATGGTTCAAGTGCTTCAGCTTCAGAAATTGTTGCAGGTGCCCTACAAGACCATAAACGTGCCCTTATTGTGGGAACAAACTCATTTGGAAAGGGAAGTGTACAAACTGTTTCTCAAATTTCTGAAGAACAGGGTATCAAGCTTACGATTGCTCAGTATATGACACCAAAAGGTCGAAAAATTCAGGCACTTGGAATTAAGCCAGATGTGCAAGTTTCTCAGGTTGAAGGAGAGTTTGTTGAAGAGCATATGTATGACGATGGTGGGGTAAGAGAAGTTGATCTTAGAAACCACTTAACAGCAACAGTTGAAACAGAAGAAGAAAAGCAGGCCCGCCTTAAGCGTGAAAAAGCAGCTCGTCTAAAGAGAATTGAAAGAGCTAAGGAAATCAATAAAAAGAAAGAGGAATCACCTGTTCACAGAAAGTATGCAGCAGATAAGGACTACCAAGTTCTGCAAGCGATTAAATTCCTAAACGCAGTCAATAAATTTTAAAATATCTAGTTGAAATCACAGTGGGATGACGCTCTTCGTCTTCCCACTTTGTCCCTTTTTTAACATCATAAAGGGATGAATAATAAAGTCCCATCAGTCTCACAACTCGTTAATCACATAAAGAAAAATCTCGAGTCTAATTACCAAAATATTAGTGTAACAGGAGAGGTTTCAAACCTTAGCTCCTCTGGTGCTGGACATTGGTATTTCTCTCTTGGTGATGGTAGTGCCCTCATGCAAATGGCCCTCTTTAAAATGGATGCCATGAGAAATCCGATTATTAAAAATATTCGAGCAGGAGATAAAGTTATTGTCTCTGGCTCTGTTTCTGTTTACCCAACTCGCGGTACCTTTCAGTTAATAGTGAAGAGAATCGTTCCTGCTGGAAAAGGTGACCTTCAGGAACAATTTGAATTACTAAAGAAGAAGCTACAGGCCGAAGGCCTTTTTGATATGAGTTCAAAGCAGCCAATTCCGACGATGCCAAAACGCATCGGTGTAATTACGGCAAAGGGAGCCGCGGCCCTGCAAGACTTCTTAAATGTATCTCAAAGACGATCTGAGTATCATCAGGTACTTCTTTCTCCGGCCCTAGTTCAAGGAGTCAATGCTCCAGCTTCAATTCGTAAGGCCCTTGAGAAACTTATTGCTTATCATTTAAAGGCAAAAGAAGAGGGGCGTACCAAAGATATGCTAGATGTTATCGTTCTCACTCGTGGTGGTGGTTCGATGGAAGACCTTTGGGCATTCAACGATGAGGCCCTGGCCTGGGATATCTATAATTGTCCAATTCCAACTATTAGTGCCGTTGGACACCAAGTGGACTTCACGATTTCTGATTATGTGGCCGATCTTAGAATGGAGACACCTTCGGCAGCAGCTGAAGTTCTAACTCAAAAATTTATGGCGTTAGATTCTGACATGAATCGCATTCGTAAGGATTTAAAAGGTGCCATGAATATGGAACTTCGTCGTCGCTATGATATTCTTTCTGAAACGTCACCGAAGAGTTTCCTCATTGCTCTTAAATCGAAAATTTCAGATTATAAACATGAGCTTGAAAAGCTAAATCTAATTAAGAGAAAAGAACAGATCCTTTCTCTTTATGAATATACATTTGAGCTAGATCGCCTAAGCCGTGATCTTGTGAAAGCTATTCAAAATAAAATTGTGAATTATAAAAATAAGAATATGGAATTTGAGAAGATCCTAGGGGCCTTAAATCCAAAAAACGTTCTGACTCGAGGCTATGCTTACACGCAGATTGGTGACAAGGTCATTAGCTCTGCCAAAGACATGGCAAAGCTTGAAAATGTCGATGTGGATATTCACTACGCTGACGGTAAGGTGACTCTTCACAAGGGAGCTAACTAGTGAGTGCATCTCTTGGGTTTCAAGATAGTGAAGTAAATTCACCTAAGCAAAATTTTTACTATCACTCAAATATCGAAATTGATGAAGAGCTAGAGCGCAATTTAAATTATTCTGGATTTAGCTCTAGTGATTATGATTTCGATTTTTCAATTGAATCGAGTATCCCTCTGATTGTTAAATTAGATGATCACATTATTGAAATTGAGACGATTGAAAATCTTAAAGAGCTTCTGCACTTTAAAAGAGAGCTTGCTAGAGTTTTTAAACTAAACTCAAGTATGGCCAGTGCTGATCTCGATGAAATGGAAGTTGCGGGCCTTTATCTTGAGAAGGTATACCAAGACAACGACGAAAATTTCATTCCTGAACTTTTTAAAATTTCAGAAGTAAAAAATGAATTCAATATCAAGGTAATCGATAAGGCCGATTCACATCTTTACCCTGTTAAAGAAGACTACTGCTTTGAAGATACAGCTTCTTATTATCTACTTACGATAAAAGGGGAGAAGGAAGAGGCCCAGAAGGCAGCTCTGGCCATTGCTAATGTGATCCAACTAATTAATGCAAATGAAGAAGAACTCTCAAGTGAACAGCTTGGTGTGACTGACTTGATTAACAAGCTAACTTATCCAGTTGTTATCATTAGTGATGATGGTATCGTACACTATCATAATGACCACTTTCTAAAGCTTGGAATCACACCAAATAATCTCATCAAAAATCTTGAGTCCGGTTGGATTGATATTGATGATCAAAAATATAAGATCCTCTCAAGTACGACTTCAAATCTAAGAACGATCTGCCTTGTAAAGCAGGAATTCAATTATACAAAGTCTCACTCTGAACTTGGCATTATCACAAGCTCCATTGCCCACGAACTCAATAATCCTCTTGCGGGAATTCTTGCGGCCATTAACATGCTTGAGCTTGAAGAGTGGGAAGAAGATGATTTAACAATTTTAAATGAAATGAAGGCGTCAGCAAATCGTTGCAAGAGCCTAATCAATACTTTTCTTGGTTTTGCCAAGGTCAATGATCAGCTAAGTCGTCAAAGTACATTTGAGAGTATCCTTCAACAGGCAATCTCTCTACTGAGCAATCGAAAAATCGAATCGGGAATATCAATTCAAACAAAAATTTCAAATGATCTCAAAGAACATGCCATCAGTGGTGCGAGTCTTCCAATCATTCTCTACTTAATCCTAAGTGAGATGATGACGCTTAAAAATCACGAACTCTTAATTGATGCTAGCTCTAACTCAATCGATTGTAACTTCTATCGTAGTGAACACGACATCATTCTTACGGTAAAGAATCTCAATATCGAAGGACAAAAGAGCAAGATCTTAAACCGCTTAATTATCCACTTACTTGCACTTGAAAATTCACGGGTTGAAATTCATGGGCAGGATATTGTGATTTATAATTTGGTCTAATTAAATAAACGCTTCCGGATAATTATACTTATTCGGATTGGTCTCAATGAATTTATCAAGTTGAGTAAAGAAGAAGTCCTTATTTTTTAGGGCAAAAGAATCCTTAAAAATCATAAGTTCGCGCTCTTGGCGTAGGTTCTTTGCCATATAAAGATTAACAAGGTCTTGTAGCAATTCAGGGAAGTGAATTTCTTTAAGCTTCTGCGCTTTCTTGCGATTAGACTTTGAATTGATATATTGAATTAGTTTCTTGTCGTGACCAGGGTAGCGAAAGATTAGTCCTTGTCTAATGCCTAGGGCGCCAAGAGGGTAGATTGTAAATTGCTCTGGCACAAGGTGATTCATAAGAACGAAGTCAGCTTGCTTGATTTTTTGAAGCTCTTCTTTGTACTCGGCCTTTAGTTCTTCTTTCGTACCGTCTCCAATCAAATTTTGACGAAGCATTGTGATGGCCTCTTCTTGATCGGCTTCATCCATTTTATTAAATGAATGATTAAAGCGAATTAGGGCCTCAAGAATTGGTCCACTAAGTTTAATGGAAATAGTTTGCCATTCGAGATCTTTGATACGCTCGCTAATGAATTGAATTTCATTTTCTTTATTCGTGCACGGAAAAGAGAAGAGGATGATTCCGTTTTGTCCTTTTACTGTAATAACAAAAGGAGCAAAAATCTTTTTCATCTTTGCCACAATCTCATCGTGCTCACTTGTATCTTTTTTAAAGTTACAAAGATCAAGCTCGTAGCGATTCTTAGGGTAGTAAAGATGATTGATCTTCTTAATGTCTTTTTCAATAAAGATATTGAGATAGTTTAAGAAGAGTTGCGCCGTCGCGATAGCATCATCAAGGGCACGGTGTGCCTTTTGGTGAGAGATATTAAAAATACGCGACATATAGTTTAGATTCGAGTTCATTAGAGTTGGAATAAGATACTTTGTCATAAGGTTTGTACATAGACCTTTATTCTCAAGTTGCTTTCTTCCAAGCCTTTCTAACACTGAATTTAAAAATGGAATATCAAATGAAGAGTTGTGAGCGATAAGAACTCGGTCACCAATAAACTCTAGAACTTCATCAATAACTGCATCAATTGTTGGAGCGTCTTCAACTTCATCTTGTGTAATAGAAGTTAGCTTTTGAATAAAGTCTGGGATTTTTCTTTCTGGATTGATGAGGAAGCTTTTCTTCGCTCCTACTTCCAGGTTATCAATTTGGACGAGGCCAATTTCAATGATTTTATCTTTTTTCTGGTTTCCACCAGTTGTCTCTAAATCGAAGACGCAGAAGCTCATGTCTGCTAGCATTTTCTTTGAAGAATATGTTTCCATCAATAATCCATGAAAGCCGAGTATTCACTCGTGGTTAGGTATTGAATAGATTATAGCAAAGATCTCCCCACCGAGGTAGGGAGAAAATATGATTTTTTTATTTGATATTTGAGATAACTTCTTCAAGAAGCTCTAGGAACTTCTTCATAACACGTGCGGCCTCGTGCTTAATATCATCGTGATTTAGTTTAGTATTCTCAATTCCTGCGGCCATATTTGTCACACAAGAGATACCAAGAACATCAAGTCCCATGTGGTTTGCAGCAATACACTCTTGTACTGTCGACATTCCAACAAGGTCTCCACCGAAGTTACGATACATGCGAATTTCAGCAGGCGTTTCATAAGTTGGCCCCATAACACCAACGTAAACACCTTCTTTAAGATCATATGAAATATTCTTTGCCGAAGCATAAGCGATCTCTTGAAGAGCAGGTGACCATGCATATGTCATATCTGGAAAACGAGTTCCTAGTTCTTCAATATTTTCACCAACTAGACAATTTTCGCCTGTTAGGTTTAGGTGATCCTTAATTAGAACAAGCGAGCCAGAGCTGTAGTCTAAATTGATTCCACCAGCAGCATTTGTGATGATTAGATTTTTGATTCCAAGAGTTTTTAAAACGCGAACAGGGAAAACAACTTCATCAAGAGAGTGGCCTTCATAGCGGTGGATACGTCCTTGCATAACTGCAACAACTTTTCCTCCAAGTTCACCCATAACAAGCTGACCTTTGTGGCCAATAACTTTTGTCCTCTTAAAACCTGGAATTTCTTCGTATGGAATTTCAACTTTGTTTTCCAAAAGGTTTGCAAATTCACCAAGTCCTGAACCTAGGATCACTCCAATTTCAGGTGCTTTGTCATACTTGCTTTGAATATAGCTCTTTGATTCTTCTAGTCTCTTAAATATCGCGTGCATTAGATTTCCTTTACATCAAAGATTAACTTGCTTGCTTTAGGCTTAGCAGTTGTTACTTTGATATCTTTCTTTAAGTCAGCAAGGATAGCTTCAACTTGTTTCTTCTGGTTTTTATTGTGATAGATCTCAACAAGAGCTTCACCTTTAGAAACCTTGTCACCAACTTTCTTATTAAGAACAAATCCAACACCAAAATCGATTTTATCAGTTGCCTTTGCACGTCCACCACCAAGGCTTACACAGTGAAGGCCCATATTCTTACAAGCGATAGCTGAAACATAACCATTCTTAGTTGCGCTAAATACAGTCTTCTCTTTTGCTAGTGGTAGGCGAGAGTAGTCATCACATACTTTCTCATCTCCGCCTTGAACCTTTATAAGGTTTTTGAAAACTTTGAGAGCTTTTCCATTATCAATTACAGCTTGAGCTTTCTTTTCACCTTCTTTAAGTGAGTCTGCTTTTCCTGCAATATAGATCATGGCACCAGCAAGCTTAACACTGATATCAGTTAAGTCTTTTGGGCCATTACCTTTTAGTGTTTCAATTGATTCAATAATCTCAAGTGAGTTACCAATATACTGACCAAGTGGTTGGTTCATATCTGTAATCATTGTGATCATACGCTTATCAAAACGTTTTGAAGTATCACGAAGACTCTTTGCTAGTGCTTTTGCATCCTTGATATTATCCATGAATGCACCGTCACCAACTTTAATATCCATAACGATTCCATTAGCACCTTCTGCTAATTTCTTACTCATGATTGAAGCTGTAATTAATGGGATTGATTCAACTGTACCCGTAACATCTCTTAGGCCGTAGATGATCTTGTCAGCAGGAGCGATGTCCTTTGTTTGACCGATAAGTACGATTTTTTCTTTATTAAGTTGTTTCTTAAATTGTTCAAGCGTTAGTGATGTCTTAAACCCTTTAATCGATTCAACTTTATCAACTGTTCCGCCTGTGTGGCCTAGACCACGTCCGGCCATCATTGGAACCTTTACTCCACATGCCGTTGCAATTGGTCCAAGAATGAACGATGCCTTATCTCCAACACCACCAGTTGAGTGCTTGTCGATCACGTTCACGCCTTTGAATTTTAGCGTTTTTCCAGAGTAGAGCATGGCATCTGTTAGAGCTGCAGTCTCTTTCACACTCATTCCATTTAAGTAGATGGCCATAAGAAGTGCAGACATTTGATAATCGGCTACATCACCATTTGTAATTCCATTAATGAACCACTTAATCTCTTCGTCTGTTAATTTTTTACCATCTCTTTTTTTTGAGATGATCTGATATGCGCTAAAATTTTCCGACATAGTATTCCTTTTAAAAATTTAATTCCCTAATAATTTCTGTGCATTTATTGCATCAAATTACTTATGCGTATAGAATAGTAAAAGGGTCATTATAGACACGGCCATTAGAGGTGGCAATGATGAAACTTAATGCGTAGCGCAGGGATTTTAAGGTTTTAGAAATGTTCAAAAAAATTATCATTATATGTTTAGCTCTTACATTTTCATTCTCTTCAGTTGCACAAACAAATTTTAAAGAAGAGGGATTACGCGACTTAACTACAGTTGCGGGACTTGGTCTTGGTGGTGCTATTCTTGGTCTTTCAACATTATCATTTGTTGAGGAGCCAAAAGATCACCTAAAAAATATCCTTGTTGGTGCTGCTCTAGGGATCGTCGTTGGTGTTGGTGTTGTGGCCTATAACCAAGCGGCAAAGTCTCAGGCAACAATTCGCCAAACTGGCTTCCGCGACTTTGATACGACTAGTCGTTTAAATTGGCATGCGTCAAATACGGCACAAGATATCAAAGAGTTTAATGCTGCAAACCCAAATGTTGGTTGGTCGTTTAACTTCTAATTATTCTTTTTTATTGTCCATTTATGCTCAAAGCTATACCCTAAGGCTGTTTTAGAATCTATTTATTTTAGTTATAGGGTATTCCATGGAAAGAGTTATTTCGGCATTTGGTTTAATCGTTATGGTTGGTGTTGCTTTTGCACTATCAAATAACCGTAAGAAAATTAACTGGCGCTTAGTTCTATCTGGCCTAGCTCTACAGATCTTCTTTGGTCTAATTATTTTAAAAACAGACGTTGGTCAAAACTTCTTTGAAGGTGCCCGTGGATTTTTCACAGCAATTCTAAATTACACAAATGAAGGTTCTAGCTTTATATTTGGTCCACTCTCTGATGTACCAAAACTCGGTTTTATCTTCTTTGTTATGGTTCTTCCGACAATTATTTTCATGTCTTCTTTAATGAGTGTATTTTACCACTTAGGTATCATGCAGATTATTATTAAAGCTTTTGCGAAAGTTATGTCAGTTGTCATGGGGACTTCTGGTGCAGAATCTCTTGCAGCTGCAGCAAATATTTTCGCGGGTCAAACAGAGGCGCCGCTTGTTGTTAAGCCACTTGTGTCAAAAATGACGAAGTCTGAGCTTATGGCCCTTATGACTGGTGGGATGGCCACTGTTGCAGGGGGAGTTCTTGCTTCATATGTTGGGTTTGGAATTGATGCTGCTCACTTACTTTCAGCATCGGTTATGTCTGCTCCGGCGGCACTTGTTTGTGCTAAGCTTATGGTGCCTGAGACAGAAGAGTCTCTAACTCAAGGTGATTTAAAATTAGATTTAACAGATAACAGTGTAAACTTAATTGATGCTGCGGCCAATGGAGCAAGTGAAGGTGTGAAGCTTGCTATTAATGTTGGTGCAATGTTGATTGCTATCATTGCTCTTGTGGCAATGTTTAACGGCGCCCTTGGACTAGTAACTGGTTGGTTTGGTTTCGAAGGGATTACTCTTGAGCTCATTATGGGGAAATTATTTTCACCATTTGCGTGGCTTTTAGGAGTTGAATGGAAGGATGCTGAAATTGTAGGAATGCTTCTTGGTAAGAAGTTAGTACTAAATGAATTCGTGGCCTACCTAGACCTTAAAGCAAATATGGGTAACCTATCAGAGCGCTCAATTACTATTGCAACTTACGCCCTTTGTGGTTTTGCCAATTTTTCATCAATTGGAATTCAAATTGGTGGAATCGGTGGGATCGCTGAAAATCGTAAACAAGATCTTGCAAAATTAGGTGTGAAATCACTTATTGCTGGGACTCTTGCATGTTTCATGACGGCCTGTATCGCTGGAATCTTCATTTAATTCTAATTTATTTTAATGATTGATTAGTTGAGTAGGGTAACGCGGAATATTATATCTTCTAGCGCAAAACCTTGCCCACACGTACAATTATTAGTAGGTTAAAGTCTTTGGCTTGAGCGATGCTCGCCGACTTGCCTCGCGTTTTTATTTCGTATTTCGATTTAGTTTAAAAGGAATATATATGTCTAAAGATTTAATTATTAACAAAACAGTTAACGAGTGGCGTGCTGTTTTGATGGAGAATGGTGAAATTCTCGACTTTCTTATGGAGAGAACCAAACCAACTGCAACGCCACACCCACGCCTTGGAAATATCTACCGCGGAAAAGTTTTAAGAGTGTTACCTGGAATGCAGTCTGCATTCGTTGACATTGGTTACTCAAAAGCAGCTTTCCTCTATGTAGACGATGCCTATCTTCCAACTCTTGATGAGCAAAGAGAGATGGCCAAAAAGGCCGAGGTTATTAAAAAAGAAAAGAAAGAAAATGGCCTAGTGATTCCTGATGAATTAGCAACTCTATCTGAGTCAATGGATATGAAGATGCGTCCAGAATCAGCAACAATCGAATCATTTCTAAAAGAAGGGGATGAGATCATTGTTCAGGTTGCCAAAGAGCCGATCTCAACAAAAGGGCCACGTGTTACTCGTCATGTGACAATCCCAGGCCGCTATGTTGTTTATATGCCATTTATTGAGCACACTGGTGTTTCTCGTCGTATCGAAAATGAAGAAGAACGTGATCGTCTAAAAGAGATGCTAGAGACAATTCGTCCAGAAGGTAAGGGTGTTATTGCTCGTACTGTTGCTGAAGGAAGCTCATACAAAACTCTTAAGTCTGACTACGATATGCTGACAAAGATTTGGAAAGAGGTGCAAAAGAAATCTGAAAAAGAGAAAGCACCGGCCCTTTGTTATGAAGACTTAACTTTTATTCAACGAGTTTTAAGAGATATTACGGATGAAGACGTTGATAATATTATTATCGACGATAAAGACGGTGTAAAAGAAGTCGAGAAATTTGCAACGAAGTACCTTCCTCAAATTAAAGGGAAGGCAAAATTCTTTGATGAAACAAATCCGATCTTTGAAAAATTTAATGTTGATATCGAAATTGAAAGAGGACTAAGTAACAAAGTTTATCTTCGTTCAGGTGGTTCTCTAAATATCGACCAAACGGAGGCCCTGGTTTCAATTGACGTTAACACGGGAAAATTTGTAGGACGAAAAACATTAGAAGAAACTATTCTTCGCACAAACCTTGAAGCAGTTAAAGAGATCGCTTATCAGCTAAGACTTAGAAACTGTGGTGGGATTATCATTATCGACTTTATCGATATGGAAAAAGTTGAAAATCGCGAAGCTGTTTATAACTCACTTGTGGACGCTCTTAAAAAAGACCGTTCAAAAACAAAAGTACTTCCAATCTCTGAGCTTGGACTTGTTGAGATGACTCGTAAGAGAACTCGTGACACGCTAACACGTATCATGTGCGAGCCTTGTCCGTATTGTGAAGGAAATGGAATTGTAAAAACAGTTAATACGATTTGTTATGAGATTGTACGTGAACTTGGAAAGAAGATTCGCAACAATCCAGAATCGAAGAAGATATCAATTTATGCTCACCCAGAGGTGACAGCATCTCTTTGTGGTGAAGAGCTTGATATCATCGAAACGATGGAAGAAGTCTTTAGTGTCAATCTTCAGATTCGCTCGGAGAACTCTTACCACGTTGAACAATACGAAATTTTTTAGCCGCCTGGGTGCTTAAGGCACCCATGCTTGCTTTTAGGGTTTAACTGATATGAGAGCACTTCTATTCCCATTACATAAAGTTTCATATCAGGCGATCTTAAAGAAGCCCCTCAATATTTTTGAACCACGCTATATTCATATGATTCACGAAGCAGAGAAGACTAACACTCCCGTTGCTTTGGCCTATGCGACTTTGCAAGATGCTGATGATGAAGCTGATACGATTGCCATCAATCACGAAAAGTATCATGCAGTGAAGCGCATGGTAGGGCTTGGCCGTGTTCAAATTTTACAAAAATCAAAAGACGGCACCATGCTTGTTGTTCTCGAGCCGTTATTTAAGGGACTCATTATGGATGTCTATAATGAAGAGCTTCCGTATAATACCATCGAAGTTGATCCCATTACTGAATTCTTAACAGTGATGCCGGAGCATATGATTTCACTGCAAAGACTTGGCCTACTCTTTCGTCACTGGGCAAAGTCATTCTTTAAGAACCAAGTGGAGTACGATGCCTTGATGGAGGCAACTCAAGACCCCGTCGTTTTAGTTGGTGCCATCACTGAATTTGTTGTGACTTCCCCCGATCTCAAGCAGGGGATTCTCGAAATCGATGACATCAATGCCAAAATCGATGTCCTTCTCGAATGGCTCGACTAGCGGTACGCGCCACCTTTTCGAGAATTCAGTAACTTAGAAGTCTTACTCGACAAAAAATTGAAAAAAATTCGCGTATTTAGCCTATTTTGACTTGAGTTGGGGGATATTATTCCCATACTTAATATATAAGGTGTTGAAATCACGTATTGTGTATTCAGCAGTTCTTACCCAACTATTTGTAATCACGTAAAGGTGGCGCGTACCCGAACTTCCTTTACACAAAGCACAGTTACTGATAGATTAGCACCACATTTGACCGTTAATTTACTCGCTTCCCTGTGGTGGGGAGGCCAATAATAACTATTGTCCAGGAGATAAAGTATGATTTATGAGTTAGCATTAGTAGCTCACGCGGGCGCAACAGAAGATCAGCAAACAGCTCTTAAGAACCTAGTAGCTGAAGTTGCAAAAAATTACGAAGGTGAAGTCCTTTTAACTGATGATTGGGGAATGAGAACATTTGCTCAAACTGCCAAAAACGGTTCAAAAACAGGTAACTACATCTATTTCATCGTTTCAGGTAACAAAGACCTAAACACAGAACTTCAAAGACGTTTCAAAATCAACGAAGACGTTCACAAGTACCTTATCATTAAATTAGCTGATAACAACGAAGCTGCTGAAGCAGTTGTTAAAGGTTACAAAACTCCATTCTCAAAAGCTCACCCAGGTTCACAAACTGATGAACTAGAAAAAGGTGCAGAAAAAGATAAGAGAAGATTTGCTAAGAGAAAGAACTGTTGGTTCAAAGCAAACAGCATCACTGCAGACTGGAAAGATCCAAAGACTTATAACTGGCTAATCAACGAATTTGGTAAGATTCAACCATCAAGAGTTACTGGTGTTTCAACTAAGCACCACAGATGGGCACAATCTGCAATTAAGAGAGCAAGAAATATTGGTCTAGTTTCTCACGTTAGAGGTGACTTCGCTCACTAAGAGTGTTGAGAACTTAGTCTTAAGGGAATTAGAAAAAGATAATGAACGATAAGAAACCAAACACATTTACACTTATCTCAAAAGATAACTTCACAATTGGGAAGTTGCTCTTCTTATGTGTTGTGAGTTTGATCTTAAGCGTTGCTTATCCACTAGGTGTATTTTCACCGCTTCCAGTGGCATTTGCTTTCTTGATCTATGGAAACTTAAAGACGCTTGTGACTTTCGGTGTAACGATTGTTTTCTGCTTTATTGCTGCTCAATCGAGCGACTCTTTCTTAATCCTTGCTAACTCGGCGTATGTTTTATTCTACGCTGTTATCATTGGTTACTTAAGTGCTGCGACTATTTTGCGCAATGAAGATCCTGTAAAAGGACTATTAAAGAGAGGACTTATCTTACTACTCGTAATCTTCGGAATCATGGGGGCGATTGAAGTGATTTTTCCTTCAACAATCTCAACGACGATTACAACTTCAGTAAATGAAGGTTTGTCACAATTAAAGAATTCGCCAGATTATAAAGAACTTATTGCTCGCGGTGGAGAAGTCGCAGCAACTTATCAAAGTGTTTTCGAGAACCCTGATGATATCATTAAGAGAATCTATCAGTGGGGATTCGCTGTTATCTTTGTAAGTACATTCTTTATTCTATGGCTAACGGTTTTCATGCTTTTAAGAAATGCAAAGTTATGGAAAATGCTTCATGGCTACAAATATGGTCTAAAGCACTTTGTGCGCTTTCAAGTGCCTGAGTACTTTGCCCTTATAGTAGTTGTTGGGCTAGCTCTCTTCTTAGGTGGAGAGTATATCGGTGGTGAGATTATTGAGGTTATTGGCCTTAATATCTTACTTTGCTTAGGAATATTCTATTTCTTTCAAGGAATGGGTGTTTACTTAGACTTCTTAAAATATATTAAGGTGACTGGGTTTGTTCGCTCAATTCTTGCGATTATGACTATTTTCTTTGCTCATCGTTTTATTGCGATTGTTGGCCTTTTAGATTATTGGGTCAACTTTAGAAGATTTTTTAAAAATAATAAGGAGATATAAAATGAAAGTTATTCTTAAAGAAACTGTAAAGTCTCTTGGTAACGTTGGTGAGATCGTTAACGTTTCAGCTGGTTATGCAAGAAACTTCCTAATACCAAATGGTGCTGCAGTTCTTGCTGATGAATCAAACACAGCTCAAGTTAAGCACTTTGAAAAACTACTTGCTAAGCAAGTTGCTGCTGATAAAGCAGAAGCAACAAAAGTTGCTGGTACAATCAATGGTCTAAACATTGAACTAATCAAAAGAGTTGGTACTAACGGTAAACTATTTGGTTCTGTTACTACTCACGAGCTTTCTCTTGAACTAGGTAAACTAGGTCACAACGTAGAAAGAAGACACCTTCTTCTTGAAAACCCAATCCGTGCGGTTGGTAGCTACGATGTTAAAGCTAAGATCTTCAATGGTGTTGAAGCTGCTTTTACAGTAACTGTAAAAATGGATCCAGCACAAGAAGAAGAAAACAAGAAAAAAGCAGAAGAGCTAGCTGCAATGAAAGCTGCTCAAGAACTACTTGCTAAAGAGCAAGCAGAAGCTGCTGCTTCAGGTGACACTTCTGGTGAAATGACTGAAGAAGAAAAGTTAAAAATGGAAGCTAATAGAATTCTAAGAAGCTAATTTTTTTCTTATATTAAAGAGGGGGGGCCTTGAGCCTCCCTTTTTATTTCTAATCATATTATGGGGCAGAATATGGTTGAGCAAAACAACTCGAACAACGCAAGAACACTTCCAAACGATACTCTTTCTGAGAAATCTCTACTTTCATGTTTAATTCTAGATAGTATGTCTTTTGACGAAATTTCTGACTTAAAGTTAGAAGGGAAGGACTTTTATAATCCGAAGTATGGAATTGTATTCGATGCCATTAAAGATATGGTTCACTCGAATAACCCAGTTGATTACGTTACAATTTGTTCATACCTTTCAGATCACAATCGCCTGGAAGAAATTGGTGGTCAAAACTTTATTCTCGATATTACTGAAGATCAAGTATCGAGTGCCAACCTTCGCCATTACGCAAAGACTGTAAAGGATAAGGCGTCTCTTAGAGACCTCGTTCGTCAAGCTAGAAAAGTAGCGGACAAAGGTGCAACTTTCTCAGGAAATGCACAAGACTTCATTCAGGAAGTAGAATCAATCTTCTTTGGTCTTACAAACGAGGCCAAGCAAGGAAGTATGGTTAAGCTTAATGAATGTCTAAAAGAAAATATAAAAGAAATTGAAGATACATCTCGCATCGCTGGTGAGATTCATGGTGTACCAACTGGTTATGGTGCTCTTGATAAATTATTACTTGGGATGCAACCAGGTCAGCTCATTATTCTAGCGGCCCGTCCTGCCATGGGTAAGACAGCTCTTGCTCTTAACGTTGCACAAAATGCATGTGAGTTCTCAAAACTTCCTGTAGCGCTTTTCTCTCTGGAGATGATGGCCAAGGAACTTTCAATGAGACTTCTAACTCAACGTGCGAAGATCGATTCGAAAAGAATTCGTACGAAAGAGTTTCTTGAAACAGATTTAAGAAAGATTGGGCAGGGGATTCAGCAGCTTGCTGATATGCCAATTTATATTAATGATAATGCTGGGACGAACCTTCTCGATATTCAGTCTGCTTGTCGTAAGATTAAAGCTTCTGAAGGCCTAGGCTTAGTTGTTATCGACTACCTTCAGCTAATGAGTTCTCACAATAAGATGCTTCCTCGTGAACAGCAGATTGCTGAAATTTCAAGGGGCCTAAAGAATATGGCCAAAGAACTTGAGTGTCCGGTTATTGCTCTTTCACAGCTTAACCGTGGGGTTGAATCTCGACCGAATAAGCGTCCAATGACGTCTGACCTTCGTGAATCTGGTTCAATTGAGCAGGATGCGGATATTATCATGTTCGTATACCGTGATGAATACTATAACCCAGATACAAAAGATCAAGGGATTGCAGAAGTTATCGTTGGTAAAAACCGTGGTGGTGAAGTTGGAACTGCAAAACTAACATTCGTTGGTGCTCACACTAGTTTCGAAAATATCGCTTATGCACAAGACGATGGAAGAAGTTAAGCAATCTGCTTACGCAATCTTTAAACATAAAGAAGGCTTCTTAAAATTTGAGAGGCCTTCAAAATACCTTCATATAACAAATAAGAAAATTTATGACCGCTTAAATGAAACAGAACAGGACTTCTCTGTTACTGTTTTAAAAGAGCTATTAGGGCACTCCTGGCATGTGCAATCTCTTCACTATGAATTAGGCCACTATTTCTTATTAGAAGGCCCATATTTCGAAAATGAAGTTAGTCTTGCAACTCTTATTCATTTTGAAGAGAAAAGCTTTATAGGGCCATTAGAAGGCTTCAAAATGCCAACGGCAATAGTTGAGAAGATTATCTCTAAAGACGAATACGAAAATCTTTTTGATAAGACCTTTGAAAACTTACTGGCAGGAAATTGTTATCAACTTAATCTAACTTCACTTATCGAAATGAAGATCTCAAATACAGACGATCTCATTAATACATTTCTCAGCAAGAAGCTTTTCTCTAAGCTTGGCGAGTTTGCTCATATTCTTAATTTTCCATTTGAAGATCGCCTTGTCATTAGCAACTCACCAGAGTGTCTCTATGAATACGATCAAGCTACAAAGAAGTTAGTAACTAGGCCCATCAAGGGAACAGTTACACAAGAACTAGGTGAAGAATTTCTCATTAATGATGTTAAGAATACAAGTGAACTCAATATTATTACGGATCTTTTAAGGCATGACTTGTCTGCGATCGGACAGAATTACTCAAAAGTAGAGTCACTTCGTGAATTCTTTCGTGTACCAGGGCTTATTCACCAATACTCAAGAATTAGTGTCAAATTAGAAGAATACAACCTATTGTCGCTTACGCAGTCCCTGTTTCCTGGTGGAAGCATCACTGGAGCACCAAAAAAAAGAGTCGTTGAGCTAATCAAACAGACTGAAGAAAAAAACCGAGGGATTTACACAGGTTCTACCATTTTAAATTTTAACACTATCTCTAAAGCATCTATAAATATTCGTACTTTAGATATTGCATCATCTTCTAACCATGCAGTATACGGGGCCGGAGGAGGAATAACTTTACTGAGTGACGCTCAGAGTGAATTCCAAGAGCTAAAAGCCAAGGCTAATAGCTTTCTTAAGGTTTTCTTTAAGGATGTAAAAATCTAATAATTTCTTACATGTTATTTGATACTTTTGACATTCAAATCTATCGCTAGATATGATTTTTTTGTGACAAAGTGAAGCAAAGGATTGCTCCAACATGGATCGTTGAAAATTTGTCGCAGGAGAGGGAAGTCAATGGATATGACAAACAACACAACACAGACAACACAGAACAAAGATACTCACAACAAGGACGTTATGGTGCAATTAAATGATTTAGTTGAAATCTCAGGTGTACCAACTGATTTCATTAAGAAAGAGTTAATGCTTGATGATACTGTTTCAATGGATGAATTGAGATCAAAAATGCTTAAATTTCTCGACACAACTTTTCAAGAGAATGGTGTCGATACTTCTAAAGTAAAATAGTCAGTTAATCTTTTGGAAACATAGGACTTGTTTCTCAATAATCTCCTTAATGCCCTTCTTATTAAGCTTAGGTTTAGCAAGAGGGGCATTTTTATTTCTTCCTCGCTGAACATCTTCAATCGGTAGAAATTTCCACAACTATGCAATTTAAAGTGCTTACTAAATTTTTGTTAAGGTAGTCCGTCTCATTTCCGATACTTAGAATGAAATAGGAAAATTTTCATAGGAATGTTGTATGGATATAGCATCAGTCATAGGATTAGTATTAGCAGTAGGTGGAATCATGGGTTCCATTATGTCAGGTGGGGCAATCTCAATTTTCATTGATGTGCCGTCTGTACTCGTTGTTGGTCTAGGTCTAGTTGGAGTAACACTTTATCGTTGGCCAATGGAAGTCGTAAAAGGTCTTGTTGCAATTGCAATGAAATCAATCTTCTTCACACCAGTTGATCCGAAAGACAAAATTAACAAAATTAAAGAGCTAGCAGAACTTGCCAGGAGAGAATCAGTTTTTGCATTAGAAAAAGCAGAAATTGATGACGCATTTATGAAGAAGGCCATGACTCTAGCTGCAGATAACAGACCTCCTGAAGTCATTGCTTCAATTCTGCAAATGGATATTGATTCAATGGAGTCACGCCATAAGACTGGTGCTGATGTTTTTGATGGTGTTGCAGCCGATGGCCCAGCGATGGGAATGATCGGGACTCTGATTGGTCTGGTACAGATGCTTCAGAACCTTTCAGATCCTTCAGCGATTGGTCCTGCCATGGCCGTTGCCCTTTTAACAACGTTCTATGGTGCTATTATTGCCAACGTTTTTGCAGGGCCTGTTAAGAATAAAATTTCATATCGATCTCAAATGGAGCTTATGTCTATGAGTATCGTTGTTGCGGGAACACTTGGAATTGTAGCAGGTGAGAACCCACGTATGATTATTGAAAAACTTAATTCATTCCTTCCACCAAGTGAAAGATCTGCTTCAGACGAAGGTGAGGAATAAGAATTAGTTTAAACAAATTTATAAAGAGTATTTGAGGAATAAATACTAAGGGTAATCAAGGAGTAAGAAATGGCAGATGATAGTGCTGCAGTAGTTGATGAAGGTGGAAACGCGAAGTGTCCTGAGTGTGTTCCGGGCCTTCCCGGTTGGATGGCAACGTTCTCTGACCTTGTAACGCTTCTACTTACATTCTTCGTACTACTTCTTTCTTTTGCAAAGACTGAAACGGCCAAATATGAAGCGGCCCTTGGTTCAATTCGCAATGCCTTTGGTGGTAACGTTCTTCAACAGGGTGAAGTTATTCAAAAGGGGAAGTCTCCAGATAACTTTCCAACGATGATGGAATCTCAAACACCAATTAAACCTTTTCCTATTGAGTTTTTAACAATGGAAGGGATTCTTGATAAGCACGAAATCAACCGTGGTTCAGAAGAAGTTCTTAAAAATATGCGTCATGACTTAAAAGAATTTAACTTAAGTGAGAACGTAACAGTATATGAACAGGCCGAAGGTATTGTCGTTCGTGTTAAAGACAAGATTTACTTTAAGCGTGGCTCTGTTGAAATTGAATCGACGAAAATAGCTGTTTCATCATATCAACGTATGATTGATCTTCTTAAAAAGCGTAATTGGAAAGTCTTTGTTATGGGTTATGCCGCTCGCGGTGAAGTATCTAATGATGGAAAGAGTGATGCACTTGAGTTATCATCCGCCCGTGCCACTGCGGCCACTAAATCTCTTATTAGAAGAGGAATTAATCCAGAAAGAATTTCAACGGTATTCTATGGTGATACTCGTTTAACTGACCTTCCGGGACGATCTCAAATGGAGATTGATAACGAAAATCGTAAAGTTGAATTTATGATTAGAAAACGTGATCTTGAAGATAATGGCCACAAAGTTGAAGCACAATAAGAATTTTTGTAATCTCACTGAAAAAGATAGTTTAAAGGAGTTCCTTAAAGGGGAGCTCCATTTTTCTAATAAAGCAATTAAGACCTCATATATTTCAAAGGTTGCGCTACAATCTTATCTCGCTCCAAAAAGTGAACTATACCTACCGAGGGATCTTCTAAACCGTTTTCATGTCAATCCTATTTACACTGGGCCGGAAATTGAAGTGATTCATGAGGACGATATTTTTATCGTCTTAAATAAGCCGCAAGCTATTCACGGTCACCCAATGGATTATAGTGAAACAGATACTGTGTTAAATTTCATGCGCTCGCATTTTAATCTCCAAAGTCTCGGAAACTCTCGCTCTGATTATGAGAAGGGCCTTCTGTATCGTCTCGATCAATTAACGAGTGGTGTTCTTATCTATATCAAAGATGAGCTTATTCACGAAAATCTTAGAAACTCCTTTTCTCAAATCGCTAAGGAGAAAACCTACCTCGCTATTGTAAAAGGAAAGGTTAAAGAGAGTATGGATTTAATTGATCGCCTTGTCTCAAGTGGTATCAAAGGTGAGAAGATGATCGTCAATGAAATTGGAGTTGAAGCGACTTTACGAGTTGAGCCTATTTTCTATCATGAAAAGAAGAATCTCTCTTTAGTTAAGATCACTTTAAATGAAGGCCATCGTCATCAAATACGCGTTCAGCTTTCACATGCTGGTTTTCCAATTGTAGGTGACCCTCTTTATAACGATGACTACAACGAGAAAGAGGACAAGCGACTGTATCTCCACGCCTTTCAATACTGCTTAGATGTTAATGGTCATACGACTTGTTTTAAGGCCGAGAAGGCAGATTTATTCTGTGACCTCTTGGACCTGGATAGTCTGATGGATGTGGCGAGCTAGGTTATTCTTATTCTTTAGTGTCTTTAGCTTCACAACATACTTTCCTTCAGAAAGAGATGAGAGAATCATCTTTGGATGAACAAGTTTCACAACAACCATCATCGTTCGCTCAAGACTTTCTTCCATAGCATAACGAGAAATTGAAATATAAGAATTGGCCAAGGCCTTGTACATTTCACGACGTAGAATCTCTTTTTCTGTACCTTCAGGTACGATCTTTTCATCCACTGGTATTGTCACTTCTAGATTATTCTTATTACACTCAATCTTCCAAGAAGGGTGCATATACTTATCAAGACGCACTTTTACTGAACGACATGATGTCGCTAACATACGATCAGCACGCTTTTGGAAAGCTCCGTTCTCTCTTAGCTGAAAGATAAAGATTATAAATATTAATATTCCGAAGCCTAGTACCGGATTCCTAAGTAGTGATTTCAATACCATAGCATTATTATCGCATTAAATTTTATAAAAATCACTAAAGGAAATGAAGGCCATATCCGATAAATATAGTAGGTTATTTAAGGAGCTGTAATGACGTCATTTTCGTCTATGGAAGATCAAAATTTTTGGAATATTTTATTTAATTTAGAAGAAATTAGAAAGCCAATTAGTTTGGTTTCATTCCTAAGAAAAAATCATATTAATCGCGATGAATTTTATATGTTCTATGAGAAGTCTCACTTCTACGGACTATCGATTGACCTACGTCCTAAGGACGATGAGTTCTTACTGATGCCACTTTCATGGCGCAGGGACTATGGTGATATCTTACTTGAAAATACTTCACATCGTGAACTTATTAAAGATATTCAGACCGCTTGTAAAGATGGCCGTGTCTGTGAGTTTACATTCTTAGATCACTCCAAGAAGAAGGTTCGACCGTGGAGGGTTGTTCTTTCCCAAAATCTTTATAAAGTCATTAGTGAAGATGTTGTGACGAAGAAATTAATCACAATTGATATGAACGAAGTTGATGATATTGAATTTCAAGATTTTGATTACGCTTCAATGTATTCAAGATTTGAAATTGAAGAGTATATCAATGCGCTAAGGCATATTGATGGCAGCGACCAGCGTTTAGTTTTAAAGCTAAACTATGGATTTGAGTTAACGCCAATTAGTAATTTAATCTTTCTAGGTCATCCATACTCAACAACGAATCAATATGGGGAAATCATTTGGGCCGCATCTGTTGAAAAGTCTCTTTATTTATTTGATTGGCTATATTCAATGCGCGACCAAATTGAAATTCTTGAACCGAGTTGTATAAAAGAAGAATTTGAGGAGTTTTGCCAGAAAAGAAGAAATGCTGCATAATCCGACGTGAGATGAAAAAGAATAACTTATTTCTGATATCGTTTCTTCCTGCTCTGCTGTACTGGTATCTTGAAGAAACACAGACAGTGGAGATTGCCATTATCGGCGGTCTTTCGCTGGCGATTTTAGAAATCATTTTTGAAAAGGTATTCTTTAAGCATATTCATTCAATTTCTAAATTAAATTTTATCATTATTCTAATTCTTGGCCCAATCTCCTTGATTGGCCATGATGGAGTTTGGTTTAAGTTACAGCCATTCTTTACAGGACTTTTTTTAAGCGGATTCCTTATCTTTAATCTAAATCAGGGCAAGAGTCTTATGCTTACGATGATGGAAGATATGGAAAAGAAGGCCAATGTACCAGAAGAGATAATGACAAAGATTGAGTACCACTTGGCCTACTTTCTTTTATTCAATGGTATTTTTATGGGTTACTTGGCCATCTATGAATCGACTTCACGTTGGGCCTTTTTTAAGTCTATTGGATTCTATATTGTTTTTGCGGTCTTTTTAGTTTTAGAAATTATTTTAATTAGACGTGAAGTAAAGAAGATTATGCTTGAGCAAATGCAGGCCCAAGCCGATATGATTCAAACACACCACGGAGGCCAAATTGACTAAGGCAAGCGATATTGTTGAAATTGAAGAGTTTGATATTTCTCCAGGAAGAACAATTGCAAATCGCTATGTGGTTCTCGAAAAACTAGGTTCGGGATATGAAGGTGAGGTTTACCGCGTAAGGGAGAAACACACCAATATAGAAAGGGCCATTAAGATCTATTTCCCACAAAGAAATAAGAAATTTAAAGTGAGCACAAGATATGCTCTTAAACTTGAAAAACTCAGTCATAGTCCAATTGTGATGGACTGTATTTCACATGAGCTAGTGACATTAAAAGGTCAGAAAGTTGCATGTTTAACTTCTGAGTTTATTGAAGGAGAGATGCTTGGAGAGTTTATCCAAAAGCAAAAAGGTAAGCGCCTTGAGATTTTCTCTGCCATTCATTTGCTTTATTCAATTGTCGTAGGAGTTGAGTCTATTCACCTTGAAGGTGAGTATCACGGAGATCTTCATACTGAAAATATTATCATTCGCCGCTTTGGGTTAGAGTTTGATTTAAAGATTATCGATCTTCACCACTGGGGAGATTCTAAAAAAGATAATCGCGACGAAGATATTATTAAAATCATCAGAATTTTCTATGATATCCTAGGAGGACAGAAGCATTATAAGAAATTATCTCCTTCCATTAAGTACATCATATGTGGACTTAAGCGTGGGATCATTCTTAAACGATTTAAAAATATCAGTATGCTTCGTTACCACCTAGAAACCATGGATTGGTCAGATGCCGTTTAAGAAAATTATTTGTGACATAAATGAATTTGAAAGTGATCTCTTTGATTTTGGAGATTACCGTATTGGTTATTTTATCTCTCGTCATAAGTATAAAGAGGGTGCTGATAATAATGAAGACTCTCTCTTTATTAGTGGAGAGGAGAAGGCTTTTGTCTTTGGTGTTGCTGATGGTGCAGGTGGACACCCTCGTGGACGAGATGCATCTGTTGCTATTAGTGAGGAATTGGCCACTTATAAGGAAAGTATTAATTGTCTTGAGATTATTGAATCGGCCAATCAGAAGGTCAATGATTTAAAGGCCGGGGCAAGATCGACCCTTGCATTTGCTGAAATAAAGAATGACTTTATTCGATTCTTTCATGTTGGGGACTCTGAAATTCTTTATTGGAATGCCCACGGAAATGAAATCTATACTTCAACTCCACACTCTGGTGTTGGCCATATGGTTAAGGCCGGGGTCCTCGGTCAGGAAGAATCTCTTGCTCACCCCGAAAGAAATTATGTGAATAACCTGATGGGGGATGATCTCATTAAGATCGAATCAACATCAGCATCAGCTATTAAGAAAGGTCACACTATCTTAATTGGCAGTGATGGCCTCTTTGATAATATCCCTCACGATTCTCTAACTGAACTTATTGGCCAAGGTATTTTTGATAAATCATTTGAGGCCCTTGTTGAATTCTGTAAGAATCAAACCGAAGATCGCTGGCTCAAGTACGATGATACGTCTTTTATTGTGATTCGAAAGATTAAAGCCTAGTCTAAGTAATTAAAATTAATAATCGGGTGCCAAATCAGGTGCCATGCACGTTTGGTTTCGCAAGTGCGTAACCAAACGTGCATGGCACTTAGGCTTATATTTTACTCCTAAAACGTTCCTGCGGGATAACTTCCAAGTATCTTAATATCATTGGCATCGCGCTTTAATTCCTTAAGGCATTCTTGTACTTTTTTATCATGAAGAGCACCCATGAAATCAACATAGAAGATATACTTAAATGGTTGATGAGGAATAGGACGAGACTCTAGTTTTGTTAAGTTGATATCGTAGCTTGCAAATACTTGAAGACAGCCAAGAAGAGCACCAGGGTGGTGTTTCGTGGTAAAGGCAATTGATGTCTTTTCTTTTCCTATTCCTGTTGGAATATTCTTTTCTTTTACAAAAATGAGAAAGCGTGTGTAATTATCTGCTTCATCTTGAATTTTTTCTTGGATGATATTGAGACCGTAGTACTCAGCACACAGGCGTGATCCAACGCAGGCTTCATTATTTGATTTTGACTCTGAAATGATTTTAGCAGAGCCTGCCGTGTCGAATTCTGCAACAGGCTTAAGGTTATGCTTTTTGAAATGCCCATGGCATTGGGCCAAAGCAATCGGGTGTGAATAGACAGCGTTAATGTCGCTTGTCTCCACACCCGGATTTGCCATGAGGCAATGGTTAATTTCTAGGTAGAGTTCGCCAATGGCAAAGAAGTCATGTTTAAAAATTAAATCCATATTGATATCGACGTTTCCGACGATGCTATTTTCGATAGGGAGGATGGCACAAGCGACTTCTTCATTTTCAAGGGCGCTACATACGTCTTCACTTAGGGCGATTCCCACAGCTTCAACATCTTTACCAAAGTATTTATAAAGGGCCTCTTCCGAATAAGAGCCTTTAGTTCCTTGAAAAGCTACTTTCAATCTTCAAGCCTTTTTATTACTTTATTAAATGATTGGAGAAAGTCCTCACGAGTTTGCTTGGCATATTGATTATGCTCATTCATATCAGCGAATAACTCCCATGAATCATTTTCGACAGTCTTTAGAATTTTTAAAAGTCTACGGTAACCTTTTGTGTCGATCGGAAGTTTTTTCGCATCCATATCCATTAGCGTTCTTCCAATCATGTGAGTGAGTAGAAGAGAGTGGGAGATCTGTTTATCGTGCTCGGCCGCAGTTGTCTCTATTACCTTGATTCCATGAAAGCGCATAAAGGCACAAATCTTTTGATAGTATTTATCTTCAATGCGAACAGGGCAAACAGCTATTTTGGTCCCAAATAATGTTTCACCAGCTGAATCTGGCCCAAACATTGGGTGAGTAGCAAGAATACTCACTGTTTCAGGAAGATGCTTCTTCATAACGTTGACAGGCATCTCTTTTACGGAACAAACATCAACAATTAGTGCATCTTTAGATAGCAGTGGTGCGATCTCTTCAATAACAGATTCAAATTTATTCATTGGAACAAAAGGAATGACGATTGGATTTTTACAAACTTCTTCAAGAGGCTTGAAGTGACACCCCATGGCCTCAACTTCTGCTTTTACACTTTCGTTTATATCATAAATTTCAACTGTAAAATCTTCTTCTAGGTATTTTGAAATTAATTTTCCTAAACGTCCGAACCCAATAATTCCAACTTTCATTAACAAAGAACCTTTTTTATATTTTTGTAAGCTTGTTCAATTCGTTCTACTGAATCAGTAAATGCGAGACGGATATAATCATCTTGTCCAAAGAACTTTCCAGGAACAAGGGCAACGCCAGCTTCTTCAATTAGCTTTTGCACCATCTCAACTGAGTCATTCACAATACCTTTCTCAATAAATGGTTTGATATCAAGAAAAAGGTAGAAGGCACCTTGAGGTTGAGTTACTTTAAAGATTTGAGAGAATAACTCATAAGCACGTTCTTTACGTACCGTCATTGTCTCTAACATATCTCCAATGATTTCATCACTATGCTCGATGGCATTGATGGCACCATATTGTGTAAATGGTGGAATATTTCCACATAGATGGCCTTGGAAGCTATCTACTTTCTTAATGAACTCTTCCTTGGCAATCATGTAACCGACGCGAAAGCCTGTCATACAAAATGATTTTGAGAAACTTTGAATCGAAATTGATCGATCGGCAATTTCTTTACCAAGCATAAGAGGTGAGACGAATTCACAGTCATAAGTAAGAGCTTCATAGGCTTCATCACTAACGATAATCAAATCGTGTGCAATGGCCATTTCTCCAAGTTTTGTTAGTTCTTGCCTTGTATAAACAGCACCAGATGGATTATTTGGTGTGTTGATATAGATTGCTTTTGTTCTTTCTGTAATTGCATTTTTGATTGCATCCAAGTCTAGGTGAAAATCTTCTTGTGAATTAACAAAGACTGACTTTCCTCCAGCAAGCTTGATACTCTCTGGAATTGTGACCCAGTATGGAATAGGAACGATAACTTCATCGCCCTCATCTAGTATTGACTGAAATGAATTGAAGATAATTTGTTTTGAGCCGTTTCCAACTAAGATATTTTGAGGTTTTATTTGAGTCTTACAACGATGATTAAAGTAGCTTGCAATGGCCTGCCTTAATTCAGGCTCACCACTGACAGAAGAGTACTTAGTTTTCCCTTTCTTAAGGGCCTCATAAATTGCCTCAAGAATGCTTTTCTTTGGCAAAAAGTCAGGCTCACCAATATTAAGACCGATGATGTCCTTTCCTTGGCTTCTAAGGTTCGTGATTTGTGCCGAGATCTGGATACTACCAGACGGAGCAATTCCCTCTACTCTTTCAGATACTTTCATAACTTTATTATATCACTTTTATGATTCTTTTTTAAAATCATTCATCATACGAGTTTGTTCTCTAACAGATTCAGTGTGGATTGCATGGTAAAGCTCTTCAACAAATCTGCGATCTAGTGAAAGCTTTTCTCCCTTAGCAATACGATCATTCATTAGAGCATCCATTCTTCCAACTTGAAGTGGAGTGACGTTATTTGCACTCTTCAGAGCTCCAATTTGTTTAACGATATTCATACGCATATGCATGAATTCAAGGATATCATTATCAATTTGATCGATTTTATTTCTAAGCTTGTTTAGTTCATCTTCAAAACCATCATTATGCCCAACGGCATCTCTAACTTGAAGGTGAGTGATGATTTCGTGAAGCATCTTTGGTGTAACCTGTTGAGCAGCATCACTAAGTGCTTTTTCTGGAGTGATATGAGTTTCAACCATCACACCGTCCATATTCATATCCATGGCCTTCTGACAAACTTCTCCAATTAGATTTCTGTTACCGGCAATGTGTGAAGGGTCACAGATAATTGGAAGGTCCGGCATTAATCTTTTAAGTTCGATTGGAATGGCCCAGTATGGCTTATTTCTGTACTTTGTTTTTTCTGCACTTGAAAAACCTCTGTGAATTGCAGCAAGTTTATCTAGGCCTACATTTGAAAATCTTTCAATTGCACCCATCCAAAGCGCAAGATCTAGGTTGATTGGGTTTTTAACCATGACTGGAATATCCACACCTTTAAGGGCTTCAGCGATTTCTTGAACAGCAAAAGGTGAAACCGTCGTACGTGCTCCAATCCAAAGAATATCCACATTGTGCTTTAGAGCTAATTCAACGTGAGAAGCATTAGCAACTTCTGTTGTAATAGGAATATTAAAATCTTTTCTAACTTGTTCCATCCAAGGAAGGCCAACTAGTCCTACACCTTCAAATGTATTTGGGCGAGTTCTTGGCTTCCAGATACCTGCACGAAAGGCGTCCACTTTGCCATTTTCAACTAGCTCTTTTGCAATCTGATAAACTTGCTCTTCACTTTCTGCTGAACATGGCCCAGCGATAACAAGAGGCTTTTCATCAATTTTAATCCAAGAGTTTAGTGGCGCAATTTTCATGTGATATCCTTTTTTAGGCTTTCTTTTTTGGTCAAGTATTAAGATAAATTTATATTACTCAATACAATACTATTCAAGTCTTTAACTCATCGAAATTGACTTATATTTTCTTAATTTATTCAGGTTTTATTTGTTGTAAATGGAATTATTTGCTTAGGGAAAGTTATGGGCCAAAATATCGCTAAGTATATCAGGCCCACCATAAGAATTATGGAATATAAATTGCTGAGTTCTTTTCGTTCTCTTTAACTTCAAGACGTGAAATCCATACGCGACCGTCAGTTTTCTTCTTAATAAGTTCAGACATTTTTTCGTAAACGAATTCTGCCGTTCCTTCCATTCCTGCATTTGGAAGAACGCGAAGTTGAACGACACCTGCTTCATCAAGTTTTTTAAACTCTTCCATAAATGGATCATCTTGTGATGCAAGAAAAGTGTGGTCGAACATATCATCAAGCCAGGCCTTTACATCTTTAAGATCACCGAAGTCCATAACCCACATTTCCTTTGTCAACTCTGAGCATTCAAATTCAAAGTGAAATGAGCGAGAGTATCCGTGAACAAAGCGACAGTGAGAATCTGCTTTCCATTGGCGGTGTGTACATGGGAAACCATAGAAGTGTTTTGTTGATTTGAAAGTGGCCATAATTATCTCCGTTTAAGTACCTACACACTAGCATAGATCGGCTAATCATGGCCACATGATCTAGTCCCAGAAGGGACTATAACTTGATAGTTTTGATATCTTCATTAAGTTCTTTAGTAGCTTTTTTGGTAAAGATGAGGGTAGGGGAATACTTTAAAGCTACACCCAGAACTAGAAGAGTTTGGATAATGAAGATATTGCGATTAATATCCTGTCCTCCTTCTGCTGCCACGAGATTTCCAGCAGAGGGAAACCATCTTAAGGCAATAAAGTAAATCGCAACTGGTAAGAGCATATTCACTAGACCATTGTAGACTCTCTCTTTTGAGTTCTTAGGGGGATTTAAGAACTCATTTAATAGAGCGAATCCTAAAGATAGTAGAGATAGTGCTGTAAATACCACGCTCATTACAGGGTTTTGGAAAACTTGAATGGATAAGAGTGCCAAGACTCCAAAGAACATATAGCTCAGTAAGCGATACTTCTTGCCCTTGTCATCCTTTTCCGAAAAGAAATCCACTAAAAAAACTAAATTGAATACTGTGAATACGATTGTTATTGTCATGCCCTGCATATCGGGGCTTTTGCCAATGTCTAAACTTAAGAAAATGCTAAAAAAGGCTAAATCCTCTTTAACAAATTGGTCTAAATAAGCTACGCTCTGTCCATGACGAATATCATAAGTACACAGGGTTTTATTATTCAAGATCAAGTTATTGATCAGGCCAATCATATGGAGCTTATCTTTTGGATTAAAACACCAGAAGATGTTGTTAAGGTTATTATTTCAAACGAGCGCCCTCTCTTTTTTATTGAAAGTGATGCCAACTTAAATATTAGCTTTCAAGGAGAGAGAAAGAAGTTAAACCTAAAGGCCTTCAATGGTAGAACCTTAGATGGTATTTATTTTAATCGTCATAAAGATCTCATGGATACAAGAGAGCATTTTCATAAAAATGGAATCCGTACCTATGAAAGTGATGTTAGACCAAATGAACGGTTTTTGATGGAGAGATTCATTAATGGTGAAGTTCTAATTCAAGGACAAGCTCAAGTGATGGGGAATGTACGTGTTTTTCATAACCCACAAATGAAGGCCCTGGGAATTCACGAGTCTGCACAAAAGTCTACGCCTAATTTTAATATTATGTCCTTAGATATTGAAACGAGTATGGGAAATGACCTTTACTCAATTGCAATTCATCAAATAGGTGATCGCGATATTAAAAAAGTTTATATGGTTGATGAAAGTGGCCAGTACTCAAATGATGAGTTAACAACTTTCTATCGCAGTGAAAAAGAGTTAATGATTTCATTCATTAACGATTTTCCTAATTATGATCCAGACTTTATTGTGGGCTGGCACGTTATTGGTTTTGATCTAAAGTTCTTAGAACGCAAGTGCCAACAATTTGGTATTAAATTTAATCTTGGGCGCGATGGCTCTCAAGTTCGTTTGAGAGAAAGAAAGGGCGCAGGTTGGTTTTCAACGATTATTGGTCGCCAAGTCATCGATGGTCCTCCAACTTTAAGAGCAGCTTTTTATCAATTTGAAAACTTTAAGCTTGATACTGTTGCTACTGCCGTTCTTGGTGCTAATAAAGATATAACTGAGACAGGAATGGATAAAGTTGAAGAGATCACAAGACGCTTCTTAGAAGAGAAGCACTCTCTTGCAAAATATAATATTCTCGACTGTACTCTCGTTCTTGATATTTATAAGAAATTAGAAATTATAGATCATCTTTATCGCCGTGTACAACTTAGTGGAATGCTTATTGATCGTCTCTCTGGTTCAACTCGTGCATTTGATCATATCTATCTACCTCGACTTCACCGCAAGGGATTTATTGCAGGAAATACCTTAGATATTGATAAGGAAAGTGCATCTCTTGGTGGACTGGTTATTGAAGGAACCAAGGGATTACATGAAAACGTTGTGGTTCTAGATTTTAAGTCACTGTATCCAACGATCATTAAAACTTTTAAAATAGACCCTCTTTCTCGTTTAAAAGGTGATGTAAATTCAACAATTCTTAAAAATGGTGTTGCCTTCTCTAAATCGGAGCATATTCTTCCTGAGCAAATTGACTTTCTTTTAAAACAGAGAGAAATTGCAAAGACGAGACAAGATAAGAACTTATCACAAGCAGTAAAGATTTTAATGAATTCATTTTACGGTGTGATGGGATCTGGTGGTTGTCGCTTCTATCATGCGGATCTTGCAACCTCGATAACTTCAACAGGGCAATGGCTTTTAAATGAGTCTATGAACTATGCCCGCTCACTTGGTTATGAAGTTGTTTACGGTGATACTGACTCTGTTTTTATCAAACTAAAATTCTTAGAAACTTCTCAAAAGGATAAAGCTGGTACAGAACTAGCACGTAAAATAACAACTCATTTAACAGAATTGATTGAAAGAGATTATAATCTTGAGTCACATCTTGAAATGGAATATGAAAAGTGTTTTAAAAAGCTTTTTATTCCCGAATCACGAAGTTCTGAAGTAGGGGCGAAGAAGCGCTATGCCGGTATTTTTGATAACGGTGAATTGTATTTTTCTGGAATGGAATTTGTTCGCTCCGATTGGACGAAGGCCGCAAAGAGTTTTCAATATGAGATTTATAAAAGATTCTTTAATGCGGAATCTTTAAATGAATATATTAAGAATTATGTAAATGATCTTAAATGTGGCCTATTTGATAAAGAACTGATTTATTCAAAGAGGTTATCAAAAGATATTAGTGAATATACAAAGACAAACCCTCCTCATGTAAAGGCCGCAAGGTTATTACAAGAAAAGGAGCCTGATAAGAATATCAGAAAAATCGACTACTTAATAACGATGCATGGCCCAGTTCCTCTGGACTTTGCTCCGAAAGATATCGATTATCAACACTATATTGATAAACAACTGTCTCCAGTGGCAACAGATGTGCTAAAATTTATGGGTATCTCCTTTGACGATATTGTCATGGGTTCACAAATGAGTTTATTTGAATGAGTGATCAAGAATATACTGTACCAAAAAGAAGCTATAAGAAGAACTGGGCCTTCATGGGCTCTGCTTTTTTTATTATGGCCATTTTCTACTTATTTTTTAAACGTGACTTCTACTTATATGTCTGTGAACAAGAGAATAATGCCCCGGCCTGTTTCTTATTATCTGATATTTATCAGGATGACGGGGAGCATGCAAAGGCGCAAAAATATCTTGAGCTATCTTGTCAGAATAAATACGAAATTGCTTGTACTAAGCTGGGGAAGGTAATTCCGGCCACTGTTGTGAAATAGTCTCCCTTTTATTTCCTTACCATCGCTTGAACTTTTTTTGCTTCTTATATATTCTATTGAGCAGTTCAAAGGGGTTCTGTTTTGATTCGAACATTAATTGATATTTATATTTTTATTCTCATTATTGATGTGATTATTTCTTATATTCCTCAATATAAGTCACATCCAATTTGTGTAAGAATTAAGCAGCTCTCAGACTACACGTGTGGACCCGTTCGTCGTATGTTACCTGAAATGGATATACCTTTTGATATTTCTCCCATGATCGTCATTTTATTTTTAAAGATTTTTGTCGCAGTTTTTTAGTTTCTTTGTAATTTCAAATTCTTGCCAATACGTATCAAAAGTTATTAAACTATAATCATATGTATTGCCTATGGAGGGGTTAGTGCACAACGAGTTTGATTTTCTTACACAAGAGACTTTTAATCTAAATACACAAGATACTTTTTTGGCCGATGAGGATTTTCGAAATGAATTTCTTTTTGGCTCAGATAGTTTAGAGTCTAAATCAGAGTCGAGAGCTGAATATCCACAAACTCCTGGCTTTGTTTACAATATCGTTAAGAGTAGCTCAACATTCTCAATTCGCGGTGTAATTTCGGACAATATAGGTGAAACATTCGAGTTGGCCAACTCAGGTGATCTGACAACGCTAAAGTCATTAAGAATCGATGAGAGTGAAGTGGCCGCAACTCTTTACTATGAAATATCAAACTTAGATCTTGCCCAAGTTATTTACGATCAAATTTTTAATAAGCGCTTCCCTTTAGAGGAAGACTTAATTTGCAATATCTCTGACCCTGGCTTTAGCTGGTGGTATCAAAGAAGTGATGATGCTATTCGAATTAACTTCAAAAGCCATAAGCTTGAGGGCAGTGGAGAAAGACTGAAATTAGGACCTATTGGTGATGTTTGTATTGCAAGTATCCTATTTACACGTCTGGAAAATGCCATTGAAGAGAAGATGAGTCTCTTAGAATTTAGCATCTCCGAAAAGCATTTTATTATTAAACCAAAAGATCGCTTTCACCGAGTTTTTGAAGAATTGTCTCGTATTTTTGAAGAAGGAGAGCTTGATAACAATGCTCAAATTCTTAGAGGACTAGACGACACTTTAAAATTATATCTAATTGAGTTGGCAACAATCAGAAAGTTTTGGCTTCATATCGAAGCTTTAAATACAAATTTTGATTATTCAACAACTCAGAATCTTCTGTCGTAGTCGTTAATAAAACGGCCGAAACGCCTTTGTGCGACTCGTCACGACAAGTTTTCCGTGAGAAAACTACTTGTGCGAAATTTTGAAACGCATTAAAATATTGATATTGGGAAAAAAAGTATTCATGAGGAATGCTTCGCAAAAAACAGGATGTAAGTTTGCAGTTTTCACTAGGAAGAAATCGTGGACCTTCTGCGTCAGGGTCTGCATCGAAGACTAATAGTAGTTCAGAGCAAAATTCAAGAAGTGCAGCAATGCAAAAGGCGATTGAGAGAAATCGTGCAAAGATGGCCTCTAGAGGCACTTCTAGATCGATGGGAACTCCACCTCCAACTCCTGGTGCATCAGCGACAGCTCGTCCAAGACCAAGACCGATGTCTGCTCCATCACGTGATGAGGGAGAGTCTAGTGAATCGGGCTCTTCTGTTTTAGCAAAACTTCGTGCTCAACGCGCTCAACGAGAGGCCAGTGGTAATCCAAAGCCGGCCGCTACACCATCTCCCTCTGCTTCGGTAAGTGGGACGCCAACAAGAAAACCAATTACTCAAGCTGATAATATTGAGATGTCTTCTCCGCTAAGAAAGAAGGCGACTGCGCCGGCAGCTGTTAACTATGCTGATCAAACTCCGGCCAAAGCAATCACCAAGGCCAAAGCGGCCGTTAGTGCAAAGAGAAAAGTTAAATCTAAATCAAAGAAGAAAGGTGAGCTTACACATTGGGGTGTGAAGCTTTGCTGGGGGTTTTGCTTATTCCTACTTGGACGTTTAGTATTTTCTCAAGGTGGAGTTATTGAGTACTTTGATAAGAAGTCTACACTTGATCAAGCCTATCATGAAGTAACTTTACTTAAAGCAGAGAATGATGGCCTAATGAAAGAACTGGATCTAATTAGAAATAATCACCGCTACAAGAAAAAGCTTGTGCGTGATCACCTTGGTTATATCGCACGTGATGAATATCTTATTTTATTCCCAGAGACTTCTGAAACTTCTGGGGCAGGGCTTTCTTCCATTTAAGTTGGGAGCCCTTGGAAATTCCATACTTCTTTGCCATTCTGGCATGTAGTTCTAGTACAAATTGGGCCTGATAAACCTTTGTCGTGGGTATGAGTTGAGGTTTATTACGACTCGGATAATTGGGTAGTGTTTCAATTGCTACTACTTTAAAATTCTTATCTAAAAAAATAATATCGAGATCAAAATGAGTATCAGGCATCCAAAACTTTAGGGGCATCTCTTTTGGATAAACAAAGACAAGGCCTTCATTCTTTTTCATTTTGCTGGGCTTGAGTCCACTTAATCCCTGTTGCTTCTCTTCTTCTGAGACGGCCCAAGAGACTTTTATCTCACTATTCTTTGGTGTGATTAGGATTTTCTCAGGCCACTTCTTATTTATGAATTGAGCATGGGAACTTGTGCCTAGCGTTAATGTAAGAAAGACAAAAAATGTACTGAGAATATGTGAAGAATTTGTTATAAATTTCATACCAAAAAACTATATATCAAGAGGATTAGCATGTCACAGATTAAGGGTTTGATGAGAACTCACAATTTAGGAGAATTAAGGGCCGAGCACATCGGAAATGAAGTAACACTATGCGGTTGGGTAAATAAAAACCGTGACCTTGGTGGTCTAACTTTTATCGATTTACGAGATAAGTTTGGTGTAACTCAACTTAACTTCACAAACTTCAAGGGCGATGCTGATCTTCTTAAAAAATGCCACCTTGAATCAGTTATTAAAGTTGTTGGGACAGTTGCAGGCCGTCCTGAAGATGCACTAAATAAGAATATGCCAACAGGTGAAGTTGAGGTTCATGTAACAGACCTTCAAGTTCTATCTGAATGTGATATTAACAATATTCCATTTCTTCCGTACGGTGCTACGGAAGCAACAGAAGATAATAAACTTAAGTATCGCTACCTAGATCTTAGAACAAAGAAGCTTCAAGATATTTTAAAGCTTCGTTCTAAAATCACGCTAGACGTAAGAAATACAATGAGTGCAAATGACTTCATCGAAGTTGAGACGCCAATTCTTTATAAGTCGACACCTGAAGGTGCTCGTGACTATGTTGTTCCATCTCGTGTTCACCCAGGGCATGTTTATGCACTTCCACAGTCACCACAAACGCTAAAGCAGCTTCTTATGATTGGTGGAACAGATAAGTACTTCCAAATCTGTAAGTGTTTTCGTGACGAGGACTTAAGAGCTGATCGTCAGCCTGAATTTACTCAAATCGATATTGAAGTTTCGTTCGCTACTGAAGAGTATATGAAAAACCTTGCTACAGATCTTATGAGAAATATTTTTGAGCTTGGTGCTGACTTTGAAATTCCTGTGATGAATTATAACGATGCCATGAGAGACTACGGTTCGGATAAACCAGATGTACGTTTTGGTTTAAAGCACCATGTTGTTTCAGACATTTTTAAAGATACTGACTTCGGAGTTTTCAAATCAGCTATCGAAAATGGTGGCATGGTTAAGACGATGTTCGTACCTGCTACGATGGGAACTTTCTCTCGCAAGATCCTTGATGGATTTGTTGATGTGGTTAAGCCATTTGGTGGAAAAGGTGTGGCCTTCTTTAAAGTTGAAGAGGGGAAAGCATCTGGTGGTATTTCAAAATTCATCACTAATGAAGTTCTGACTTCACTTTCTAATCTTTCTGACCTAGATGGAGATGCTGCAAACGGAACATGGCTATTCTTTGCTGACCAAGAGGGAATTGTACACGATAGTGCAGATGCTCTTCGTCGTCACCTAGGACGCGAACTTGGTCTTATTAAAGATGGTTATGCATTCCTATGGGTAAATGACTTCCCATGTTTTGAAACAGATGAAGAAAGGTTTTATGCAAAACACCACCCATTCACTTCTCCTAAGATTAGTGAAATGGATAAATTCATGAATGAAGAAGTTAATGTGAATAATAAAACTCTTCGTGACCTACCTGCTCAAGCTTACGACCTTGTTTGTAACGGATACGAGCTTGGTGGTGGATCGATCAGAATTCACAACGGTGCAGTTCAAGAGAGAATGTTTGAAGTTCTTGGAATGAGTGAAGAAGAAGTTTCTAGTCAATTTGGATTCTTCGTAAATGCACTTAAGTACGGAACTCCTCCACACGGAGGGATTGCTCTAGGTCTAGACCGTATCACTATGGTTAAGGCCGGAACTGATAATATCCGTGACGTTATCGCCTTCCCAAAAACAACGACAGCAAGTGATATGATGTCGAATGCACCATCAGTACCTGCAAAAGAGCAGACTGATGAATTACACTTTGGTTTCTTAAAATAAATTTTAAAAATATAATAGGTCCTCCGACATGGAGGACCTCCTTACCAATTTAATCGTCCTGATTAAATATTGCCGAATAGAGCGTGAGAAAATAGTGAAGAAGTGATTCTTAAGACAAAGAGTATGGAGAAGCCAAAGGCCAGTATTAAAGAGCTTTACGGCGATATGTAAGTTCTTTGTTGCACGAAATCATAGGGGCAGATACAATAGAATATTATGGCCCTAAGTTTAGAAAAAACTTTTATTAAAACGACAAAGAATAAGATTAAAAATCGTATTGATAATTCTGATGAGTCTTTGCTTGAGATTATCCTTGATCATAAAGAGGAGCGTTCTCGTCGTACTCAAAAGGGTGAGAATAAAGCTTGTGTGAAAAGACCATGGGATTCAGGTGATAGTTCTCAGCGTGATCTCTTTAATGGAAGTAGCGAAGGATATAATAAGTCTAAGGTTGCAAATAAAACGGTCATGAAGCCGTATCAAAAAGAGAGTGAGGGCAGTCGTTCGAATAAGTCTGCAAGCTGTGACGAAAAGCTAAAGTCACGAGTGCTTAGTCGTGCTAGCGAGATCTTCGCCAACCTTGATCTTTAGTTTTAGGGGCGCGGGTACCAATCGAGAATTCAAATACATAGAAGATATAATCGTATCTTATTCGCAGTTTTTCATGAAAATTTTATGAATTAGCTTCAAAGAATCGCTTTTTGTAGAGATTTTTTTAAAAATCAGTGAATTTTAACAAAAATAGTTAACTAAGTACTGGAATTCTCGATTGGTACCCGCGCCCCTAACCGCTAACCGAATAGGCTGATTTGTTCGATCTCGTCGAGAGGTTTTGCTTCAGCCTGAATTTCTGCAAGTGCATAAGCGAACTCTTCAGTACTGATTACATGAGTTTGTGAGATGAAATCTTGCACACCCTTCTGATCATGCCTTAAGAAATTGATCACTAGAGGTAGGAAGAAAAGAAGATTAGCGAAAACATAACCAATTGATCGACCAAAGCAATCAAGAGCACTTAATGGCTCAGTTACATCGTTTGACTTCACAACTTTTAGCTTAAAAAATGCTTTCCCTAGAGTCTGTCCATTTCCTAAGTAGTAAGAAAAGAAGAAGTAGCTAAAGAACATGATTGCAAGTGATAGCTGTGTCGTTTGGCTTTGAAAGGCCATCGATGAAACTTTTGGTGAAGTTGAAATATTTGAAATGAAATTATTTACAAATGATAGCCAAATAAAAGTGAGCGCCTTATTTGCGAAAACAACAAGATAGATATCTAAGATGAAAGCATAGAATCTCTTTCTAAGACGGTCTTGTCGAACCTTCTTAGCTGCTTTGCTCTTTTTATAGTAGTCGAAAATTTCAGATAGCTTATTATTCGTGCTCATACAGTATTTATCGGCATGAACAGGGGAGATTAAAAAAAAGGCGCTTAAGAAAGCGCCCTTGGAAATTATTTCTAGTTTAAAGTAATTTGATCAACTAATTCATTTAGCTTATTTAAGGCCTGAATTGGAGTTAAGTTGTTGATATCAACTTTTGATAAGTGATCTTCAACTTGTTTTAAGTACTCAGGTATTTCTGCAGGTGTTTGTACACTAAAGAAATCTAGTTGTTCGCTATGGTCACTATCAAGTAGTGCTTGAGATACGCTTGATTCCTTTTCCATGCTCTTAAGAATTGATTGTGAGCGCTTAAGAACAGTTGGAGGAAGCCCCGCAAGCTTCGCAACATAAATACCAAATGATTGTGAAGCCGCTTGTTCAACAAGACGGTATAGGAATTTTACATTTCCTCTATGGTTCTGTGTTTCAACTGTAAGGTTCTTTGCCTGTGGGTAGCGATCCGCAAGATCAATTAACTCATGGTAGTGAGTTGCAAAGAGACAAAGTGCTTTTGTATTTTCAATGAAGTGCTCAACCAGTGCCCATGCGATTGAAAGGCCATCATAAGTAGAAGTTCCGCGACCAACTTCATCAAGAATAATAAGAGACTTATCTGTTGCGTGTCTTAGGATCTCTGCTGTTTCGGCCATCTCAACCATGAAAGTCGATTGACCTTTTAAGATATCATCACTTGCGCCAAGGCGACTAAATAAGAAATCGCAAATACTAACCTTTGCGTTTTCAGCAGGAACGTATGAGCCAATTTGAGTGAGAAGTTGGATAATGGCAATCTCACGCATAACAGTTGTCTTACCGGCCATGTTTGGACCTGTGATAAGACCAAAGTATGTTTCATCATTAAGTTTTAAATCATGTGGAATAAACTGGTCCTTGATGGCCGCTTTTATTAGTGGGTGCCATGCACCTCGAATATCCATGTCACGAGACTTATCTGAAATTGTAGGTCTTGAGAATTCTTCGTTACGAGCAATCCAAGCTAGAGACTGTAGAGTATCTGTTGCCGATAAGATATTTGCTAGTGTTTGAATGGCCAAGCTAAGATTTGTAATCTGTTTGATTAGACCTTTAAAGATTTCTCTTTCTAGTTTTTCAAGCTTCTCACGAGCAACAACAACTTCTTTTTCAAATTGTGTTAACTCTTCAGTCGCATATCTTTCTGAGTTAACAAGAGTTTGTCTGCGAATAAAGTTTTCAGGAACCTTATCAGTATGAGTCTTTGAAACTTCAATAAAGTAGCCAGCTACGTTATTTGATTTAATACGAAGCTTTTGAATTCCTGTTTCCTCGCGGTAGCGATTTTCTAGTTCAACGAGGGCCTGCGCCGTATTTTGTGACATCTTTGCAAGGTGGTCACGAGTTTCATTTGCACCTTCTTTGATTAAGTTTCCTTTATCAAGGTTGGCACCTATTTCGTCATTAATAGTCTTCTTAATTTCATCACGTAGAGAGAATAGCTCTTTCTTAGCGTTTTCTTCTAGGTCTGTGAAAACATTTGTCGGAAGTTTATGAAGTGAGTTTATTAACTCTTCAAAAACATCAACAGCACTTGCTATGTTGAGAAGGTCCCCTGCATTAGCACGATTTGTTGCGGCCTTTGCTAGAATTCTTTCAAGGTCACGAACATTATTAAGTGCCTCGCGAGTGTCTTGTAAAAGATCATCATTCTTTAAAAAGAATTCAATTGTATCAAGACGATTTGTGATCTCTTTCTTATCTGTTAATGGACTTGTAAAAACTGTTTTAAGCTTTCGAGAACCCATTGAAGTCTTTGTCTTGTCCATGAAGCCAAGAAGAGAGTCTTTATATGTCTCACGTGACTTTGGAAGAATTTCAAGTCCTGTAAGAGTTGGGATTGTGACTTTCATTGCACCTGTGCGATCAGAGAGACTGAAAGCATGAAGGTGAGTGAACTCTTCGTGGTTTTGAGTTGAACAAATATAATATGAAAGCGCTCCAATTGGACTAAGAACTGTTTCATTCTCTTTTAAGAGTTGATCACGCTTATAAGTTGGAATTAATTTTTCAAGATAAACACTTGAGTACTTCTCATCAAAGTACTCCTTAGAGAGGTGAGTAACAAGCGTTCCGTTGTGCTCATTTAGCGTTGTCACACTTTCATACTTATCCCATTGACCTAAGTAAGTAATAAACTCTTTTGGGTGAAGAACACGAATCTTTTCAATGAAGTCTTCAAAGCTATCAAGAATGAAGCCTTTGAAAAATCCTGTTGTAAAATCAATGGCAACGATTTCAAAACGGCCATGAACTTCATTGCAGGCGATAATGAATTGATCTTCTTTTGAGTCGGTCTTATCAAGATCGTATGGCATACCTGGAGAGACAACTTGAGTTACCGCTCTCTTTACGATCCCTTTTGCTTCTTTAGGGTTTTCTACTTGTTCACAAATTGCAACTTTCAAACCTTCGCTTGAAAAACGATCAATATAAGTTGCGGCAGCATGGTGTGGAATTCCGGCCATTGGAATTTTATGGTCTCCAAGCTTTCCTCTGTGAGTGAGAGCTATATTTAAAATCTTTGAAGCGTTTATGGCATCTTCAAAGAAAACTTCGTAAAAGTCGCCCATGCGAAACATTAGCATGTGGTGGCGATACTGAACTTTTATCTCGTGATATTGGGTCATCATTGGTGTAAGCTTAACGCCTTCGGCAACGATTTTTTCAATCTCTAAAGTCATATTATTGATTCCCTTAAGTGTTGTGAATTCTTGAGCGATTAACTCTACCAAATGCACTACCATTGGAAAAGACTTCAATACTTACAATTGGCATGACGCACTTATTTGTCGTAAAATAGAAGGACGTAAATAGCTGATTATTTACATAAACTGAAGGAAGCTCTTTTTGCTAAGCGTTGGACAGCAACTGTCAATTTGGTTATTTCTCATTGGCATCGTTTCATCTACATTTTTTGGTCTCTTTAGTCGTTACGAAGAAAATGAATTCGACCAGTCGATATCGGATCTTTTAAACCAAGACATCTATTCATATTTTAAAAATGTGAAATATTTTAAAATGGCAGACAAGGACGCGCGCTATCACTTAGAGGCCGCAGAGGTTTCACAAAACTTAACAACAGACGTGCTTATCCTTACAGAACCTAATGGTGTTCTTATCAATGATCACCAAGCAGACCCAATGTACTACGATGCCTACACTGGTGTTTTAAATGCAAAAGAAAAGTACCTCTCTCTAAGAGGAAAGGTGGTTCTTAGAAATCGTAATATGAGTATTAAGTCTGAAAGTATGAATTATTCTGATAACTCTCAAATCGTAAACTTTCGTGGTAAGGCCCAGTCAATTTCAAAAGACTTTGACTCTGCTTATGAAGTCGCGGTAAATGCAGATGAGCTAAGTTATAACCTCGTGTCTGAAGTTGGAACTTATGATGGAAATGTTGAGGGAAGAGTGCAGAGAGTGAGGGCCTATGAAGACTCAGTTAAGTTTTTTGCAGACTCATTAGTGGTTGATAAGAGCAATCGCAATGCCAACATGAGTGGAAATGTAAAATTTCAGAAATCTCAACTACTTGCAAGTGCCCGAAATGGCGAAATCTATCTAGATAACTACAATAAAAAACTCAAGTATTATGCACTTTATGACGATGTGGTCATTGAGGAAACTGTTTCTCCAAAGGGACAAACTCCTTTTAAAAGAAAAGCTTTCAGTGAGAGGCTTGAAGGGTATATGGCAGAAGATAAAATTGTTCTGCTTGGCCTTCCAAGAGTTTATCAAAAGAAAGACGTTTTAAAAGGAAACACAATTGTTCTTAGGCGAGACATCGAGACCATAGAAGTTGATGATGCTAATACGAACTTTAAAATAAGGTAATAGCAGCATGGTTGAAGAAATCGCACAATTATCAGCTCATGGTTTAAAGAAAGTCTACGGCGGCAGAGAAGTCGTTAAAGGCGTAAGCATCGATGTTAAGCAAGGAGAAGTTGTAGGACTACTCGGCCCAAACGGTGCAGGTAAGACAACATCGTTTTATATGATGGTAGGACTGGTCAAGGCAGATGAAGGAAAAATTGATTTATCTGGCGAAGACTTAACTGAACAACCAATTCATATTAGGGCATTAAAGGGTGTCGGCTATCTTCCACAAGAAGCAAGCATCTTTAGAGATTTAACGGTTGAGGCCAATATCTTTTCGGTTCTAGAAAACCGAGACTTACCAAGGGCCAAGAAGAAGACACTTCTTGATAACTTGATAGCAGATTTTGGACTTGGACATATTAGAAAATCTCTTGGTTCAGCTCTTTCCGGTGGTGAAAGAAGAAGAGTTGAGATTGCACGAACATTGGCACTTGAGCCTAAGTTTGTTCTTCTCGATGAGCCTTTTGCAGGAGTTGACCCATTAGCAGTTAATGACATTCAAAATGTTATCAACAGCTTAAAGAGAAGGAATATCGGTGTACTGATCACCGACCACAACGTAAGGGAAACATTAGGAGTAGTTGATCGAGCGTTTATTATGAGTAGTGGAGAATTACTTGTAAGTGGGACACCGGATGAAATTGTAAACAATGAAAGAGCAAGGAAGTTCTATCTTGGTGAAGAATTTAGAATGTAGCTAGACCTAGGCAAATAGCTGGTCTGGTTACTAAGAAATAAGGAACCAATATGGCCACAAAACTTTCACAAAATCTCAGTCAAACTCAACAGCTCGTGATGACGCCACAGCTTCAGCAGGCGATTAAATTACTGACATTAAGCCATTTAGAAATGACAGATGTTATCGCTAAGGAGATGGTGGAAAATCCAATGCTGGAAGAGTTTTCACCAGGTGAAAGTGATTACAAACTCGATAAGTTAGAAAATCAAACAAAAGAAGCCAAGGCCGATGATTTTAAAGAAGAGGCCATGATGAGTAGTGGCGACGATATGGATTGGCAAAAGTATGTCGATAGTTATAACTCGACAACTTATGAGCCAAATATGGCCGCGCCATCTCTAAGTCCAGATGATATGCCTAATTACGAGAATATGGTTTCCAAGGGAGAGTCTCTGGCTGAACACCTCGAGTGGCAACTTCGTATGGAAGCTTTAAGCGATATTGAAATTGACTTTGCTATTGAGGTTATTGGGAATATTAACGATGATGGATACTTGTCGTGTCCATTTGATGAACTAATTGAAAAAACAAAATTAGAGCGTGAGCACTGTCTTGATATTTTAGAAGTTGTTCAGCGTCTGGATCCTGTTGGATGTGGTGCTCAAGATCTTGTTGATTGTCTTTTAGCGCAAGCAAGAATTGCAGAAGAGCGTTCACCACTTCTAGAAAAACTAATACGTTTCCATTTAACGAATCTAAAGAATAGAGACTTTAAAAAGATTATTGCGGATACAGGTGTATCGGAAGAGCAGATCATTGAAACAGCAAAACTACTTCATAACTTTCATCCAAAGCCTGGTCGCCTTGTTGGTGGTGGAGATACTCACTATGTCACTCCTGATGTTTTTGTTGTTGAAGTTGGAGGAGAGTTCGTTGTTCAGGTTAATGACGATGGTGTACCAAGATTAAGAATTTCTAAAATGTATCAGGATATGCTTAATCAAGCAGAATCCCTAAAAAATAAAGAAGCTAAAGAGTTTGTAGAAGAAAAACTTAAGTCGGCTTTATGGCTAATAAAGTCTATAAATAAGAGACAGCGAACAATTGATCTTGTGGCAAAGTCAATTGTGAAAAAGCAGCAGCAGTTTTTTAAGAAGGGTCCGAAATTTTTAAAACCAATGGTTCTTAAAGATGTTGCTAATGAGCTGGGAGTTCACGAGTCTACAGTTTCTCGTGCTACTTCAAATAAGTATATGCACACACCAATTGGTCTATTTGAATTGAAGTACTTTTTCAATGCGGGAATTGGTGGAGACAAAGGTGGAATCGACGTTGCAGGTGAAGTTCTTAAACTAAAAATTAAAGAACTTATCGACAATGAAAATGAGAAGAAGCCTTTGTCGGATCAGAAGATTGCCGACCTTTTGAGCCAAGAAGATGTGAAGGTTGCGAGACGTACGGTCGCTAAGTATAGAGAAATGCTTGGGATTTTGTCGTCATCAAAAAGAAAAGTAAAATAGCTCGATATTTTGGAGAAACTGCCGATAGGTTTATTCAAGATACTATACACATAGAGGAGAACGTATTTTATGAAAGTAACAGTAAGTTTTAGACACCTTGAGCATACGCCAGCACTTGATGAGAGAATCCAAGAGAAATCAGCTAAAATTGCCAAGTACCTTGATGGAAATCTTCATCTGAAATGGAGTTGCGAAGTAAGGGATGGTCGCGAGCATTACGCTGAGGTCGAAGTAATTGGACCTAAGTTTGACTATCATGCAAAAGCTCACTCAGATAGCCTATATAAGACCATTGATCTTGTTGTTGCTAAGATTGAAAAGCAGGTACAGAAGAAGAAAGAGAAAATGCTTAATAAGAAAAAGATGCCACATAAAGATATGGAAATCCTCGATCCTAATGATGCGTGGATGGACTACGACGATATGGCGTCTTAATTACTTAATATAAACATACTTTCTGTATATAAAGTCACATAAAGCCTTCTGTAATGGAAGGCTTTTATTTTGCCTCCGGTACTGGTATGCTTGCTGGTCAAGAAAAGGAGACAAAATGAAGTTAATTATTTCAATTCTGATCACATTCAGCGCACTTTCATATCAAGAGGTCTCTTCACATACGAATTTCTATAAGAAGATAGTTGAGTATACGAAGAAGAATAAACTTAAAACAAGCGATGTCCTTGTTGTTTACGATATTGATAATACACTTCTAAGGTTTAAAACGAGTTTTGGAAGTGACCAATGGTATGGTTGGCAAAATGACCAAATAAAGAAGGGCTGTCCTGTTCACTGTATTGCTAAGTCTGTTAGTGGACTGTTGGATTATTCATATAAAGCGACTTTTATTTCTGACATGATTCTTGTTGAAAAAGAAATTCCAACTCTAATTGAAAAGCTGCAAGAGTCTGGTTACGGTGTTTCTTCAATTACTTCAAGAGGACCAGTTAATTACCCTGCTACAATTCGCGAGCTTAATAAGAGTGGAATTGATTTTAAAAAGTCCAATGCTCCAAGGCTTCCCTTTATGACAAAACTTTACGGAAGAGAAGTGCGCTATGCTGATGGTGTTTTTATGACTTCTGGCCTTAATAAGGGAAAAATGCTGACTCACTTAATTAACCGACCTGGGCTTGATAAGAAGTATAAAGCAGTATTCTTCTTAGATGATCGTCTAAAACACATGAAGACAATGGATAAAGAATATAAGAATAATAAGGCCAATAAGCTTCCGGTATTTGCCTATCGTTTAACGACGACAGATGCCATTGTGAAAGAGTTTAATGAGTCAGATAAGAAACTTGAGATTCGCATTGGTGAAGAGTTTAAAGAATTAATTAAAAATCTTAATTAAAATATAAAAGCCTTCGTAATGAAGGCTTTTATATTAATATGAGTTGTGCAGACAGCATTCATTCCAATCGTTGTACAAGTTGTTCTAAAGCTACCGTGTTTTACAGGGGAGCGCTTAAGCTCCCAATTATCTTTGATATATTTCTTTGAGGCTTTCTTGTATCTTTTTCCATCAGAAGACTTAATTGAAAAGAAGCCAAAATTGAAAATGACACCCTTTTCCTTTCTCATTGTTTTGTTCGTTTGATACCAGATATTTACTTATAGAATTCACGTAAGAAATCTTTCAGAATTTTCTGCTCTACGGAACCTTTTGTTCTTGCTGGAGCGGTAATTCGGACATTGAGTTCAATTTCATCCTTACTTGTGAAGTTGATTTGAACACGAGGTTTTAAGATCGGTGTTTCTAAGTGAGATTTAGTGAATAGCTTGTTTAAGACAACTTGGGCCTGCTCAAAATATTCAGAACAGTAGAACTCAGATCTCTCAAGAAGAATTTTCTCTGCTTTTTCCCAGTCACAATCAGGAGAGAGGATCACTTTAAAAGTATGGAGAACGAAGCTCTTGAGAAATGATTCGTTAGTCACTCGGTTCGTTAAAAATGTTGAGTTGGGTATGATAACTGAGCGTCCCGTATAATTATGAGATGTCTTATTTGGTCCAACCTCTAAAAGAGTTGTCGTAAATAGATCGCGGTCAATCACACTTCCACGTTTTCCTTCGATCTCAATAGTATCTCCAATGATAAATCCACCAGAGAAAGTTTTGTAAATACCACCCATAATATTTAGTGATACTTCTTTCGTTATTAGTACTATTGCAACCATGAGGGCCGCAAGAGAGAAGGCGAGATTCTTTAGTTCTGTTGAATAGATATAGAGGGTAATAAAAACGAAGATAATCGTTAATGAAATATTTGTATTAACGACGTAGCGTCTTTTGGTTTCAATATTAATACTGCTTGTCTTCTTTAAAATGAAAGAAAAGATATGATTTGTTATATAAAACAGAATCAGCACAAATATTACATATACCGATTTCTTAATATCACCCTGTGTGTCGACGAATATATTATCTAAAGTCATAGCGAAATTATAAGGCCAAATAGCTGATTTCCAAACGATTTTATGCGTTAAAAATGTCGAATATTAAAGACATATTTAGATGTGCCATGCTAGACTGAACTAATTCGTATATTCAGATTAAATTGCTAAGTAAATATTAAACGTTGAATGGGATTTATAACATATGTTAAATGTTTCCAATATTTCAAAAATTCAAAGTAGTGAAACACTATATAGTGGTGGAACCTTTCAAATAAATCCTGGTGAGAAAGTTGGGCTTGTTGGTCCAAATGGTACAGGAAAAACAACTCTTTTTCGTATGATCATTGGTGAAGAGAAGCCTGATGAGGGACAAATCTCTTTTCCTGATAAGCTTCGTTGGGCCTACTTCTCTCAAAAAGTTGGGGAGATGGCAGGTCAGACTGCTAAGGAAGTTGTTATGTCTGGTGACGTAAAGATTTCTGAACTAGGGGCCAGGCTTAAAGAGTATGAAGAAAAGCTAGTAGACTGCGCTAATATGAGTGAAGACGAAATGAATGATGTCCTAATGAAAATGGGTGATGTTCAGTCTGAGTTTGAAAAGCGTGGTGGATACGATTTAGAAACACGCGCAGAAGAAGTGCTAACTGGTCTAGGAATTATGCCAGTTGATCACAATAAGATGATCGAAGACTTCTCTGGTGGATGGAAGATGCGTATTGCTCTTGCCCGTGTTCTTGTTATTAATCCTGAACTTATCTTAATGGATGAGCCTACCAATTACCTTGATATGGAATCTATCCTATGGCTTGAGGAGTGGTTAAAGAATTTCAAAGGTGGGATCTTTATGACAACCCACGATCGTGATTTCATGAATAACGTTTGTAATAAGATTATTGAAATTGCTCATAAGAGAATTACGACTTATACGGGAAATTATGACTTCTATGAAAAGGAAAGAGACCTACGTCGTGATCAACTAATTGCTCAAGCATCTCGCCAAGCCGATATGCTAGCAAAAGAAGAAGAGTTTATTGCAAAATTTAAGGCACGTGCCTCACATGCTGCTCAAGTTCAATCGCGTGTAAAAAAACTTGAAAAGATTGATCGTATTGAAGTTCCGGCCGAAGAAGAAACAATTAACTTCCAATTCCCAACGCCTCCAAGGGGTGGGGATGATGTTGTTATTATCAAAGACCTTTCAAAATCATGGCCACTGTCTGATGGAAGTGCACATGAGGTCTTTCATGGCCTATCTACAACAGTTAAAAGAACAAATAAAATAGCAGTTGTTGGAGTTAATGGAGCCGGTAAGTCGACACTTTTAAAATGTATTACTGCTCATACGCAGCCAACTGCTGGTAGCGTTGCTATTGGTCCAAGTATTAAGATCGGATACTTCTCTCAGTATTCACTTGAGGTTTTAAATCCTGAAGCAAGTGTTTTTGATGAAGTAAGAAAGGATCTGCCGACGGCAAGTGATGGCTATATTAGAAACCTACTTGCGGCCTTCTTATTCAGAGGCCAAGACGTTGATAAGAAGGTTAAGTACCTATCTGGAGGGGAGAAGTCTCGCCTTGTGATGGCCGTACTTCTTTCACAAAATAATAATTTCTTAGTTCTAGATGAGCCGACAAACCACCTTGATATTAAATCAAGAGAGGTTCTTCTAGATGCACTAAAGCGATATGAGGGAACAGTGATGTTTGTATCCCACGATAGGCACTTTCTGAGCGAATTAGCAGAAAATGTTTATGAAGTGGATAAGGGGGAAGTTCGCATCTTCCCGGGTTCATACGTTGAATACATGGAGAGACAATAATGATTAACTTGCAGAATACGGAAGTGCAGTACTTACTACTGTTCACAATTCTTCTCATTCTTCCAAAACTTTTACTTCGCTTTCAAATTCCGATTGGTATTTCATCAATCTTTTTAGGAATTGGAGCAGGACTTGGCCTAGGCTGGTTTCAAGGTGATGACCTTCTTCTTATGCTTTCTCGTCTAGGGATCACTTCTTTATTCTTATTCGCAGGCTTTGAAGTTGAGTTTGAAGAACTTAAGCAAAACTGGAAGGAACTTTTAGGAGGTGTGGCGCAGACAATGTCGATAACACTCGTTGTGGCATTTGTTATTCACTTATTCTTCTCAATTGGTTTTCGTGCAGCAACTTTAATTGCTCTAGGGATTATGACTCCTTCAACTGGTTTTATTTTAAACTCTCTAAAGAATTATGGATTTAGTGAAGGGCAAGAGTATTGGATTCGTTCAAAAGCAATATCTAAGGAGATCTCTGCCATCTTACTGCTATTTATTACTCTTCAGTCGGAGAGTTTAGTAAACCTTGGTAGTTCTACCCTTATTTTAGTTGCCCTCAGTATTTTCTTACCTCTATCTTATAAATTATTTTTCAAATATATCGCTCCATATGCCAAAGATTCAGAAGTTGGGTTCTTAATTCTTACCGCCCTTATTTGTGGTGTTATTACAAAGAAGATTGGAACATATTATCTTGTTGGTGCCTTCCTAGTTGGATTTATTGCTTCAGAATTTAAACACTTTGGAAAGTCTGAAAAGTCGGAAGAAATTCTTAAAAATCTACAGATGTTCTTTTCTTTCTTTATTCCATTTTACTTTTTTAAGGCAGGTGTAGGTTTTACTGAAGATCTATTTACACTGGAAGGGCTATATATTGGATTGGCCTTTTTAGGGATCTTTATTCCACTAAGAATTTTTAATACATATTCAAATATGAAGTTCTTTATGCAGGATTTTTGGCCAGATCGTAAAGAGATTACGGTTTCATTACTACCAACGCTTATCTTTGGTTTAGTCATGGCCCAAATTGCTAAAGAACGCTTTCAGGTTCCTTTAGAAATTATTTCTGGTCTGGTTATTTACACACTTGTTTCAAGCGTTATTCCGGCCTTCATATTTAAAAAAGTACCACCAGAAAACTATTAGAAATACATGGTTGCGCCTAAGATGAATTGATGATTCATCGGGCGCTCTCCAGTTGCTTCTACGCTATCATCTAAGATAAACTCCATACCTAATTGATATAAACCATTAGTAAAAATATAAGAGCCTAGTATCTTTGACATCTCGTAGTCTTCAAGGCCTTTATCATCTGATACCTGCCAATTATAACCAAGCATTACTTGATGATAAGTATTAAAACGCCAACCAAGAATTGCTTCAATATTTTCTGAAGTCACAAATCGTCCATCAATTAGTTCAAGATCCTTAGTGTCTCCGTAAATTGCAGCAAGAAAGAGATGGTCAAAGTAGTACTGTATTCCAGCTGTTACTGACAACTTAGCATGTTCGATTCCGTTATTATTTGAATTGAGATTGATTGCCGCGAGACCAATTTTAAAGTCTTTATTCAAATAGCGAATTGAGGCAGCAATTGAATGTTCAAGAGTAAGGATAGAATCATTTATACCATCTCCGTTGGAGTCGTAGTCAGAACTCTCATCTCCTGTAAACTTAGTTTGTGCTCCAAAGTGAATATTACCAAGTTTGTAGCGTACCTCTAGTAGATCAACACCGCGGGAGGTCCCAATGATTTCACTATTGGCCGTGTAGGTAGAGGAGGCAAAAGCCCCCGTTACCATAAAAATGTCAGTCATTCCCGTAATGTCATACCAGACAGACCAGTTCTTCCCAAGAGTTGCATATAAATCTCCTCTCTCTATCCAAAGATATGCAAGCCTCGTTGAGAAGGGCCGGTCGCTAGTATTGTCAACTTGAAAGCGTCCCGTTGTGTTTGGGATGCTTTGAATATTTTGACTCGTATTACTGGTATTGATTCCAAACTCAGCACGAAGTCCTGTGGTGAACTTCTCGAAGAGGTCATCTCTCTTATACTTAAACCCGAATCGAGAAGAGTTATTATTTAATGATTGGGCCCCATGTTGACCAATGGCCGCCATAGAGATTTTTCCGTAAAGCTCAAAATTATCACCGAGGTTCTTTGCTGTAATAGAATTAGAATAAAGAAATGAACTCGCACATAGAGAAAGCGCGAGAGACTTTCTTAAACTTAAAACCCACATAGATCCTCACTCAAATCAGAAATCAATAAACTTATTTTAGTGAGGTTCTATGCGAAATTTTAACTTAAAAAAGGTAAAGATTAATTAGTGACCACATCCGCCTTCACCATGTGGGTGACCATGAGCAACTTCTGTTTCAGTCGCTTCTCTAACTTCAGTAATTTCGATATCAAAGTTAAGATCTTCACCTGCAAGAGGGTGGTTACCATCTAAAGTAACTTCATCGCCTTCAATTGCAATTACTGCAAATGGAGGAAGACCTTGATCTTGGTTAACTTGAAATACGTCACCGATATTTAATTGTGCATCTTCTGGAAATTGTGAGCGTTGAACAGTGATTACTAATTCATCATTTTTGTTACCGTACGCGTCAGCAGCTGGTACATTGATAACTTTTTTATCACCAATATTCATTGCGACGATCTCTTTTTCTAGACCTGGAATGATTTGACCAACACCTTCTAAGAAAACTAGTGGACCATGTTCAGCAGAATTGTCTAAAACTTCGTTCTTTGAGTTCGTTAATGTGTAGTGAAATCCGATAACTTTTGGCATAATAGGGCCCTCTAATTGTTGATTATTAATATAGTAAATAAAGTTCAACACTAACAAGCTAGATGATTAAAGGCAAATAAAGAATGAGTGAATTAGTAAATCAAAAATATATTCAAAAGATTAATGATTTTCTTACGCAAACCGTTGATTTAATTGATAGAGTTCCCGATTTGAATGCTGCAGCATTGGCCGATATTGCAGCTAATATAAAGGCCTTAAGAGATGAGTCTCTTAACTGTAAAGAAGATGATCTGCCTGGAATTATCCAGCAAATGAACCTTCTTAATCAACTCGCTGATCGCTATGAACAACACCAAAGTTTACCTAATGCTGAATCTCCATTCTTTGGTCATTTTAAAATAAAACAAAATGGTAAACTTAAGGATTTTCTCATTGGCCACACTCCTTTTTCACATAAGGAATTAAAGTTTAAAATCATCGACTGGAAGAAGTCTCCTATGGCACGTATCTTTTACCAATACGGAGAAGGTGATGACTTTGACTTCGATTTAGATGATCGAATTATTGAAGGCCATATATTAGAGAAATCAATTTTAACAGTTAGAGAAAAACAATTGGTTAGAATTGACCGAGAAGGTAATACTAATGTACTTAGAGAAGGTGAATGGATTTCCCTTAATGAATCAGCGCAAAAACTTGCAGGTGGTGAAGGAAGTGCTAATCAAAGTCTTGGTAGTGGCCGAACAGGCTTTGATGGCCCTGAAGTTATCTCTCTACTAGATAAAACTCAGTATGACCTTGTTAACCAAAGTGCAAAGAAACCTCTTCTTATCACTGGTGGGGCCGGTTCTGGGAAGACGACAGTTGCTCTTTATCGTATTGCAAAGCTTTGTCGTGAAGATGGCATTCGCCAAGAAGAGGTCATGGTTATCGTACCAAATAATGGTCTTGTGAAATTGTCAAAAAAGCTTTTAGTTGAATCACAACTTGAGAAAGTTCGAGTTTCAACACTTGATGATCTAATTAAAAAGATTGTCTTTCAAAATATGCGCTCGGTTCCTAAGAAGATTGAAGACAATCCACTCGATTCAATTGCAACAATTAAAAGAAATCCAAAACTTCTAGAGTTAGTGGATGAATATCTAGCTGCAAAAGAATTGAGTATTGAAAAGAAACTTAAAGGAACAGATCTAGAGTTTTTTACAAAGAATCGTACACGTCCTCTATACGTACGCGTGAAGAATCTTTATGAGAATACACGTGATCCGCTTTTAAAAGTTGAAGTGAAGAAGATCTTAAATGGCTTCAAGAATGTAAGAGAGGAGCTATTAAATATCTTCTCTGATTCAAAGCTTATGGAGAAACTACCAGAGATGACAAATCGTATGGTAACGACTCACATGTTAAATGACTTAAAATTCTATACGGCGAAACAAATTCAAGGCCTTGATAAAGACTCTGATTACGCCAATCATGGGCAAGACCTTTCAGGTTTTGTCGATAAGTATGATCTTCCATTATTTAATTATTTAATTGTTAAACAATTTGGTCATCTTAAATACTTTGGCCGTGAGTTTAAGTCTTATCGCCATATCTTCTTAGATGAGGCCCAAGAATTGTCGAAGTCAGAGCTTGTTATGTTAGGGCAAATTAAACATCAAGACGGTAACTTCACAATTGCAGGTGATAGTGTTCAACAGATTGATAGCACATTTGAGTTCACTTCATGGCATGATGTTTGTCATACACTTGAACTTGATGTGGATGATATGCAAGTTGAAGAACTTAATGTTTCATATCGTTCTCCAAAAGAAATTGTTTCTTTTGCTCACAAGGTCCTTGGGCCACTGGCGCCAAAAGAGCTGCCAGAGTCGAAGAGAGATGGTGGACCAATTATTGAAACGTCGGTTCAACACCTTGAACATGCTTCGATGCTAATTAGTAGCGCGTTGGTTGAGTTAATGAATCGTGAGCCAAAAGCATCAATTGCAATTATTTGTTCAAAAGAGAGTATTGCAAGAGAGCTATATTCTGAAATTGAAGAAGTTGGAAGTATTCGACTGGTTCTTGACGAGAATTTTTCTCTAAGGCCAGGTGTTGATGTGACAACTGTTGAGCAAATTAGAGGTCTTGAATTTGATTACGTTATAATTCCTGACTGCGATAAGGACCTTTATCCTGCAAATAATACAGCAAGAAAAAGGCTACATCTTGCTGCGACAAGAGCAATTCACCAACTTTGGATTCTATTCAAAGATAAGACACTCATTGCTTAATTTGAATTAGAAGGAAGTTGATTTGAAAAATTTTGGTTATGTCTCGCTAGGCTATCTGTCACTTGTGGCATTAAGTCTTATTGATAATGGACGCGGAAGTGTCTATCCTGAGCTTTTGCAATATTTTCAAATCAGACCGGATAAGGGATCGTTAATCTTTTCCTTAATGTCGATCACTTCTTTTATTGCTTATTTGACTACGTCTTTTTGGTTACCAAGTTTTGGTCCGGTAAAGGCAACTCGTATGGCGATGGTCATGATGGGAATAGGGACGTTTGGAATTGGGCTTGGTGGAGACTTTCTCAACTTTGACTTGAGTTTATTCTTTGGTGCCTGGGCCGGATTTGGCTTTGGGATTACTGGAATTACAATGAATTTCATGGTTGATAATGGAGCGCCGGCCGAGCATAAGAGGCGCTACTTATCAGGACTCCACGGGGTCTACGGAGTGGCCTCATTAATGGCGCCTCAAATTCTTTCTCTCTTTTACTTTTTAAATTCAGATTGGATTCACTTCTTTAAGTTCTTACTCATTCCATGTGCTTTAGTTTTTATCTATTCTTTCTTTGTGGATGATACACACCATGAAGAGATAAAAGAAAATCATGGATCAATGCCTTATGCTTTCTTTATGAATCTCATGATTGGCCTATTTGCAGGCTTCTATGTTGCTTCTGAGATTATGCTTTCGTCGCGACTAAAATTTTATTTGGTGGAGGCCCATGAGTATTCAGATATTCTCGCTAATAATTACTTATCTTACTTCTTTCTGTTCTTAATGTTAGGAAGATTAGGGTTTGCCTTCTTAAATATCAAATTATTATCGAATCATTTGATTTACATTTCACTGATCACAAGCCTAATTTGTTTTAGTTTAGGACAAGTTCATCATATATTTTATCCGATGACCGCTTTATTTATGTCTTTTTGTTTCCCTGTTATTGTTGATTGGGTTTCAAATAACTTTCCAAAGAAGAACCATGTCGTTCTTGCTCAAACCATGAGTTATATCGGTGTAAGTATCGCGATTATGCACTTTATCTTTGGTGCTATTGCTGACAACTACGGTGCAAAGAATGCGATTAATTTCTTTTATATTTTAAATATAGGTTCAATAATTTTCTTTACCATCGCAATTGCAATGGTAAAGAAATATCATCAGAAATCTAGCTTGTAGCCTAGGAAGTAACTACGGGCCATTGTTCCGTAGTAACGAATATTCTCATAATCTTTATCGAGAATATTTATTATTTTAAAATTAAAGTTTTGATATTCGTAGTTGATATTACCAATCACATAGGAAGGCATGGTTCCAAAATCCTCTCGTTTTCCTACGTATTGCCACCAGTTTGTAATTCTTTGGTTATCATTGATTTGATAGCGGAACTCAAGGCTTGCCAGTGCCTCTGGTGTTCTTGCTAGTTCAGAATTAGTTATTTTATTTGTGGCCTTCTGAATTGTAACTGAAGTTGTAACATCAAAAGAGTTTTGGAATTCTTTATTAAAATTGAATTCGATTCCTTGGATTTGTGACTTTGCAATGTTTACGTAACCCATATTAATTGTATCGTAATCAATTTGATTCTTTAATTCATAATTGAATACAGTAAGTTCTGCTTGATAAGTAATTTTCTTATACGAAAGAGTTAGTTCACTATTGATACTATCGGTCGGGTCAAGCATTTCAAGTTGATTGGCGATTTGATAAAGCGTAGGAAGTTTGTAACCACTTGATAAATGTCCTTTAAGTGATAAATCTCTTGTGAAGTTATATCCAACTCCAAGGCTTGCAATAGTATTAAAATTAAATGTTGAAAATTTGTCGAAGCGTAGCCCAATATCAGAAAACCAATTATTATATGCATAATTGAATGTTGTATAGAGTGAGAACAACTCACTATAGTTACCAAGAGTAAGATCATCTTGCTTAAGGTATTGAGCACCATAGAATGAATTTAAGTTCTTTGAAAATTCATAAGTTGCATCGAGTTTTATATCTAATTCTTCACCCCTAAATAGAGGAGTGAAACCTTGAGGGTCTTCTCTTCTGATTGTAGAGTACCTAATACTAGGAGTTAGAGTAAACCTTTGATCTACACTATTATAATTAAGACTAAGAAAGTTATTGTATTGATTATATTTATTTAAATCATTATCAACTATATCAATTGGGTTAAATGGTGGCGCAAAATTGAAACCATCAATTTCAATTTCTGAGTCGATAAGTTGAGCTTGGTAGTTTAATTCCAACTGATTACTTATGAGGTAGCTTGTATTCAAAGAGAAGCTAAGGTTCTTATAAGAGTCAGCTTCTGCATTTGTTAGCCTGTCCTCATTGACTGAAGAGTATCCATCAGATTGTAGGTATGAAAAATTAATTCCATAACTTAATCTTTCCATATGCCCACTCATTTGGGCCGCAAGTTTGGCCGTATTATAACTACCATACTCAGCACTGGCCCTTGAACTCTTGATCCCTTTTTTAGTATTGATTTTTAACACCCCACCGATTGCATTAGAGCCGTAAAGAACCGACTGACTACCTTTTAGGATCTCTATACTTTCAATATTATCCAAGTTGATATGATTAATTTGGTAAGAGTTATTGATATCAGTTGGATCTGTAAGTTCGATATTATCAATGAGTACCTTTGAAAAGCCTGTCGGTAAACCGCGAAGTCGCAAGCTTGAAGCAGAACCGATTTGGCCTGTCTGGCCGATAAAGATACTTGCCTTACTTTGTAGTAGTTGTTGCAATGTTGTTGCATCACTATTTTCTATCTCTTCTTGAGTGATAATAGTGACGGCACTAGTTACACGTTCAGAACTTGTCTCAAGCTTTGTGGCCTTAATAGTAATTTGTGCGATTGATATTAGTGGTAGAAATGCAGTGGCGTAATAAAATAGTGTTTTTATGATCTTCCTCCGAGACATAGAAATATTGAAGGGCTCGGACTCTAACCGTTGCGGGACAGTCTCTGAATTTCACAGAGTTCACCTTTTATGCTGTATTTGATAGCAAAGATAGTTACAGGAAGCCCATTATCTGTCAATAAACAGATCGTGGGCCGAGATAAGTTAAAATATTAAATATTGTGGTAGTACTGTGAATCGACAACACTCTTATACACCTTAGGATCTTTCTCCTTCAAATCTGAAAGAATGATCATATCAGGGGCATCAAGATCGTTGGTATGGGTGTGTATCTGGTACTTAAAGAGCCAATTAAATAATATTCTATGCTCGAGGTATACCATAAACTCACACACAATAAGGATAATTGGTGCAATAAGATACGAGTTACATAGAAATAGCTCAAAAAATAGAATGTTAATGGCCAATGGTGCAGTTATTACGGCCGTTAGTGGAACGAAGAGATTAAGTAAGAACATCGTTCCTAGTACAATTTCAAGGGCCTTAATCATGTAGTACAGGTAGCCAGTATCCTGTAGGGAATTGATAAAGGCCAAAGCTTCAGGTGTAAATTGAGATTCTGTGAGCAGGCCAAGACCTGGTGTGACTCCGGCCAAGAGTAAGGTCGCTCCCATGAGAATTCGCGCACCTACAAATAAGAATTTCTTTTTATTCTTCATACAACCTCCAAATATGATCACTTGTGATTATATGGTTGAAGGGGCAAGCAAGTATGGAATTAATGTTAAAGAAACTTAAAAGTTCATCTTGATGCTACGGCATCAGACATTTCTTATTTTACAGATAAAATGATTATCCTTTTCCACAATGATATTTTTTGAAAACGGAATTCGAATTCGCATAAGGGGATCAAAGATAACAAATGTATCAATATCCATCTCATTAAAGTCTATATCGATATCTCTAAGCTCTTTTCCGAGAAAACGTTGTTGGTCTTCACGATCGACACTTGTAAGTATGGCACGATTGTTTTGGTCTTCAAGGAATTCTGTATAAGCTAGGCCCATAAAAGGAGTATTAATATTGATATCTGCTATAGCCAATTGCTTGGTGAATTTTTCATTTCTTTGGCCGCTATAGAATTGATAGCCTTGTTCCTTTAGTTTAATTACGACCTTATTACTTAATTCATTGTTATATAGCCTAACAAGCTTCATTCCCATATATCTAGCTTGGAGTGAAATAATTTCTTCAGGGATTCCCGTGTAACCAACTTCATTGGCCTCTTTTGAAAGTAGGGTAATGAGAATAATTTCATTCTTTGAACAACCGTTTTTTATTAAATGTTTTAAGCAACTTAGAGAGCTTAAGCCTCCACTCCAAAAGAGTGCCTTCTTATTTTGCATGAATAACTCTTATCTTTTGATTAATAATAATTAATAACTGAATATTTTTACGTGTCTTTTTTTACCTCAAAAACATGGACTTGTTCAATGGAATAAACTTCTCTCAAGTATAGCTTTAGAGGAGAATAAATATGCACGCTTTTGACAATGACAAGGCCCAAGTAGAAAAACAGCTAAGCTTTCGAAATTTATCTCTCGACCAAGAGAAGCGAGTCGCATTTGTTGATGAGCGCAAGGTCGAATTAACCAAGACTGAATATAAAATTCTATACTTTCTGCTAAGTGGTGGAAAAAGGATCTATCCACGTGAGCAACTAGTTGAATATATTTGGGGCGATGTGGAAGTAGCAAATAAAACTGTCAATACTCACCTTACTCATCTAAGACATAAAACAAAAGGTGTTGACTTTAGAATACGTATTAATCGAAATAATCAGGTTTGTTTGCACGACCTCTAAAATAAATACGTCAAATAGTCGAAATCATTAGCCTAAATAAACTTATTTTTGTTAGCGGCGATAAGATTTGTAACTTATTGATTTTACAACTTGAGAAATATCTTGCTTCCACTTAACCTAGTTCATTAAGGGGTGAGGAGTCAAAAAATATGTCATTTGTTTATCAAAATGAGTGGATTGGATTTCGTAACTTACGAATTAACACCAACACGAAGGCCGTCTTTGTCAATGAAGAAGAAATCTCTTTAACAAAGACTGAGTATAAAGTTTTAAGCTTTTTAATCTCTAGCCAAAAACGTATTTATACTCTTGAGGAGTTGGTATTAGGAGCGTGGGGCCCTGTTGTCGTCACAAATAAGACTATCAATACGCACTTATCTCATATTCGGGCAAAGATTAAGGGCGTTGATTTCAAGATCAAAATCAATCGTAATGGCCAAGTTTGTATTAACGACTTATGAGTCGATAAATAATTCATAGGTCTTCATTATCTCTTTAATTTCTTTCAGTTAGAGCTATAATCGCCTCTACCTTGAAGAGATTGATATGATTAAACTGAATTTAGAATATGCGTCTCGTGAAGACATACTCAATGCTCAATTATGGGAGCTTGATATTTGCTTTGAAAAAAGTAAGTTTGCACATTGTCTTGATCAGCTAGTACATGAGTTAGACGCTAAGAAGCTTCTTGTCAGACCAAAGGTTTGGCTAAGTGATGAGTGGTTCTGTCCGGAAGCAATTTCTGGAATTGCTATACCTTTCTCTCTAATGCATCCAAAACTAATTGAGCTAGAAAAAGAATTTACTGGATTGTGTGAAGGTGAAGACCATGACTGGTTTATGAAACTTATGAGACATGAATGTGGCCACGTTATGGATAATGCCTATTTTCTAAAAGACGAAAAGAAACGTAAAAATATCTTTGGTGATCACGATAGATCTTATCCTTCTTCATATGGGCCAAGAAAATTCTCTAAAAAGTATGTTTATCATCTCGAAGACAATTATGCTCAAGCGCACCCAGAAGAAGATTTTGCTGAGACATTTTCAGTTTGGCTTACTCCGCGTTCAAATTGGAAGCGTATTTATGAGAGTTGGCCAGCACTTAAAAAGTTAAATTATGTCGATCACTTGATGAAATCATTAAGCAATAAGAAGCCTAATGTTGTTTGTTATAAAGAGGTTGATAGTATCGATGAAAGCGAATTAACAGTAAGAGAGTACCTACTTAAAAAGAAAAGAAAGCTTCGCAAGACTTCGCAGGCACGACGAAGTATCCAACATATTCAACAATATCTTAGTAAGAATGAAACGACCGGCATTGCACTCGATAAAATCATAGGTAGCTTGAGGAAGGACCTCGTGAGGGATATCTCCTTGCTGACAAAAGAATATCAATATAAAATAGAATCTGTTGTAAATGATCTGGAAGGTATATCAAATAAGAAGAAACTTATGATTCCAGAAAAGTGCGGTCCTCAAATCATTCATGAGATTGTTCTATCACATGCTGATAAATATTTTAAAGAGGGGCGTGACAGGATAGTCATGTGAGCCAAAAAGTAAAAATTAATAAAAAAAAGAAGAGAATCTTAGTTCTTGTTCACTCGGATCTCATCCCTCCTGAAAATATTTCTAAAGAAGATAAGCAAAAAGAAGAATTTGAATTTAAGCCGTGGATAACAGAATTCAATGTTATATCAACACTTAATGAACTTGGCCATGAGACTAAAGTCGTAGGTGTCTATTCTGATCTTTTACCTCTAAGAGAGGCCATCGATGAATTCAGACCACATATTGTTTTCAATCTTTTAGAAGAGTTTGATGGCAAGGTCCTATTAGATCAAAATGTCGTTTCATATTTAGAATTACTAAAAGTTAAGTACACAGGCTCCAATCCACGAGGATTGATGATTGCTAGAGACAAGGCCCTGGCAAAAAAACTTCTCTCTTATCACCGAATTAAAACTCCGGGGTTTCAGGTTTTTACAAGTCGATCTAAGGCCAAGGTGACAAAGATATCGAAGAAGTTAAAATTTCCACTTATTGTAAAATGTCTTTATCAAGATGCTTCTTTGGGAATTAGTTCTGCTTCAATCGTAAAAACACCGGAGAAGGCAATTGAAAGAATTATTTATCTCATGGATAAGTACGATGAAGATGTGATCATTGAGGAATTTATTGAAGGACGTGAGTTCTTTGTTGGAGTTATGGGAACAAAGAGATTGAAGGTACTACCGATTTTGGAACTCTCTTTTAATAATATAGAAAATCCGCTCGCTCAGCTCTACTCTGAAAAAGCAAAATGGAGCATGAAGTATCGTCAAGAAAAAGGGATCGAAACTGGCCGGGCATTAATTTCAAAAGAGTTGGAAGATAAAATTATAAAAATATGTAAAAGAGCTTATAAGGTTTTAGAGCTGACAGGTTATGCTCGTGTTGACTTAAGAGTTTGTCCAGCGGGGGAACCTTATATTATTGAGGCCAATCCGAATCCTAATGTGGCCACTAAAGACGAGTTTGCCATGGCCGCAAAACTTGCTGGATTGGATTATAAGAAACTCATAAGTGAAATTATAAAGTAGGTGTGAGATGTCATTGAAATTAGATGATTTGAAGAACTTTATTGTGGTTTCTGAGTTAAAGAATGTCACACGAGCTTCTGAGCAGCTAGGTTTAACTCAGCCAGCTCTAAGTTATTCGATCAAGAGGCTAGAGGAAGAGCTTGGAGCGCCAGTTTTTATTCGTCTAAAAAGTGGTATTGAACTTACAAAGTTTGGAGAAGAATTTCATCATCGTGCTAATAAGCTTTTACAAGACTGGCAAGATGCTAAAAATATTTTCAATAAAGAGGGGGAAGATATTGTTGGTGAGTTTAAAGTTGGAATTCACCCTTCTGTTGCAATTTACTCTCTCCCAATTGTATTACCTTTAATTTATAAAAATTTTCCGCGCTTAAATTTCAGGCTCATTCACGACTCTTCTCGCGTGATTACTGGTAAGGTAATCAATTTTGAAGCTGATTTTGGTATTGTAGTTAATCCTATAAAGCATCCAGATTTAATTATTAATGAAATGGGAGTTGATGAAGTTAAGCTATTTGAATCAGATCGTCCAAAGAGAGAGAATAATAAATTAATATATAACCCTCAATTGGCCCAAAGTCAGGACTTACTTAGAAAGTTAAAAGATAATTCAATCTTAATTGATGGACATATCGAAAGTGACAATTTGGAAGTCATTGCAAAGCTTACAAGCGAAGGTGTGGGGATAGGCCTTCTTCCAAGTCGAGTGGCCTCTAATTATAAGAACCTTGTTCCGATTAATGATTCTCCAATTGTTAAAGATCAAATCTCATTGGTTTATCGTGTCGAGATGAAGAATTCTTTATTAGTTAAGGATATCTTAGAGATTGTAAAAGACTCTTTAATTTAAGAAGGCAAATTAAGCTTTTCGTATTGTGTTTTTAACTGGCCACAAGCTGCTAAGATATCATCACCTTTAGTTTCTCTAACGGTACAAGTAAGTCCTGCTGCTTGTAGAGATCTTTGAAACCATTCAATATGCTCATCACTTGGGCGCTTAAATTTACTTTCAGGGTATTCATTAAAAGGAATAATATTAATCTTTGATTCCTTCTTAGGAAGGTTTTCAATCAATCCATCAATATCTTCTTGAGTATCATTAAGATCTTTAATTAAGAGGTACTCATACATGATTCGTCGAGAGTTCTTAACAGGAATTGATCTCAGGGCCTCAAGAAGGTCATCAACTTGGTAGCGCTTATTAATTGGCATCAGCTCTGAGCGTAGATTATTTCTAATAGCATGAAGAGAGATGGCCACATTGACGTCAGGTAGCTCTTCCCATTGCTTGATCTTCGGGACAAGTCCTGAAGTGGAAATCGTAACCTTATGTTTACTTAGAGCGATTCCAAGAGGATCTGTTAAAAGGTAGCAGGCCTTCTTAACATTTTCGAAGTTATGAAGTGGTTCACCTTGACCCATAAAAACAATATTTGAAATCTGATACTTCGGGTCGACATTATCTTGCATCCATTTAGAGACAGTTAGGTACTGACCGACAATTTCAGATGTTTGTAGGTGTCTTGTAAGCCCCTGAGTGGCCGTGTGACAAAAAGTACAACCAATGGCACAGCCGACTTGTGACGAAATACACAGAGTCGATCTTAGGCGCTTATCATTTTCACTTTCAATAAGGACTGCCTCAATTGAGTTCTTATCATCTAAACCAAGCAGAAATTTTCGCGTTCCATCTTTGGAAAGGCCCTGCCAAAGAATCTTTAGTAGCGATAGGTCATATTCCTTTGCCTTTTCTCTAACAACGCGTGGGGCATTTTCCCATGTGTCAGGATTAAAATTTAACTTTTTATAGACCCACTTTCCCATGATTTTTGCTTCATCATATGGGAAACTTTCTAAAGTTAAATTATATAGGCTTGTTTTTGTCATAATGCATAATTATCTGATTGCGTTGTGGCAGTCAATATTTTAGGAGGAAAAATGAGAATTTTACTGCCAATTTTGATGGCGATGGGCTTTGTAAGCTGTTCTTCTGTGACAACGAAGGATGTTGACTACAAAGTAGGGGATAAGAGTTATCGAGGTTATATGGCCCTAACTGGAGATCAGGATAATAAGAAGCCAGGAGTTGTCGTTGTTCACGAGTGGTGGGGTCATAATGATTATGCGAGAAAGCGTACAGACCAGCTTGCTGATCTTGGTTACAATGCTATTGCCCTAGATATGTATGGAGATGGAAAAACGGCAGATCACCCAAAAGATGCAATGAAATTTTCATCTGAAGCCTTTAAGAACCCTACGCTTCTTAAAGCAAAATTTAATAAGGCCGTAGAGCTTTTAAAAGATCAGCCAAGTGTCGATGCTGATCGCATTGGTGCTATCGGATACTGCTTTGGTGGTGCTGTTGTCCTCTTCAACGCAACTCAGGGCGCAGACCTAAAAGGAGTGGTTTCATTCCACGGGTCTTTATCGGGTATTAAAAAAGTTACGAAAAACTCTAAAGCAAAGCTTTTGGTTATTAATGGGGCCGATGATCCGTTAGTAACTAAAGATGATATCACCAATTTCAAAAAGGTCATTAGAAGGTCGCAACTGCCAATGAGGTTTGTGAACCTTCCAGGTGCTACTCATGCCTTCACAAATCCAAAGGCAACGGAGAATGGAAAGAAATTTAATCTTCCTTTGGCCTATAATGAAAAGGCTGATAAAGAGTCTTGGGATTTAATGCGAGAGTTTCTACAAAATACACTTTAAATAAAAAAGGCCGCTAATTGAGCGGCCTTTATATATTTTTTCTTTTTACTATTTATTCACAAGCTGGAACTTCTACCCAAAATCTATCTGCATGGTAACCATCTAGCGTATAATCTTCAAAGCTAAATTGTCTTGTCAACTTCTCATCAACTTTGATTGTTTTCCAATTTGTTGTCACGGCGTTGTCACAATCAAGAGCGATATTTGCAAGATCAAGAGTTGCTAGGAATTTGTTCTTAAGTGGTAAGTTTACCTTACAAGCTTGGAAGCTTCCTTTTTCACCTTCTGTTGCACAAGTTGTTGCTTTATTTGTAGTAAGAACCATTAGGTTAGAATCTTTTCTAAAGATTGTAATATCTTGAGTGTCAGCATCAAAAGCAGTTCCATTGTTAACTAGTGCTGTCTTAATTGTTTCTTTTAGTTTTTCAATTTTATGACCTGTCTTGTGAAGGCCACAATCTGCTGGAGTGTTAGCATTGAACTTTGTCTGACATGCAAAGTTTTCAGCTAGTGCAACACCATCTCTGTCACTTACTTTAGTTCCAAAGTCCGCATCACCTTCAATTTTTCCGTGTAGCATACCTGCAACTTTTCCATCAACTAGTACCGGAGATCCCGTTGAGTTCCAGTCGATTGCACAGTTAGAAAGAACAAAGTTCTTTGAATCTTTTGATCCGTTAATTGTAGTTAGTAGTGAATCCGTTAGACCGTTACACTTCTTCTTTGCTCTTGTGTATTTACCTTCAGAAACAGCGTAGTTAACTTCATACCCTTTTTTAAAACTTGTTAGTTCAAAAATCTTATTCTCTCCACCGAAGTTGATACCTTGGTTAGTTGTTTCAAGGAATCCTACTTTTGATTTCTGCTTTGTCGAAACAAGAACAATTTCTGAATATTTTTGGTTTTCAATTGAAGAGCAAGTATATGTAAAGCCTTTAAGGTCTTTGAAAGCAACTTCTGAACAAGCTGAATCTAGCCAGTCTGAGTATGATTGATCTTTTTGTCTACTTGGAAGACATTTCTTAGCTGTTGCAATTAGGTTATCGCCTACAAAGAATGCCGCACATGTTTGAAGCTTTCCACGATTAAGTTTACCCATTAATAAAACTTGGTCGATACAACCATCTCTTGAGAAACGGTCACATACGAAATTAGCTCCTGCAACTTCTGATGCAATAGCGTCACCTTTTAGTCCTTGGCTATTAATAGTTGGCCCCTTGTCCTCATAAATACTTGAACGGTTACCACATGAAGTTAGGTTTAAAAGGGTTATGGCACTAACACCAAGAAGTAGAATTTTCTTCATAGATTGCTCTCTCGATAATAGGGTAAAAGTTGGCAAAATCTAGCATAATAAATATGAACAATGTAGTTCTAACTCAGCAAATATAATTTTTACAATTTGTCAGATGGTGTAGAATAGATAGTATGAATATTATCTTTATCGACGGTAAGTGCTTAATATGTAATGGCCTTGTCAAGATTATTTATCGAATCGATCACAAGAAGAGGGTTAAATTCTGTCACCTGCAGGACCCTAAAGCGCTAGATTATCTTCAACAAGATTTTGTTAAGAATCTCTCCACAGTTGTTTTCTATCAAAATGGTGAGGTTTCAACGAAGTCAGATGCCGCGATTGCGGTAATGGTAGAATTAGGCCATCGCTATTTTAGGGTTTTTAAAATAATTCCGAGGCCACTAAGAGACTGGCTCTATGAAGTCGTTGCGAAAAATCGCTACAGACTTGGTAAGGAGTTAGAGACTTGTCCAGTTCCTGATAAGGATTTAGCAAGTCGCTTTCTATGAGTCTTGTGATGTCAATTGTCCACAGGCCGCTAAAATATCATCGCCCTTTGTTGTGCGAACCATGGCGTGAAAGCCGAGCTCTATTAGGCCTTTTTTAAATTCTTCGACGGCCGCCATTTCTGGCCTCCTGTAAGGAGCTCCTGGAAATTCATTAAATGGAATGAGATTAAAAATAACGGGCATCCCTTTTAAGAGTCGACCAATTTCTTCCACATGCTTCTTTGTGTGGTTTAAGTCGCGAATAATTAAGTATTCAAAAGTTAGGAATTGGCGCTTCATTAACTTGATCGTCTTAAGCTCATCTATTAATTTATCAATAGGGTAGGCTTTATTAAGTGGTATGAGCTCATTTCTTTCTTCATTAAATGGAGAGTGGAAGCTGAGAGCAAAGTTAACGCTTCCTAGCTCACTGAATCTTTTTATGCCTGGTAAGTATCCGGCCGTTGAAAGAGTAATTTGTCTTGGACCTAATCCCATGCCTTCTTTTGTCTTTAGGATTTCAATGGCATCCGCAACATTATCTATATTATGGAGAGGCTCACCTTGTCCCATAAAGACAATATTAGGAGCAGCTTGATGGCCTTGAAACTTCTCTTTGATATAGGCATAAGCTTGTAAATATTGAAGAATAATTTCTTTCTTCTCTAGCGAACGTGTTAACCCCTGCGTTCCTGTAAAACAGAATGAGCATTTCATAGCACACCCAACTTGAGAAGAAAGGCAAAGTGTATATTTCTTTTGAAAGGGAACACAGACTGTTTCCACTGTTCGTCCATCACTAAGTTTAAATAAAAGCTTAACAGTCTTATCATCAACTGATTCTTGAATCTTAGCGATTTCAAGTAGGTCAAAAGAATATTTTTCTTCTAATAGCGAGTAGAGTTTTTGAGGTAGACCAGTAATCTCTTTAAAGGATACTGCCCCATGCTTATAAACTTGGGTATAGATTGTTTGAGCATGGACTCCGGTAAATCCATGCTCAGTGATGAAGTCTTCAAGACTCGAAAGTGGGGTTGAAAAGAATGACTCTATTAGATCATCCCCATTTTCTTTGCTTGCTCCATCATTTGCTCGCGCTGCTCTGGAGACATATTCTGTAACATATCTTGCATTTTTTGTAGCTCTTCTGGCGACATTTGAGACATCATCTCTTGTGCCTTAGCATACATATCTTGCTGATTTTCAAATTTCTTCATCGTAAAAATGATTTTTTCTGGGCCAATTTCACTGTCGATCATTTTCTTTTCTCTTAGTTCTTCGAGAACCTTATTTAGGCTTAGGCCTTTACTATCTGCAACTTCATACATCTTTTCAGTAGGAAGAGATACCTTCTTTTCAGGGAAGCCATTGGCGCTTAAATTCTTGATAATTTGATCAATAAATTTTTCCATTTCATCATCCTTTTCTTTGCTCGATTAGGTCATATTTAGTAACATGATGCGCATGAAAAACCAAGCTGTAGCAACGAAAGGCCCTGAGGGCTTTGAATATTTTTACTCACAAATGTGGGGACCCCGATGGAATTCACTTAAAGATTCTTTTACTAAGAAAGAAGAGAAGGCCTATCGTCGCAATAAATGGTTTTCAGGAGAATTTATTGATTCTGAAGAACTAATTGCTGGGGTGTATGCCAAGGGAAAAGTAACGGAGTCTAAAGATCTTAAGTCTCATTACGTGATGGATGCTGCCAGTGTTATTGTTGCTCGTAACCTCAAACCAACTCCTGGCTCCAAAGTTCTTGATATGTGTGCGGCACCTGGAGGGAAGAGCTTAGTCCTATTTGAAGAAATGGAAGGTAGGGGACACCTGGTTCTAAATGAACTTTCACGTAACCGAAAAGAGCGTTTACGACGAGTTGTTTCAGAATATATTCCAGAAGAAATGAGAGATATTATTGATATCCGTGGTTTTGATGGCAATAAGTATGGGCTTAATTTAAAAGATGAATTTGACTTTGTTCTACTAGACGCCCCTTGCTCTGGAGAACGTCATACTTTAAACGATCAAAAATATCTTAATATGTGGTCAAAAAAGAGAACTAAAAATCTTGCTGGCCTTCAATATTCCCTACTTTGCTCTGCCCTTTTAACACTGAAAAGTGGCGGAGAGGTTCTCTACTCGACATGCTCTATTTCTAGTCTAGAAAATGATGAAGTGATTGCTAAAGTCTTAAAAAAGAGGGGCGATCAAGTTGAGCTTGTTCATGACTTAGATACTTTTGGTTTTGGAGAAAAAACTGAATATGGTATAATTTTTCTACCTGATAAAGAGGGGGCCATTGGTCCACTCTATATGTGTAAACTTCGAAAAAAGTAGGTTGGTATGAAATTTTTCTTGGCCCTAGTTCTTACTATAAATAGTTATGCATTTAAATGTACAAAGGAATACCGTCCAGTTTGTGCAAATGGAAAAACTTTTGCGAATCGTTGCATGGCCCAAATGGTCGACGCCGCGAATATTAAAGAAGGCCCTTGTTCTAAAGAGGGAAATAAAGCCGAAAATAAAAAACAATTAAGGCCACAATCAACTTCACCTATGAAGCCTCATCGTCCACAAGTAGAAGCTCCTTGTATCTGTACAATGATTTGGATGCCTGTGTGTGGAGTGGACGGTAAAACTTATGGTAGCGCTTGTAATGCTAATTGTGAAAAAGTGGAAATAAAACATCAAGGTGAATGTGAAAAGATTGAAACACACTAAAATTACTACAGATTTCCTTTAGACTTTCTCACGCTTTAGACTAACTTATGTTGTTTTTCTTAAGTTATTAAAATTCTGACCGAAAATATCTACTGGTTGGAGGATTAATGAAAAACACGAATTTCAAAGTTAAGCTAATTTTATTATGTGTCTTTTTATCTGTTGTTAGTATTGTAATTAGTACTGTTTCATATTTTGGCGTAAGTGATTTAAACGGCCAATCAAATTTTTTTAGCGAAAATATCATTCCTAGAAATTTATTATTAAGTGAAATGGATGTGAGTTATCAAAAAACACGAATTCAAGTCAGAACACTAGGGCTTAGTGACATAGATAGCGAAAATAGAAAAATAGCGATTTCGAATACAATGGAAATGATTGAGAATTACGAACTCGCTGCAAGTAAATTACAAAAAAAAATTACAAATGCCGAAGAACAAAAAATCTTTGATGATCTTCAAGATCAGTGGGTGGACTTTAAGAAGGTTGGTGCCAGAGCGCTAGAGCTTGCACAAATTAATAATTCCGCAGCTAAAGCTGAACTACAAGAAATCTTCTTGGTTCATTGTCCTGAGGCTGCAGAAAATTATCAAAGAGTTTTAGATAAGTACAATAGCCGCTTATCGAAAGAAGTAACTTCTTCAGCTGCAGTTGTAAGTTCAACGGCAAGTCGCTTACAGTTAACAATTGTTATCGTTTCATTAGTTGGTATATTACTAGGTTTCTCTATTGGCGTAATATACGCTTCAAGTATATCTAGAAAGATTAAAGCTACAATCTCTGCGCTTACTAATACATCTATCTCTCTTACGAAAAGTGCCAAGAGTATTGCTACAACTTCAAATGAACTTTCTTTGTCAAGTGAAAGACAAGATTCATCTCTTCAAGAGTCTTCAAGTTCTTTAGAAGAAATAAGCTCAATGGTGAGAATGACTGCTGATAATGCAAAGAAGTCTAATAATCTAGCTGAAGAGAGTTTAGACAAAGCCGCTGTCGGTAAAAAGATTGTAAAGAATATGATAGATTCAATGGGCAATATTGATGGAAATATCGATGTAATGGTTGGGGAATTTTCTGAAAATAACAAGAAGATGCTTCATATAGTAGAGTTAATAAATCAAATTGAAGAAAGAACTCAAGTGATTAATGATATTGTATTTCAAACAAAGCTACTTTCGTTTAATGCTTCTGTTGAAGCCGCACGAGCAGGTGATGCCGGAAAGGGGTTTGCAGTTGTTGCGGAAGAAGTTGGTAAATTGGCCCAAATGAGTGGTAATGCTTCAATTGAAATTTCGGAAATGGTTAGTACGAGTGTTCACGAAGTTAATTCAATTGTAGAAGAATCAAATATGAAACTTTCTGGACTTGTTCAAAAAGTTAAAACTAGTGTTACTTCGGGTTCTGAAGTGGCCAGTCAATGTGGACAAATTCTTGAAGAAATTGTTTCAAGTGTAGAAAACGTTACCAACTCTATAACTGAGATAACATCTGCAACTTTTGAGCAGTCTAAGGGAATAACTGAACTTCAAGGCTCGATATCAAGTATAGATGTATCTTCAAAATCAAATACTGGTATTGCAAAGGGAGCGTCAAATATTGCAGATCAATTATTAAATGAAGTTAGCTTTGTAAATCGCTCTATTGGAGAGATTGAGCTTGTTTTCTTAGGTGAAGAAGAAAGAAAACAAGCCGCTTAACTCAGAGGCTACGAAGAGGCCGAGTCATAGACTTGTAGTCCTCGCTCCCAAAGTTTTAATAAGATAAACCAAAATACACCGGTGGCAACTACCATGATAAGAAGGTAGTGCCACTTATTCATATCTAATAAGAAATGAATAGGAGCAGAACCAACTAGAAGTATTGGAATAAGTGTCGAAAATACTCTCTTTGTCGTGACTCCATAAATAAGGTCCGGCCAGCGCGAAAGTTGCTGCATCTGCATCCTAAAAAAGTTAATTCCAACACCTTCAACAAGCCAAAACATTGCACAGCTGATGACGAATTCAACGACAGAAAGCAGTGCAAGTGATAGGACTAACAGAATAGGAATAAGTGCCCATTGAAATATGTTAAAGCCGTTAATGTTTGCATAGTAACTGAAAACCGCAATTGCAGGAACTAGTGTAGGAATTGATGAAGGTCTTATATTGCGAAAGAAGACACTGAAGATCGAGCTAAGAGGTCTTAAAATTGTATAATCTAATTGACCTGACTTTAGATCATCACTGAAGCGCCAAAAATTCTGACTTAATATAATCATATGAAAACCATCAACAAGTAAGACATAAGATAGAAATAGCATGAACTGATTTCTATTCCATCCCATAACCATATCCACGTGATCAAAGATAAAATCAACAGTAAAGTATGCTGAACCAAAGAACATTAGATCCATCATAACCATCAAAACAAAACTTGTACGAAAACTCATCGCAACTGCCGTACTTGTTGAGATAAACTTCTTATATACTGATAAGTAATGCTTTACTTCTGAACCAATACTCATTACATCCCCGCCGCTGTATAAAGTCTAATTCCACGCTTCCATGTTAGAGTACAAATGACGCTGACAAGAAGTAACCAAGGTCCTAAGACACTAAAGAAAGATGTATAACTCACGGCCTCTCCCATAAAGACTTTAATTGGATAGTAGGTTAAATATGGAAAGGGTGTATACATTAGGATCTCTCTAAAGAAGTCCGGATAAAGCTCTAAAGGAATAATTGCGCCTGAAAGAAATACTGTAATCATTTGTAGCATTACTCTTAAGATCCATGTCTCTTCTAACCAAAAGGCCATCACTCCCGTTAAGTATTGAAGGGAGAACCAAAAGAGGCTGACAAAGAGACAGACACCAACACCGTTTAGGAGTGTAGGGAGTTCGACACTTGGTAAAATACCAATTATTGAAAACAAGAATATTGCAAACCCTGTTACAAAGAGTTGAATAACTTGAAAGCCTATAAATGAAGCCGTGTGAAACTCCCAGAAGTTAAATGGATAGATGAGATAAGTAGAGATTCTTCCCATTCTAATATCAAGGGCCAGATTAAGTGCAGTGTGACCTTGGGCAAGTTGAGACACAACGAAGGCCCAAACATGGTAAGTTAGCATGGCCTTAAGTGTATAGCCTTTAATTGTATCACTACCGGTACTTTCAAAAATGGCCGTCCATAGATTGTACTTAATAAAAAGAAATACTAGTGCTGGTCCAATAATTTGAAGGAAGAAGTTAAGCCGATAGGCCGTGTACTTTACAATGGATATCTTAATGGTTTGCCACCATTTTATAAGATTAGACATTACTTAGAATCTCCGGGTTCTCCATGATCTTCTTCATCACTTTCTCAATAGGAAGTTTTTCAGTATGAAAATCAATAACTGGATACTTTGATAAGATGGCCGTAGAGATTTCAGAGAGTTTTTCTTTATCAACTCTTAACTCAACACTTAATCCATTATCTAGAAAATCACAATCAAGATTCGACCAAAAGTCTTCATTGGTATCAATTTCTTTATCAAAGCTGAAGTAAACAGATTTTTTATCACCAAGAATCTTTTCTAAATTTTGAAGTGGCCCATCATATGCTTTTTGTCCTTTTGAAATAAGAACAAGATCTTTACAGAGGGCCTGAACATCCGCCATATAGTGAGATGTAAGAATAATCGAGAGTTCATTCTTAGCATGATATTCTTTTAAGAAGTTTCTCATATTTTCTTGGGCAACTAGGTCGAGTCCAATTGTAGGCTCATCTAAGAAGAGAACTTCTGGTTCGTGTAAGAGTGAGGCCATGAGTTCTAGCTTCATTCTTTCACCAAGGGAAAGTTTTCTTACATGAATATGAAATAACTCAGTCACATCTAAGAGTTCACCCATATAACCAAGTTTCTTTTTAAATTGATCATCTGGGATTTCATAATATTTTTGAAGTAATTGGAATGAGTCCATTGCTGGGATATCCCACCACAACTGTGATTTTTGCCCCATAACTAGCGCAATCTTCTTTCTAAACTCTTTATCACGTTGCCAAGGTTTGTATCCTGCAATTGTGACCTCTCCACTTGAAGGAACAATAATTCCTGTCAGCATTTTCATGAGGGTAGTTTTTCCTGCTCCGTTAGGACCTAATAAACCTTTAATTTCACCTTTTTCTACTTTAAAGCTAAAATCGTTTACAGCATATTTGGTAATTGGATTACGATTGAAGAATGACTTAATACTTCCTTTAAATCCTTCTTCTTTCTTATAACTTGTGAATTTCTTTGTGAGGTTATTTGTTTCAATCATTTTAATCTTACTCGCTAGCGTGTTGGTTAGTGTATTCGTACATGACAATACTTGCCGCAATGGAAACGTTTAATGATTCAGTCATTCCGTATTGCTTAATCTTAAGTCTTTCGATTCCTGGCATCTCTTTAAGTGGGCCAAACTCTTCATGGCCAAAAATAAAGGCCGATTTTTTAGGAAGCTCACTCTTATTTAAATAAGTTTTTGCATTTGAGTCTAGAGTTAGGGGAGTGTAGCCTAGTTCTTTAATACGCTTAATTGAATCTTCGATATCCTCATAGAAGAAAGTCTTAACTCTTTTTAGAGCACCTTTTGCAATTGTGACATCAAAGAATTTTGTTCCAACAATATGGACTTCGTGAACACTGTAGATTTCACATGACCTCAATATTTTACCAATATTAAAACCACCCTTAAGATGATCTAAGATAATGATTATTTCGTGTTGCCCATGAACGGCTTTTTCTTTAGCTATCTCTAGTTCTTTTTCAAATTTCTTTTCTAAGAATTTTCTTGTTTTCTTGCTCATATGTCGGTTAAATTACGAAATAAATCGGAGGTTTGCAATGAACAATATCGAAGTTGCAGTATTTGGAGCAGGGTGTTTTTGGGGTGTCGAAGAGACCTTTCGAAAGCTTGCGGGTGTTATTGAAACCGAAGTTGGCTATGCTGGTGGAAATAGTGATCAGACGACTTACGAAGAAGTTTGTACTGATACGACTGGACACGCTGAAGTAGTTAAAATTACTTACGATCCATCCATAATTAAATTTGAAAATCTTTTAGATGTCTTCTTTAATAACCATAATCCTACAACGCTTAATCGTCAGGGAGTTGATGTTGGCTCGCAATATCGAAGTGTGATCTTCTATGGTAACGAGGAGCAAAAGGAAGCTGGAGTAAAGGCCATAAAAGAGCTTGAAGAAAGTGGTTGCTTTAAAAATCCTATAGTAACTAAACTTGAATTATTGAATAATTACATCAAAGCTGAAGAGTATCATCAGAAGTACTTGAAAAAGAAGGGCCTTACGAGTTGCTCGCTATAAATTTTAATGAATTTATAAGTCCATGTTTTTATTATTACTGACATAGGAAGATGGCACTTTTAAATTATCTAAATCAATAAAATAGCTACGATTTATCTCTTTGTTCATAATTTAACTATCTGTAATTAGATAAAATAAAATTTCTCGTTAGATTTAACCAAAACCTTTGCATAATAGCTAAATAGCCAAAGCGGCTCCAGGGGGTTGCCGTTTTGTAAAGTGACGAGGAGAGCACAAATGAATATTGAGAACTTTAGAGAGACTTTTATTGCCCATGCTAGAGATGAGATTAAATCAATTATTTCTCAATCAAAAATTAAAGGTGAGTTTAATAGTAGTGTCTTTAATGAAAAGCTTGAAATAATTTGGTCAGAGGCGCAAATAAATGGTCTGACAGAGTATGAGTTCGCAACAATTGTTGAAGAAGTCATCCCTACTCAAATCGACAATATTATCTTTCCATTTAATAACGATATACCATTAGCAGCTTAGAGCTGTTTTATAGTTATACTCGGGTATCGTTGACAACAGACGATGCCCCGGTATTTTCTATTAACTCACTATCTTCGCTTTCATCTTTTTTAATATTAGTAAATCTTGGAACAAGTGCTACTGATATAATAATGACGATTGAACCAGCAATGGCTGTTGGATCTAGCGTCTCTCCAAATAAGATATAGCCAAATAATGCTGCAAAGATTGATTCACTTAAGAAGACTAGTCCAACAATATGGGCCGGAATACTTCTTTGTGCCGTAATCTGAAGGGAGAAGGCAATAAGTGAAGAGAAGATTGATAGAATTAGAAATCCCCACAGAGGAGAAGGAAAGTTTAAAGGGGAGTTCGTGTAAAGAGCTGTTAAGCTCGTTGGCCCTTCATAAAGTAGAGCAAAAACTAAACCCATGATTCCCATAAAGATACATTGAAGGAAGTTAAAGCGAACGGCTTCGACATTATTGGCATAACGATCCGTTGCAATAATGTGTAGAGAGAAGAAAATTGCTGATGCAATTACAAAGATATCTCCCATATTAAAATTACTAAAATCCATTCCATTCATCATCATAATTCCAAGCATTGATGTTGAAAGTAGAAGCCAGAATGTTTTACTTACTCTCTGCCCAAAGAATATTACAGAGATTATTGGAGTAATAATAGCGTAGAAGACGGTAAAGAATCCGGCCTTCGCCATTGTCGTCATGGCAATACCAACAGTTTGAAGCTGCAGGGCCATCATTAGAAGTGCGGAGCAAACTAGCCCCCCTAGAATTTCATCTTTTTTACTGATAATTTTTTTAAATTCATTTCTAAAAAGTAGAATGAGAAAAGCGAATGATCCCGCAAAGATATAGCGTAGTGAATTTGACCACACTGGTGAATAGTCCGTTAGTGTAAATCGAGTTCCGGCAAAGCCGAGCCCCCAGATTGCACAAGCAATACTTAATAAGATAATACCTTTCATGGCCACAATATAAATCGATATTAAAAAGAAAACAATGAAGAGTTTAGACTAATGGACAAGTTCATTAGTTTTTGTTTATTGCCAAGGAAACCTGACAAAAAATCCCGATATCCTCACGAAGTTTTATTCATTAGGGTATAGGTAAGTTATCGAATTCATTGAATTGTATGAATTAATTCTTAGAAATTAAAAATTGCTGCAAAATGAATGAGTAGAAATGAAGTACACGTACTTTTTTTACGGGGGACGTTCGAATGCAAAAAGACAATTTTAAACAAACTTTTTTAAATGAAACAAGAAATGAGGTGCAGGGAATTTACTTAGAAACAACAACAGACGGAGATTTTAATGCAGACCTTTTTTCTGAAAAACTAACACCTGTTTGGACAGCAGCTTCATTAAATGGCCTAGACGAATTTGAATTTATATCCTTGGTCGAGGATATTATTAATAAAGATGCCCAGGAAATATACTACCCCTTTAGTTTAAATTACAAAACTGCGGCATAAGAGTAAGCTCCCATAGTGGGAGCTTTTCTTTTTTTAAAGTAATTTATCATCAACTAAGTTTGGAAGCGTTACCTTTAAAAGAGGCTCTTTTTCCATCGCTCTCTTAATCGCAAAGGTCGCACCTTCATTGCGGGCCCAACTACGACGATTAATTCCGTTATTTACATCCCAAAAAAGCATCGACTTGATACGACGATCACAGTCTTCACTTCCATCAAGAACCATTCCAAAGCCACCATTCATAACTTCACCCCATCCGACACCTCCGCCGTTATGAAGTGAGATCCAAGTCGCTCCTCTAAATGAGTCTCCAACAAAGTTTTGCACGGCCATATCTGCTGTGAAGCGAGAACCGTCATAGATATTAGAAGTCTCTCTAAATGGAGAGTCTGTTCCAGAAACATCGTGGTGGTCGCGACCTAAAACGACTGGTGCCTTTAGCTTTCCTTCACGAAGTGCTTTGTTAAAGGCAAGAGCAATTTCAATTCTTCCATCACTATCTGCATAGAGGATACGAGCTTTTGATCCAACAACTAGATCGTTCTCTTTTGCACCTTTAATCCAAGTGATATTATCCTGCATCTGCTGAGTAATCTCTTTTGGTGACTCTTGCATTAGTCTCTCCAGAACTTCTGTTGCCAGTTGATCTGTAAGATCAAGATCCTCTTGTGTGCTTGAAGTACAAACCCATCTAAAAGGCCCAAACCCGTAGTCAAAACACATTGGCCCCATAATGTCTTGGACGTATGAAGGATACTTGAAATCTTCTGTTGATCCTTGTTTCATAATATCAGCACCAGCGCGAGATGCTTCAAGTAAGAATGCATTTCCATAATCAAAGAAGTACATTCCTTTATCTGCAAGCTTATTAACAGCATTTACATGTCTAACCAAACTCTTTTGTACCTCAACCTTAAATTGCTCTGGGTTATTTGCCATCATCTCATTTGCTTCTTCAAATGAAAGATCGGCAGGGTAGTAACCACCTGCCCACGGGTTATGGAGAGAAGTTTGGTCGGAACCAATGTCAATATGAATATCACTGTCAGCGATCTTCTCCCAAAGATTAATAATATTTCCTTGGTAGGCAAGAGAGACGGCTTCTTTATTTTCTTGAGCTTTTTTAATACGTGCAATGATTTCATCTAGGTCAGTGAAAACTTCATCAACCCATCCTTGCTCGTGTCTTGTTTTAACGGCCTTAGGATTTACTTCTGCAACAACACCAATACATCCGGCTATTACAGCGGCCTTTGGTTGTGCTCCAGACATTCCACCAAGTCCTGCTGTGACAAATACTTTTCCAGCTGTTTCTGTCACAGTTTCTTTTGAAATTTTTCTAAGAGCATTTAGAACTGTAATTGTTGTTCCGTGAACAATTCCTTGTGGCCCAATATACATGAAAGAGCCCGCCGTCATTTGTCCGTATTGTGTTACACCTAGTGCATTGAATTTTTCCCAGTCGTCTGGCTTTGAGTAGTTTGGAATCATCATTCCATTTGTCACGACTACTCTTGGTGCATCTTTGTGTGATGGAAATAAGCCAGCAGGGTGACCAGAGTAGAGAACAAGTGTTTGCTCATCAGTCATTGTTGCAAGATATTGCATTGTTAAAAGATACTGGGCCCAGTTTGAGAAAACAGCACCGTTTCCACCGTAAGTAATTAACTCATGGGGGTGTTGTGCAACAGCGTAGTCTAGATTATTTGAAAGCATCAGCATGATGGCCGCTGCTTGCTTTGATTTGTGTGGGTACTCATCAATTGAGCGTGCATGAATTTTATAATCAGGACGATAACGGTACATATAGATTCGTCCATACTTCTCTAATTCCTCTTTGAATTCTGGAAGTAGTTCAGCATGAAGATCACTTGGGAAGTAGCGAAGAGCATTTCTTAATGCTAGCTTCTCTTCTTCTTGAGATAGAATTTGTTTACGTTTTGGAGCGTGGTTAATATCCTCTTCATATTTCTTATAATTTGGTAAAATCTTAGGAATACCCTCTAATATAGCTTCTTTAAAACTATCCGTACTCATTCTTAAATCCCCTTAAAATAAAGTATATTAGAAGACATATATCACTTTTGGGATGAAGTAAAAAGGATTGAGCGTCAATTGACGCTACCTATTAAAGAATAGATTGCCTTCGAGAAATTCTAATTCACTTGTGTTATAATACTTATCTAACGAAAGGGGATTTATGCCAAAATTAGAAATAGGACAAGAGGTAGTATCGATTAACTTTGGAGTTGGCGTAATTACTGAAATAAAAGATATGAGTGGAGCGGAGTTCTACATTATTGAATCTTCACAAGGGCGCTCGACAACGATGATTCCAACAGTAAAGGAAGATGCGTTTAGACCTTTAAGTAGTCCTACTGAATTAGAAGAAACTCTCGATAGGCTTTCGCAAGATAGAGAACTTAGGCAGTTCGATTCTAAAAAAGATCGTATCAATTTTTTTAAATCAAATATTCAAAAACAAGATATCGATACATTTGTTGATAATATTCAGCAGTTACTTCAAATTACTGACAAGGGCTCGGCCGAGTCAAAGTATTTAGAAATGCTTTTAGAAAATTTATCTGTGGAAGTTGGTGCAGTCTTTAATGAAGATATAAACCAAGCAAAAGAACGTGTGAACTCTTGCTTGGATGGTAAGTTTAGTTTCTAACTATTTTTTAGTCTCTAAGGTAGTGGATTCTATTGATGCGGAAAACATCTTCACCGCCACAACTATCCATATTACAAATATTTGGTTCGTAGCAGTTTTTCTTTGTGTTGTAACGGTAGTCTCGGTCTCCACGAACAAGAATACCTTCTACAATACCTGTGTTTTGGTTGAAAACTGCTGAACCAGAGTTTCCTGAGAATGTATCTAGATTTGTTTCAAAGCTCCAAAAGTCACTTGCATCTCTAACGTAAGCATCGGCCGCTACTTTTGATGGAAGGCCAGAAGGGTGACCAATAACAAAGATCTCTTCACCTTTCATGATATCTGATTTTTGTCTATATTCTAGAGGCTTACGGTCCTCAACTCGACGATCAAGTTCAATAAGAGCAAAATCAGTTCCATTGGAGCTATTTAAGCTTTGAACAGCAATCTTTTTACAGCTGTAAATATTACTTTCTTGAATTGTTCTTGCATCGTCATTTGGAGATTTTTTAGCGTAGTCAAAAACCCAATAGTTATCGTAGCAATCAGACTTTGAAGTTGCACAGTGGCCCGCTGTTACAACGTATTGCTTGTTATTCTTTTCAATTAAAAACCCTGAACATTCAGCAACATCAACTTGATTGTTAAACCTTGCATCATCACATAGGCCAATCTTTGAATCGATCGTCTTAAAACTTCCACTATTATTCATATCTCTCTTGAGTTTTGATTTTGGAATCATTGCCAGTGTTGATCTTTGAAGGTCTAGTATATTTTGATCAGTTATTTCGAATTGATCCAGACGGTTATCTTCACCATAAACAACTTTATCAATGGCCATCGACGAAAGATTAAGAGTGAAAACAACAGCTAGCAGGGCAAGTGAAAAGTTCATTTATTCATCCTTATTTTGTGAGTGGCGCATTAAAACAATGAGATGTTGAAAAGTACAGAAAAGGGCCTTTAATAAAAAATTACAAATCCTTACATTCTATGTAAATTATTTACGCGAGAGCATAAGTATAGATAATCACGTCTAAAGTAATATGAAGCATTAGCCGATAAGTCTTTGAGATGAGAGACTTATGAAGAAAAATACAATTTTAACTTTTATATTTTTGGCCGTGATTAACACGTCTTGCCAGTTAACGAGTGGTGATTTCTTAAGCGGAAAGGCCCAGGGAATGGCCAAGCGAGTTTCACGTGAAAGTGATATTCTTGATATAGTAGATGATGTTGTGCGTGAAGAAGAAGGGCAAGGCGTTAATGAGGATTTGCGCGACCTAACTGATAACTACTCAAACTTTCCAACATCATACGATATTACAGATTATATTAACGGTAATGTTGCGGCAATGGGAACACAATGTGCAATGACTGATCAGGAACGTGAATGGTCTTTTGTTAAAAACGTTGGTACTGGCTCTTTTGGTGCTCGTAAGGTTTTGGCCACAATCTATCAGTCATGTATGCCAATTAATACAATCATTGACTCAAGCACTCCAAGTTTAAGTGGAGTTTCAACTAGGGAAGCAACTTTGAGTGATGGAACAGACTTTAGACAAAGAATTGTTCATGATCGTGTTGCCATGGTGAGATCTCATGAAGTTTTAAGAAAGCTAGATCAGGATCCTGGCTACCCTGGTGAGGGATGTATAGATGCAACTAAGATTCCACCTGTTTATGGCTACGGATCTCGTAAGGGGCTACGAAGCAATGAGGTTAACTTATTCACTCGTGGACAAGGTGTTTCAAAAAGTGGTGCAAGGGCGTCGGGGATTGATTGTTCTGAATTTATTTCAGCTGCCTATGCAGCTGAAGGTTTAAAGTTTACAACTAGAGATCAAGACTACCGTTCACTAACGACAACTTCTCTTCATAATACTGTAAAGAGTAAGAATTCCTGTGTTAAACCGGTGAAGTTTGGCCTACCTTATTCTCTTCAATCAGGTGATATCATCAATCTAAAAGGAAGTCATGTTGTGATGGTTGATACTATTGGTGAAGATCCTCTGGCGATAAGAAAGTTTTCAGAGCTTGGGCGTTGTGACGATATAACAATTAGTGATTTTAATTTTACTTATATCCATAGCGGAGCTCTTAAGAATTACGGTCCAGCAAGAGTTGATGCAAGAACGCACGCAAAGAATCGTTCTACAATGTTTAATACACTAAGGGCCCAAGCTGTTTCTTCATGTAAGGCGATTGTAGCTAAAAAAGAGTATTCTAATGAAATGATGTCTGGTCGCTTTAGTATCTTAAGACATGACTCTTCAAACTCTGCATGTTTTTATGATGAGCCTGCAAAACTTAAGGGTGAAAGTTGTATCAATCAATGTCTTCAAGAAGAAATAAAAGGGGCAAAGAATGTATAAACTATTAATTGCTACTATTTTATTTTCTCAATTTAGCTACGCTAAAGAAATTTGTCCTGATAATAAGGATATTAAAAAAGTAGCTGCTCAATTGGCCGAAATTGAAATGAGTGGCATTAGGCTTATTAATGGTGCAAAGGATGATTGCTTAAAAGAAAAATATCAAAAGTATTATCGATTCAATAAAGATCCTGATTATGATGCGCCAAAGTCGTTGCAATATATTGCAGCATCAGAGAAGGCAATTAAAATATCGGAAGTAAAGCTTATTAATAAAGATATTCATTCTTATGAAGCGAAGTACACTGTGAATGTGGAAGACTTAAAAGGGAAGAAGAGTGTGGTAAATGATAGTCTACGCTTCTATCTCAATGTTTCTGAAAGGGCCCAGAAAGGTGACGGATGTGCATCTGTAATTGGTCCACCAAAGAAACTAATATTATTAAAATCATGTAAGAAATAAAAAAGCTCCTTTCGGAGCTTTTTCTTTATTTGAAACTTATGCAAGTTTTATTAAACTATTTAGTGCATCTCTTGCACCTTCTTCATTTAACTGCTTGCTGTAATTCGTTATAAGTTTACGGCCAACAATATGAAGTCCAATGAAAGAAAGTTGATTTTGCATTGCTTGGATAACGTATTGTCCGCCTCCTCCAGAGTGCGTTCCAAGAACAGCTGGCTTATCAACAAATGCTTCGCGCCAAGATTCTCCACCTGAGCGAGATATCCAAGCAATGGCATTGATAAATGATGGAGTTACTGATCCATTGTATTCCGGTGTTAAGAAAACAAAGCCTTTTGCAGCAATAAACTTATCTGTTAGTTTTACACCATCTTCTGGAATTCCATTCTTTTCTTCTTCTGCTGTATATAGTGGAAGTTTATAATCGCTAATTTTTACGATTTCAAAAGATCTTCCTGATTCTTGTGCTAATTCAAGAATCTTGTCTGCCATTTTTAGATTCATTCCGTCACTTGAAGTAACGATTAAAAAATCACTCATTTTCTCTCCTGATTTGTTATTCTAATTCTTTAATAAGTAGCAATGCTCTTTGTCCTAAAATGACTTTAGAGTTTGGAAAAATCATACGTAAATTATCTTCCGGAGCGAGGTACTTTTCGTTATTTTGCGTGAAAATATGATCACCTTTTTTAAAGAGAGTAAAGTTTGCGCTTTCTTCCTCCTCAAAAGTAAAACTAAAGTCATCATATTCTTTATTGATTGAAGCATAGATTGTAAATGCTTTTGCAAGAACCTCATTTTTTAACAACTTAGAGCTTAAAAGTGATTCTATAGTTTCTTGCGCTGCTTTGAACTTTCCTTGTGGGTTATGTCCAAAAGGATAGACCTTACCAAGCTCAACTGTGGCACTATAGGCATTTAGCTTTTTAAAGCTAAACGAACTAAATACTGTTGATTCTTGATGAGAAAATAAAGAAGCTTGAACCCCCATATTTGCAAGGGCCAAGTTGAAATGATGATCTCTTTGTCGATCAGTTGTCTTTGGTACAAGTGCAAAGCGCTCCATTTCACTTTTCTTTAAGGCGCAATGAAGATCAAAGTGAAAGAGTTGTTTGTCATCGTATTTATCAACAAAGTCATAGCATTGTTTCTCAATAACACTTGCTCTTTTAACCTCATAGTTTTCAGGTAACTCTTTATAAGCTCCATTAAAGCAACGATTTAAATTGTATTCACTAAAGCGCTTACCAATATTCATGGCCTTTGGATTACCAAAGATAAAGAGAGTAGGAGAGTTGATGATAAGTTCATCACGATAAATCTTCTCGAGTGTTTCATTTGTAAATTCAATCGGTGCAGTTTCATTGCCGTGAATTCCACAAGAGATTATGTAGATATCATCTGTTGTTATTGAATTAGGTGTGACTTCCACAATACCAGTATCATGAACTTGAAAGTGACAATTTTTTCGTTCAAAAGTAACTGGTGCTAAAGCATTTTCATTATTTCTTGTTGTTTTCAAAAAGTTAAATTCACTCATTAGTAAAACCTAGACTCTTTTGGCGCTAAGGCCCATTGAATTGAGTTCATCAACAATTTCTTTAATATGAAGATGTCCTCTCGTCTCAAGTGAGAATTCGACCTCTGTTTCACCGAGGACACTTGTTGTGAAGGCCCTATTATGGTGAATCTCTAAAATATTGGCCTGTTTAGAGCCGATAATATTTGAAATTCTTGCAATTGTGCCAGGTGTATCTGGAACATTAACTATAATTGAGCAAGAGCGACCAGAAGTAATGAGACCTCTTTCGATGATACGGTCAAGAATATTTAAGTCTATATTTCCACCGCTTACGACTAGGACAACAGTCTTTCCTTTTATATCCTTGAACTGATCATATAAGAGTGCCGCAACAGAAGTTGCTCCAGCACCTTCACAAAGGACCTTCTCATACTCAAGAAGAGTCACTATTGCGTGTGATATCTCAGTTTCTTTTACTGTGACAATTTCATCAACATATTTTTTTACAGTATTAAATGTATTATCAAGAACAGTAGTGACAGCAATACCATCTGCAATTGTTTTTTTCTTATCCACGGTAACAATTTTGTTTTGTTCGATAGATGTCTTCATTGCAGGCATTTCGACTGCTTCGACTCCAACGATCTTCGCTCTACTTCCACTTTCTTTGATGGCCGTTGAAATACCTGAGATGAGGCCGCCGCCTCCAATAGGAATAGCAACAAGATCGACATCAGGTAGCTCATCAATAATTTCTAAACCAATTGTTCCTTGGCCTGCAATTATATCTTTATCGTTAAAAGGATGAATAAATACTTGACCTGATTCTCTTTGGATCTCTAGTGCTTTTTGATAGGCATCATCATAGAAATTTCCATGAAGGATGACTTCTGCACCAAATTTCTTTGTTCCTTGGATTTTTGCTAGAGGAGTTGATTCAGGCATAACAATTGTTGCCTGAATGCCAAGTTGTTTAGCTGCAAGAGCAACACCTTGAGCATGATTTCCAGCAGATGATGCAATAACACCCTTATCTTTTTCTTCTTTTGTTAGTTTAGAAAGACGATTAAGTGCCCCTCTTATTTTATAGGCTCCAGTTAACTGTAGATTCTCAAGTTTTAAATAAACTTGGCAGTTAAACTTCTCACTCAATGTTGTTGAGTAAGTTAATGGTGTTTTAATAATACGATTTTCAATAGCAAGCCTTGCATCTTGAATATCACTTAGCTTTACGTTAGTTGTTGTCATAATGAGATCTTACTTCTTTTCGTAATCAACTTCAAATGTGTTCTCATCCACTTGGATCGGGCCATTTTGATTTCCTTCGTGACGGGCCTGTGAATTATAGGCATTTCCAGAATAAGAAGAGAAACCACCACCATTTTTAAATGAATAAAATTGCATATTGCCACTTTCAATTGAGCTCATAAAGAATTTTTTCATGTAAATAAGCCAAATGTGACGAGTTAGTGGAAGAACCATCGAGAGTCCAAGGACATCTGTAAGAAAGCCTGGAGTTAAGAGAAGAAGACCTCCACCAAAAACAAGAAGTCCATGGATAAAACTATTTGCAGGAACACGTCCTTGAGTAAGTTCTCCTTGGATCTTGGTTAGCAGTGCTGCTCCTTGCGATTTTGCTAGGGCCGCACCGATTACACCAGTAATTAGAACGAGTAGAAAGGTATTCCCTCCTCCAATTTGGCCACCAATTGAAAAGAGTAAGTAGATCTCAATTGCAGGAATAACTGTGAATAACATAACTAATATTGGAAACATGGTACCTCATTTATTTTTGTGTACCTATAAGATGGGATGAGATTTAGTGATGTCAAGGTAGGGAATTTCGAAGAATCGAAATTCCCATTGTATGTTACTGATATTAAATAGATTTTAAGTTCTTAGAGTCGTAAACCCAACCTTCATGAGTTGATCCTTTCAAATAATTCTTATACTTAATTTGAACCCAGTCACCATCTGTTTTTAAGATTTCAACACGAGTATTTGGAGCAACAACTTCAAGCTTTTGACCCTTTGTACTTGGGATCGCTCTTAAGTTAAGATACTTAACTGGAGTATGGAATGATTTTTGGACTGCTGCGACAGCAGGCTTAACGATTTCTTTCGTTACGACTTGAGCCTTTGGTTCAGATTTGAAAATCATTGCACTTACTATAAGTGAAATTGCTACAATTGAGGCAGCAATATAAAGTGGCTTTTGGTCTTTTGACTCTATAGGTGATGGAGAAGATTTCGGGGCAGACTTAAGTTCGATCTGCTCTCGAACATTCTTTTGATTAATGATTATTGATTGTAGAAGTGATTCGAGTCTTTCAAATTTCTCGTTTACTTCTTTCGTTTCAAATCTTCTCTCAAGATCTTCGATCTTTTTATATAAGTTGTCCTTTTTCTCTTCTCTTTCTATATGTGTTTCAACATCTGATGCGACGACTGTCTGAGTTGTTGATTGGAGTAAGTTTGAAATAGGACTTTTAGAGGCTTTTTTTTCATTTTTTTCGAGTAGATTTGAAAAATTGAAATTACCTTGAAAATCGTCATTCATAAATTGTGCGGCTTTCTTTAATGAGTTCTCTAGATTCTTGCTAGAGTCAACACTCTCTTTCATTAAACTTCCTTGTCATAAATTTTAATTACTTATAAGAGTGTAGAGAATAGTTTTAGACTTGAAAAGTTTTTAAATACTCTTTCACATCGGCCTGTGCACTTAAGAAGTACTTCTTCTCGAGAACAAGAGCATTAGCAATATAACTAATCTCATTAGATTCGACATTGTCGACTTCTCCATCGGCAGCGGCAATTGCAAAAAGTGCCTTTAAAATTTGATAGCGCTCGTGTTGAGACATGATCTCAACTAGTGGCTTGCAGTAACTTCTGGTATCAAGTCCAGAAAGCTCTTTCATTTTCTCAATAGAATACTCTGTAATTAACTCGGCTTCCTCGGCATTTAATTGTGTCATACCCGTGATTATTTTTTGCATCTTTGACTTTTCGTTTTGGCTGACATGAAAGTCTGAATACGCGATACGGGCAAGAAGTCCACAGACGCATGAGATGATTACTTTTCTTTCATCGTTCATATTTGGAAATTTCTTATTTAAGTATGCGTGTATCTGATTAATAGAGCTTGATTGATGATCGGCCTTCAGTGATTTGAAAAATTCGAAGAAGTTCATTATGGACCTTTTTTAGAGATTTTCAGTCGTATATACCTTGAAAAGAGTAACACAGATGGGCGATAATGGAAAAAAAGAAAAAAATTAGCAAAGTAGAGGAAGTAAATTGAATAAGTTTGAAGTTGGCGATATTGACATTAAAAAAATGAATACCATCTTAAGTACAGAAGAGGATGGTGATGTAGCACTAGAAGATAAAGTAAGGGTTAAAAAGCCTTCTAAATATCATGTCATCCTACATAATGATGACTATACGACAATGGAGTTTGTCATTTGGGTGTTGATGCATATCTTTAATAGAGGTCAAGAAGAGGCCATGAAGATTATGCTCGATGTCCATAATAATGGACGAGGGGTATGTGGTACCTACTCATATGAAGTTGCAGAAACAAAGATGAATAAGGTTATGTCTGAAGCAAAGAAAGAAGGACACCCACTACTTTGTACTGTTGAGCCTGAATAGGCACAGGAGAAATATAGAATGATGTCAAAAAAATTAGAAACCATCATTAATGAGTCAATACAAAGAGCTAATACTTTAAAGCACGAATATTTGACTCTTGAAAATGTCCTTTTGTCTTTACTTGCAGATGATAATGTAAGAGAGATAATTGAATATTGTGGTGGCGATCTTGAAGAAATTGAAAATGAGCTTAACGAGTTTATTCATGATGAATCTAACTTTAGTATTTTATCTGATGATCAAATCGAATCTCTTTCTAAACAACAATTCGTTAATGATGAGTTAAGAGAGTTGGCTCGAGAAAACGGTATTGTTTATCAGCCTGAAATTTCAATGTCTTTACAAAGAGTCATTCAAAGGGCCGCAATTCATGTGCAATCAAGTGGAAAAAGTCAGATACTAGGAATCAACTTACTAGTTTCTCTATTCCAAGAGAAAGAAAGCTTTGCTTTATATTCTCTGCAGAAGCAGGGGATCGAAAGGTTCGATATTGTTAAGGCCATTTCCCATGGACTTGGGCCTGATCAAGATGAAGAAGAAGTTCCTCGTATTGAATATGTAGAGGGCGAAGAACCTCAATCTCGTTCTAAAAAGGGAGATTCTTTCTTAGCTAAGTTCACTGTTAACTTAAATGAACTAGCTAGAGAGAATCGAATTGATCCTCTTGTTGGCAGAGAAGAAGAGGCCCTACGAATTGTTCAAATTCTTTGTCGTCGCCGTAAAAATAACCCTCTCTTGGTCGGTGAGGCCGGTGTTGGAAAGACAGCGATCGTAGAAGGACTTGCACAGAGAATTGTAGAAGAGAAAGTTCCTGACATCTTAAAAGGTACAACTATTTTCAATCTTGATATGGCCGCACTTGTTGCTGGAGCAAAGTTTAGAGGTGACTTCGAGCAAAGAGTTAAGGGAGTCATTAAAGATCTAGAAAAACTCGATAAAGATGGTAAAAAGGCAATTTTATTTATCGATGAAATGCATACCGTAATGGGGGCGGGGGCAACCTCTGGTGGAAGCATGGATGCCTCTAACTTATTAAAGCCTGCCTTAAGCCGTGGAGTTGTTCGTATCATTGGTTCAACGACATATGCTGAACATAGAAAGTTCATTGAAAAAGATCCAGCATTTAATCGTCGATTCCAAAAAATTGATGTAGATGAACCTTCAAATGAAGATACAATTGCTATTTTAAAAGGATTGCGACCTAAGTTTGAATCATATCATAGTGTTAAGATCTCTGATAATGTTATAAAGGAAGCCGTAGCTCTAACTTCTCGCTACCTAATGGATCGTAAAAATCCAGATAAATCAATTGATGCAATTGATGAAGCAGGTGCTTTAAATCAAATTAGGCCTGAAAGTAAGAAGAAATCTTCGATAACTAAGAAAGATATTGAAGATGTTGTTGCAAAAATGGCCAATATTCCAAAGATTACAGTTGAAACTACTGAGAAAGATAAGCTTAAGGATTTAAATAAGAATCTTAAAATGCTTATTTTTGGACAAGACCATGCAGTAAATGAAGTGTCTCAGGCCATTTATATGTCTAAATCTGGCCTTGGCGATGAAGGAAAGCCTATTGCTAGCTTCCTTTTTGCTGGTCCAACGGGAGTAGGGAAGACAGAGCTAGCTAAACAACTTTCCATCCAGTTAGGTTGTCATCTTGAGCGCTTTGATATGTCTGAGTACATGGAAAAACACTCAGTCAGTAAGCTAATTGGCTCACCTCCTGGTTATGTTGGCCACGATCAAGGTGGTTTATTAACAGATGCTGTTAAGAAAAACCCACATTCTGTTCTACTTCTAGATGAAATCGAAAAAGCACATGTGGATATCTATAATATTCTTCTTCAGGTAATGGATCATGGGTCTCTAACAGACTCTCAAGGAAGAACAACAGACTTTACAAACACAGTGATAATCATGACGACGAACGCTGGAGCTAAGGAAATGGATAGTGGGTCTATTGGCCTAGCAAAGTCATCTTCAAAGAATACTGGCAAGAGAGATCAGACCATTAAGAACTTTTTTAGCCCTGAATTCCGTAATCGTTTGGATGGAATTGTGCACTTTGAGAAACTTTCTACTGAATACATTGTTAAAATTGTTGAAAAATTCGTTTCGCAACTTGAAATTAAGTTAGCGGCTAAAAATATAGAGATCGTTTTAAATGAAGAAGCAAAAATTTGGCTTGCAAAAAATGGTTTTGATGAAAAAATGGGAGCTAGACCAATCGCTCGAATCATCGATCAGAAGCTTAAAAAGCCAATTTCTACTGAGGTTTTATTTGGTTGTCTAACTCACGGTGGAAAAATTGAAGTTGTCGTTGAAAACAATGATCTAAAATTGAATTTTTAAAATATTTCTAAGTCAAATTACAATCAAACTAACATTTTTTAAATGCTGAAACTGCCCTGAAAGGGCAGTTTTTGCTTATTCTTTTGAAAAAAAATGAAAAAAAAATTCGCTTAATTTTTTTATAAGAGTAAGTACGAAACCAACGTCTATCAGGAAGATTAGAAAGTTTTGTACTTTTTGGAAAAGCCTTGCTGTCGGCTTGTTTCGAGGTTTTCTTTAAAAATAATGTAAAGTAATTTCAAAATTAATCCGAAGTTAAAAAGGAACATAGGGAAATAAAAAAGATGCTTATGCTTATCAAAAAGTAATTTTTTATTTGCACACAAATAAAATTATGTTTACCATAAACATAAGTATTGAAAAAACCAGGAGGATGTCAATGGCAGTTAAGAAAACTACTAAAAAGACAACTAAGAAAAAAGTAGCTAAAAAAGCTACAAAAAAAGTAGCTAAGAAAGCAGCAAAGAAAACTGCAAAAAAAGCTACTAAGAAAAAAGTAGCTAAAAAAGCTACTAAGAAAGTTGCAAAGAAAGCTACAAAGAAAAAAGTAGCAAAGAAAGCAACTAAGAAAGTTGCAAAGAAGGCAACTAAGAAAAAAGTAGCAAAGAAAGCAACAAAGAAAAAAGTTGCAAAGAAAGCTACAAAGAAAAAAGTAGCAAAAAAAGCAACTAAGAAAGTAGCAAAGAAAGCAACAAAGAAAAAAGTTGCTAAAAAAGCTACAAAGAAAGTAGCTAAGAAAGCTACTAAGAAAAAAGTTGCAAAGAAAGCTACTAAAAAAGTAGCTAAGAAAGCAACTGCAAAGAAAGCAACTAAGAAAGTAGCAAAAAAAGCTACAAAAAAAGTAGCAGCTAAGAAAACAGCTAAAAAAGCTACGAAAAAAGTTGCTAAAAAGAAATAAGAAGCACAATTCTTAATTCAATAATGAGTCGGCCCGCTATTAGCGGGCCTTCTTATTTTCAAATCTATTTACATTCCACCCAAAAACATCTAAAAAAAGACCATATTATCGCCAGATTTTATAGCTGATACGGTAAGAAAAATTCAATGATTTCAGATAGTTATGGTCCTGGGTACTGTAGTTATCTCCTTGGTTTTCTCGTTATTTCAGTTAGTTATAAGCTTTTCATCTCTTAATTCTGCCCGTAGGTTGGTCAGGGGAAATGAAAAGAAAGGCGTTAGAAGGAAAAGTTCATGGCAATAGATATTTCTCCAACGGGTCTAGGTGTAAGTAAGCAAAATCACGTAGCTTCATCATTTATTGATGAAAAGTCAGGTGACCGCATCGTCCAATTGGGTGATGTGACATTCCCTCCTCGAAAAGTTTGGATGAAAACTTACGGTTGTCAGATGAATTATCATGATACTGAACGTATTCTTTCACATCTAAAAAATTTGAACTTCTCCCATACTGAAGATTTAGAAGAAGCGAGTCTAGTTCTTTTTAATACTTGTGCGGTAAGAGAGCTTGCTAATAATAAATTTTATTCACAGTTAGGTGAGTTAAAACACTTGAAGCAAGAAAAAGGTGATGATCTTGTTATCGGTGTTGGTGGATGTGTGGCCCAAACGGAAGGGAAGGATCTTGTTAAAAAATTCAAGCATCTTAATTTTGCCTTCGGTCCGGACACTATTGATACAATTAACGACATGGTTTACCGCACATATGCTGGAGATGATAAATTCTCTGTTAATACTTGGGACCGTTCTAGTAACTTTTCGATTGAAACAAAAATCAATCACGGAACACCTCAAGCATTCGTTAATATTATCAAAGGTTGTGATAAGTATTGTACTTATTGTATCGTTCCTTACACTCGTGGCCGTGAGCGTTCAAGAAGTCAGGCCGAGATTGTTGAGGATGTAAGAAGACTAGTTGAGTATCAAGGTGTTCAAGAAGTTATGTTACTTGGGCAAAATGTTAACTCTTTTGGAAAAGAAAATGGGGAGAGATTAAGTGATCTAATCATGGATCTCGACCAAATTAACGGCCTAGAGATTTTAAGATACACAACTTCACATCCGTATGATGTGTCGGATGACTTAATTGCAGCTCACGGAGCGGCCAAAAAGTTATCAAAACACTTACACCTTCCAGTTCAATCTGGATCAAATACAGTTCTCCAAAGAATGAATCGTGAGTACACAAAAGAACACTATCTAGGACTTCTAGAAAAACTTCGTGCTGCCAGGCCTGATATCGTTCTTTCAACTGATATTATCTGTGGTTTCGTTAATGAAACTGACGAAGAACACAAAGAAACACTTGATCTACTTGAAAAAGCTCAATTTGACTTCATTTATTCATATGTTTACTCACAAAGAAGTAAAACTCGAGCTGCGAAAATGGAAGATTTTCTGACTCAGGAAATTAGAAAATCACGCCTTCATGAAGTCCAGGCCTTTCAATTAGCTATCCAAGAAAAGATACGTGCTAAGATGGTTGGTAATGAATACCGCGTGCTAGTCGAGGGTTCGAATACTATGAAGGGTGAAACGAAGTGGAAGGGGAGAACAAATTGTAATCGCCTTATTCACTTTAAGGGACCGGAAGACAACGAGGATTTAAATCTTAAATGGCACTGGGTCGATGTTAAGTGTATTTCGACAACTGCTCTTTCTTGTCAGGGTGAACTCCTTCAAGATCATGGACGTCGCTTAAATAAATAGCTGTAATGACAAAGAAGAATGGAGTTCTTTGCCTAAATAGGCATTGATGAGTTGGTAAGTTGTAAAATATCCCTGAGTATACTTTGAGGATATTATGAAATTACGCTTACCCTTACTTTGTAAAATTATATTATTTGGCTTTTTGTCTTTGAATTCATTGGCCCTTACAGAACTTGATCTCGACTTTAATTACAATAAGAATATCTTTGGGGTTGATCGCCAGTCTTATGAAACAAAGAGGACATATGCTGGATCGGTTACTTTCTATTTTCTTTCTAAAACGGGAATTGAGTTTAATATTTCACAATCTGAGAATGAAATTATTGGAAAATATGACAATTCTGACCTTTCGACGGGTCTAGTGATTGAAAATGAATATACTAATATTAAAACTCAAAGCTTTGGGATAGGTATTAGGCAGGCGCTCTCAAGCCGTAAATCATTTCTTCAACCGCTCATTTCATTAGGTTGGAGTAGACAACAGTATACTCTTTATTCAACAACTTTAGTTAAGGACTTAGATACTTCAACCGAATATCTCATTAGGTCCGGAGAAGAGAAGTCGAGTTACGATGCAATGTTTGGTGCTTTTGCGCTGAAAATGATGCTAACAAAAACTTTCTCTATTAAGGGCTCAGTAAGAACGGTCTTTCGTGCATTCAAATTTGAAGAGGCGAGGGATCAGCTAAGTTATAGCGCTGGGATCTCATGGTTATTCTAAAAAGAATCTTTCAATTCTCTCTTTTATTAAGCTGTCTATCATGTGCCAAAATTAGCTATCTTACAGAACAGAGTATTGGCCAAGTGGACATTCTTTGGAGTGCTAGAAAGAACCATGAAGTTCTAGAAGATCCAAAAGTCAGTGAAGAGTATAAGGCGAAAATTAAGCAAATCGAAACCTATAAGAATTATTTCTATAATTATTGGCAAAGGCCATCGACAGATATTTATTCTAAGACGACTCTTTTGAAATCTCGTGCAGTTACTTATCTCGTTATCGCTTCAAGGCCAAATGAAATTAAGGCCCGTAAAGAATGCTTCGTTTTCTATGGCTGTTTTCCTTATTTGGGTTTTTTTAAAGAAGAGTCTGCAAGAAAGTTTGCGATTGAACTAGAAAGGGAAGGGTATGATACCTATACAAGAGATGTTCTTGCTTACTCGACGCTCGGTAATTTTAACGATCCCATTCTTTCTTCTTTTTTCGAATATGGAAAATATAGTTTAACAGAAACTATCTTTCATGAACTATTTCACACTATCTTCTTTGCAAAGAATGAGGTTGATCTCAATGAGAATCTGGCCAACTACTTTGGTGAACAGATGCTCATCGAATATTATAAAGATGATCAAGAGTTGGCGGGATACTTCAAAAACTTAGAACTAAACTCTAAGCTTAAAATGGCGGTCACAGCTCATGCCCAAAAGCTTAAGGATATTCTTAAACAAGATGATTGGAAGGGGGCCAAGAAAGATTATCTTTCTAAGACGATGCCTGCGGAGCTTGCCAAACTTTGTGCTCAACTTGAGGTGACTAATTGTTGGCCTGCAAAAATGGAGTGGAATACGGCATCTCTAGCTGCATTTATGACTTATGAGAAAAACCAGTCTCATATGACTGAGTATGCAAAGCAATTTAATGGTGATCTTAAAGCTCTTTTTGCAAATATAGAACAGCGCTACGAAAAGTACCTTAACGAAGACGTCGAAGGTAGTTTTGAGGACTATCTTTTTAATTCCAAATCGCTAAATTAGTGATATCTTTCTTGTTATGAAAAGCAAGAAACACTTATTCTTTATTGATCCAATTGAAAAACTTGTCACAAAGAAAGATTCGACAATCTTAATTGCTTTAACAATGCAAGAAAGAGGAGAAGATGTTTACGTTCTTTTTGAGAAGGACTTCTTTGTGCAAAATGCTAACGGTATTCAGTTTGACTGCTACCGAATTAGTGGAAAGATTAATGAAAGCTTCTATATTGAGGACTTCAAAGTAGAAGATTCTCCAGAAGTTGTTTCGATTGATGCAAACACGACGATTCACATGAGAATCGACCCGCCATATGATTCGCGCTACCAACGCTATCTTTGGATGCTTAACTTTCTTACTGATATGTATGGTGTTCAAGTTTTAAATAACCCTCTAGGTATTATGAAACATAATGAAAAACTTGCGGCCTATACGAGAGAGTTAAGTCTTGAGAGTTATGTTGGAACTTCTTTATCGGGGGCAAAGAAATTTATCTCTAAACTTGAGGCCCGTGGCGTTCAAGAATTGATTTTAAAGCCCTTAGACCTTTTTCAGGGCATTGGTGTTCAAAAAGTGAGCTTGAACGAATTTGAGGGGCATTTTAAGGCCAAGTGCGATGAGTTTAAAGGACCTGTTGTTGTTCAGGAATTTGATAACTCAGTAGTTGAGGGTGAAATTCGTACGATCTTCTACCGCGCCAAGGAGTTGGGAACAATTCTCAAGGTTCCAAAAGAAGGAGAGTTCCTTGCCAATATTGCACAAGGTGCAAAGTACTCGGCAGTAGAATTAGATGCTCAGGTAAAAGCAGAATGTCTGAATATTTGCGAAAAGCTAATGGTAGATGGAGTTGATTTAATTGCTTTTGATATTTTGGGTGGAAAAATTTCTGAAGTAAATGTGACGTGTCCAGGACTCATAGTGGAGGTTTCTTCTGCTATGAAAAGAAACCTCGCACTCGAATTATTTAAGTAATTACATTCTTGGAGCTGAAGCTGGGAAGTCCTTTGTCGAGTCAGTTGAAAACTGAAGATCAAAGGCGACACAGTCATTTGGCCACACAGATGCCATAGGGCAATAACCATTTGTTACGGCGTCACTTTGGCTATAATCTTGGTTTAAGTAGTATTGACAAGACCAATCCCATTGAACATCAAGAATATCAATAATCATAGGCCCGTAAGTTGATGGCAATGTTGAGCCAGAAAATTCCTTCACTTTCGAAACTTCTTCGTTTGCAATATCGCCAAATGTTACAGTTCTTGTTAGGTTACAGGCTTGTCCTTCGGCCCTAATACAAAGCTTAATTTTTAGCTTCTTATATTGTTGTGGATTGTAGTGACACTTTACTCCGTAGTCGTCGTACGTTCCTTGAGAAGGAGCAGTTCTTGGACGGACTCGAATATTAAAACGAGAGTCTGTATAGAGCATTGCTTGACCTGTTCCAAGTGATGTTGAGGACCATCTGACATTAGAACCTGATGAAGTACGTGAGTTTCCGTGAATAACAATACTTCCTACTGTGTAGAAGTTTTGCGTCTGACCACCGTCAGCATTACCTTCTTCATTTCCGTCACCATAACCGTCACCTGGATCTGTTTGTTCATTATTACTGTCATCACCGCTGTCACCGCTACCGTTACCCCAGTCCCAGCCACCACCATTGCCTGTTCCTGTGTTACCATTGTTACCCCAATTGCTTCCATTAGAGTTATTATAACTTGCTCTAGAGTTGGTCGGCTGAGTACAGCTTGTTAATGTCATGAGTACTAAAGTTCCCAATAATAAAATTTTTCTCATGTAATCCTCGTTCTTACATTTCCTCACTATTTTATCGGTAATCTATTGAATATACTTTAATCTTCACTTAAGTGTTTAAAATCTCAGTAGCATTTTTTTAAAAGCTTGTTAGAATTATCCTGTGATGGTTAAAAAAGAACTTATTCGAAAATTAGTGGATGAATTTTATCAAGTTGCCAATTATTTGATTCAAGATCAGTTGCAGGCGATGCAGTTGATTATTGATGTGGCAACTGGCTTCGTTGCCCAAGATAGTCAGACTCTCTATAAGATTGATAATGAATACTTTGAGCGTAAATTCTTGTTGAAGTTAGTATCGTTGGCCAAACAAAGAAGTGAACAAATTCTAAATAGCAGAAGTGGTAATATAAATACGGTTGAGCAAAGGGCATGCATTTACCTTTTCGAGTTTAAGGGGGAGGCAGTCGATAATATCTCAGAGATCTTAAGAATCTCACAACAACAAGTCTTATCTTATATCGACCAACTACCGCATAAGAGTATTAATCTAAATGAGAGCTTCGATGGAAGAACAATTAATTAATAATAATCTGAATAAATGTTTCTTTTCAAAACAGATGACCTACCTAGAAAGTCGTGACTTTGTAAAAAATGAACAACACATTACTCAATGTCTGGATTGTCGTCAAAAATTACTGGAGTATGAGCTTAAAAAGCAAGAACTCGTTAATGATTTTGATTCGTATCAGGCCAATACTGAAGTTAAAGAGATTCTTCTACGTGAGCTAGATGAATTAATTCCGGATCTTGAAGAGGCTCAAATAAAGGGGAGTCCAGTTATAAGAAAGCGTCAGTACAATCTGGCCTTAAGGGACTTCGTTGTTTTCATTACTTTTGGAATTTCACGTAAGTTACAATTAATTATTGTTGCCACGCTAATCTTAGCGGCGTGTATTTACTGAGAGAGTGAAGATTGCATAGTACTTACCATCTTCATCTTTTAGGTCTTTGACAATATTAGGAATCTTATTCATCTTAGCAAGGGCCGTTTCAAAGATCTTGTGTATATCATCGTCTTCAGATGACTTTAGAATCTTTACAATTTCTGCATTCCCTTCTTCGTCATAGCGAACAACCGCCCTTAGCTCTTGAGCTGATGCTGAACGTAAGCTTTCTTGAACATAGGGTCTTTCGTTAACTCGGTTTCTCACTGAAATTTGAACGGAGTTGATATATTGAACGGCCACACGCTTATAGAATGCATAGAATACTTTTTCAAATTCATTTAGCTTATCTGGGCTAATTCCTTTTGGAGGAAGAAAGCTTACAGTGGCATCTTGAACGTGAGATAACTCGTTAGTCCAATTAGCGTCTTTAAAGCTATCCTTGGAAATTTTCTTTTGAAGAATCTGATTCTTTTGTACAGATTCTTTTTTTGCCACTTTGATAATTCTTTGTTCTTCTTTCTTTGATAGGGCCGAAGAGCGACTTTTTACTTCTTGGTCCACGCGCTTAATTTCTTTTTCGCTATATGATGGCTTAGAGTAGGCGAGTTGACCAAATAGGTTTTGATTATCCTGGGCCTTATCAAGTCCAATCTTTCTTACTTCAACTTGTTTAAATTTGAGTTTTATTGCTTCTTCTTGGGCCAGCTTTTTAGAATCGCCAGTATCAAATACTAGACTTAGTATCAATGCATGCAAAACGAGGGAAAATAGGATTGTTATATAGTTGATCATTTTTCTCCGGCCGGATTATCCTTTAAAAATTGTACCATTTTACTTGGTTAGGGACAAAGGAATCTCCTTTAAACTGGTAAAATTTGTCTACTCTTTATTCTAGCGCAATGAATAGGTAGAATTAAAGTGTGCTAGTTGGCGCAATAGTAAATGAATTACGCAATTTTAAGGACTTATGGATGAGTAAACCAGTTCAATACAAATTTTCAAAGGTGAGATTAGGAATATTAGGTCTATCTTCTGTCTCAATTTTAGTCATTGCTTATATGCTAAGTGGTGTATCAAATAGCTATAAACTGGTCTCAACAATTCAAAACGGAATTCAAATTTGTAGTACACGTGTTCAGCAGACCTACACGGCCGCAGTTGCAGGGGATATGAACTCTACATACCTTGATAGTAACTTTACGGCGCAAACTGGAGAGTGTTTCGCACAAGTCTCTGACCTTATGACTGAGTATGGAAAATTCTCATCAGCTATTGTTAAAAAATTTAATACTGTTAGTTCAAATGTTCACTGGTTTCATGAGAGCTTAAGAAGTACAGGGAAAGGGTTCTCTGTTACTGATAAAAACTTTTCCAGTAACGTTGACGAAAAATTCTCTCAATTTGAAGATGCTGCCGATGCGGGGTCAATTCTTATTGAGAATCACTTTGAAACAATTTCTAATTCTCTTTCAAATATAAAAGTTTCTCTTGTTCTTGTGGCAGGTGTTTTTCTATTTACTTTTGCATGGGAATTAATTTTTAAGAAAGTTGTTATGCAAAGAAGAAAGGAACTTGAAGACGAAGCCTTAAGTTTACTAATGCTTAATCAAGAAGAGAATTTTGATGAGATTGAAAGTGTTATTATTAATGCTCTAGAACTTAACGAAATGAAGCATTGCTCAAGACTTTACTCAGTACAAAAACAAAGTTTCAAAAAAGAGAAGAGAAAGGCAACGATTTCTTCTAATGAAAATAAAACTTTCGGTATGGTTCTTTCTGGTGATGACCAAGATGCAAAGCAAGTTGCAGATCAAATTTGGTCAATGAGTGAGTCAAATGAAAGTGGTGATAATGAAACAAATGTACCTATGGTACAAAGTTGTGAAATCTCATCTGTAAATCGTTTCATTGCTTGTAAAGTACAAGATCAGTACAAAGAGCAGGGAGTCGAATTTAAAATTGATACTAATGAAAAAGAAATCATTGGTGAGAGAGAAACAATTGAGCAAATTCAATATAATATTCTTTTAGATGCAGCTAAGAACTCAATTAATGCAGAGGAAGATAAGAGAACAATTGAAGTTCAAGGTAAGACTCTTGGAGCAATTTACTATCTAAGTATTTCATCATATGGGGAGAGTAAAAACTCAACTGAGCTTGAAACATCTGTTCAAATTGTGAGAGAACTACTTAAAGACATTTCAGGACGTCTAGAGCTTGCAAATCTTTATAATGACGATCTTCAGCCTGTTGGTCGTAAGTATAAGCTAATCTTTAAGACAAAAGATGTTGTTAGCGCTGCTCCTGCCGTTGAAGCAGAGAGTGTGGAGCAGGGAGCTGAAGACTTTACAGAAGTTAAGGAAGATAATTCTAAGAATGTAACTCGTATTGAAAAGGGTACTAAACGCGAAATTATGCAAAGACTAATGTAATTAGAATTCACGTTTTTTAAGTTTTTTAATTTCTACTAAATTCCCAATTTCATTTAACAGGCTTTGATAGTTTTCATTTGAGTAATCATCTGATGCTACAAGCCTGTATACATCTTTATACTCAATTCTATTTGGCGCAAAGTAGTAGTCGAAGATAATGTCTGCCAACATATGGGATACTTTCCGCGAAGTCTTGTGAAGCTGATAGAGGTTAAGTCCTTTAAGTTCTTCATTCACATTGACTCTTTTATTACATAGCTTTAAACATGCCTTAAAGACCATCTTATCTGTCTTCTTTACCTGTTTATTGTGACGGGCCATATATTGAAAGTCTTTATACATATTACATTTTCGATACGGATTAAAGAGTTTAGAACAAAAATACGCACTTATATAATTGTGGACGAGATAGACGAATAAATTTGTACGATCTCTTTTGTTAAAGAAGCCAACAATTTCCTTTTCTGGAATCTTTAACTTTGACTGGTGAATATGAATTCCTGCTAAGTATGAAATACGATTTATGGAGTAACTTGAGCAGTAGTAGGCTTTCTTACATGGAAGCTTAAAAGTTTTTCCATGTTCAAGTAGCTTGTTATAAAAGCCGACGGCCTTCTTAGACTTAAGTTTACTAATAGTATTCTTTACTCTCTTTAGGCTTTGTTGATCAAAGATCCTAAAATCTTCAATCTCTCCAATTGGAATATCAAGGTTAAGGGTATTATTAATCTCATGGCAGAAGTAAGCAAAGTTATCAATGATATTATCCGAAAACTTTAGTGTTCCAGTTTCAATAATATACTCGTGAATATCAAACTCCGGATCATCGGCCAAGTGTTCATACCAGTAAATTTGAGACTCATACTTAAGCCAAGGTGGTGAGTTTACAAGAACGAACTCACGCATATTATATTTAACAATCTGGTCTGATCTAAGTTTATTAGTTTCAACAAGTTTCCAGTAAACCTCGTCAGTATTTTGATGAATTATGGTTTGAACGATGTCTTTATTGGCCAGGTCAAAAACTTTTTGCGGCAGCTTATTCGGAACGATGTGAAGTTCACCAAAGAGAATAAGCAGTTTCTGTTCTGGATTTTCCTTGTGATAGGATGCAATTTTCTTTGCGGCCTTCTTATCTCTATTTTCAAGATTTCCTTTTGTGTTAAGAGCAATAATTGAAATATTATGTTCCTTAGCAAGATCAAAGAAGATCTTGTAGAAGGTCCAAGGAAAACGCCAGGAGTTCTTGTAGTTGATAGATTCCAAGAACTCGAGCTCTGTAATTGCCCCTTTTAGGTAAGAGTCAATATAGAATTGGTGATTAATGTGAATGAACTCCACACCGATGGCAAATTGATAGTCGCTCTTTGCTAAGATGCGAATGATACGCTCGAGGTTTCTCGTGCTTTGATCAAAAGTGTGAAAGTCGCCAAGGTAGATAATATCAGAAGAATCAATAGAGTCGTATAATTGACTTACGCTTGATTTTTGAAATTCACGGCGTGCATAGCGCTGTTGATCTTGTCGATATTTCTTTAGTAGAGGCGTGGGCTCTCCTTCAAGAGAGTTGGCCTTATTTTTAAAATAGCGGTAGATACTCCTGTGAGTCTCATCGGCTTTCAATTGCATAAGTCTATGATATCACTAATTATTTATTTGACCAATAATGATATTATTTAGAGTGTTATTAATAAGAGCAAATGTTTCATTTACGTTTTGAGCAACTTGATCTTGCTCAGTTAGTAATGAGTTAAGCTCGGCGGCAGCAGGCACTTCAAGTGATTGAATAATTGTTGATATTGGAGTTCCAACAGCGCTAGTAAGAATGAATTGAATAAATTGCAGAAGTTGAATTTCACCGTGTAGGTTAAGAACTTCAGTATCATTAGAGATTAGTCTAAGCTTTGTTGTGTGTTCAGACTTTTCAAAGATTGCACTCGTTAGCGGAAGGTGAATATCGCTTCTTTCACTAATTAGGGTTTCAAGATAAATGTCTTGATTGTTTGGATAGATTGGGGTCTTTGGTAGAGCGACAATCTTACTAATTAGAGTATTTGAAGAATAGTCGTACTTCATCTGAACCTTTCCACTATTTACTTGATCACGATAGTTACCAATGATGATTTTTAGATGAGAAAGGATACAGCTTGTATGCCAAGGCCAGCGCTTAGCAAGTAGATTGATATTATCAACCTTAGATGCAAGTTTTTGCGTATATACTGAGAAGTCTGTTTTCAGGATATCTTCTTTTGAAAGAGTGATATCTTGTAGAGACTCAATATGGTGAGTTGGTAAGAATTCTGTCTTTTCTAGGAACTTTGGAATTAACATGGCATTTAGTTTTGCCTTGGTCTTCTTTAGCCCACCATTGAAAGTAAGTTGAGTAATTTGTTTACCAATTGTTGTCTTAAAAAACTCTCTAAATAGATTGATATTTAGATTTGAGATCTTAGGAAGAAGTCCAAAATATTGGAAGTAAGCATTTCCGTACTCTTCAATCTTCGCCTTTAGAGAATCAATTGTCGTAAGCTCAAGCTTAATATCATTCTCATTCGTGAAATCAACAATTAGTAGATATGGGTAGCGCTCTTGTGGGTTTAAATTGAAACCTAAAAGATCGTAATTCTCATCTTCACGATAATTTGAAAGAGACTCAACACTGAAGAACTGGTCAAAAGGAATACAGCTCTTAGTTAGGTTTTTGAAGTATTGTGGGTGAGTGATCTTGTCACTCTCACTATTATTACTTAAAAGCTTCCCGTTTAGGATAGCATCCTGATGGAATTCAAATGATAGTCCACACTTTGTTTCATTTGAGAAAAGTGGAGCATCAATGGCCTTCTTATTTGCGAATAACTTGTCAATTTCTTCAACGAAGAAATCAAACTTAGAAAAGTGAGTGAGGTCACCATTCATATTTACAGATAGGCATGACTCTTTTAGTAAAGTGGAATTTACATCCGGGTTACCAAAGATATCTAATTTATTTTCAACAACACGTTTTGAGAAGATATAGAAGTAGCGAGGAATTTCTCCCTTGCCCTTAAGTCCTTCTAGATTAAAGCGCATTAGTAGCTTGTACTGTTTAAATAGTGCTTCGTTCTTTGCTGCATGTGAAGGAACGAAAAGCTTCTGGTTAGAGAAGACATACATATAACCACTATTAGAAAGATGCTCCCCATTTTGCATAATATTTGTAATGAGGTAGTGGTGTGGGTTTTTCTTAGGAATATTTACTAAGTTAACAAGTATTCTATCGTAGATACTTTGCTGAACTTCTGTTGCATCTAGTAGCGCAAATTGTCCGCTTGCAGTGATTCTCGACTTATTCGACTTTTGCTTAAAGAGTGAAACGATTAAAGAAATAGGATCTTTATTTTGTTTTGGAGCAAGGTTAACTAAGAAAGTCATAAATTGAATTTCTTGGAATATCTTTAAATATTGCCCGTTTACATAGTTGTCGCCTCTAAACTCCGGACAGATGATTTCTTGCCATGCTTCTGTCGAGTTATTTTCTTGAGCAATCCAGTGAGAGATAGTCAGAGAATTAAGGAAGTTTCCTGTAAATAGAGTACTTAAGCACTGTGGTTGTGCATTAAAGTTGAAGTATCCACCATGGTTTTCAATCCACTTTGGAAAATTGATTAAGAGGTTATTAATCATTAGACCAGAGTTACGATTACTAAAAGCGTGAGAGTACTTATCCGTTTCATTGTGGAATAGAACTACTGATAGCTCGTTTGGAATTTCATGATTTAAAACTTTAAAGAACTCTATTGGGTTAAGGTCTTTAAGAATTGAGCTAAGCTCTAGAATACTGTCACCAAAATTTTCATTCGGTCTAAACCAGCTGTACTCATTAGTTCCAAGAGCACGACTCGACAATTCACGAGAGCTTGAAACTTTAAAGATCTTACTTAGTGTTGAGTTTGGATTTAAAATCTCATTTTTAGTAAGAGTCTTTGAGTAGAAAGAGCTCAGTTGAGTTAGAAAGCGAACCTTTAAGATATAGACGCTAATAGAACGAAGGCAGTAAACTTTTAAAAAGTCCTGGATGCACTCGTGACTTGGGCCGCTCTTGTCATCAAGTTGTGCCCAAAATTGGTTAAAGTCGCTAACTCCCTCAGGGTGAATACCATTGTGAGTCGTATATTCTATAAATTCTTGAAAAAGTGATTGTTTAAGACTGCGGTTGCGGTTTTTAAAAGACTTAACTTGTGTCTTAGCTTCAGTAAAAAGTTCGAAAACGATCTTTTTGAACTTCATACTTCCCTTAGTTAATAAACTTTCACCACGCCATTTAGGAATGATGTGATCACTAACAAGGAATTCTCCACTTTGGATAGAAGGAACAGGTGTAGGTCCGCCTGCAGTTGCTGCATGCTTTTGTACCTCAAGGCTTTCTGCCTCGGCACTAGGTTCAGGAATATTGTTAATCAGCCAGTTCTTAGCTGAAAACGATGAATCTTTCACTTCGCCTGTTGTTCCATATAATAATTAGACAATCCTCAAAACTTTAAGATGGTTAACATTCTAAACTATGTAAGGAAAGTCGTGTGTTGCGTCTTTAATTTGGTAGTAAAATATAACGATGGGCATTCATCTTGTCATGCTTAAAAATAGAAATTCTCGACTTAAGTACCTTAAGGGGTTGATTTTATTACGGTGTTTATTTCTTAAAGTTTCTGTCATCTGTGTCGAAAAGCACAAGTGATATTAGATCAATAGACGGAGTTTATATGGTTGGAAATAAACCACAAGATGCAGCAGCAAAAAGTGTAGAAACTGGATTTTCTGAAAATGAATTAGATGACATCATGGCAGAATTCGCAAGTCTCGACAAAGAACTAACTGGACAGCTTGACCAGGTACCTGTTGAAGAAGTTGTTGCGGAAGTAAATCCTCTAGATGAAATGATGGCAGAGGCAAACCCACTAGACGAGATGGTAGCCGAAGTAAGTCCCGTTGACGAAAGCGAAGAAGGACCTGCACAAATCGTTGCTCAAGAAGATATTGAAGAAGTTGTTGCTGGTGACTCTAACCCAACTCTTGAAGAGGTTTTTTCTGAAGGGTTTGATGAGGAAGAAATGGATGCCATCATGAGGGATCTTGAAGAAATCGACGCTACATCACCTGAGACAACTCTTGAAATGGAAGAAACTGCTGAAACAACAATGATAAAAGATGAAGACAATGAAAATGTTCTTGTGATAAATCAAGCGCATAAAGAAACTCCTGCTCCTGCTTTTACTCAAGTACCAACAGGTGCAGACAGTGGAGAAGTTGCATTTAGTGCAGCAGGTAATATGAATTTTAATGTAAACTTGACGATTGCTGGATCGCAAGCAACATTAAGTGTGGTTGACGGCCACTTTACTCTAACAATGAATGGTGTGGACGTCTCAATCACGGAAGAAGGCTTTAAGGCCTGTATCGAAGGTGGGGCCAATTTTAATATTCCTCTTCCGTCGGCCGATGAAGCGAAGAAAGTCGCTTAATATTTTATTAATGATTAAAAGGTTATAAATGGCCATAAATATACTTGGTGGGCATGCTCGAGGGCATGCCCTTTTTGTTCCCCCTGAATCTATTACTCGTCCAACGAGTGTAATGCTTCGTCGTAAATTTTTTGATGCTCACCAAGACTTAACAAATTGTCTCTTTGTGGATCTATTTGCAGGTAGTGGAGCAATGGGGTTTGAAGCCTTATCAAGAGGTGCAAAAAAAGTCGTATTAGTTGACGATCATCCAAAAGTTCTTAATGTTTTAAAAAAGAACAAGGCACAAATTTCAAAAAAATTAGATACCGCTGATTTGTCGATAATTAAGCAAAAGGCACAAGCGTACCTTAAAACAAGTTTGTCTTACTTAGAGTCAACCTCAGATGAATTCGATGAAAGTTATATTTTCATCGATCCGCCATACGAATTAAAAGATGTCTACTTAGAATGTCTCAAAATGCTTAAAGAATCTTCATTTTCTGGAGAAATTTGGATCGAGTCTGATCGCCAAAAAGGAATTCTTGAAGCTGACTTAAAAAAACATTCTCTTACATTTTCGAAAGTCTACAAGCAAGGTACGAGTTATATCGCAAAAATTGCATTGTAATCCGGTGTCGTATAAAATTGATTTAAATTTATAAGAGGAATTAGGTACTCAATGAAAAGAGCAATTTACCCAGGAACATTTGATCCTTTCACAAATGGTCACAAAGATATCTTAATGAGGTCATTAACTGTATTTGATGAAGTCATTATTCTTGTTGCCCATAATCGTAATAAGAAACCTCTTTTTACGGCAGAAGAGCGAGTTGAAATGTTAAAAGAAACATTTCAACAAGAGTCTCGAATCAAGGCAGACAAGTGGGAAGGTTTAATCGTCGACTATGCCAAAGCAAACGACATAGGCTCGATCATTAGAGGATTAAGACCAACTGGTGATTTTGAAGCAGAATTTCAAATGGCCTCGATGAATAAAAGACTATATCCGGAAATCGAAACAGTTTTCTTTATTACTGAAAGAGACAATTACTATGTTTCAAGCTCTCTCGTAAAAGAGATTCACAAACATGGAAAAGTTATCAAGGAATTTGTTCCTGACACAATTTATAATTGGATTGCTAAAAAAGGGAAAATCTAATGAATGTTTCTAAACGTTCTCAAGAAATTAACGAAAGTATTACTTTAAAACTTAATGCTAAGGCCGTTGCCATGGCACAAGAAGGGAAGAAAGTTTATAACTTAACAGCTGGCCAGCTCCCTTATCGTCCACCGAGAGAGCTAGTTGAGTCAATTAGGGGAGAGTTAGATTTTCTTAAAAGTTTTCAATATAGCCCTGTTGCAGGTGATAGTGAGTTACTAGAGAAAATTATTGATTACGTTGAAACTTCTCGCGGAATTAGCTTTGATGAGTTTGATCATAACTTTAAAGCAGTTGTTGGAAACGGTGGTAAACATGTGCTTGCTAATATCTTTGCGAGTATTGTAGATCCTGGTGATGAAGTTATTGTCTTTGCACCATATTGGATATCTTACCCACAAATGATTTCTCTTAACGGGGGAGTTCTTAAAGTAGTTAAAGCATCTGTCTTTAACGCGTTTGAGCCAGATCTTGAAGAGTTAAAAGAATTAATTAATGATAAGACTAAGGCGATTGTTTTAAATAGCCCTAACAATCCTTCGGGGATTTTTTATAATGAAAAGTGGATGAAGAAATTTGCTGAAATAGTAAAGCCTTTTGAAAATACTTTTATAATCTCTGATGAAATTTACTACGAGTTAAATTATTACGACCCTAAACCAAGATACTTCTATCAGTATGATCGCGAGCTTTTATCACGTACAATCATTGTCGATGGAATTTCGAAAAGTTTGGCCGCAACTGGTTTAAGACTTGGCTATTGTATTGCTCACGAAGAAATTATTGATGCGATAAAAAAAATACAGGGACATACTGCTTCGGGCTCTTGTTCACTTATTCAACGTGCTCTTCTTCGCTATAATATGAATCATGTTGATGAATATTTAACTCCTGTTAAAAAACATCTTCGTGAAAATGCGCAAGTTTTAAGAGAAGTTCTTAGAGAGTATAAATTAGAGAAATGTTGGTATCAGGTTTCTGCCGCATTCTACTTTCTTTTTGACTTCTCTAGTGCTCCGGTAATTAACAGGTTCAAGGAGTCAGACACAGATTTGACCGATTACTCTGTTGAAATTTGTGAGCAGATTCTTGAGCAAAAAGGTGTGGCAATGGTTCCAAGTGGAGACTTTGGTTTGCCAAATTGTGCAAGAATCTCTCTCGTTCTGCCAAAAGAGGACTTTAGAGACGCCATTGTGACTTTAGCCGAGTTTTTAACTCAGGAATAGAGCACAAAGATTGGTATCTGATTCCCACTATTAATTAAAGACTAAGTTAAGAGATAATTAAGCTGTGAATAAGCTAATTGTTTTCAGTATTTATCTCTTAATATCTCTTACGATCTTCACCTCATGTGGTGCTGACGATGATGTCGAGTTAGAAAGAAGTTATCTTTCTGTCGAAGATTATTTGTCATCAGGGGATTGCGATAAGGCATTATCAAAGATGCTTTCCATAAAAGAGCAAAGTGGAGATGCCAATTACTATAAGCTTCTTGCTTCATCTTACGCCTGTAAAGCTGGCTTTTCTGTTACTGATTTCTTTCTAAATGAAATTACAAAAATCACAACTGGAGCTGATCTTCTAAGCTCAATGTCAACTTTTACAATGGCACAGTCCATGACTGATATTGATGACCTTTCCTATTATTATTTAGGACTGGCAATCGAAGTTCTCACATATTCAGGGGGAATGGGACCTGCGACTAAAGACCCTTCGGCCACTCTTCGAGAAGCAACTTTTGGAAGCTATGGAGCAGCTGATATAAATTCATTTCTTATGTATATGCTATTTGTTCGAAATGGTATGAGTATGGCATTTTTTGGTAATTCTGATGTGGCAGGAACGAAAGGGGCAGGTGCGATTGGAACAAATGAATGCCTCTTCGCTTATTCATATTTCGGTGATGGTGATCTTGATGCTTACATTCAAGCGGGCGGGGTAACTGGAGCATGTGATGATGGAGCTGATACTGGGAGTGTGGCCTTAACAAATGGAGACTCAAGCCTTCATCTTAATCGTGCATGTGGTTTGGTAACGGACTTTAATAATTTATTAGATGTTCTTGAAAATATCTCGCTAGGAGATATTACAGATGTAGATTTAGCAACATTATTAGCTGATATCAGTGCTGTCAGACAGGACTTTGTTGATAATGTAATAACACCTAAAGGTTTTTCTAATAGTCTTGTGACTGTAAAAAATCAATCTCAATGTGTAACAGATTTTACAGGAAGTGAACTTCAAATTGCTTATTATATGGCAGCATTACTTGAAACACTTCACTCAAGGTAGATAATGAAGAGTTTGCTTAAGGTTCTATTCATCACTATCTTGACGATTCAGACAATGGGGTTTGAGAAGTTTTTCTTAGGACAGAGTCCTCGGGCATTGCTAATGGGGAATGCATGGATGGGACTTGCCAATCAAGATTCATTTACAATCTTCTATAATCCAGCAAGCCTTGGGGCGAATTATGATATCGACTTATCGCCAATTAATCTCACTCTTGCAGGGCCTAATGCAATTGATGATATGGATCGTTTCACAGACCTGCCAAGTGATGCGGCAGGAATTGCAAATCAGTTAATGGGATATCCTCTTTACTTAGAGGCATCAAATATTTCAACTATTAAAGCACATCACTTTTCATTTTCATATTTTACTAAGAACCGTGCCAATGTTGTTTTGAAAAATCGTGTTAATCCTGCTTTCAATGTTGATTATTCGTATGATCGAGGATTTATTACAGGATTTGCTTTTAACATTATTGGAGGCAGTAGAAATAAACAGAAAAAGAAAATCATGACTGGTCAGCGTCTTTCTGTTGGGTATTCATTTAAATATCTAACAAGAGAGGGGACACGTGATAGGTTTGATATTTTCTCTACGAATATCATCACAAAAATTGAAAATGGCCTAGGCTCGATTGATGAAATTAAGGATACATTTGGTTTCTCTAAAGGCTCAGGATCTGGACATGATATTGGTATTGAATACGCCAACGGATGGGGAAATACTGAGCTTGTAGCATCCATGGCAATCTTAGATATTGGTGATACCTATTTTAAAAAGACAGAAGGTGATGGAGAAGTCCCTCGCATCGCAATGGCCGTTAATACTGGGCTTGCGCTAAAACAAGACTGGAAAGTATTTGATTACTCGCTGGCACTAGATATAAAGCCAATTAATCAAGGTCATGAGTTCGGCCGTATGATTCACTTTGGGGCCCAGTTAAATATTCCTTTCTTTGGCTTCTTTGCTGGCCTTGGAGAAGGTTATCTCAATTATGGAGCCGAGTTACGTCTATGGCCTGTTACGATTACTGCTGGATTTAACAATGTTGAAATTGGTTCTAGTTATCAAGAGACAAAAGGTGATCGCCTTTTCGTCTTTATTTCTTTATTTGATACATCTATGGATATTTTTTAGGCTTTTGGTTGAGTTTCATGACGCGTAAAGGTGAACGGCCCTTTTTCTTTGACATCCCTTTTTACCATAACTTAAAATTTAATTAAGAGAGGATTCCTCCCATAATCTTAATGTCATGGAGGGCATTTTGACACGTAAAACCTTTGTTCTCGATACTAACGTATTACTATTTGATCCTAATGCTATTAACAAATTTGGTCCTAACGACGTCTTTATTCCACTAGTTGTTGTGGAAGAAGTAGACCGTTTTAAGAAAGATCAAAATGAGAATGGGCGTAACGCTCGCTACTTCTCAAGAATCATTGATGACCTTCGCAAGAAGGGCTCACTTATGGATGGTGTTGAGCTAGACAATGGTGGAACTCTAATTATCTCTGTCGATAAAACGATTGAAAATCAACATGAGACAATTGACTTAACAATTAATGATAATTTAATTCTTGCTTCTGCAATTTTCTTAAAAGAGCAGGGTGAAGATGTTGTTCTGATTACGAAGGACATTAATTTAAGAATTAAATCTGATATCTTAGGCATCAATGCTGAAGACTATGGAATGAAAGATATTAAGCTTGAGGAAATCTACTCGGGTTACCGCTTTCTTCCTCTAGCAAAAGATAAGCTTGAAGAATATGAAAAGAATCGCTTCTTACAACTTGAAAATTGGGAAGAGCTTGAGATTTTTCCAAATGAATATTTAGTTGTTCACGAAGAAGGAAATGATAGAAGAAGACTTCTAGGGCGATTTTCAAAAAGTAAACTAGGAATCGTTCCTCTAATCCCAATGAGAGAAGGGGTTTGGGGAATCTATCCAAAAAATATGGAACAACAATTTGCACTTGATGCTCTTCTTAACGATGATATCAAGTTAGTGTCACTTGTTGGTAAGGCCGGTACAGGTAAAACACTTTTGGCAATTGCCGCAGGTCTTGAAATGACAATTAATCAAGAAAAGTATTCAAGACTTCTTGTCTCTCGTCCGATTCAACCAATGGGGAAAGATCTTGGTTATCTTCCAGGTGATGTTAACGATAAGCTAGGTCCTTGGATGCAACCAATCTTTGATAATATGGATTTTCTATTTGATCAAAGAAGAGCAGGAACAAGTTCTTCTTATGTTGATTTAATGGATCACGGACTTCTTCATATTGAACCACTAACTTATATTCGTGGTCGTTCTATTCCTGGTCAGTACCTAATCGTTGATGAGGCACAAAACCTTTCTCCACACGAAGTTAAAACAATTGTAACTCGTGCCGGTGAGGGAACTAAAATCATCCTCACAGGTGATCCTCAACAGATCGATAGTCCATACCTTGATGAAATTAACAACGGGCTAAGCTATGTTGTTGAAAGACTAAAAACAGAAGAGATCATCTCTCATACGAAGTTAACTGTTGGCGAGCGTTCAGCGCTTTCTGAAACAGCTTCAAAATTACTTTAATAGAGGAATAGCGAGTGTCGAGAGCTAATCGTCAACATTTAAGAGCACCTGTAAATCAAGAGATGCTCTATCTTTGCGATGACTATGTTTTAAAAGGCCGCTGTTCTAATATTTCCGAAGGTGGAATGTTAATTACCGATATGGGGCGCGTACCAACAAGTACGCGCTTTCATACTATGGTATCACTTATACAATATCCAGAATTTTCAAAATTGAGTTCTCAAAAGTTAATTAGCATAGATCACAGTGCCTTTGAAATCGAAGTCATTCGCTGTGAAGTTGATATTGTTCGCTCATTTGATGGGCTATCAGAAGTTGAAAAAATCTTGCTACCATCAATTGGTGCTAAATTCTCGCACGTATCTTCTGGGAATATGGCACTTATTCGCTCTTATGTGACTACATTCTCAAAGAATATGATCTATCTTTTAACTCAATTTGAAAATTCATCAAAAAAAAATGGAAATATTGTTCACCTCAGAAAGACGGCCTCTCTTCTTGGTTATGATTCACAGATAAAGCTGCCACTTCTAAGGGCCAAGGTGCTTCATGATTACCAATCTTTAGAATCTCTTTAGAATTTCTTACTGATTGTCTAACCTAAATGACTAATATTACACAGTTTATTTTATTCATAAATAAAGTTCTTATAATTTAAATAGTTTTTACCGATAACTCTTATATGACCATGTGTAATCAATAGATTACAGCTGAATGACAATAATTATTGACGACTATTTTAAGTTGAAACTTACTTTCGTCTATAAGTGGTTGTTATTTATTTGGATAAAAATATCAGGGTATGATTTTCTGAGATGAATTTTATTAATTTAGTAAACATTTTCTGTGTCTTCTTAGTGGTGTTGGCCACTAGTTCTTGTAATTCTAAGATTATTTTGAGCATTGATGAAGACTTATTCGTTTCTGAGTTAATGTTAACCAGTGATGATGGCGGTGATGAGATTCTCTCTGAAGAAATCGTTGTAACCAGAGGCGCTGCCTTTAATATGTATTCATTTGTTGGTAATCAGCACTCGAAGGAAAAGAAGCTAGTAAGTTGGGAACTAGAGTCAGGAAGTGCTCTTCTTGCAGAGGATGATACTCAGAAAGCAGTTGCAATTACAGCTCTTACTAATGGACAAGTTAGGGTTAAAGCACGCCTTAATAATTCTCTTTCTAAGTCTGTTGTAATTAATTTTATAGATAATCAAGTCTCGTTAAAGAGATTATCACTTGAAACATTTAATGGTGCTTTAGATATTAATGCTTCTTATGTAGGCGATCTAAATGATAATTCAGTGGCAACTGCTTATCTTTGTAATGAAACTAATTCGACAAATTGTGATCCTTTGAGTGGGAATAGTTTTGCACTTAATAAAGCTGCTCCAAATTTTGGTGAGACTTTAATTAACTTATCGCCTACATATAACCCAGGTGATTTAGTACGTGTAAGGGTTGTTGCAAGTGATCCTGATGGTGAAATTGTGGATACCCTAGAGTCTGTTGTAGAGTTATCTGCGCAACCTTCAAGTTATTCTATTCCATCTTTTGATATTGAGTCGATTAGCTTTTCTCAACTTTATACTAATATTTCTGATGCAAATAATACTATTGTGAATATTTCAGATGCAGATGATATTCTTAAATATTGTTTGATTGAAAATGATTCTACAAAGCCAAATTCAACTGCCAGTGGTAGCTGTGGTGGCCAAGATTGGTCTACTAGCATGCCAGTATCCCTAGTTATGAGTGGTGTTGAAGGAGATAGGGATATTTACTTATGGGTTGCTGATAAATTTGATTCAATAAATACGACTACAATTACTGATTCTATTATCGTTGACAATACTATCCCTGGTCTAGTTTCAAATATTAGTCTAGGTGCCGTTAATAATGACTTATCTATTTCTCCAAGCTTGACTTGGGCGACTGATGCTATTGATTTACATAGTGGCATTCAAAAATATCAGGTTCGTCTATTAAGAAATAGTGACTCGGTTGAGATTGTTGCTTGGACTGACTTTATAAATGGTGAGAACTTTACGGGCCTTAGCTTAGCAATGGATACACAGTATGATTATGAAATTCGTGCAATTGATAATGCTGGAAATATTGGAAACTCGACGGTTGCCTCCTTTGTTACAGCATCTCAAATCGGTGATCCGACATTAAGTATACAGGGTTCTAATAGTGGCTCTTCAGTTTATGTAAATTTAAGTGACTCGCAAAATGTAGATTTAACTATTGGTAATATTTCTGATGCTGATAAATTTTGTCTTGTCGAAGACAGCTCCACTAAGCCAAGTAGTGTATCTAATTCGAGCTGTAACGGAGGAGCTTGGTTATCGACAGCTCCTGTTGGACATACCTTCTCTCTAGGCGATGGAAGTCGTAGTTTATATCTTTGGGTTGCAAATTCTTTTAATGTTATAAATTTAAATCCTGTAAGTGATTCAATTATTATAGATACATCTGTACCAACATCTATTTCAGGATTGAGTTTAACTTCTGTACCTACTAATTTGACTGAATCTCCAATTATTTCCTGGTCATCAGACTCGAATGATACAACTTCAGGTTTATCTCATTATGAAGTTAGATTAGAAAAAAGTAGTGATAATAATACTGTTGTAGATTGGACTGCTTTTACTAAAGGAAATCGATTATCGGGCCTATCATTAGAGAATTTTACTAATTATCGAATATTAATTAGATCAATTGATAATGCTGGAAATTACTCTTTAACTGTAAGTGATACATTTACAACAAACTCAACTATTTCCACTCCTACTTTAGAGTTAACTGCCTTAAACTCACTATCTAATGATTATGTGAATATTGGTGATAGTTATCAAGTATCACTAAATATATCAAATAACTCAGATGCTGTAGATTATTGTATATCAGAGGGGCAGACAACACGACCAAGCTCAACGGCAAATGGAACTTGTGATGGTGGGAACTGGCAAACAATTACTCCTACAAATTATACATTTTCAGCTGGTGAGGGGAGTCGTGAGCTTTATTTATGGGTAGCAAATAGTGATGACGTAATAAGTACAGTCGTGGCAAGTGATGCTATCTTTGTCGATAATATAGCTCCCGTTAACATTACAGGTACAACACTAGGTGCAGTTGGTACTGACTTAAGTGTTAGTCCAACAGTTTCATGGACGACTGATGGAAGTGATTCTGGTTCAGGTGTTGAACATACCATTTTCCGATTAATTCGTGATTCTGATTCATTTGAGATGGTTACATGGCAGGAGCTAACTAATGGAAGCTCTTTTTCTGGTCTATCTCTTGCGGGGAGTACAACTTATAGTATTGAGTATAAAACAGTTGATCAGGCAAGTAATGAAAGTAGTGTTGAGAGCTTAACTTTTACAACTCCTTCAATGATGGGGAACCCAAGTATATTATTAAGTTCTCCAAGTACTGCATCCACTAATTTTATAAATGGTAGTGACCTAGGGGTTGCTAATGTAGTATTAGGATCAATTGAAGATGCGGTGAAGTTTTGTCTTTCACAGGCCCAGGACTCAGCTCCTGCTTCTACAGCAAATGGTACATGTGACGGAGGGAATTGGTCGATAGCTGAACCTTCAAGTATTTCTTTATCTGCTGGAGATGGTAATAAAACTGTTTATATTTGGGTTGCAAATTCTGGGGATGAGATAAACCCTAATGTTACTTCTAGCTCAATTACAAGAGATGATACAGGGCCTACGAGTGTCTCAGGTTTAAGTGTAGGGGGAGTTGGAGCTACTCTGACTTCAACACCAGTAATATCTTGGACGACTGATTCTACAGACTTAACAAGTGGAGTATCACATTACGAAGCAAGACTCATATTGACTAGTAATTCAAGTGTTGTTTCTGATTGGGCAACCTTTTCAAATAATTCTACGATAGATTCATTATCTCTTTCATATAATACAGAGTATACGGTTGAAGTTAGGTCCCATGATAATGCTGGAAATATTGGTACCAGTTCAAGTGTTAATTTTACGACTGCGGATACAATTGCTGATCCAACAATGTCACTTTCGTCTGCAGATACCTCTTCAACAAATTTCATAAACTTTGTTGATGCTAATACTGCTCAGCTCTTAATCGGAAATGACTCAGATGCTAGCTTATATTGTATTTCTGAGGGACAGACTACTGCTCCAGTTTCAACATCAAGTGGAACATGTGATGGTGGCGATTGGAGTGGAACGAAACCTGTTTCATACACATTCTCTTCAACACAAGGTGTTCGAACTCTTTATATTTGGGTTGCAAATAGTTTCGGTGTTATTAACTCTGGTGTAATTAGTGACACTATTTCAAATGATACTGTTTCTCCGACACCTATTTCAGGTTTATCTTTAGGAGCTATTCCAAATACTCTAACACAGTCACCAGATATTTCTTGGAGTGGAAATGGGACTGATGTGACATCTGGCATTGCGGCACATGAAGTACGACTCGTTCGAGTCTCTGATAGCGCTACAATTGTTGATTGGGTAGACATTGTCAATGGGGATTCTCTTACTAGCTTATCATTAGATAATAATACTCAATACTCGGTTCAAATTCGTCCACGAGATAATGCCGGAAATAAAGGTTCTTTTGAAAATATTAATTTTACGACGAACGCAACTCTAGTTGATCCAACGCTTTCTTTAGATGCATCAAACACAGGCTCTACTGATTATGTAAATTCAACAGACTCTAATTTAGTTGATGTCGTAATAGGAAATAACTCAGATGTAGTAAAGTACTGCTTAAGTGAGTCTAATACAACAAAGCCTAGTAGTACTGTAAGTGGAAGTTGTGATGGTGGAGATTGGTCGATTTCTGTCCCAACACAATTCACTTTTGATGCAACAGAAGGTAATCGAGTACTATATCTTTGGGTCGCCAACTCCGAAGATATTATAAATGATGGGCCTGTTAGTAATAGTATTATCGTGGATAGAGTTATCCCTACTGACTTAAGTGGTTTAAGCACTGGACCTGTTGGAGCAAGCTTTTCTGAAACTCCAACTATCAATTGGGTTACAAATGCGACTGATGCAACTTCTGGCCTAAGCCATTATGAAGCGAGAGTTATCGAACTACCAAATACAAGTATTAGTAGTTGGCAGACAATTCTAAATGGTGGCTCTATTAGTGGCCTGAGTTTATCTAGTGATACAAATTATCGCATTGAGATACGAGCTCATGATCTTGCTGGAAATATTGGAAATGTACTTTTTACTGATTTTACATCGGCCGATACAATTAATGATCCTAGTTTAGATCTTAGCTCGGGGGATACATTATCTACTGCTTACTTAAATATTTCTGACTCAAATACAGCACAAGTTCTAATTGGTAATGATACAGATGCTACTAGCTATTGTTTAAGTGAATCAAACTCAACTAAACCTAGCTCAATTGCAAATGGTACTTGTGATGGAGGTAACTGGAGCTCAAGCGCACCAACTTCAAAATCATTATCAATAGGAGAAGGAACAAAGACATTATACCTTTGGGTCGCTAATAGTTATGGTGTAATTAATAATGGCCCAATAAGTGATTCAATAATTGTTGATAATACAGTTCCAACGAATATTTCGGGAATGTCTCTTGGAACAGGTACTGGTAACTTAACTACTACACCAACTGTTTCATGGACAACGGACTCGACAGATGGAATTTCTGGCCTATCTCATTATGAATTGAGGTTAGTGAAGGATGATGACTCTACTGAGGTTGTATCTTGGCTAACTTTCGTAAAAGGAAATAACTTATCAGGACTGAGTCTTGATAATATGGAGACCTATCGTTTTGAAGTCCGTTCAGTAGATAATTCAGGTAATAAAACGACTGTGACATCAGCTACCTTTACAACTAATTCAACAATTACTGATCCTACTTTTAGTATAACAGCTTCCAATACTTCTTCTACTTCGTACTTGAATACGACGGATAGTATGCAAGTGAATGTGTCTTTATCTAATATTTCAGATGCTGTTAAATTTTGCTTAAGTGAGTCCGATTCAACACCTCCTTTGAGTACAAATTCTGGTAGTTGTGATGGCGGTGATTGGCTTGTTTCTGCTCCTACAAATTATACCTTTTCTTCAGGAGAGGGAAATCGCACAATTTATGCATGGGTAGCAAATAGTGATGATGTTATTAATACAGGTAGCGTTAGTGATACGATTTATATTGATACTATTGCTCCTTCAAATATTTCAGGTACTACTTTAGGTGCGATTCCAAATAATCTATCTGAAACACCTAGTCTTTCATGGACTGGTGACGGTGTCGATTCAGGAAGTGGCCTTGCCTCTACTTCTGTTCGTTTAGTTGACTCTAGTGACACTGAGATTGTTCCTTGGACAAGCTTTACGACAGGGAGTAATTTTACTGGTTTAAGTCTTAGTGGTAATTCCGATTATACTTATGAATATAAAACAATTGATAATGCTGGTAACGAATCAATAATATCAAGTGTTCAGTTTACGACAATATCTCCAATTGCAGATCCTACATTAGAACTCTTCTCTTCTTTAACTACGTCGACTGTATATATTAATATTAACGATAGTAAAGTTGCAGATTTAAATTTAACTAATATAGATGATGCAACAAAGTATTGCCTAAGTGAGACGCAGTCATCTAAGCCTGCTTCTACAAACTCTGGTACATGTGGTGGAGGGGATTGGCTCCTTTCTACTCCGTCAACTTACACCTTATCTGGTGGAGATGGGACGAAGGTCGTTTATATTTGGGTTGCTAATGCAACAGATGAAATAAATAATGGAGTATCTAGTGATTCAATAATTTTGGATGAAACAATTCCAACTACAACGTCTTCTCTTATCTTAGGAAGTGTTGAAAATCGTCTAGATCGTACTCCAATTGTAAACTGGACGACAAATGCGATAGATGATAATGGAATTGATTATTATCAATCTCGTATAGTGAAAACAAGTGATTCAAGTACCTTTCAAGACTGGTCTAATTTCACAAAAAATACTCATATCTCAGGTCTCTCTCTTGAGAATCATACTGAGTATAGAGTTGAAATTCGTGCAGTGGATAATGCTGGTAATATCGGCGCTTCAGTTTCTTCAAATTTTACGACAAATGTAACAATAGATGACCCAACAAATTTTAAATTATCATCTTCTGGTGGAAATGATTTCTGGCTAAATGCTACTCATAGTAATACAGCAGTTGTTTCTTTTACTGAGCCTTCTGGAGTTGATCTTTATTGTCTTAGTGAGACTCAAAGCTCTAAACCAGTTAGTACTGCAAACGGCACTTGTGGAGGAGGCAATTGGCAAAGTCTCAAACCAACGTCAATTAGTTTAGTTGCTAGTGAAGGTTTACATACTGCATACCTTTGGATTGCGAATTCTTCAGGAATTATTAATTCAAATCAAGTTTCAGCTTCAATTAGTATCGATAACACTTCTCCTGTAAATGTTTCGTCACTATCAATTGGTGCTGTGACTGAGGTTTACGCAACTCCTGACTTTAATTGGGGGACCGGCCCTAGTGATGCTACTTCTGGTGTTAGTGAAGTTCAAATTAAAGTTACGAACTCTGGATCAGATGTCATTGCTTGGACTACTGCTACAAATGGAATTTCATTAGCATTTCCGAGTGCTGAAGAGAATACGGATTATACAATTTGGGCAAGAACGATAGATGTTGCGGGTAATATAAGTAGCTCAAGTGGAGTTTCATACACAACTCCTTTCTTTGTTAAGGATATAAGTTTATCAACAACATCGATATCAAATATGGATGTTGATACAAGTGGTCCTGGGGCAACACATACAGTTACAGTCACAAATACTGGGAATATCGAATTTAGTGGTATTACTTCTCGCCTTGAAAGTGATTTTATGATTTTTGAAATCGTTTCAGATAACTGTGATGGAGTAACTGTTTCCGTAGGTGGAACGTGTACAATTGATGTAAGGGCGAATCCATATCGAAATGGTGCTTATAGTGGAACTCTTTATGTAGCAATCGAGAATAATGAATACTCTGTTGCTTTAAGTGGAGAGGCAACTAATATGCCTGATTTTTATGGGCCACTTGCAATTAATAATGATCAATCGGATTCTTCAACTTCAACAGTCGCTAGTCCTGGTCAAAGTTATCAATATATTCATAATGTAAAAGACGGACCGAACAGAATTATTATTGTAAGCGCGACTTCCGATTGGATGAGTACTCCAAATGCTAAGTTCAATGGAACAACTATGACTTTAATTAGTTCTGTTTCTAGTGGATTTGGAAATAAAGTTAGATTATTTTACACTATTAACCCTCCTGTGGGTGACGGTGTTATTGAAATTACTGGTACAAATAGTACAAGTGGTGCCTCTCAAGCTTATACCTTTTATAACGTTGATCAATCAAATCCTGTTAGTTCTGTACAATCAGATACAGCATCAAACGGTTCTGGGCAGGTAACTATTCCTTTACTTGATCATAAAGTCTCTGTTGTTGCCGTTGGTGGTAGTGATAGAACGGCATCTTCAGACATTACTCCTGAGATTGAATCTCATTATACTGAAGGTGAGTATATTGGAATGTTTGTATATCGTGGCCCTTCATCAATTTCGCCAACTTTCTCATATGGTTCAAGTGATGATATCGCCATTGCATCAGTGGTTTTAAATGGGCTTGAAAATTCAGCATCTTTAAACTCAAGCCCTAAGACTATTACTGATTTTGATATTCTTACTGGCTCAAGTTATGGACCAACACATACGATTACTATTTCAAATTTAGGGGGAGCTGCTAGTAGTGTAATTCAATCTCCGGTTATCTCTGGTGATGATACATTCGTAGAAGTTGTCGCGGATAATTGTGTAGGTAATACAATAGCTTCTGGTAGTAGCTGTACTATTGATGTTAGACCTAAATCATTTGGAAACACAAGTTATGGTGCACATATATTATTTTCAGATAGTAACTTGGAGACCAGTACTAAAATATTGGGAGAAGCATCTGGATTTGAAGCAGATATTAATGTTAAGTTAGATAACTCAACTACGACTACGGCAAGTTACACATCAGGATCACAATCTTCATTTTCTCATACTGTTGGAGATTTTAATAATCGCCTTTTAGTTGTTTCGCTAAATCAGGTCTCAAACTCATCTATCAATGCTGTTACATTTATGGGGATAAATTTAACACAACTCGATAAACAAAGTTTTCAACCAACTTCTAATTATGCGCGCTCGGAGACATGGTATCTTGTTAATCCACCAGTAGGAGCGGGAACTATTAATGTAACATCTTCGATGTCTGCAAATACCTCTATTGTTGCCAGAAATTTCTATTCAGTCGATCTAGATAACCCGATCGAATTAATTGAAGGAAAAGTTGATAATACAAGTCCAACTAGCCTTGATGAAACCTTGGAGTCTTCTGCAACAGATTTTATGATGTTTAATCTTGCGTCGAATAGTTCTAGTATATCTTTTTCTTCAAATCTTATACCGGTAGACAGCAGATTTGTTTCTTGGAATTCACAAATAGGACTCACTCAATTACTATTTCAAAAGGGTGGGCTTAATTCTTATCAATTTACTCCAAGCTCTACTGCCTCTTCTATTGCTTATCAAGCGATTAGAATTAATAGTGCTTTAAATACTACTTCTCTTAGAATTTCTGCGACAAGTAGTTTTGATCTTTCAGGTGGAAACACTAGTAGTACGATTCAATACTCAGTAAGAAATAATGGTGGTGTTACTTCATCAATTCTTAATGCAGCAACTATTGATAGTGGAATGTCTTATTATAATATTATAACAGATAATTGTAGTGGTATTTCCCTTGCTGCTGGCGAGTCTTGTATTCTTGATGTTGAAGCGTCGACAGTGGCAAATGGAACGTTAAATGGTCAAATCTCTATTGATGATGGTGTATTTTCATCAAGTAGAGCCTTAAGTACTGTTGCATCAGGACACGCAAATGATTTATTTCCATCTTATGATGATTTAAATTTTACTAAGGCCAACTTTTCTTCTAGTTCAACATCTTATACTCAGTCTCATACAATCGCGGCAGGTAATAATCGATTATTAGTTGTGAATGTAGTAGGACACTTTAATATATTAAATTTTACAAGTATTACTTATGGTGGAGTCCCACTAACTCGACTTGATACAAGAACGCAGAGTTCAGGGGCAAAAACTGAAATATGGTATCTTATTAATCCAAGTGTTGGGACTGATGATATTGTAATAAATGTTAACAATTCTTCTTTTGATATTGCAATGATGGCCTCTAATTTTACAAATGTTCATCAATCAACACCATTTGATCTAACTACAAAAGGTGGAGGACAGAGTAATCTTTCTGTATCAGTTAATAACTCAGAAATGCAGTATTCATTTATATCAATTGGTAGAGGAGACAATATTGATGTTATAGAATCTCATACTCCATTAGCTCGTGACTTTATTGAGACTGATAATTCAGATAATGGCCTAACAATGTTGATTTATCCAGATAACTTTGTTGAGAATGTTGACGTGGATCTTGATTTTGATTACGGTGCGTATATAAAAACTTCCATTAATAGTATTTACTATCCATAAAGTTAAAGTCAAAAAGGCCCATCTTTGGATGGGCCTTAAAACAAAAATAAAAAGAGAAGAATATAAAGAACAAAACTATAGTTTTGCTTTTATGGAATATTTTAAATCCTTGATAGTTGCTAGAAGATACTTATCAATAGGTGATTCATTATCAAGGATGCGGCTTTTGAATTCAGCTGTTAGCTGGTCAACTTTAATAAGCAGATCGTTATTAATTACATCATCATTGTTGATTTCTGCCACAAGAGAATTCGTCTCATTGATTAGGGCAGAGAAGTCTAGCTTAGAGAAATAGTCTCTTTGAACAGCACTTTCACAACGGTTAACTTTGTCATTCTTAAATGCGTTGAAACTGATAACTTTATTCTGTGTGATTGAATTTAACATTTAGCGGTACTCCAATAATCAATTACTGTTCATTTATTTTCACAAGTTTTGTGAACAGGCTGGATTATGGAGGAACTGGCCCGTGCTGTAAACTCAAATTGACGGGCCTTGTAATTTTTTCTGAGTATAATGATTTTAGACGTTTACGTCTCTTTTCTTCCACTTTGAGACGATGACTCCAAGAATTACAGCAAGTGCGACTGCACCAATCACGTAATTACTCTTCTTAATATATTCAATGGCCGTCTCACCAAATTTATAATAAACCGTGAAGTAGACCACACATGAAATCGACGCGGCCAAGAGGTCTGAGAGCGCAAATTTCCAAGCATTCATTCGCCCTAGCCCTGCTGATAAGAAAAGCGCATTCCTAAATCCAAATGGAACAAAGCGACCAAAGATTAGAGTAAAAACTCCATACTTCTTAAAGAAGGCGTTCACCGTATCAAGGCGCTCCGGTGTTACCATTGATGCGAAAAACTTTATACCAAATATTTTAGGGCCAAGGTAGCGTCCAATAAATCCGTAGCAAATTAAATCCGATAGGTAGGCTCCAAGGAATACACCGATAAAAAGTGGGTAGAGATATTCTGGGTTCTTTGCGGCTAGAATGGCCGAAGTAAATAACATGAGATCTTCTGAAATAGGAATATTAAATCCCGCTAAGAGAAGTAAACCAAAAATTATGAACGGTGCCATGTGAACGTGAGTGTTGATATAGAGCATGATCTGATCAATGAATTCCATTTTATCTCCTAGCATAATTTTTAAAAAAATTAGATTAAGAATATCCTAATTTGATTCAATATGCATTAGTTATCAGCGCATTTTTCCTCCCTCATATTACTACTACTTCTCTGGTATTATGAGTCCCGTGAAAAAGAGAATATTGAGATCACTCATTATTTTTTATATTGGTTTAAATACAAATCAAGTATATGGAAAAAACTTGGACTTCTTTCTAAAGTCTAAAGGGGATAACCATAATTACTTTATTCAAACCTCTGCTTCTCTTGGTATGTTTAAAGAAAAGACGTCTAACCAAGTTTTAAAAACTCAAAAAAATTCTCCAATGACATTAACTGCGGGACTTTCTTACTTTCCATCGTCAATAGAAAAACTTTCAATTGTTGCCTTAGGTAGTATTTCCTACCTTGTAGGCTCAGAGGTTGAAAGCGATAGTGGTAGTACTTTCTCAAATAACTTAAAGCTAAAGCCAGAGCTGGGAGCGAGCCTTTACGCACATAAGTCTTATACTCATCGTAATTCCACTGGTTTCTTCGGTGGAGTGGATTACGAATTATTTAATGTTTATAAATCAAATGAACTCTTAAACGGAGGAAATCTTGATTTTGAAACGAAGCGCATCTACTATGGAACGATAGGCTTAACTTTTGCACAAAAATTGATTACACCATTTGTTTTTAATTTAAGCTTTTCTCAATCGATAAATTCGCAAAGAGGGCTAAGTGGCCAGCGTTATCAAATCAATTATAGTCAAAAATATAGTGAGAATATGTGGTATCACATCTTTACTAAGCGACATGAATTAAAAAATGATTATCGACAACTAAGTATCACTCGCTTGGGAATCGGAGTAGGATTTTATTATTAAAAAAGGCCCTCATTAGAGGGCCTTCATATTTCTCGCTAATTATAGCTTGTTGAAATATTCTTGTGATCCTTTTGGATCTGGCTTCATTGTATCAGCACCTTTTGTCCAACCAGCAGGACAAACTTCTCCGTGCTTAGCTGTAAATTGGTATCCATCTACAAGTCTTGCAACTTCTTCAACATTTCTACCAACTGAAAGATTGTTGATTGAAACGTGTTGAACGATGTTATTGTCATCGATGATATAAGTTGCTCTAAATGCAACGTCACCTGATGGCATAAGTGCACCGTATGACTTAGAAACTTCTTTAGTTAGGTCTTCTAAGATTGGGAAGTTGATATCACCAAGTCCACCTTCGTTTCTTGATTGCTTAGTCCAAGCCAGGTGAGAGAAAGCTGAGTCAACAGAACAAGCGATAACTTCACAGTTAAGGTCTTTGAAAAGTTGAACTTTATCAGAAAATGCTGTGATTTCTGTTGGACATACAAATGTAAAGTCTAGTGGGTAAAAGAAAAGAACTTTCCACTTTCCTTTGAAGTCTGAAAGTGAAATTTCTTTGATTTCACCATTTACTACTGCGTTACCTTTGAATTCTGGTGCCGCTTTTGAAACTAATGATGTTGGGTAAACTGTTTCAGTCATAATATTCTCCTGTTTTCTGCTCGTATAACTATTGAATAGTTTATAAATTCTTGCGCTAAATTAAACCGCAGGGCCAGGGGAAATTCAAGACCTGCAATGTTAAAATTCATTCATCTTTTTGTAAAAAAGAGAAGAAATGAGTAAATAATTTCAGTTGCTTAAGCTGGAATTTAATCACAAAATCGCAAATATTTATCTAAAGATATAGTCCCAACCCACCGAAATGCTGAATGCAATAGACAAATTTATTGGAAAAGAGTCCAAATATATATCTAGGGAGAAAAAATGATGGATCCAAAGGCACATATACCTAACCCAATTGTTATTGAGCAAACGGCTAGAGGTGAGAGACAATATGACATTTATTCAAGACTACTTCTTGATCGTATTGTTTTTTTAGGTACACAAGTTAATGACACGGTTGCCAACCTACTTATTGCTCAGATGATGTTTCTAGAGCAGAGTAATCCAGAAGATCCAATTCATTTCTATATCAATTCACCTGGTGGTAGTGTTTATGCTGGACTCGGTATTTATGATATTATGCAGCACGTTTCTTGCCCAGTTTATACATACTGTGTAGGTCTTGCGGCATCAATGGGCTCACTGCTTCTAACAGCAGGGGAGAAGGGACACCGTTATTCTCTACCACACTCTAGAATCATGATTCACCAACCTCTTGGTGGAGCTCAAGGTCAGTGTTCTGATATTCAGATTCAGGCAAATGAAATTCAAACATTAAAAGACCAACTAAATGGTATCTACATTAAGCACTCGTCAGTTGATATGACGATGGAGAAGATTGTTGCAGCAACTGATCGTGACAACTACCTATCTCCACAGGATGCAATTGAGCTAGGTATTATTGATGGTGTTATTGAATCTAATAAGAAGTAAGATATAATTCTATTTTAGAATTAAAACTAAAGGACAATGAATGACTAAAAAAGATGGATCATACAATAGTTCACTTTCTTGTAACTTCTGTGGGAAGTCTCAAAAAGAAGTTAAAAAGCTAATTGCAGGACCTGGTGTTTATATCTGTGATGAGTGTATTGAATTGTGTAATGAAATCATTTATGAAGATACGGTTAAGTCTGTTTCTAAGGCCGCTCTCGATAATGTACCAAAGCCACATGAGATTAAGCTTCATTTAGATCAGTATGTAATTGGTCAAGACAGAGCAAAGAAAATTATCTCAGTAGCCGTTCATAATCACTATAAGAGAATTGCCCACGGTGATACGAAGAGAAAAGATGATTCAGTAGAGCTTGCAAAGTCAAATATTCTACTAGCCGGGCCAACTGGTTCCGGTAAGACTCTTATTGCTCAATCACTGGCAAAGTTCTTAAATGTACCATTTGCAATTGCTGATGCGACTTCACTAACTGAAGCGGGTTATGTAGGGGAGGACGTTGAGAATATTATTCTTAATCTCCTTCAAGCATGTGACTACGATGTTGAAAGAGCTGAGCGCGGTATCGTTTATATTGATGAGATCGATAAGATTGCACGTAAGTCAGAAAACCCATCGATTACAAGAGACGTTTCTGGTGAAGGTGTACAGCAAGCACTTCTAAAACTAGTTGAAGGTACTGTTGCTTCTGTTCCTCCAAAAGGTGGACGTAAGCATCCTCAACAAGAATTTATCCAAGTTAACACAAAGAATATTCTCTTCGTAGTTGCTGGTGCTTTCGTAGGGCTTGATAAAATTATTGAAAAACGTATGACGAAAAGGCCAATGGGACTTGTTGCAAAACAAACTGTTGACGCTGAAGAGTCTGTTATTCAAAAGCTTGGTGGTATTGAAGCAGAAGACTTAACGAAGTTTGGACTAATTCCTGAATTTATCGGACGTCTTCCTGTAAACGCACTTCTTGAAGAGTTAGATGAAGACGCACTTGTGTCGATTCTAACTGAACCGAAGAATGCGATTACTAAACAATATCAAAAACTATTTGAGTTTGATGGAATTGAGCTAGAATTCGAAGAAGAAGCTCTTAAAGCTATTGCACAAACAGCACTTACTAGAAAGACTGGTGCTCGTGGACTTCGTGCCATTATCGAGCAAACAATGCTTGAAGTAATGTATGATGTTCCTGCAAACGATAAGGCAAATAAAGTTGTGATCACTGCTGCTTCAATTGCAGGTAAGGAATCACCACGTGTTGAAGAGGGCCCTAGAAAAGAGAAAACTTCAGCGAGCTCAACTTTAGAAGCTAAGAAAGATATCGAATCTGCTTAAGAGTTAATTATTAAAAAACTAATAAATAGAATAAGAGGGCCAGGCATTTCGCTTGGCCCTTGTTCGTTTAAGCGGTGTAGAAATTACACTACATCTCAAATGTCAGTTTTTTTTAGCTAACCGGCCTATACTTATCGGATACCTTAAGTGCTTGTAAATATAGGCCTATGCACTGTGAATTTATTGAGGGGCATAAGATTCCGACCAAAAAAAGTTTCAAAATATTTATAGGTTCTTGATACAATTTATAAAAGGGTTAGAGATTAGACATGAAGTCTTCCCATCTTTACCTTTTCCCAGAATTTTTTTGACAAGTATTAATAGTGCAGGAGGTGCTATGTCAGACAAGAAGTCAACTGAGTCGAAGAGCCTACCGTTACTTCCGCTAAGAGACATGATTATTTTTCCACACATGGTTGTTCCACTATTTGTAGGAAGAGAGAAGTCAATCAACGCCCTTGAGGAAGCATCAAAAAATGGTAACGAGCTTTTTCTAGTTACACAAAAGGATGCGAGTATCCTAAACCCAGATCGTGAAGATGTTTACAACGTAGGAACTGTTGTAAATATTATTCAAATGCTACGTCTTCCAGATAATACAGTAAAAGTACTTATCGAAGGGAAGTACAGAGCAACAATCGAGGAATTTGAAGCAAGAACAGAAGGTTACTGGGCAGAAGTAACTAAGTGTGTTCCAGCTGTTCCTGAACAAGTAAAGATTGAAGCTACGGTAAGATCGATTAAAAATGTATTCGAACAATACGTGAAGCTTAATAAGAGAATTCCACCAGAATTACTTATGAGCATTTCATCAATCACTGATCCATCAAGATTAGCTGATATTATTGTTGCACACCTTTCAATGAAGATTCCTGAGAAGCAGGAGATCTTAGAAGCGGTGGATATTGAAGCACGTCTTCAACTTCTTCTTGAAAAAATGCAAGGAGAGATCGAGATTATTAACGTTGAGAGAAGAATAAGAACTCGCGTTAAATCTCAAATGGAAAAATCTCAAAAAGAGTACTACTTAAATGAGCAAATGAACGCTATTCAAAAAGAGCTTGGACAAAAAGATGAGAAATCTGAAGTTCAAGAAATGGAAGAGCGTCTAGCTAAGAAAGTAATGCCTGAAGAAGCTGTTACTAAAGTACAAAAAGAGATTAAGAAACTTAAGTCAATGTCTCCAATGTCAGCTGAGTCTGCGGTTGTGAGAAACTATATTGATTGGATGCTTTCTCTTCCATGGGGAGAGTATACAGAAGATAACAATGATGTAACTCATGCAAGAACAGTTCTTGATGATCATCACTTTGGAATGAAAGATGTTAAAGAAAGAATTCTTGAGCATCTTGCAGTAAGAAGTCTTGTTGGTTCAGAAGGAAAGGGAACGATCCTTTGTCTAGCAGGTCCTCCAGGTGTTGGTAAAACATCAATTTGTCAGTCACTTGCTGAATCACTAGGAAGAAAGTTTGAAAGAGTTTCTCTTGGTGGTGTTAGAGATGAATCTGAAATTCGTGGTCACCGTCGTACATACGTAGGTGCAATGCCAGGGAAGATCATCACTGCACTTAAGAAAGCAGGGACATCAAATCCAGTTATCCTTTTAGATGAAATCGATAAGATGACATCTGATATGAGAGGGGACCCCGCTGCAGCAATGTTAGAGGTACTAGACCCAGCTCAAAATAAGAACTTCGGTGATCACTATATTGAAGTTGAGTACGATCTATCAAAAGTAATGTTTGTTATGACAGCAAACGATCTAGGACAAATTCCTGGTCCACTAAGAGATAGAATGGAGATCATTAACCTTGCTGGTTACACTCCAATTGAAAAAACTCAGATTGCTAAGAAGTACCTTGCACCACGTGCATGGAAAGACAATGGACTAAACGATTACGAATACTCAATCTCTGAAAATACAATCATGGAAGTTGTTCGTGGTTATACGAAAGAAGCTGGTGTTCGTGGACTTGAAAGACAGTTCAATACTATCGCAAGAAAGATTGCAACTGATGTTGTGACGAAGAATGTTGAGAAAGGTAAGAAGTTCTCAATCTCTTCAAAGCAAGTTCAGAAATATCTTGGTCCAGTTAAGTTTGATGACAATGTAATTGAAGAACAACCAGAAGTAGGATTAGTTAATGGTCTAGCGTATACTTCAGTTGGTGGTTGTCTTCTACATATTGAAGTTATCGCAGTTCCTGGTAAGGGTGGTATCCAAATCACTGGTAAGTTAGGTGAGGTAATGACTGAATCTGCTAAAGCAGCAATGAGCTATGTTCGCTCAATCGCTGGCCGTCTTGGTATTGATCAAGAGTGGTTTGAAAAGCATGATATTCATATTCATGCACCTGAAGGGGCAACGCCAAAAGATGGCCCTTCTGCAGGGATCACAATGGTTACAGCGATTACTTCAGCAATCTCTGGAATCCCTGTAAGGCAAGATGTTGCCATGACAGGTGAGGTGACAATTAGAGGTCGTGTTCTTCCAATTGGTGGCCTAAAAGAGAAAATGCTTGCAGCTAAGCAAGCAGGAGTAAAAACAGTTGTTATTCCTGAAAAGAATAGAAAAGATCTTCTTGAGATCCCACCGGAAATCAAGCAAGGATTATCAATTCATCCTGTTTCACATGTTGAAGATGTACTGAAACTAGCTCTAAACTTAACAGAGCCAGAGAAGTTCATGCAGCATGTAGGGCTGAAGGTTATTGACTCTGGGAAAGGGATGGAAGTGGCTAACTAAGCTGCTTGCCTCCTATTATAAAATTAATACTTGTTAAATCAGGCCCTGCATATGCGGGGCCTTTTTTATTTCAAGAGGTTATAAAAATATCAATTTATGACGTATAATAGATAGAAATAGGAGTTGATATGTCCAAGAAGTTTCTAATTATCCCTTTATTACTAATGACAAGTAATGCATTCAGCTTACCTAAGAACTTTGGGTATCGTTCAAGACTAAAGGCCTGCATCGACAAGGCCGTAAATTCTGATTGTGACTATCAAGTAAAGGGGAAGTCTATAAGCGGTGAGTGCCGTGAGGCAAAGAAAGGTAAGAGGCTTATTTGTGTTAATTTAGATAAGCTCGAAAAATAAAAACACCTCTTTCGAAGTGTTTTTTATTCTCCTGAAGCACCGTAATTAGGTAAAACTCGCGCTGATGGATCATCAACCTGACAGTTTTCCCACTCTTTATTAGGCATCCAAAAGTCTGTAATAAGGCCTGAAAGCCCTGGAAAGTGCTCTTCAAAGAGATCACGATACATAAGAGATTCTTTCGTAAATGGAGTCGCATACGGATATTTTTCACTCGCTTTAGATAGCTCCTCTTCGCTATATTTCTCTCCTGCAAGTGCCTTAAGCCAATCAACCATATCGTGCCCAACAGCGTCTGAGAAGGCCGCTTTTTCACGCCATAGAATTTCATTAGGAAGATAACCACTATGATCAAAAGCTTTTCTAAGAAGAAATTTCCCTTCTCCTGACCAATTCATTTTAAGCTCTGGTGCAATTCCCATAACGTACTCGATAAAGGCCTTGTCACTAAAAGGGACACGCGCTTCAAGCGAGTGAGAACTTATCGAGCGATCTGCTCTTAGTACATCATAGAGATATAATTCGTGAACACGTTTTTGAGCTTCCTTTTGGAACTCAAGAGGACTAGGTGCAAAGTCAGTGTACTTATAGCCAAATAGTTCATCACTAACTTCTCCTGTTAGAACAACCTTAACATCAGTTTTTTCACGTATGTACTTACATACAAGTGACATACCCATTGAAGCTCGAATTGTAGTGATATCCCATGTTTCAAGCTTATGAACAAGCTCCCTTAAGTGTTCAAATGCTTCCTCTTTTGTGAAGATGACTTCATGGTGCTCACTACCGAGGTAGTCAGCAACAATTCGTGCATATTTTAAATCAATTGGATTTGTATCAATTCCAACGGCAAATGTTTTAATTGGGCGATCACTAAGTTTTGCTGCAATGGCACATACTAGCGATGAATCAAGACCACCTGAAAGGAGGAAGCCTACCGGAGCATCAGCATCAAGCCGCTTTCTCACTCCTTCAACTAAGTGATCGTGAATCCCCTGATAAACGGCCTCTAAATCTTCTTTTTCACGAGGTTTAATCTCTCGAACATCAAAGTATGGTGTAAATTCACCATCGGCATAATAGTGTCCTGGTGGAAATGGTTTGATATCTTTACATAGACCTTGTAGCGCCTTTACTTCACTGGCAAAAGCAATTTTTCCATCTTCAGGCCCATATCCATAAAAGAGGGGACGAATACCAATTGGGTCTCGTCCTGCATAGTATTTACCTTCGCGTTCAATAACAAAAGCGAACTCCCCATCAAGAGACATAAGAAGTTTTTTAATACCGTACTCTTCAAAGATTGGAATAATGACTTCACAGTCTGAATCTGATTTAAACTCATAACGATCAATATAGTCAGTTTTTAAAATACGGTGGTTGTAGATTTCGCCGTTGCAGACTAGGTGTGTTTGAGACTTTGAGATAAAAGGTTGAGAGCCGGCTTCACTTAGATCCATGATGGCCAGGCGGTGAAAGCCCATCGTTCCTTGCGCTAATTGATGGATGGCCCTTTGATCTGGCCCGCGGTGAGAGATAAGATCAAACTTCTCTTCAAACTCTTTTTCTTCAACTTTTCCGGTAAAAACACTAAAACCACACATGAGAACCTCCATATTATTAGTTATGTTCGGATTTTTTTAATAATTTCTCAATATTGAACACTAATAACTATGAGTTATTTAATAAATGACCTAAAATAGTGACAGATTAATAATTTAAGGGGTGGGTTGTGGCCGATAACTACGAAATTGATAGTATTGATAAGAAGATCATTAAGCTTATGGAAAAGGATGCCCGTATGCCATTTCTTGAAATGGCCCGAAAAATAGGGGTTTCTGGCGGAACAATCCATCAGCGAGTTGAAAAACTAAGAGAGGCCGGTGTTATAATTGGAAGCACAATCAAAGTCGACTATTCTAAGCTAGGTCATAATGTTGTGGTTCTCTTGGGTCTTCACTTAGTTAATGCACGCGATATCCACAAGGTTATCGATAAGCTTGAGAAGATGGATGAGATCGTTGAAGCTTATTATACTACTGGTGACTACGCTCTTATTGTAAAAATCATTGTTAAAGACATTAATCATTTTCACGAATTTCTTATTGGAAAAATTCAAATGATTAAAGAGATTCAATCAACTGAATCTTTTATTAGCTTAAAACAAGTTATAAACAAGAGTTTAAATGTTTAGTGCCCTAAGTATGTAAGAGTCTTCTTTACAGCTATCCCAATTAATAGAAGAGCAAAAAGTTTTTTAAGAATAGCTTGATTGGCAACACTTGATATCCTTGCTCCAAACTTAGTAAAAAAGAAGCTTGCGATAGAAATTCCTAAGAATGCCGGTAAGTAGATATATCCAAGGGAATACTCTGGCGTGGCCTTGTCTAGGCCATTATAAACATAGAATGAACTACTGAAAAGTGCAATTGGAATTCCTAGAGAAGCTGAAATGGCCACAGCATTTTTCATCTGATAACCACGCCATGTAAGAAAAGGAACGCTAATTGTTCCTCCGCCAATCCCAAGAACTGATGACTTAAGGCCTATGATAAAGCCTGTGAAATTAAATAAGAAATTTGAAGTTTCTTTTGGTTCTTCAACCTTGGATTTGTAAAAAATCATCTTTAATGAAACGAGATAGAGATAGCAAATAAAGATAAACTCTAGGGTTTGGGCCTTTACTATATTAACGAGATAGGCACCAAAACTTATTCCGACAATCATTGGCACTAAGAATTTCTTTGTAATATCAAAGAGAAGATTTCCCATATTATAATGTCTGAGAGTTGAAGCGCTTGCGGTAATAACAATTGTAGCAAGGGAAGTCCCTAGGGCCATATACATTCTAATATCTGGTGAGAAACCTTGTTTTTGAAATAAGAATAATAGGGTTGGAACAATGACAACACCTCCTCCAATGCCAAAAAGGCCAGAGAGTGTTCCAACAAATGCACCAACGAGTAAGTATAGTAAGAAAATCATGCTAACAATATGCACCCATAAATGAGCTTAGACAAGAAGTATACTTGTTCATTATTGTCGGAAATCGACCTGAAATCATTGATTACTCGAGGAATATTCTCTCTTAGGTCTGCGTCAACGCAAAAGTTGCCATATGCTTATTTTAAAGGCTTTTAATGAGAAAATAGAGGGTAGTGAGGACCTTATGAATCTATTTAAAAATAAAACAAAAAAGAATCAGCCTGAAACAAAATCTATCGTCGAAATTGAAATGAGTCAGGCCAACTTAGAACTTCAAATTAGTGAAGAAAGACAGCTAATTGGAGAATATGAAGAGATAAATAAATCACTAAGAAAAGAAGTTGAGTTACAAAAGATCAAGCTTCAAAAAACCGAAATTGAATTATCGAGATTGCAAAGTACTCTTACTGATGAGTATGCAGATAAGGAGATTCTTGAAAAGAGAATTGAAAAGATCCAACAGCTAAATAGTGAACAAGAAGGACAGCTAAAGGAGTTGTTAGAAGAAAAGCAATTGATTATAAGCTCCATTGTCCAGCTGAAGAAACAAGTTGAAGAGATCAACAATTCACATCGTTCAAACTTAGATGAATTAGGTCGCATCAGAGTTGAGCTAGGAAATTTAAAAGGTGAGGAACTCTCTCTTAAAAATAAGGCATCTGTTTTAAATGGAGATAAGGCCTTTAATATGGATACACGTTCTCACTTACAAGTAGAAATAAATGAAGCTAAGAAGAGAATTTCTAAATTAAGATTAGTAATTGAAGAAGATAATAACACGCTTAAAAAATGTGATTCAAATATCGTAGAACTTGAAAATGAAAGACTTAAGTTAGATGCTGAGATTTCTGAACTTATTGAAAAAACACAAGAGGTTGTCGAAAAAAAGCATAATGAGAATATAAAACTTGAGAAACTAACGTTGCAAGTTCAAGACGTTAGAAGTGAGAAGTTGAATTTAGAAAAGCATCTCGAGTTACAACTTTTAGATTTAAAGGTTGTTGCTTCAAAACAGGCCAAATTAAATCAAGATATTATCTCTGTTGAAACATCGATTAAGAAGCTAGAGAGAGAGTCTGAATCACTACGTACACAAGAAATGAGTGAGCTTGAAATAGTATCAGGACTTGAATCTGAAATTTCTTCTAGAGAAAAGAAGAAACAGGAGCTATTACAGGATATTCAGCTGTTAAAAATTGAGTCTCAAAATTTCAAAGACAAGATCGAAGAAAACAATATTAATTCGGAAAATTTAGAAAAACAAATCAGTGAGCTAAAAGAGACAGAGAGTGTTTCTCTTATTGAAATTGATCGTCTCGATAGAGAATATAAGAAAACGAAGAAGGAATATGACACTGTCTTAGCACAATCACTTTCTCTTGAAAAAATTGTTCAAAACTATCAAAGTGAAGTTGAACGACTAGATTCTAGTGTTGAAGAACTTTTAACAAAGAAGCATAAGGCTATTTTAAATAATGAAAATCGTGAAGTGAAGATAACTTCTTTGCAAAAACAAATTGAAGAGGGAAGTCATCGAATTAGCGAAATTCGACTTGAACTACAAGATTTAAAAGGCCGTGATGTTGAAGCAAGACAAACACTGATTGACCTCGGACTCGAACATAAGAATGTTGAATACCAAAAACTAGTACTTCAAGATCAAGCCGAAAATTTAAGAAAAAGTATCGAATTACTAAATACTAAAATTGAAAAGTCGCAAACTGCGTTTGAGCTACTAAATTCTGATTGTGAGTCTCAAAATAACTTAATTAAACAATTAGCTGATGATGAAAATGCACTGAGTGAAACTAATAATGAGTTACTTTTAAAGATTGGAAGTCTAAAGGGGCGCATTCAAATTGGTGACAATCGTATTGAAGTCAAAGGTTTAGAAATCGAGGAACTTGCTAAGGAGAATCAACGTCTTAACAACATTTCAGAGAGCTTATGTGACAAACTGAATAAGACAGTTCGTATGATTGAATCTTTAGACGCTAAGATATCAACATTTGAGGGACAAATTAAGGCCCTTGATTTTGAAATTAATGCAAATCAAGTTTCATATGATGAGGCGCTATTAAAGATTAAAGAAATGGACTCAAAAACTCTTAATCTTAAGGATAAAGTTCTACGTAAGTCAGATGAACTTAAAAGTCTTACTTCATTACGCAAGAAATTTGAAAGACTGGCCAATAAGAAGACCTCTTCGGTTGAAAATATGAAGACTGAGCTAGATGAATTAAATAAGGGGATAGAATCTGAGTCGAGACTTTATACAGAAACACTTTCTAGGAAAAGGGAACTCGATGATGAGCTAACTTCTCTAAGTCTTGAGGTATCACAGCGACAAGAAAAATCTAAAAAACTACAATCTGAAATCTCTTCAATTGAGGCAATGATAGAAAGCGATGAAAGAACTATTCTACAATTAGAAGATTCTATTGTTAATCAAGGAGAAGTTCTAGAAAGACTAGAAAGCTCTCGTTTAAGCCTATTAGAGCAACATAAGGATTTAAATAATCAACAAATCGTCAGCAACGAAGAACTTACTAAAGTTGAAAATGATTGTTACTCTCTTAGGGTATCACTTTCTGATCTTGAAAAAGAAATGAATGATATTGAAACAAATTTAGAAGCAAATATTCTTCGTAAGATTCAATTAAATGAAGAAGCAAAGAAGCTAGAAAAGGATATACGATTTGCTAAGGCCGATATCGTTAAGTTAAATAGTGAAAATGAGAAAAGTGTAAGTGAGCTAAAGACTGTTGAAGAATTTCATAAAGAAAAGCTAGAGCTCCTGCAAATTGAGCTTGACGAAAAAGAACTGGTTTCGAATGAGCATCTAACTCGCCAAGGTATGCTTACTGAAGCAAAGAACTTATTAAGTTCAGTTGAAGGTGAACTAAGTGATGTTCTTTCAGAAAAAGAACTTCTAACAACTGGAATTACTAATTCAAAAAAATTAAAAGGTGAGGTACTTCTAAGAAAAGATGAGTTAGAAGAAGAGATTTCTAGTATAAAAGATGAAAATAGAGAAAACCGTCATATCCTTTCTGGTCTATCTCTTGAAATATCTAGTTTAAAGAATGAATGTAGTCATCTTGAAATAAGCTACAATGAAGAATTAGAGAAGTCTAAATCAATTGTTAAGTCTATTGATATATTAAGAAACCAAGCTAGAGATCTAAAGACTAAGCAAATAAACGAACAGAAGCAATTAGATACTTTAAAGGAAAATATTCAACCAGCAGTTGATGAATTGGCATTTGTTGAAAGACAAGTAGAAGCAGGGGCTCTTTTAAATAAACTGGAAGTTGCACTTTCTCGTGTTGAATTTGATGCAAATCTCTATGCTGAGGATGATGCTTTAATTCTTATTCGCGAAGAGAATATTCTTTTAAATATTTCAAACTATCTCGAATCTCTTCCATTTGTTTTCTCTAAGATTAATGAAGTGAAGGTTAATTTAACATCTGAGGAAGCGATTGCAATTACTGCTCGAGGTGAATTGCGTTGTGATACTGAGCTAACAAAAGAGTTATTAAGAGATAATGTAAAAGGGAAGTTTAAAAAAGGGCTTCGTTTTAAAATTTCTAATGAACAGATAAAAGTTGAGATTTTAACAAAAGAAAAAAGCCTAGGCGCAAGGGCCTAGGCTTATAATACTATCGACAATAAGGGATATCGTATTTCTTTGTGAAAACTTGTTTGTACTCTCTGTCTCCACGTCTTCTGTTGCGGATAACTTCTTTTTTTAGAGTGATTTCTGATGTTTGGTTTTGTCGATAAACTGTTTTAACCATTCGACAGTTTCTATCTTTTCTCCCAAAACAAACTTTTTCTTCTTTTTCTACCTCTATTGGATATGTAAGAATTTTAGAACCAACGACGATGTCTTTATAACGATTACCATCCTTGCTACCACCAAGCCATACTCTCTTATAGACTGGATACTCTGAAATCGATTGGATTTGATCATTATTAATACAAACGTCAAAGATAGAAATATGTCTACCTAGGTAAGCAACATCTCCATCTAGTTTTAAATCGTAGTTTTTCTTTACATACTTTCTAATAGTCTTCCAGTCGTACTGTTTTAACTCTGTAAGATCGTCGACACCGCCGACAATTCCACCAGTACCGGCATCAACGCCACCATTATTTCTATTTAATGCACTAATTCCACCTGTTCCTGCGACTGTGTTTAATGCAATTCCTAGAAATAATATTGCAATTATTGACTTCATTATAAAACCTTATTCCTTTCTCATTGTGTCAGTGGCCATGAATGTGAATGTTTTTATATCACCTAACATGCCTTCTTTTTTAGTTACTTCAATCTTTTTGTAAAATGCTTCCTGATCGATTTTTAGCCATGCTCGGTAACCTTCTGGACTTAGTCCTTCAGCATAGAATGCAATTAGGTTTTTTTCGGCGAGATCAACATCTTGAGTCTTTACATATTTCTCAACTAAGTTGAGTCCAAGCCTTTTTACAAGCTTCGGTGAAAACTCTATTTGCTTGTCACCAGTTGTGTACATATTTGTCTTAGTTAGCTTAAGGACGCCAAGGTCTAGCATACGATCTGCAGTTTCTGCTCCGCTCATTCCATAACGATATTGAATATACTCATTCGTAATAGGGGACATTGAAGCGAGACAGTAAATCTCTGCAAAAACCTTATCGTAGAACATTTCCTTATTAGCTTCTTCGCTATATTCAAGATTTCCTACTGTTGAAATAGGAGATTTCTTTTGAATTTCATTTGCAACTTTTTCAGGAAGATTCTTTAAAAGTAGGCCACCGTTTGGGCTATCAATTAAGCAAGTATATAGTCTTACAAGAGTTTGATAACCTGGCCTATTTTCTTGAGCTAATAGACGCTTTAGCGTTCTTTGGTGAATACCAGACTTTTCTGAAAGTTTACGAAGTCCAATAGATTCACTTCTAAATTGCTTTAGGTGTGATTCTAAATCTAGAGCAACTTGCTCTTTGAGCCCTAGTGAAGGAATGGCCTTCTCTTGCAACTCATTGATTATATTGGAGTTTTCTTCTCTCATTTTGCCTCAAGTATTTTTGGCGATCTTACCACTTTTCATAATTTTATTCATTTAAGCAGTAAAAATTACAAAGGCCGAAGCAGTGCCTCGGCCAATAGTTTTATTTATAGTGAGCGCCTCTTAGGGAAAGGCGCTCACCTAGGCCCAAGCTTATAACTAGTTACAAGCTGGGATTTCGAAAGACTTAGCGAAAAGTACTTCTACTTTGTCATCGTGATCACGTCCACCACGACGAGTAACTTCTGAAACAGTGATATCTCTAACAACTGGTTGAGTTTCCATTTTAGTTACAGTTTTACAGTTTCTGTCTTCTTTACCAAAACAGATCTTTCTTGTTACTTCTCTTGAGATTGGGAAAGTTAGTGTTTCGTAACCAACAACGATATCTTCGTATCTGTCACCACCATTACGGCTTCCACCGATCCACTTTCTTTCATAGATTGGGTACTGGCTTAGAGTAACAAAGTTATCACCTTCAACACAAACGTCAAATGCAGTAACGATACGGCCAACAAATACTGAGTACCCTGAAGAAATCTCTAGGCTTGGGTTAGCTTTAACTTCAGCTCTAATTGTATCCCATGAGTCATTTGCAGATAGTGCAAAAGATGAAACGCTTAGTAGTGCAGCAGCAAGTGCGATAATTTTTTTCATAAATTCCTCCGATTTGTTTGTTATCAAAAATTGATTTATTAATTTCTATATTTTTAAAGTTGCTTTGATGAAATGAAATTAATTTGATTGATATAAGGTGACAATCTCTTTAACGGAAATGGGCATTTTTATCAGACATTGTCCTTATTCTTTATTTTTGTCATGACAAATGGACAAATCAGTATAGTTTAATACAAAAAAAGGGCCGCTTGTGCGGCCCTTTGATTTATTTTGTTTGAATTTTATTGGCAGTATGGAATGATGTATTCCTTCTTAAAGTGGTCTTGCTCGACTTCTCTAGGTCTATCACTATTTGGTCTATAAACAATAACTTTCTTCACTTTAACGTTTTTAATTGTTTCTGTTGATACCTCTTTCTTAACTTCACGACATCGCTTTCCGTTATTATTACAAACCTTTTGGCGTGTTGTGTAGTTTATTGGATATGTTAAATACTTGCTTCCAACAATTTCAGTTTTAAAACCATCTTTGTCAGCACCGTAATGACTTTTCCCAACATATCTTGTTTTATAGATAGGAAACTTTCTTGTCGTTTGAATTTCGTCACCATTTAAACAAGTTTCAAAAATACTTACAGGTCTTGATACAAAGACAGTTGTACCCTCAAGCTTAACGTCAAAATTTCTCTTTGTTACATCGAGAATTCTTTGCCAAGAAGTTTGCGGCCCAAGCTTTGAGAAATCATCCTTAGTAGGTTTAGGGCCTCCTGAGACGCCACCAACGCCAGCATATATCGACATTGTCGAAATGATAGCTATTAATTTTATTATATTATTCTTCATATTACTTCTCATTCAAAGTGTCTGTTACCATAAAAGTAAAAGCTCTCTTTGCTCCTTTTGATTTGTCTTCATTTGCAATTGCAATTTTTTCCTCAAATGCCTTTGCATCTACTTGCAGCCATCGATCATAAGCTTCTTCACTTAACCCATCAGCGAAAAAGGCGATGATATTTTCTCCGAATGACTCCGCATTTTGTACTTTGCTGTACTTTTCAATTAATGATAGTCCTAAACGCTTTAAGGTTTTAGCACTAAAATTTGCTTGGTTTTCACCTAGGCTATAGTGACCACTTTTCGTGACTCTGAGGGCCTTCATTTCAATCATTTTTTCTACTGTTAGCATTCCACTCATTCCGTAACGATATTGTATTAACTCGTTAGTTATAGGCGCGCATGCCGCTAGTATATATATCTCAGCAAAAGTACGATCGTAACTCATCTGAGTTTCGATATCTTGATGATATTGTATTTTTTCTGAGACTTTATTTGGATTGCATTTCTTTATTTCATTTCGAATGACTTCTGGGACAAGTTCTAAGAGTAGGGACTCGTTGCTTGTATTAAAAATGACTCGATAGATTTTATAAAGTGTTTGATATGTAGGCTTATTCTCTTTTGCCAGGATTCGATAAAGTGTTCTTTCACTAACTCCTGTTTTTTCAGAAAAAAGACGAACACCAATTTTTACGCTCTTATACTCATCTAGTTTTTTTGCTAGATCTAAGCTAACTTGCTCAATAAGTGCTAGGGGCGCATGAGATAATTGTGGGGTGTTCATTTTATCCATAGAAAGCTTGAATAGCATGAGTCGAATCTGTTATCTACTCATGCTATAAAAAGTATAGCTTAAGTACCTTAGGGAAAATACTTAAGCTATTGAATTTATTAGTTACAAGCTGGGATTACGTATTCTTTAGTGAATAATGTTTTCTTGATCGTACGATCGTTTGATCCAACATTTCTTCTAACTACTTCTTTTACAGATACGTTCTTAGTAAGGTTTTGGTTAACTGTGTAAGCAACTCTTTTACAGTTCTTGTCACGGTTATTACATACTTGCTTGTATGAAGTATAAGTAGTTGGGTAAGAAAGGATTTCGTAACCAACGATTACTGATGCGTATCCATCTTCGTCAGCTTCTGGGTGAGTTTTTCCAACTTTAACGATTTCGTAGATTGGGAATTCTCTAGTAGTAACAAATTGGTCACCGTCTAGACATACGTCAAATGAACTTACTGGACGACCAACAAATACAGTTGTTCCTGAAATCGATAGATCATAATCAGCAGAAACTTCAGCTCTGATTGTATCCCATGAATCATTTGCAGATAGTGCAAAAGATGAAACGCTTAGTAGTGCAGCAGCAAGTGCGATAATTTTTTTCATAAATTCCTCCGGTTTATTAGACATTCATTTAATATTTGAAGCCTTTAATTAATTAAGTTGTTTTGATGTAGAGGTTATATTTTTGACGAAAGAAGATGTCTAAAAAACACAAAGAATATTTAAATTTTCTCGGACAACGGCAGTAGAGCGGGGAATTTTAACTGTCATGAGTAGGAAGATGACAGTAGAAAAAGAAAAGGCCGAGCATAAACTCGGCCTCAACTTTTATATGTACTTGATATTAGTTACAAGCTGGGATTTCGAAAGACTTAGCGAAAAGTACTTCTACTTTGTCATCGTGATCACGTCCACCACGACGAGTAACTTCTGAAACAGTGATATCTCTAACAACTGGTTGAGTTTCCATTTTAGTTACAGTTTTACAGTTTCTGTCTTCTTTACCAAAACAGATCTTTCTTGTTACTTCTCTTGAGATTGGGAAAGTTAGTGTTTCGTAACCAACAACGATATCTTCGTATCTGTCACCACCATTACGGCTTCCACCGATCCACTTTCTTTCATAGATTGGGTACTGGCTTAGAGTAACAAAGTTATCACCTTCAACACAAACGTCAAATGCAGTAACGATACGGCCAACAAATACTGAGTACCCTGAAGAAATCTCTAGGCTTGGGTTAGCTTTAACTTCAGCTCTAATTGTATCCCATGAGTCATTTGCAGATAGTGCAAAAGATGAAACGCTTAGTAGTGCAGCAGCAAGTGCGATAATTTTTTTCATAAATTCCTCCGATTTGTTTGTTATCAAAAATTGATTTATCAATTTCTATATTTTTTAGTTGTTTTGATAAGGAGAAATTAATCTAGTTGAAATAGGCCGTAAATTTTTTCTCTGTTTGAACACTAATTCGTCCGACATTGTCCAATTGTAACAAGTTCTTCAGGACAAATTGGTTAGAAATAGGACAAATGGATTGTATTGAGAATCTAAATTTAAAAAGTATTATTAATACAGAGTATATTGAAGAACTAATTTTAATGATGCTGATTTTAAAAGTAGGTAGATTTTAGACAAAAAAAAAGAACTCTTTAGAGTTCCGATTTTTTCTTTTGAATTTATACCACAAAAAAAGTGGTGGGCGATGACAGGATCGAACTGCCGACATCTACCTTGTAAGGGTAGCGCTCTCCCAGCTGAGCTAATCGCCCTCCGATTTGAAGTGGAGTTAGAATAAGGATTTCACTCTCACTTGTCAATACTATTTTTAAAAAAAGTTTAATTTTTTTAAAACAAAAAAGGCCTCTAAATAAGAGGCCTTTATACTTGTTTAAATTTTTGGATTTTCTTTTCTGATGTATCCAACAGCATTGTGACTGTGAAGACTTTCTAAGTGCTCAACCTTAGCTTGCCAGTCTAGAATCTCTTCAGCAGAGTTTAAAACCTCAGAGATTCGTCTCGTTGAGTGCTCAACGAACATTGGGTTATCACCATTAAGGATAGCGAATGCCTGCTCATCAAGTCTCTTAACTAGAGATTGAGTTTCTGTTGGAAGAGCAATTCTCATAAGATCAACTAGATCTTCAAGATGGAAGTTAGACTCCGCCTTATAAGTTGCAGTGATTGTCGCAACAGATCTTTGAGAGTGAGCAGAAGCAATACCACTTCCTTCAGTTGTCTCTCCATTTCTATACTGTTCTTCGTACTGCTTCGACATTGAAAGAGAACATGGACAAGTTGATGAATATTCGTATTCCATTGTTAGGTTGATTAGAGGAATCCCATCACGTCCTTCAACACCTTCCATTGATACTTTATAGTATTGCCATCCCCAGTTTCCTGACTTTAATGACTGTTGCTTAACAGGGTAGTTAAAGTCCAGCGTTAGGTGAGCTTGAGGAATTAAAGGTTCAGTATCGTAGTCACGAAGATCTGTACGATATCTTCTAAGTACTGTTGCAAAGAATTGATTGTTTACATTCTTTTCTAATCCTTCGGCCTGAAGGATATTACAGAAGCGAGACATATTTGCACCTGTCTTGTGTGCTTCTAAGAATACGAACATAGATGCTTGTGCGTCTGTTGATCTAACAGTTCCGTCTCTGTGTTCAAAATTTAAAGGGATTCGAAATCTTTCAATACCAACTTTTGGAATGGCGATATGAACTTCATTAGCTGTCTTTTGAAAGTCATTTAAACCTGTTTCATCTTTGATTTGGCAATTTAGGATATCTTCGCGGCTATTTCTTAGCGCTTCGATGTTTTTCATAGTGTGTCCTTTTGTTCCTTATGCAGAGGTAGGTGTGGTCCAACCTTTGGTT